>CAIYUN010000001.1 GCA_903929355.1 uncultured Opitutaceae bacterium
GCCATGGCGGAGCCCACCGCCAACCGCACGGCGATTTTTCAACTCGGCGGTCTGGTGGCGGTCGTGGGGCTGGTCATGGCCTTGGTGGTCTGGAGCCTCTTCGGCCGGGGCAAGGGTGCCGCACCGGTGGCAGACGCCACCGCGAGCCCCCATGTCCTTCCGGTCGCCGATACCCCCGCGGCGCCGGCGGTCCCGGTCAACCAAGCGGTCATCGTGGCGTTGGCGGCGGTGACCGTGCAGGTCTGGGCGGAGAACACCGACGGCACCTACGGCAAAGTGTTGCTGCCCCAGACATCCCTGCAGCAGGGGGAGAGTAGGGCGGTGCCGCGGAGCGGGCCCCTCTACATCATGGCTTCGGCCGGAGAAAAGCTGCGGATCGACGTGGCGGGCAAGCCGTTTTTTCCGGGTGAAAAGGGCGTCAAGGGGAACCAGGCGTTTGAGCTGCGCTGAGGAGGGGGGGCGCGGGCCAGAGGCCAGAGCCGCCTCCGGCGGAATAGGGGTCAGGCGGATTCCAGCCGGGGCCTCAAACCGGCGATTTCCCCGGCCGGTCTGCGGGCAAAAACACTGCACGGACTGTCTGCGTGAGATTGGCGCCCGCGTTGCGCATCGCCGCTTCCTCCGGAGCACCGGCGGGCGTGATGAGGTGCAAGGTCGTCCCGGCGGGAATTGAAGCGACCTCGGACCGGCCGGCAAAAATATGCGCGGGCCGGCCGAGCGCGCGGGCCCGGGCGGCGAGGGCGCCGGGGCCTTTGCCGGCGAGCGAGCTCGCGTCGAAACAGCCCTCGCCGGTGAGCACGAGGTCGGCGGCGGCCAGCCGCGACTCCAAGCCCAGCCACGAGGCCACCAGCGCGCTGCCGGGCACCAGCCGCGCGCCCGCCGCACAGAGCAATCCGAAGGCCGTGCCGCCGGCCGCGCCGGCGCCAGGCACGTCCATGAGTGTGTCCGACTGGCCGGAGAATGCCCCCAGCATGAGCGCGATCCGGGCGCTGGCGTGCTCGAGCCGGCGCAGATCGTCGGCGTGCAGACCCTTCTGGGGGCCAAAGACCGCCGCCGCACCCCGGCGGCCGAGGAGCGGGTGGTCCACGTCGCAGGCGAGTCGGAGCGGGGGGAGCGATGGCGGGAGCCGGCCGCCGATGCGGGTGAGCCGCGCCCAGAGTGCGGGCACGGGCGGCACGAGGGGTTCGCCCAAGTCGGAGTAAAACTTTAGCCCGAGTGCGCCCAACACCCCCAGACCGAGGTCATGGGTCGCGCTGCCGCCGACGCCCAGCACGATGGCCCGCGCACCCAGGCCGACCGCAGCTTGGATCACCTGACCGGTGCCTTGCGTGGAGGTCTGCCACGGGTCGCGCCCCGCCGACGGCAGCCGCGCGAGCCCGCTGGCCTGGGCCAGCTCTACCATCGCGACATCGGCGTCGTCGGCGAGCGCCGGCAGGCCGAGCAAATCCCGGGCGGCGGCGGGGACCGCGCCGAAGCGCACGAGTCCGAACCGGGCGACGACGGGATCACCCCGGGGTCCGGCCGCCTCCACTTGGTGCAACGTGCCGCCGCCGGCGCGCGTGAGGATCTCCGCAAATCCCTCGCCTCCGTCGGTGAGGGGGCAGAGATCGAGCGCCCAGGAGGGATGCAGGCCGCGGAGCGCGGTCGCGGCCGCCTCGCATGCCTGCGCGGCGGTCAGGGAGCCCTTGAACTTGTCGAAGGCGAGGAGAACGCGGGTCATGGCGCTGAATGGTTATGGCCCCTCGCTCATCGGGCCAGGGGCAGGGACTCACTCCGGACCGACATGGGCGAAGCGGGGCACGGCCCGGCCGTTGACCACGACCGATTCGCCAAACATCGCCGCGGGACGGACCCACAGGCCGTGTTCGCCATAAAGGGCCTGATAGACGACGAGCGGATCCAAAGACTCGGAGTGGCGGGCGAGGCCGAGGACGCGGTAAGGTTGGCCCTTGTAATGCAAGTAGCGACCCGGGCGCGGTTCGGGGGGGAGAGGTGGCAAGGGCGGAGCATCCATGGGGCGAGGCTGGGAGTCCTGCGGGTCCGGCACAAGCCGAGTCCGCTGACCCGGGGCCAGGAAGGCAAGATTGGGCGACCGACAATGTCAACCATTAGTTTACAATTTAGGCCGGACATTGGATCCCCGCCCGGCGGCGGCGGGGAGAGGAAGGTGGCCACCTGGCCGAGAACGGGTGCGACCGGGGTGCCGCCTGGCGGATCCGCAGAAATGCGGATTGCGGCCGGCGGGGCTCTGCGCGATGACGGGGGATGCTGCTGACCTGCCAGACCGGCTATGAGGACTTTCTTGCGCGCGAGCTTGTGGACACGGGCGGGCGCGTGGTCGAGCGCGGGCCGGGCTGGGTGAGGTTTTCAACGTCCAACCTCGAACGTCCAGCCACGAACGTCCAACCACCGGCAAACCCCGACGACCCGGCGGGCCGTCCCCCGGTTCCTGACCTCGCCTTTGCCCACCTGGCGATGCTGGAGCCGGTGGAAGTCACGGGGGAGTCGGTCAACGCGCTGGCGCAGCAGGTGCTCGATTTTTTTCTCACCAGCCTGCGGGGAGAGCAGGTGGGGGCGGAGTGGCCCTGCGTGTGGGCCGGGCCGCATGAAATCGTCGGGCTGGGCCGGCGGGTGGCGGCGGTCGAGGCGGCGTTTGGGGAGCTGCTGCGCAAACGACTGTCGCGCGTCGCCCGGCTGGCGCGGCCCGAACTGCCGCGCGGGGTGGTGGGCGGAACGCGGGGGCTGGTGGTTTTTTTCACCGACTTCCGGCGGGCGTGGATCGCGCGCTCAGCCTGGCTGGGTGGCCAGCGGCGGATGGCGGACGACCCGCTGGCGCCGTCCCGGAGTTATTTGAAAATGGAGGAGGCCTACGCGCTGCTGGGGCGCGAGCCGCGAGCCGGCGAAGTCGTCGCGGACCTGGGCGCGGCGCCGGGGGGGTGGAGCTACAGCGCGGCGAAGCGGGGGGCGCGGGTGATCGCGGTGGACCATGGGCCGCTGAAAGGCGGGGCGCTGGATCATCCGCAGATTGAGCACCGGATGGCGGATGCATTTCAGTTCCGGCCGGCGGCGGGCGAGGTTTTTGACTGGATGTTCTGCGACCTGCTGGAGGAGCCACATCATGTGGTGCGCAATCTCGTGACCCCCTGGCTGGCCGGCGGCTGGTGCCGGCAGTTTGTGATCAACCTGAAATTTGGGCGGGTGGATCCGGTGGGGCTGCTGCACGAGCTGCGCGCGGCGGACGGGCCTTGGCAACGGGACGCGGCGGGGGTGCGGGTGCGGCACCTGTACCATGACCGGGAGGAGCTGACGGTGGTGGGCGGGGTGCGGGCGTGAGGCGGGAAGGGATCTGCCCGCCTTTCCGGCGGCCCGCGATGCCGGTTGCATCGCGGGTGGAGCGGGGGTTTTCTCCCACCCGTGAAACCCGGTTTTATCCGAACGGCCGCGCTGCTGCTCGCCATGCTCCTTGGCGCACTGGCCCCCCAGGCCCATCTCTACACGGGGGCGATCCCGTGGCTCGTCGCAGGGATGCTGTTCATCGTGTTTCTCCAGACGCGGTGGGCGCGCGGGGCGCTGCGGCGGAGCCACGGGGCGCTGCTGGCGGTCAATGTGGCGATGGGCTTCGCCGGGTGGGGGCTGGGCACGCTGGTGGGCGGGGCCGACGTGGGGCGGGCCGCGTTTTTTGCCGGCATCAGCCCGACGGCGACCGCGGCGCCGGTGATCATGAGTTTTCTGGGCGGGCAGGTCGAGTATGTGGTCGCGGCGTTTCTGCTCACCAACCTCGCCATCGTCGCGGGGTTGCCCGTCCTGCTGCCGTTGGTGCTGGGGCAGCCGTCGCCGGCGCTGTTCCGGCAGGTGGCGGGCACGGTGCTGCTGGTGGTCTTCACGCCGTTGGGCGCGGCGTGGCTCGTGCGCACTCTCCATGCGGGGGCGGCGGGGTGGCCGCGGCGGCTGCGCAACGTGTCATTTGGCGCGTGGTTGCTGGCGGTCTTCCTGGCCATGGCGAACGCCTCGCACTACCTGCGCACCCAGCCGGTGCCGCCAGCGGTGCTCGCCGAAATCGCCGGGGTGACGGCGCTGGTGTGCGCGGCGAATTTCGCGCTGGGGCACCTGGTCGGTGGGCGGCACTTTGCCCGCGAGGGCAGCCAGGCGCTGGGGCAGAAAAACACCGCCTTCACCATCGCGCTTGCGATCCATTATGCGAGTCCCCTGGTCGCGCTGGGGCCCACCTGCTATGTGCTCTGGCACAACCTCTGGAACTCCTGGCAGCTGCACCGGGCCGCGCGGCGGGAAGGCTAGGGGTTAAAGGGGGCCACTGGGCAAAAGACCCTCGACAAGCCGGTGGTCTCCCCCTCACACCTGTCGGGACTCAAGCTTGACCCCCCGGCCGGCTCATCCGAGCGGTCACACCTCCGCCATGTTTTTTCTGAAACAACCCTCCGCCCGGATCGCGGTGCTTTTGCCGACGTTTAACTCGGCTCGTTACCTGGGCGAGGCCATCGAAAGCATCCTGCGCCAGTCCTGGACCGACTTGGAACTGGTGGTCCTGGATGGTGGCTCGACGGACGCCACGGCGGGAATCGTCCGCGCCCATGCCGCGCTGGACCAGCGGGTGCGGCTGGCGGTGTTCCCGGGGGTGCATCCGACGCAGCGGGTGGATCTCTGGCTGCGACGCACCCGCGCGGAGTTTGTCGCCCTGCAGCATTCGGACGACATCAGCTACCCGCACCGTCTGGCGAGACAGGTCCGCGCCTTTGAGAAGAATCCGGCGCTCGGGGTCTGCAGCGCCGCGTACCGCTCGTTTTGGCATGACCGGGAGGGCCCGGCCCCGATGGAGGGCGCCACGATTCACCTCAAGCCCGCCACGCATGCGGAAATCAAGTCGCAGCTCCTGTTCTGGTGGGTGATGCATGCCCCGACCCTGATGGTGCGCCGGGAAAAAATCCTGGCGGGCGGGCTGGCCTTCGCGAATGAGTTCCAGTTTGCCAACGATTACTGGCAGACGGTGACCAACATCGACCGGCTCCACTATCTCAACGTGCCGGAGGAGTTATCCGCCTACCGGCTGCACGCCGGCAGTGACGGGCCGCGCCACCGGGAGCACCTGCAGAGGGAGGAGCACGTGCTCAAGGAGCGCGTGCTGCGCCATTTTGGGTTTTCCTTCACGCCCCGCGAGCTGGAGCTGCATCTCGCGCTCAGGCTCATTCCCGACGGGCAGCTGCTCGTCCGGACGCGGGCGGAGCACGACGAGGCCCGGCAATGGCTGGAAAACCTGCGCGCCCAGAACGACCGGCGGCAGGTTTTTGACGGGCCGCTGTTTTCCGCGCTGCTTGACCGGCTCGGGGGGCAGATCACGGAGTTGCAAAGCCGCGCGGCCTGAGCCCCCGCCCGTGGCCGACGCCCCCAGCCCCCGGCCCAGGGAGGCTCCGGAACCGATGGCGCGCCTGCGGCCGGTCAGTAGTCGTCCATTACCACCCACATCACCCAGGTGAGTGCGGCGCTGACGAAGGCCATGCCGGCGAGCGCGGAAACAAACGGGATGGGCACGGACGGACCGACCCAAATGGCGATGCCGCCGAAAAACAGATTGGTGGAAATGAGCAGCAGCCAGAAGTCGCGGCTCCGCCGGGAGCGGCGCGCGGGCGCGGGCGCGAGTTCGTTGAGGCCGGCCGCCCCGGCCCGGGCGACATTGTCGCGGAGAATCTGGCGCACGTCAACGGGCGGCGGGCCTCCGTCGGCGGGGGCGTTGACGCTTTCAAAGTTGGCGGTGCCCAGCCGGAATTTGGCCGGCACGCTGGCGCCGTCGGCGGGCGGGGTGGACGGAGCAGCGTCGTCAGGCGGCATGGGGAGGGGCGCAGGGAGGGCGGTGGCTCAGGCGGCGGGCGGGTGGAGCTGCACGTCCACCATCAGGTCGGCGGCAATTTTCTCGAGCGCACCGCGCAGGACGGGGAAGGCGAGGCCGGGCGGCAGCCGCACGGTGGCGCGGGCCTGAAAGAGCATCGCACCGTCCATCGGAGAGCTGACCCGTTCGGTGGCCAGCTCCTCGACATTGACCGCATGGGCGGTCAGGACGGCGGAAACCTCGCGCAGGATGCCAGGGCGATCATGGCCGACCAGCTCCAATCGCGCGAGCGTGTCGGCGGCCGGCGCGGCCGCCGCCGGCCCGGCGTGGGCCAGCACGCGGAGGCCGTCGGCCTCGAGCGCCGCAAGGGCGGCGAGGAGCGCGCCGGCGGCCCCGACCGGGACCTCAACGCGGACGAGGCCCGCGAATTGGCCCTCCAGATGACAGAGCCGGCTTTCGAGCCAGTTGCCGCCATGGGCCGCGACCCGGTCGGCCAGCAGCTGCACCAAGCCGGGGCGGTCGGCGCCAATCACGGTCATGACAAGCGTGGCGGGCATGAGCTTAAAGGGGGGTGGGGGTGCGGGCCTTGGCGGCATCAAGGGCCGTGCGCACCTGGTCGAGGAGAAAAGTGCGGTCGGGGTTGAAGAGGAAAATATCGCTGCCGAGCTTGTCGTAGGCGGCCTGCAGCGCGGTCGCGTCGGGCTTGCGCATGCCCAGCAGGCGGGGAATCTCGGCGGCGAGGCCCTCGGCGTTGTCGAGCTCGACATCCAGCTTGATCAGGCTCGTGAGCGCCGCCTGGTTGAGGTGGTCGGTTTTAACGGCCTGGGCCAGCATCAGGCGGGCGGGACCGCGCGCCCCGATCGCCAGGAGGCGGTTGGACACGGCGACAAAATTCTCCGCGCGCACATTGGGCTGGTTGACGAAATTGGTGAGGAAAATCCGACCGGCGGCCTCGTCGCCGAGGCCGTACGAGGCGATGGCCTGGAGCCCGTTGAAAACGGCGTAGAACCGCTTGGCCCAGTCGGGGTTCGCGGCCAGCAGCAGATGCGCCAGATCGAGCGCGGCCTGGTAGTCCTTGGCGACGACCTCGGCCTCGACCGTCATGAGGGCGGGGTCCTCCCAATCGAGATGGCCACCGGGATCGTCCTTGCAATGCTCGTAGATGCGGCGGGCGAGCGCGGCATCGCCGGAGTTGGCCGCGAAATCGGCCAGGGCGACCATCGCCTGGCTGTCCTGGGCAAAGTCCCGGAAGATCGACTCGACGCCCTCGCTTACCGCTGACTGGTCGCCGTCCTTCTGGTGGGCATAGAGCAGGTCGATGCGCGGGTACGCTTTATCGGGACTGGCAATCTGGCGGATCTGGCTCTCACTGCGCGCCTCGGCCTCGCGGCCCTCCTCGCGCAGATAGGTGACGGTCTGGCTGTAGACCTCGGGGTCCAGGGGGAGCAGCCGGGCCATCTCGCGCAGCTGGGCCAGCGCCACCGCATGTCCGCCCCGCTCCCATTCCAGGCGGATGGTGAGCAGCCGGCCGTCCCGAAACGCGGCCAGCTGGTATTCCGTGATCCGGTCCTCCGCCTGGTCGTAGTTGCCCCGGTAAAAACAGGCCTGGGCGTCGGCGAGGGCGATGAGCTGGTTACGCAGGTTCCGCACCGGCGGTTGCGGCAGCAGGCTGCGGGCGACCACCATGACCACCTGGTCCTGCTGCTGCTGCAGGAGGAAGGAAAAGAGTGAGTTCAGATAGGACTGGTCGTCGTGGTGCAGGGCCAGCCCGTCCAGCAGCAGGCGTTGCGCCTTGTCCGGCCGGCGGGTGGCGACAAAAAACTGGGCGAGCAGCAGCCGCCCCTCCAGGTTGCCCGGCGATTTGACGACGCCGACCTCCAGGTCGTAAATCGCCCGCGCGGGCTTGCCCGCGGCCAGCTCCTCCTTGGCGCTCTTGATGAAAAAATCCCCGCGCGCGGTGTCGTAGGCCTCCCGCCGCCACGGCAGCAGCAGCATGTCGGCGAACCGGACCCCGGGAAAGCCCCGCTCGTATTTGATGAACAGATACGCCGCGCCGGCGAGCGTGACCCAGCCCAGGCCGCCCACCAGGGCCACGGCCAGCAACAGCCGGCCCCAGAAAACCCGGATGCGCCAGCCGTCGTCAGACCGCCGGACGGACAGTCCGGACACCCGCGCCCAGCCCTCCGGGTGGTCCCCCGCTGAAGGCGGGACCTTGAGGTCGTCGGCATTGGGTATGGGGGGGCCGGAGGACATGGTGCAAGGACGGGGTGCCACGTTGCACGCCTTCCGCCCCGGGCCAAGCCCAACCGTAACCTAATCGTCAGAAATTAACGCTTGCGTCCTTCACCAACTTGCATCCTGCTGGCCCTGATAGCCTGTCCACCACCATGATTCCAATGTCATCCATCTCCACTCGCCCAAATGGCCCGGCTCAACCGTCCGGTCCCTCCGGCCGGATCGGGACGCGGGATGGCACCTTGTGAAGATTCCGCCAGTTTTCCCCTCAAAATCACCTTAACGTTCAAACCCAACCAGTCCCATGAAAAAACTAGCCCTTGGCTCCTTGGTCGCAACCACCCTCGCCGGAACGGCCTTCGCCGCCTTCTCCATTGGTGACAACGCCACCGTGATCTTCAACGCCGACGCCAGCGTGCGTTACGACAACAACATCCAACAGCAGCAGGCTGGCCCCGGCAAGATCAAGGACACCATTTATGAGCTCGATCCCGGGGTGACGATCACCAACGCGAAGGCCGCACCGCTCCAGGCCAGGCTCACTTACACCGAGGCCATCACCCGTTACACGGACAACACCAACTTGGACACCAATCTTGGGATGCTCAACTTCACCAGCACCTACACCGACCCCAAGAACAGCGCGAACTTCAACGCGGGCTTCGAGCAACTCAACCAAAACACCCCCATTTCGGGCCTGCCCGGCCTGCTCCGGCGCGACTCGACCACCGTGGATGGTGGCGATATTTACAAGATCAACGAGAAGTCCAAGTTCGGTTTGGATCTGAGCTATGATCGGACCAAGTATGCGGTCGCCGGGTTGGCCAACAGCCAGGTTTACACGGTGCCAGCCACCTATTATTATGTCTTGTCGCCCAAGTTGGACGCGACCCTTGGCCTTCGCTACCGGAAGACCGACCTGTCCGGCGGCAATCCTTCCTACACCGACTACTACTACAATCTGGGCTTGAGCGGTGAATTTAACCCCAAGTTGAACGGGAGCATCACGGTCGGCGTGAACGAGCACCGGGGTGCGAGCACGGCTTTCGCGGGCGGCAATGCCACCTCGATCGGTTTGGACTCCAAACTCACCTGGCAGGAATCCGCCGTCAACACCTTCAATTTCACCCTCAGCAACGACTTTGGCGCCGCCGCGTCCGGCCAGGAGCAGCAAACCTTGGCTTTGTCGGCCGGGGTGCAAAGCCAGTTGAGCGAGCAACTGATTGGTTTCGGCAGCGTCGGATACAATATCATCAACTACAGCGGTCCGCGCAAGGATAACTATTTTACCGGCAGTGTGGGGGTGCGGTATAATCTCAGCCGCACTTGGTCGATCACCGCCGCGTACAATTACTTGGACAACGGTTCCAATGCGGCTGGCAACAGCTTCTCGGACAACACGTTGACCCTGAAGGTTTCGTTGACTTATTGATTTTGAAGGCGGCCTTTATGGCGCCCGTGCGGAGGGATTCCCCGGGAATCCCTCCGTTTTTTTTTAAGAATTATCGCTCAATGAAGAAACTGCTGTGCATTTGCTTCTTAATCATGGGTCTGTCCCTGATTCGTGCGGCTGATCATGGATTCGCTCCTGTCGGCGGTGGCAATGAACATTGTTTTAAACCTGCGGTGGCCCAAATGGATGGGGAGATCGTCAGTTCGCAGGTGAATTTGTCCGATCGGTTTCTCCTCTCGGGGGGCCGGGCTTTCCTTCTGAATGCGTGGAACAAACGGTCGCTACGGTCGGACTAAGGAGATTCATTTCCAATCCTCCCTCGACACTTTTCCCATGAAGATGTTTTTTTGCCTGTGCTTCGCTTTGTCCGGTTTGAGCCTTTTACATGCCGCCGACGCTCCCGCCGCCAGTCGTGATGCTGCGGGCCGGGTCACCTCCCAAACATCGGCGCTGGCGGGCACATCGGCTGACTACGTGCTGGCGCCTTCCGATTTGATCGAGGTGAAGGTCATGGGTGAGCCAGATTTGTTGGCCGACGTGCGCATCTCCAGGGACGGCACCATCAACCTGAACCTGATTGGCGAGATCAAATTAACGGACATGTCCTTGCGGCAGGCGGAGGACATTATTCGTAATCTCTACGGCAAGGACTATCTGGTGAATCCGCAGGTCAACCTGATCGTGAAGGAGTATTCCAAACGCACGGTGACGGTGCTCGGCGAGGTCGCCCACGCCGGTCCGGTTTCCTTTCCACTGGAGCAGGGGTTAACTTTGGTTGATGCCATTTCAGCGGCCGGAGGCCTGACGCCGTTGGCCAAACTTTCCAATGTCAAAGTCACCCGGCCCAAGCCAAATGGCGACTCCGAGATTTTCGTCATCGACTTTAATGCCTTGATCAACGGGGACAAAAACAAGGGCAAGGGCGAGAAGAAGAATGACTTTCCTTTAATGATCAATGACATCGTATATGTTGACCAAATTTTCTTTGTGAAATAGTTAGGATCCAATCTGATGAGCTCAAATCCCAACAAAAAATCCTCCTCCTCCGGCGATCACGGCTACGGTGGTTACGGTGGCAATTCGGCGCCCGGCTATGGGGGTTATGGCTATGGGGGTTATGGCTATGGCGGCTACGGTGGCTACGGCTACGGCTCAAAACGCGACGGGGCGCTGCAACGTACCTTTCAAGACTATCTTCTCATCTTGCGGGAGCGCGTTTGGTATATCATTGTGGTGTTCTTGGTCGTCTTTTCTTCGGCTTTGGTTTACACGCTCAGCCAGACAAAAATCTACCAGGCAACGGTCAGCCTGAAAGTCAGCCGGCATGCGCAACAGGTCATTCCTGGCCAGCCGGTTGACCCAGATAATCAGGGTATTCTCACAGCGGAGGAGCTCAACACTCTGATCAAGGAGATCGAGAGCGCACTCATCGTTAAAAAGGTGGCCCAGCGTCTTACGGGTGATGACTTGCGGTCGTTTATGGCGCCGTATGAGACGGGCGGGGCCAATGACCCGAGCGGGCCGGAGCAGATCCTGTTCGACAACCGACAGGTCACACCGCAGCGGTTGAGTTTGTTGCTTTTGATCCAATACCGGCATCCGAATCCACAGGTCGCAGCCAAGGTGGCCAACATGTTCGCCGAGGAGTACGGCAACTACACCGCCAACCAGCATGTGAATCAAATCGGCGAAGCCGATCAGTCATTGAAGCTCGCGGTCGAGCAACAGGAAAGGAAAGTCAAGGATCTCGCGAGCCAGCTCCACGAATACACCCTGAAGAACGGGTCAGTGGACAGCAGGCGGGACATCATCACCCAGGAGCTGAAAGTCCGCAACGAACTTGTGATCACCGCGAAGTCCCGACTCGACGAGGCTCTGGCCTGTGAGCAACAGTTGGCGGAATATCGCAAGGCCGGCAAGGATCTGCAGGAACTCTTCTTTATCTCGAGCCAGGGTCAGATTGCCAGTCTGGCCAAGGACATCACCAGTAAAAAGATTGCGATTTCCGGGTTGCAGCAACGGTACAAACCACTGCACCCAACCATGATCGAGAACAACAAGAATCTGGCCACGGCGGAGGATGAACTGCGGAAGGCGGTTGAGCAAGCGGCGGCCTCGGTCGACGCCACCTACGACAACGCGAAGCGCAATTACGACGATGCCAACGCGCACCTGCAGGAGGCCAAAGCCAGTTCCCAGGAATTGGACCGGCTGCTGGTGGATTACAGCGAGCTGCAGAGGCAGCTGGACATCAACGAGAACACCTTGAAGGAGATGGTCGCGCGCCTGAACTCGATCAACTACCAGGCCGGGGTCAATCCCAACGTGGTGACGGTCCTCGACCCGGCCGCCCCACCCTCCGAGGATAATTATGTGTCGCCCAACATGGTGGTGAATCTGGGGCTGGGGATCTTCGGTGGCCTCGGCCTGGGCATGGCGTTTGCCTTCTTTGTGGCTTACATCGACGACCGGGTGAAGAGCTCGTTTGACATCGAGTCGGTGGTGGGCGTGCCCCTGATCGGGATCATTCCGCAGATCAAAAAGATGGAGCAACCCGACAAGGCCCAGATCGTGGCCAACAATTCCGACCGCCAGGTATCCGAGGCGTTCCTGACGCTGCACTCCGCGTTGCGTCTCAAGGACGAGAGTAAAAACGGCCAGTGCATCCTGATCACCAGCACCATCCCGGGCGAGGGCAAGTCCTTCGTGACGACGAATCTGGCGCTCACGTTTGCGGCCCACGGGGAGCGCGTGGTGGTGGTGGACTGCGATTTGCGCAAGCCCAATGTCCACAAGTCATTCCGCGTCGAGAACCTCAAGGGGGTGATTGATGTGATCGCCGGGGCCGCGACCCTCGACGATGTGACCATCAAGCAGTTGCATCCCAACCTCGACGTCATCACCAGCGGGGGACGGGCCAAGAATCCCACCCAGGTGTTGAACAGCAAAAAATTCGAGCTGATGATCTCGGACCTGCGCAAGCGCTATGACCGGATCTTTTTTGACACCCCGCCCCTGGCGGCCGTGAGCGACGCGTTGGTGATCCTGCCCTTGGTGGATGGGGCGCTGTTTGCGATCTTTTTCAACAAAGTGCGCCGCAAAGCCGCGCAGTTTGCCGCCCAAAAGCTGCTGGAGTCCAATGTGCCGATCTACGGGGCGATTCTCAACGGCCTCAACCTCGCCGTGTCCGGTTACTACTACGCGCAGTATTACGACAAGTCCTACAAGGATTACTATGTCGTGATGTCCAAGCACGAGCCCGAGCAAAAGGGTTGAGGTCGGACGGGGCCTCAGGGCACGGGCACGGCGGGAACGTTCCAGATCTGCTCGGCGTATTCGCGGATGGTCCGGTCGCTGGAGAACTTTCCGCTCCGGGCCGTATTGAGGATCGCCCTCCGGGCCCAACCCGCCGGGTCGCGGTAGGCGGCCTCCACCCGCAGGTGGCAGTCGGAGTAGGCGCGGAAGTCGGCCAGCAGCTTGTAGGGGTCGCCCCCGCCGAGCAGGCTGTGGTGCAGGGCGCCAAACGCACCGGCCTCGCCGGGCGTGAAATAGCTTGAGCCCAGCCAGTCCACCACGGCGCGCAGTTCCTCGTCGCGGCCGTAGTAGTCCCACGGGTTGTAGCCGCGCACATCCAGGGCCGCGACCTCCTCAACCGTGAGGCCAAAGATGAAGATGTTCTCCGGTCCGACCTCCTCCTGCATCTCGACGTTGGCGCCATCGAGCGTGCCGATGGTGAGCGCGCCGTTGAGCATGAGCTTCATGTTGCCGGTGCCGCTGGCCTCCTTGCCGGCGGTGGAGATCTGCTCCGAAAGGTCGGCGGCGGGGATGATTTTCTCGGCCAGCGAGACGCGGTAGTTGGGGAGAAACACGACCTTCAGCCGCCCGCCGATGCGGGGGTCGGAGTTGATGCGCGCGCCGATGGTGTTGATCGCGTAGATGATGTTCTTGGCGAGGTCGTAGCCGGGCGCCGCCTTGGCGGCAAAAATAAAGACCCGCGGCGTGACGTCGAGCCCCGGGTTCTGCAGCAGGCGGCGGTAGAGTGCGAGAATGTGGAGCAGGTTCAGGTGCTGGCGCTTGTACTCGTGGAGGCGCTTGATCTGCACATCGAAGAGCGCGTCGGGCGAGACGGTGACCCCGCACTCGGCCGCGATGACGGCGGCGAGGTCAACCTTGTTGGCGCGCTTCACCGCCATGAACTCGCGCTGAAAATCGGTGCGGCCGGCGAGTGGCTCGAGGCCGCGGAGCAACCCGAGGTCCCGCGCCCAGCCCGCGCCGCCCAGCCGCCCGGTGATGAGCGCGGAGAGGCGCGGGTTGCTCTTGAGCAGCCAGCGGCGCGGAGTGATGCCGTTGGTCTTGTTTTGGAATTTGCCCGGGTAGAGCGCGTCGAACTCGGGGAAGAGATCCTTCTTCAACAGCGCCGTGTGCAGCGCGGCGACGCCGTTGACGGCGTGCGCCCCCACGACGGCCAGATTGGCCATGCGGATGGACTTGGCGCCGTTTTCGTCGATGATCGAGCAGAGGTTTTTCTTGTGGTTGTCGCCGGGCCATTTCGCCTCGACGGTCTCCATGAGACGGCGGTTGATCTCAAAAATGATCTGGGTGTGCCGCGGCAGCAGGCGGGTGAAGAGCGGCAGGCCCCATTTTTCCAGCGCCTCGGGCAGGAGGGTGTGGTTGGTGTAGCCGAAGGTGGCGTTGGCGGTGGCCCACGCCTGATCCCACTCCTGATTGTGCTCGTCCATGAGGATGCGCATGAGCTCGACGATCGCGATGGTCGGGTGGGTGTCGTTGAGCTGCACCGCAACCTTGCCCGCAAAGTTGGCCCAGGAGTTTCCGGTCACGCGGAAGTGTCGGCGGATGATGTCGCGGAGCGAGCAGGCGACGAAGAAATACTGCTGCACCAGGCGCAGCTCCTTCCCGTTTTCGGTCTTGTCGTTCGGATAAAGGACCTTGGAGACGGTCTCCCCGACGGCCTTCTCGCGGACGGCCTCGACATAACCGCCGCGGTTGAAGGCCTCGAGGTCGAAGTCCTGCGAGGATTTCGAGGCCCAGAGGCGCAGGAGGTTGACGGTCTTGGTGCCGTATCCGGCGGTCGGGATGTCGTGGGGCACCCCGATGATGGTCTTGGTGTCGACCCAGGTCGGGCGGTAGTTGCCCCGGTCGTCGAACACGTTCTCCACCCGGCCATAAAGGCGGACCACCTGGGTGTATTCGGCGCGCATGACGCCCCACGGGCTGCCAAAGATGAGCCAGTTGTCGGGACGCTCGACCTGCTGGCCGTGATCGAACGACTGCTTGAACAGGCCGAACTCGTAATAGATGCCGTAGCCGAGCGCGGGATAATCCATCGTGGCGAGCGAGTCGAGGAAGCACGCGGCCAGCCGGCCAAGGCCGCCATTGCCCAGGCCCATGTCGGCCTCGGACTCGCGGATCACCTCGAAGTCCTGGCCCAGCGCGGTGAGGGCGGCCCGGGCGGTGTCGTAGAGGCCGGTGGCCAGGAGGTTATTGCCGAACATTCTGCCCATGAGATATTCAAGCGAGAAATAATAGACCCGGCGGACGTTGCCGGCGTTGTGGACGGCCTGGGTGGCGATCATCCGCTCGTGAATCTGCTCGCGCACGGCATACGAGGTGGCGAGCCACCAGTCACGGGGCGTGGCCGAGCCGGTGTCGCGCGCGAGCCGGGCGGTGAGCTCGCGCTCAATCGCGTGCTTGAAGGCGTTCACCGGGTCGTCAGAGGCACGCCGACGGAAGGCGGGAGCGGCGGCGGGGGGGGCGGGAAGAGACGCGGGGGGAACAGGGGAGCGGGCACGATCCGGTCGGGCGGAAGAGGCGGGGGATTGCTTGGTTTTGGAAGCGGCACACATGGGAGATGGCAGGGTGATAGCAAGGTTCGGGCCGAGGCGGTCGGGTGGCACGCTTATTTTGAGGGGCGGGGACGGAAGAAAGGATGAATGATGAAAGCCAGACCGGCCTTCGCGGGGCGGCGGCGCGGCCCGGGGGCTATTTGGAGAAGCGGCGGGAAATTTCGGCGTGGGAGAGCTCGATCAGGGTCGGCCGGCCCGCCGGGCTGGTGAGCGGTGCCCGGCAGGCAAAGAGCGCGGCGACCAGCGAGCGGGTCTCGGCCTCGCCGGCGGCGGGCAGCCGGATGGCGCGCGCGGCGGCGAGGCGGGCGAGCTGCTCACCGGCCGCCACCGCGTCGGCCCCCGCGAGGCGGCCGTCCCGCAGCGCCCCCAGCAGGTCGCGGGCAAACGGCTCCGCATCGGCCGGTTCCAGCCAGTCCGGCACCGCCTCGATGCGGAAGAAGTTGCGGCCAAACTCGGCCACCTCAAACCCATGCGCCCGGAGAAACTCGCGCCCGTCGAGCAGCAGGGCGGTGGCCACCGGGTCGAGCTCGAGCGGCACCGGCAGCAACAGCCGCTGGCCCGCCACCGGGCCGCCGTGGAACTGCGCCTGCAGCCGTTCATACCACACCCGTTCATGCGCCGCGCGCCGGTCGAGCAGCAACAAGCCCGCCGGCGTCTCGAACAGGGCATAATCGCCGTGGGCGACGCCGAGAAAACGCCAGTCGGGCGGCGCCGCCGCCCGGCTGGAACGATCCATGACCCCTGACCCCTGACCAAAGGCTGAAGGCGCGGAAGGGGTGGCGGCCGTTGACGGGGCGGGGCGGGGCGGGATCGCAGGGGAGGGGGCGGGCACGGGGCCCGCATGCAACGGCCCGGGCGGCCCCGGCGGCCGCGGGAGGAGGCCACCGGCCAGGCTGGCGGACGGCACGCCGCCGCCCAGGGGCCCCGCCCCCAATTCCCGCAGGCGATTCAGCACGGCGCGGACGACAAACCCGCGCACGGCCGGCTCGCAGCGGAAACGCACCTCGCGCTTGGCGGGATGCACGTTCACATCCACCGCCGCCGGATCAAGGTCCAGAAACACAAATGCCGGTGGGTAGCGGCCTTTCGGCACCGAATCGTGGTAACTCTCGATCAGTGCGTAGGTGAGCGTGCGGCTGTCCACTGGCCGGGTGTTGACGAAGGTCACCAGCTCGTGCCGCGTGGCGCGCCCGAGACCGGGTCGACCGATCAGGCCGTGCAGCCGCAGCCCCGGCTCCGCCGCCTCGATGGGCACCAGCTCGGCGGCGAGCTGCTGGCCGAAAATCTCCGCCACCCGGGCGGCCAGGTCGGCGCACTCCGGCGAGCGCAGCACGGTGCGCCCGTCCTCCACCAGGGTGAACGCCACCCGCGGGAACGCGAGCGCGTAGAGCCGCACGCAGGCCACAATATGGGCCGACTCGGTCGCATCGGTTTTGAGAAACTTCCGCCGCGCGGGGACGGAGTTGAACAACTCCGCCACCTCGATGCGGGTGCCGGGCGGCCGGCCGCAGTCGCGGACGTGGACGAACCGGCCGCCGTTCACCAGGATCTCGGTGCCGGCGTCGTCGCCGGCCGCGCGGGTTTGCAGGGTGAATCGCGCCACGCTGGCGATGGACGGCAGCGCCTCGCCGCGGAAGCCGAAGCTTGCGAGCCGGTCGAGGTCCTCGGCGACGGCGATCTTGCTGGTCGCATGGCGTTCGAGGGCGAGCAGGGCGTCGTCGCGCGCCATGCCGGCGCCGTTATCCTCGACGCTCATCAGGGCGCGACCACCATGGCGGAACTCCACCTCGATGCGGGTGGCGCCGGCGTCGAGCGCGTTTTCGACCAGCTCCTTGACCACCGCGGCCGGCCGCTCGATCACCTCGCCGGCGGCGATTTGATTGGCGACCCGGTCGGTCAGGATGCGGATTTTCGGCATGGCGCGACAGCCAACCACGGAAACCCGGGGGGACGGAAGCGTGGAATCGCGGTGGCGGAAGCGGATCGGGGGGGCAGGAGGGAGGGAGCGAGGAGCAGGCCTCCGATTCGCTGGGCGCAATTGGTTCCCGCCCGTTGGACGTTGAACATTGAAGGTTGGCCCCCGGGCCAACAAATTCTCCGCGTGACCCACGACGACCTGCTGCCGCTGCTTCAGACCACCTTTGGCTACCCGGCCTTCCGGCCGCTACAGCGTGAGATCATCGCGGCGTCGCTGGCCGGGCGGGACACCTTCGCGCTGCTCCCGACCGGCGGGGGCAAGTCGCTGTGCTTCCAGCTTCCGGCCCTGGTGCGGCCCGGACTCACCGTCGTCGTGTCGCCCCTGATCGCGCTGATGAAGGACCAGGTGGACCAGCTCCAGGCCGCCGGCGTCGCCGCCACCTTCCTCAACTCGTCACTCGGCGAGGCCGCGGCGCGCTCGCGCCTCGCCGGTCTGCACCGCGGGGAGTGGCGGCTGCTCTACGTCGCGCCCGAGCGACTGCTGCTCGACGGGTGGCAGGAGAACCTGAAGGCCTGGAACATCAGCGCCCTCGCCATCGACGAGGCTCACTGCGTCTCGGAATGGGGCCACGATTTCCGCCCCGAATACCGCCAGCTCACCCGGGTGCGCGACCTGCTCCCCGGGGTGCCGGTCATGGCGCTCACGGCCACCGCGACCGACCGCGTCCGCGCCGACATCATCACCCAGCTGCGCCTGCACGAGCCGGCGGTGTTTGTCGCCAGCTTCAACCGGCCCAACCTCACCTACCGCGTCCTGCCGAAGGACGAGCCGCTGCGCCAGATCACGGATTTCGTCCACAAGCGCCCCGACGAGGGCGGCATCGTCTATTGCGCCACCCGGGCAACGACCGAGCGGGTCGCCGAGTCGCTCGCCAAGCGCGGGCTCCCGGCCCGGGCCTACCACGCCGGCCTCACCCAGACCGAGCGGTCGGAAAACCAGGAGCTGTTTCTTCGCGACGAGGTGCGGATCATCTGCGCGACCATCGCCTTTGGCATGGGGATCAACAAGCCCAACGTCCGCTGGGTCATCCACCATGACCTGCCGAAAAACCTCGAGGGCTATTACCCGGAGACGGGCCGCGCGGGCCGCGACGGGCTGCCGGCCGACTGTCTGCTGCTTTTCAGCGGGGGCGACGCGGCCAAGCAGACCCATTTCATCGACGAGATGACCGACGAGCATGAGCGCAACGTCGCCCGGGCGCAGCTCCGCCAGATGACCCACTACGCCGAAAACGCCGCGTGCCGCCGTCGCGAGCTGCTGGCCTACTTCGGCGAGACGTTCCCCCTGGACCACTGTGGCGCCTGCGACAACTGCCTCGAGCCGCGTGACACCTACGACGGCACCGTGGTCGCGCAGAAATTCCTCTCCTGCGTGTATCGCATCCACGAGGCGGGCCGCTTCGGCGTCGGCGTCAATCACATCACCGAGGTGCTCACCGGGGCCGATACGGAAAAAATCCGCCGCTGGGGCCACGCCAGGCTGTCCACCTACGGCATCGGGAAGGAGCTGGCGCGCCCGCAGTGGGCCGCCGTGGGCCGCGAGCTGATGCGGCTCGGCCACGTCGCCCAGAGCCAGGGCGAGTTTCCCGTGCTCGAGCTCACGGACGCCGGCCTCGCGGTGCTCCGTACCCGCCAGCCGGTCAGTCTCACGCGGCCGATGGAGTCGCCCAAGGCCCGCAAGACCATCCGCCGGGAGGGCGACATCGCGTGCGACGAGATCCTCTTTGCCCGGCTGCGCGAGCTCCGCAAAAAACTCGCCGACGAGCGCCGGGTGCCCGCCTATGTCATCTTCGGTGACGCGACGTTGCGCCAGATGGCGCGCGAGTATCCCGCCACCGAGGCGGCGATGCCGGGCATGTTTGGCATGGGCGAGAAAAAGCGCGCCGAATTCGGCGCCATCTTCGCCGCCGCCATCCGCACCTTCCTCGAGCACAATCCGCGCATGAAGTTCACCGCGTAGGCGGAATTTGTCCCGCCTTGTCTGGTGGGGAGGGACGGTTGCAACCGGGTTGGAACAGGGGATGACTCAGGAAACCAAGGTCTTCGGCGGCAGCGCGGGGACGGCGGACTTCGCCGGCCGCCTCACCACGACCGGCTGTTGGTGGCGGACTGGTAGTAATCGGTCCCGGCCCCGAGAATCTCCAGCACAGGATCGGTGATCCGGCTCAGCTCGGCCCGGATCGCGGGTGAGAGCGGGGTTTGCGCGGAGCGGACGTTGGCCTCGAGCTGGGCGCGGTTGCGCGCGCCGACCAGCGTACAGGTGACCGCAGGGTTGCTGATCGCCCACGCCAGCGCCAGGTCGCCCAAGGGCAACCCGGCCCGGTCGGCCACGGTGCGCAACTGATTGAGCGCCGTCAGGGTTTCACCCTCGCAGCCGGGACCCTCGTGTCGCGAGCCGGGCCGGTCGCCGCGGAAATGGCGCGTGCGGACGCGGATCGGGGGCAGCTCGTCGAATCCGGAGAACTTCCCGGAGAGCAGACCCTGCGCGAGCGAGAAATAGCCCAGCACCCCCAGTCCGGCCCGGGCGCAGGCCGGCAGCAGCTCGCGCTCGATGGCGCGGGCGAGGAGGTTGTAGGGCAGCTCATTCAACGCGAGCGGCACGCCCACGGCGAGGGCCTCCGCCAGTTGGGCGACGCCGAAATTGCTTATCCCGAGATGGCGGATCTTGCCCTCGCGGCGCAGCTCATCCATCGCGAGCAGCGCCTCGCCGATGGCTGGCGGCTGGGCGAGTCGCGCGGCGTCCTCGGTGTAATGCTTCAGCGAGTTGGCGTTGAGCGGCCAGTGGATCATGTAGATGTCCACATGGTCGGTCCCGAGACGCGCGAGGCTGGCCTCGCAATGGCGGCGCACATCGGCGCGGTAGCAATGGTCGGGCTGGATCTTGGTGCAGATGATCGCCGCGTCGCGCCGGCCCTTCAAAGCCGCGCCGAGCGCGAGCTCGCTGGCGCCGCTGTTGTAGCTCTCGGCCGTGTCGAAGAAATTGACCCCGAGGTCGAGGGCGCGGGCGATCACCTCGTCCACGTCGCGCTGGCTTTGGTCGCCCCAGTAGGCGCCGCCACCAAAGGAGAAACAACCCACGCCCAGGACCGGCAGCTTGAGCGCGGCGGTGCCGCAGGCGCGCACCGGAAACGGGGACGGGGAGGAGGGGACGAGGGGGGGCGGGTTGGGCACAGACCTCAAGTGGACACGCCGAGCAGCCCGCGGGAAAGCTGAAAATCCACAAAACCGCCCGCGTTGGCCGCCGGGAGAAACTCATTTTGCGCAGTCGCCAGCAGCAGGCCCAGCACCGCGGTTTCGTCGGCCGCGGGATCGCCCGTGAGCACCAGGTCCACATCCGCCGCCGCCGCGGCGGGTAACGCTCCGCCGGACGCAATCTGCACCACGGGCAGCAACGGGTGCCCCTGCTGGGGGGTGTCGCCGACGAGGCCGAGGAACAGGTGCGCGCCGCAGCCGCCCAGGCCCGCGAGATTCTCCACCCAGTGGTCCGAATCGGTCGCCACCAAGTGCAGCCCTGGCACGGTGAACGGCTGGCCGTAGGCGAGGGTCGCATGCGGGGGGGTGGGGCCGAGGAGCGTCGCGCGAAACTCCGCCACCGCCAGCAACGGGTCGCCCTCCGGCAGCAGCACCGAACCGCCGGCGGCGAGGACGGTGCGGGCCACGCGGGCGAGCACGGCCGCGCCCTCCGCCGCCACCGGGGCGGCGCTGAGCAGGCCGACGGTGAGCGCGCCCAAATTGGCGGTGACGCGCGGCGCCGGCTTGAGGCCGGTCTGCGCGAACCACGCCGCGACCTTGGCCAGCGCGAGGTCAATCCCGCCGTCGAGCTGCACGCTGGCCCAGCCGAACCGGTCGAGCGGCAGGCCGGCGTGCTCGAACTGGCGGCGCATGGCGTCGTTGGGAATTTTTTCGCAGCCGTGCTCCAGCAGCAGCGCGGCCGCGACATTCGGGTGCGTGGCGTAGCCGCGGTAGGTGCGCTGTAGCAGCTGATACATGGACTCGCCGCCAAAGCCGCAGCCTTCCGTGTGCGTCAGCGTCACAAACCGGTCGAGCCCCAGCGAGGCGGCCAGCCCGTGCTCATTCATGCGGTCGCTGGCGAGGCGCGCGATCTGCGCCGAACACATGCTCGTGGGCAGCACCAGGCCGACCCGCTCGGTGCCAAAACGGGTTTCATTCTTAAACAGGTGAAGCGCGTTGACCCCAACGCGCTGGGGGGCGGACGCTGGCGGCGCGTTGGGGTCAACGCGTTCCACCTTGAGCGGCCGGCCGTCGGGCACGGCGCGCGCGCGGATTTCCGCCAGGTGGGAGCTGTCGGTCTGCCGCCAGTTGCGCCAGAGCGAGGCCTGGGAGTGGCCGGCGAGCTCGCCGCGCGATTTCTGCCCCGACGCGGTGGCGAGGAGCAGCTCGAACCCCTCGGCGGCGAGCGTCTCCATCGGCTCGCCATCGAGGTAGCGGCCCGCGTTGAGATCCATCTCATGGACGAGGAGCTGGTGCCGGCGCGTGGTGGTGGTGAGCTTGAGCGTGGGCACAAAGGGGAAATTCGTGATGGAGCCGTTGCCGGTGACAAAGAGAAACAGGTTGCACCCCGCCCCCACCTGACCGGCGATGCCCTCCAGGTCGTTGCCGGGGCTGTTCATGAAATAAAACCCGGGCGCGGTCAGCGGATCGGCATAGTCAATGACGTGGTCCACCCGGGTGCGCGGGTCCTTTTTATGGACGGCGCCGAGGGATTTGAGGGTGATGTTGTAGAGCCCGCGGTACTTGTTGCCGGCGGAGGGGTTGCTCTCGGGCGTGATGCCATGCCAGGACAGGCGGGTGCGAAACCGGTCAATCGCGCCGAGCAGCGCGCGGGCCGTGGCCAGGTCGCGCACATTTTTCATCATGTAGGACTCGGCTCCGGCCAGCTCATCGGTCTCACACAGCACGCCGATCCCGCCGTGGCGCACGACCTCGTGCACCATCGCGCCGGCGAGAGGGTTGCCGGAGACGCCGGAAAACGCGTCCGACCCGCCGCACTGCAAGGCCACCCGCAACGCACTGAGCGGCGCCGGCGTGCGCGCCTGGGCGGCCACCACCGGCAGCCAGCGGCGGACGACGGCCTCGCCCTCCGCGAGCGCCGCGGCCAGCCCGGAATGAACACTGAGAAAGGCGTGCGGCACGTCGGCGAGCGGATAACCGTGCGCTGTCATGAAATCGCGCAGGCGGGCGTTGGTGACCGGCTCGACGCCGTAGTCCACGGCGAGCACCGCGCCGACATTGGGATGCACCATGAAGCCCGCGAGGGCGCGCAGCACCTCGGCGGCGTTGTTGGGCTCGCCGGGGCCGCCGCCCTCGGTGTGCGCCACCGCCACGATGCCGTCGAGCGCCGGAAACAAGCGGGCCAGCATCTGCAGCCGCGCCGCCAGCTGGCGCGCCAGGCTGGCGGTGCGCGAGGTGGTGCCGAGGATCACGATATAGTTGCGGGTGCCGACCCCGCGCCGGCCCGGGCGCACGTAGCCGTCAAACGTGCGCGGCTTCGGCACCAATGCCACCGGCGGCGCGGCGGTGATGGTCGCCGGGTCGAGGACGAAGGGGACCAGATGGTCGGCAAAATTGGGCCGCGGCGGCAGAGCGAAATCGGGCCGGCGCACGGCCAGCGAGTCGAGCATGGACTGGTTGCAGACGTAATCACCCGGCGCGATGGGGGTGAGCGCGTGGCCAAACGGCAGGCCCCACGAGAGCAGCGCCTCCCCCGGCGCGATGGGACGGACGGCGAAGCGATGCCCCTCGAGCACCGTATGGGGGAGCGGGCGCGGCGCGCCGTCGAGCCCGATCACCGTGCCGGCCGCCAGCTGGCGGATGGCGATCGCGACATTGTCCCCGGGCGCGGGCAGGCGGCCGGTGGCGTGGAGGGTGAGCGGCAGGGACATCGGTCCAACGTAGCCGGAAGGCGGCAATAGTCAGGAAAATAATCCGGTGCGCCCGCGCTTGCCCTGCCCCGGCCGGGATTTCTCCGGCTTTCCTGGCTTCCCTCCATGAATTGCAGTGTCTTCCGGGGGCATCTCCGCCGCCGGGCTCACTCTCGTCCCTCTGGCTCCGTCTCCGCGTTCTCCGCGACCTTCGGGTAAAACCTTCCGAACTGATTGCCTCTTGGCACTTGTTCCTTGTCACTTGTTACTTTCCCCTTCCCGCTTTCCCCCTCCCTCCATGACCCCCCCGGAACTGAAACAAACCATCTCGGCCGGACTGCTCTCCTTCCCCGTCACCGACTTCGACGCGGCCGGCGATTTCCGGCCCGCCACCTACACGCGCCGCCTGGAATGGCTGATGCCCTACGGGGCCAGCGCGCTCTTCGCCGCCGGCGGCACCGGCGAATTCTTCTCGCTCACCCCCCAGGACTACGGCTCGGTGATCCGCACCGCCGTGGACACCTGCCGGGGCGGCGTGCCGATCATCGCCGGGACCGGCGGACCGACCCGCCAGGCCATCGCCTACGCGCAGGAGGCGGAGAAAATCGGCGCCCAGGGTATCCTGCTGCTGCCGCATTACCTCACCGAAGCCGGGCAGGAGGGGCTGGCCGCGCATGTCGAGGCGGTCTGCCGCTCGGTGCAATTCGGCGTCATCATCTACAACCGCGGCGTCTGCCGGCTGACCGCCGCCACCCTGGCGCAACTGGCCGACCGCTGCCCGAACCTGATCGGCTACAAGGACGGGCTCGGCGAGATCGAGCTGATGGTCTCGATCCGGCGGAAACTCGGCGACCGTTTCGCCTACCTCGGCGGCCTGCCGACCGCCGAGGTGTATGCCGCCGCCTACAAGGCCTTGGGCGTGCCGGTGTATTCGTCGGCGGTGTTCAATTTTATTCCGAAGACGGCGATGGAGTTTTACCACGCCGTGGCGGCGAACGACCAGGCGACGATGAACCGTCTGCTGGACCAGTTCTTTCTCCCCTTGCTGGAGATTCGCAACCGCAAGCCGGGCTATGCCGTGAGCATCGTCAAGGCCGGCGCGCGGCTGGCCGGCCACGACGCCGGCCCGGTCCGCCCGCCGTTGGTGGATTTGACCGCCGAAGAGGGCGCGCGACTGGCGGAGCTCATGCGGGCGCTGGGGCCGCAATGAGGTCATTGCCGGCCATGAGCTCCTGCGCCGCATGAACGCCGTGGAAAAAGCGGCAAACCACCGCCCCACCCGGGTGAGGTATCTCATCCTCGCCTTCCTCTTCGTGGTCACGGCTCTGACCTACGCCGACCGGCAGACGCTCACCATCGTCCAGAAGCAGGTGTCGGGAAAGTTCGGCTTCGATCCGGTGGTGATGGGTTACCTGATCTCGGCATTTTCCTGGGCCTATGCGGCGGCGCAAATCCCGGGCGGGTGGCTGCTCGACCGGTTTGGGGCCAAACGGGTATATGGCTGGAGCATTGCGCTGTTCTCGTTTTTCACCCTGTTGCAGGGCCTCGTCGGGCTGCTCAACGCCTCCGCCGCGGTGATCGTGGTCATGTTCGGCCTGCGGTTTCTGCTCGGGCTGGCGGAGGCGCCAACGTTTCCGGCCAACAGCCGCATCGTGGCGACTTGGTTTCCCACGGCGGAGCGCGGCTTGGCCGCCGCGATCTTCAACTCGGCGCAATACGCCTCCACGGTGATGTTTGTCCCGGTCATGGGCTGGGTCGCGCAGTCATTTGGCTGGCCGCAGGTGTTCTGGTTCATGGGTGCGCTGGGCATCATCCTGGCCCTGCTCTGGCCACGGGTGGGGCAGGGGCCGCGCACGCATCCGCTCGCCAACGCCGCGGAGGTCGCGGAGATCGAACGGGGCGGCGGCTTGCCGGATCTGGACGTGGCGGCCAAGAACGGGGGCGCGGGGATCCGCTGGTCGGCGGTGGGCGAACTGCTCCAAAGCCCCATGCTGCTCGGCATCTATCTCGGCCAGTACTGCATCAATGTGCTGTCCACTTTTTTCCTGCTCTGGCTGCCGATCTATTTCGTGCAGGCGCGCGGGCTGACCACCCTGGAGGCCGGGAAGGCCGTGGTGGGACCGGCGCTGTGCGGGTTGGCGGGCGGGGTGTGGGGGGGGGTCATCTCGGACGGGCTGCTCCGGCGGGGCTGTTCGCTGACCGTGGCGCGCAAGTTCCCCATTGTCGGCGGCCTGCTGCTCTCGGCGTGCCTGATTGGGTGCAATTATGTGCAATCCGAGCGGGCCGTGATCACGCTGCTGTGTTTCGCCTATTTCGGCAAAGGAGTGGGCTCGCTCGGCTGGTCGGTGGTGGCCGACGCGTCGCCCAAGGAGATCATCGGCCTGAGCGGCGGGCTGTTCAACATGTTCGGCAACGTCGCCGGCATCACGACCTCGATTGTCCTGGGCTACAGCATCAAATACAGCGGCGCCTACAATGGCGCGCTCTGGTTTGTGACCGCGCACGCGGTGATCGGGGTGGTCAGTTTCCTGTTCGTCGTCGGGGAGATCAAGCGCGTCGAGCTGCGAAAAAAAACCTGAACGGAGTTTCAACCACGGATGGACGCGGATGAACACGGATCAATTCAGAAGCCATGAAGCCATGAATCGGAGTTTTAACACGGAGGACGCGGTGCGCACGGAGGGGGGGGACGAAGAGGACCATTGCCAGAACGTTTATCCGGGTTGATCCGTGGCACCGTAGTTCCGATTCCCGAGTTTGATCCGCCGCCCCAACCAAGCACCCTCCTGCACCAAGGCTCCAGAAGGCACGCCAGGCACCAAGAGCCAAGAGCCAGAAACCAGGAACCATCCCCCTTTCCTCGGATGAAAAAACTAATTTCCTATTACCAACAACTTTTTTTGGACCACAAAAACTGGCTGCTGGTTGCCGTCGGCTGGTTTGCGCTCGGCGGCTGCTTTGGCGCCGTCGTAGGCGTGTTGTGGCCCGATCAGGTGATGGGTTTCATCAAGGGACTGGCGGAAAAATATGCGCATACGCCTCCCGCCGGATTCTCCGCCGCCCTGTGGCTTTTTCTGCACAATTTTCTGTCTGCCGCCCTGTGCATGCTGCTCGGCGTGGTCGTGGGGTTGGCACCGGTGTTCGAAATGGTGGCCAATGGCTTTGCCATTTTCAGCGTCATGGTCATCGCGCTGCATGGCGGCCACCACGGCGTTGGCTTTTCCCTGCTCTTCCTGGTGGTGGCGATATTGCCCCACGGCATCATCGAATTACCGACCACCATCCTAGCCGCGGCGATTGGGCTGAAAATCGGCTGGGCCTGGCTCAGCCCCTCCGCCGAGGGCAGGCGGCTGCAGGTTTTGAAAACCAATTTTATCGCCGGCCTGTGCGCCCTGCCGGGGATCGCCTCGCTCTTGTTCGCCGCCGCTTTGATCGAGGCCTTTGTGACTCCCTGCCTTATCCATCTCGTCATCGGCCCCAGCCCCCTGCACGTCGGGCCGTAATCCTTCGACGCCCTAAAGGGGTTGAATCATGCTTGGAAGCATGAATCCGCCCCCTTCGTTCTCGTCCCTTGTCTCGCCAAAGCCTTGGCGACGGCGGGTCTTTCTCTGTATCTTTCTTTTCTCCCTCCCCCTCCTCTCCTTCTCTGTGTCCTCTGAGCCCTCCGTGTTAAAAAATCCGCCCTCCATGACTCTGCCCCTCGCCGATCCAGCCACCCCCGTGGTCACCTCCCTGCGCGTGATCCCCGTGGCGGGGCATGACAGCATGCTGCTCAACCTGAGCGGCGCCCATGGGCCGTTTTTCACCCGCAATGTCGTGCTGCTGACCGACAGCGCCGGTCACACCGGCGCCGGCGAGGTGCCCGGCGGAGAGCGCATCCGGCAGACGATCGAGGACGCGCGGCCGCTGGTGGTCGGGCAGCCCGTCGGGGCCTGCCACGCGATCGTCAAAGCGGTGCAGGAACAGTTTGGTGACCGCGATGCCGGCGGCCGCGGCCTGCAGACGTTCGACCTGCGCACGACCATTCACGCCGCCACCGCCATCGAGGCGGCGCTGCTCGACCTCCTCGGACAGCACCGGGGAGTGGCGGTCGCGGACTTGCTCGGCGCGGGGCGGCAGCGCGACTCGGTCGCGGTGCTGGGTTATCTCTTTTACATCGGCGACCGCCATAAGACCAACCTGCCCTACGAAAGTCCTCCGCCTGCCGCGGCGGCCGCTGACTGGCTGCGCGTGCGCCACGAGGAGGCGATGACGCCGGAGGCCATCGTGCGGCTGGCCGAGGCCGCCCACGCACGGTATGGCTTCAACGACTTCAAGCTCAAGGGCGGGGTGTGGTCAGGCGACCGGGAGATGGAGGCCGTCGCGGCGCTGGCGGCGCGTTTTCCCCAGGCGCGCATCACGCTCGACCCCAACGGCGCCTGGTCGCTCGACGAGGCGGTGCGCCTGTGCCGGGGCCAGGGGCATCTGCTGGCCTATGCCGAAGATCCGTGCGGGGCGGAAAACGGACGGAACGGACGGGAGGTCATGGCGGATTTCCGCCGCGCCACCGGGTTGCCCACGGCGACCAACATGGTGGCGACCGACTGGCCGCAGTTGGAGGACGCCCTGCGGCTGCAGGCCGTGGACATCCCCCTCGCGGACCCGCATTTCTGGACGATGGAGGGCTCGGTGCAGGTCGCGCAACGATGCCAGGCACACGGCCTGACGTGGGGTTCACATTCCAACAACCACTTTGACCTCTCACTCGCCATGTTCACCCACGTCGCCGCCGCCGCGCCCGGCCGGGTGACCGCCATTGACACCCACTGGATCTGGCAGGACGGCCAGCGGCTGACGAAAGAACCGCTCGTGATCAAACATGGCAGCCTGCGCGTGCCCGAACGTCCGGGCCTCGGGATCGAGATTGATCACGCGCAGCTCGAAAAGGCGCACGACCTCTATCTTCGGCATGGGTTGGGCGCCCGCGATGATGCCGCCGCGATGCAGTTTCTGATCCCGGGCTGGAAGTTCGACCCCAAGCGCCCCTGCCTCGTCCGCTGAGGCTGATTCATCCTAGATTCAGTCATTGGCCACAGAGCAGCCACAGAGGGAAGATCTGAGGTCACAGAGAAATCCATCGGAAGGTGAGAAAGTTTTGATGTCACTCACCGGGTGCGATGCTTACCGTCACTCTGGATTATTTAAGGGGTTTGCTCCGTGAACTCTATGGCTGGGCTCTGTGTTCTCTGTGCAACCCTTCTGCGCTTTTTAGGTTGATCCGAGGTGGGGTGAGTCGCGCCGGTCGACCGGAACTGCATCCACCGGCGGCCCGGCCCCGACCAGCCCGCGCAGGCCGTCCCAGACGAACGCACCCACGAACACGGTCAGCGCACCGCAAAAGAGCCAGGTGGCGGCCTGCACCACCGTCCAGGCGGCCAGATTTACGCGCCACGGCGGCGCGTGGCCGGCGGCCTGCAACGGGTTGTAGATCAGAAAATAAATGCAACCGCCCCAGAGCGCCGGCCAGTAGGCTGTGCGCGCCACCCGCCACCAGCGGCGGACCGCGACCGGCATCGCCGCCGGATCCACCGGCCGCCACAGGAACGGCGCGAGCCAGAGCGCGAACACCCACCGGTACGCCCAGCTCATGCCGGTCCAGAAACACCCGGCGAGCAGTGCCGCGCCGAGGATGAACTGCAGCCATTGCTCGTTGCCCGCCATCCGTCTCAGCCAGCCCGCCCATCCACGCGTGAAGACCGCCCCCAGCCCGAGCGCCAGCCCGGCCAACAGTCCGGTCCGGCCCTGCCACGCGGCGGGCACCCCGAGCACGTCCAGCCCGGCACACGCGCCAAAACCGAGGTAGCCCTCGACGGTCGGCTGGGTTTCGGCGATGTGCCGCAGGTCGTCGCCCACGCTGAGCCCCACCATGACCAGGAGCAGGGCCAGCACTCCCAGCCGGAACCGTCGGTCGCGGAGCCCCGGTTCGGCCAGCAGCATCAGGGCGGCCACCAGCGGATAGTATTTCAGGCCGGTGGCGACCGCGATCAGAAAGGGCGGGATCAGCCGCACCAAACGCGAGGAATGCAACAGGCACCACGGCAGCGGCGCGAGCAGCACAAACACCACCAGGTCGTTGTTGGCCCGGGTGGTGGCCAACAGCACCGGGGCCGAACAGGTGGTCCCGAGCAGCCACCAGAATTCCCCTGCGGCCCGCACCCGCAGCCGGGTCGCCGCCGCCACGGCAAAGGCCAGCACGAACAGCGCGCCAAACCAAGGGTTGTCCGCCCGGGTGAGCCCCCAGTCGCCCAGCACGAACCACCAACTCGAGTAGCTGTGCTTGCGATGATAGGGATCGAGCGCCATGTGCTGAAACGCATCGCCACCCAGGTGATGGGTCTCGGCCGCCGCGAGCACCGCCATGGAGTCGATGAAGAGCGGGTAGCTCATGCGGGGACCGCTGAAGCCGAAAAGTTGCAGCCACGGGGGCGAAACCATGAAGATCCCGTGCCAGCCAACGGTCAGCAGCACCAGCCACAGGCGCCACCGCGCCGGGGCTGGGCCGGGGCTGAGCGTGGTTGGCGAAGAACGAAGGGTGCCCACAGCGCCCATCAATAACACGAAAGAGGCGCTGCGCGGGAAGCTGAATCCGCCGGTGGCCGGACCTCCCGCCACCGGCGCCACCCCCAGCCGGTCAGGCTGATGAGCAAGGCTGCGGTCACGGCGGCGACCAGCGCCTGTTCGACCCCCAGGATCACCGCCAGGCCAAGATCAGCCCACGGCCGGAGGCCGAGCCGCGAGGCGCACCACGATTTGACGGGCAGCAGCCAGACCATTACCACGCAGGCGGCGAGCAGCGCCCGGGCGGTGCCGGCGGCCCGCCGATCGGTCCCGTCGGTCTGATCGAGCCACAACCGCGCCGGCAACAGCAGCAGCGTCGCCCGGTAGAGATAGTTCGAGTTGACCAGATAACAAAAGCACCACGCCGACGCCGCGGCCACAAACCACGCCGTGACTGCCCCCGTGGGCGGCACCGCCGCCCACAGTGCCGCCGCCCGGCGGAGGAGCCACACCCCCGCCCCGGCTGCGACGACCCCAAACACCACCGCCAGCCAGATCATGGCCGTCGGGCCCGGCCAATCCCACATCCACGCCAGCACCTTCACCCCGTAGGCAAAGATGGACCGCGGCCGCGGCGCGATCGCCAGGGCGCGGGTGTAGTCGGTGTGCCAGAGCAGGAAGACCAATAGGCAGCCGCCCCCGACCGCACCCATCCAGGCCAGCGCGGCGCGGCGCTGGGCCGGTCGCGCGGCCAGCGCGGCCCCGTTGGCCGCGGGCTGGCGGGGCCGCGTCAGCAGTTCACCGGCCAGGACGAGCAGCACAAAAACGACCAGGTCGTTGTTGCCGCGCTCGAGGGCCAGCAGCACCGGCGGGGAGGCGAGCAGGAGGAGAGCAATGGCGGCCGGTCCCGGACGGCGCGGCGCGAGCACTGCGACGGCCGAGACAATGAACGCCAGCCCGACCAACGGGCCCAGCCAGCGCGCGTCGGCGATCGTCAGGCCGAGCGGCCCGGTCAGGAGCCACCATGGCCCGTAGACATGCGGCCGGCCGAACGGATCGAAGGGGTTGCCCTTGGCCTGGTCATAAATATCCAGCCCGGCATGCCAGGCCTGACCTGCCGAAAGCACCGCGATCGTGTCCAGAAAATAAAAATCATAGTGTTCGATGCCCAGCCAGGCCCACGTTCCCTCATGCCCCATCAGGGCGAACCACACCAGCAGCGTTCCCGCCGCCAACGCCACCCGCCAGCGCAGTCGTTCCCAGCGGGAGTTCATCAGTGAGGCCGTGGCCGGCGGACCGGGCGGGTGGCGGGACGACGCGGAGGGAACATGGCGTCATGCTCAGGGCCGGCCCGTGCCGCGGCAACCTTTGAAAACCGCCCAAGGGCAGCGGCGGCGCCCGGGTTGCCGTGCGCTGCGTCGTCAAAGGCTTCGCGACGATGGGCGTTCTGCGCTGGAGCTGCGGCGACCCCGCCGCAGGGTTTTCCCAGGTCGGCTGCACTCCACGGTCGGACCAAACGTCGCGCCCAGCGGGCGCGCCCTACCCACTGAAACAGGCAACCGCCTGCACCAGATCAGGGCACCGGTGCGGGTTGGGCCGCAGGTGCGCCCGGCGTGGGCGTGGCACCCGCCCCGCGCCCGCCCCGGCGCCCACCGCGTCCGCCGGCCACCACCGACGAGGCGGCCTGCTGCGAGAGAGCGCCGACGTTGTAATTGGTCGGCGTGCCCGGCTTGCCAAGAAACCCCAGATCGCGGAACCACTCCACAAAACGATCCTGCCAGGTGCCGAACGGGATGCCGTTGCGGTCCTTCATCCCGTTGGCATGTCCGCCGTGGGCATACAGGTGGATTTCGACCTGGGTGGCGCCCGCCGCCAGCAACGCGGAGGCGAGGGCCAGCGACGGGGCCGCATGGCCGGCGTCATCCTGACCGGCCACCGTGATGAAGGTCGGCGGTGCATTGCGTGGCGCGGCGGCGACGTTGCCCGATCCATAGACATCCAAAATAAAATCCGGGCGGGAGCTGGCCCGGGCGACCGGGTCGGTGGCCATGGGGTCGCCGGCGTCGAAAGCGGTGATGACGTGGGCCACCCGCTCACCGCCGGCCGAGAAGCCGGCGAACCCGATTTTTTTCGGGTCCAGCCCCCATTCCGCCGCGTGCGCCCTCACCAGGCGGATGGCCTGGATCGCGTCGGCGTTGGCGTTGCCACCTGTGCCACCGAGGCTGTAGCGGAGGATGATGGTGTTGACGCCGAGATTGTAGAAGAACGGCACCAGGTCCGTGCCCTCGGTGGCGACGTTCAGCTCGGAGTTCCCGCCGCCCGGGGCCAGGATGATCGCCGCGCCGGTGTTGATGTCAGGCGAGACCCGGTGGATCTCGATGGAGGGATTGGTGACACCATAGACCTTTTCCACGCGCTCGGGCACGTTGTCCGTGAGCTTGTAGGTTTCCGGCGCGGTGAGGGCCCGGGGATTGAAGCCGGCCGAGCCGGGCGCCCACAGCGCCAGCACCGGCGCGTTGGCCAGCAGCGGCATCGGGGGTGGCGGCAGCCCGGCGGCCTGAGCGGCGGCGTTGGCGGCGGCCGCCGCCACGGGAATGATGTGGGCAGGCGCCGGGGCGAGGTTTTGGGCGAAGCCGGTTCCCGCCGCCAAGGCGGAGAGGAACAGCCCAACCGGGAATGCCCCGGGATGTTTTCCAATCACACGTGGGGTGGGTGTCTTCATGGTGAGCGCAAGGCTGGAACAGTGCGACCGGCCACGGCAAGGAAATCCCGGCCCAAGGGCGGAGGCCGGGGCGCTGCCTCACCCGCCCGTCAGCTCCGGCGCGGGCGTCGTTTTGCCGCGCAGCCACACCCATAGCCCCCCCAAGCGTTCCCGCACTGCGGAGGAGCTGCGCTCCAAAGCCCTCACATCCCAGCTGAAATCATCAGAAAAGCTTTCCATTGTGTTTGGCGGCGCGGTGAAGTCCGCCGGGCACGCCAGCACCCTCACCCCCGCATGCCGGCACAAGGCCACCGCGCGGGGCATATGCACGGCCGAGGTGACCAAGGCGACCTGCGCCGTGCCGGTCAACCGGCGGAGCTCGACCGACTCATCCTCGGTGTCCCGGGCCGTTTCGATCCGTGTGATCCGGTCGGGCGCCACGCCAAAGGCGATGGCGGTCCGGCTGAGAATCTCCGCGTGGGTGGCGTGGCCGGGCAGGCCGGGCCCGCTCACGATGAGCCGCGCCTCCGGCAGCGCCCGCAGCAGCCGCACGCCCTCGACGATCCGCGCGAGCGCCGGGGGGGAGAGCTCGTTGTTGGCGGAGAACCCCGGAGCGTCGGCATGGCCGCTGCCCAGCACGGCCACAAAACGGCAGGCGGCCAGGGCGGCCGGCACGGGGACGCCCGGCGGCAGTTCCGGGATCGGGGGGAACTGCGCCTCCAGCGGCCGCACGAGTTGCGCGCCGATCCAGCTGTTGCCGAGCAGGAGGAGCCAGACAAAGCCGCCGCCGAACAGCCAGCGGCGGAGGCGCGGTGCGCGCCGCACCAGCACCAGCAAGCCACCGGCCAGCATCAGCGCCAGCGCGAATGGGAGCGGCTGGATGAAGTAGCCGATGAGTTTTTTCAGCATGAAGCCCATCGCCGGACCCAATCGAACCCTCCGCCAAAACTCAACCCTCGCGCACGATCGGTTCCGCTCCGTTTCCGTCCTTCCTCCCTCAACCCCTCAACCCTTCAACCTCATTTCACCCCGCCACCCGCACCGGCAGCACCACCATCGGCAGGCCGCGCCATTGCAGCCGGCGTTGGATGGCAAACGCGCTTTCATTGTGCAGGATGCGGGTGAACCAGGTCTCGTTTTGGAAAATCAGCTTTCCGCCGAAGAAGACCGCGCGCGGATACTCGGCCGCGATGCCGGCGCACAGCTCCTCCGCGCCCGACACTTGATCGGTGCCGACCAGATGGCGGGCGGTGGCGGGCAGGCCCAGCCGCCGGGCGAGCTCCACATAATGCTGCAGGTTCTCACCCGTTTGTTTTTCCAGCTCCGCCAGCTCGGCCTGCCCCTTGAAGCTGCCGGAATCAATCACCCCCACGCTGGCGAAGACCACCTGGTGGTAGTGTTTGGGAAAGGTCCGCATCACCGCGAGCAGCGAGTGCACGCCCAGGCCGCTGTAGCTGGCGACCAGCAGGACGGCGGTCGGCGCGGATGGCGACAGCTCCGTGGGCACATCGGCCTTGGCCGTCGCCGGCAGATCCTCCAGGATCTTCGTGAGCTGCGCCACGCGGGTGCGGATCGCCTGATAGTGCCGCCGGATCATCATGCACATGACAATCAGGACCGCCGTCACGACCATCGTGATCCAACCGCCCTCGAAAAACTTCTCATAAACGACCATGGCCAGGATCAGGACGCACAAGGTCAGAGCCACCAGGTGCATCCCCATGTCCCCTCTGCTCCCGGCCCCTTCCGACCGCTTGTGCCACCAGAAGCGCACCATGCCGAGCTGCGACAGGGAAAAGGTCACGAACACATTGATCGAATACATCGTGACGAGGGTGTCCACTTGGCCGCCCGTGCCATACAGGCTGACCAGTGCGGCGAAACCGATGAGAATGACGCCATAGTGCATGGTCAGGCGTTCGGAGAGCGCGCTGAACCGGTGGGGCAGCCAGCCATCAACCGCCATGTTGGCCATCACGCGTGGGCCGTCGAGGAAACCGGTCTGCGCTGCCACGATCAGCAGGCCGCCCTCGGCCACGAGGGTCAGGACGACAAACCATTCGCCGAACCCGAGCTTTTCGACCAGCACCGCGTTCAGGGTCTTGTCGCCATCGGGATGCACGCCGACCAGATAGTAGCCGATGAGAATCCCGCCTGCCGTGATGGCGAGCGAGGCCGCCATGTAGAACATGGTCCGCCGGGCGGTGGCGACCCGCGGTTCGCGCATGATCGGCACACCGTTGGACACCGCCTCGATGCCGGTGTAGGTGCCCGCGCCGCGCGAATAGGCGCCCATGAACAGGAGAAACACCGCCCAGAGCCCGAGGTTCTTCGTGTCGGTCTGGAGTGAGTGGGTGAAATCATGGGCCAGGATCGGAATCTGGTGCCCATACATCACCACACAGCCGACCAGCACGATGATGTGGGTGATGATGAACAGCATGAACACCGGGACCACGATGGCGACCGATTCCTTGACCCCGCGCAGGTTCATGATCGTGAGCGCCACGATCAGCAGGCACTCCACCACGACCTTCACGGGCGCGAGATGGGTTTCCATCCAGGGCAAGCCCCAATGGTGATACGGCTCGGGAATGAAGCTGAAAATCTGGTCAATCGCCGAGGCCATGGAGGTGGTGATGGTCAGGATATAATCCACCAACAGGGCGCAACCCGAGATCACCCCAAAGGTCGGTGAGAGGAGCTTGGTGGCGACCACGTAGCCGCCGCCGCCGGCGGGGAAATGCTCGATCAGCCGGCTGTAGGCCAGCGAGATGATCAGGACCGTCCCAGCCGTGGCCATGGTCAGGAAGACCGCAAGGTAGGGATGGTCCAAGATCGCCCGGTAGGCCTCGTCCGGACCGTAGGCCGAGGAACTCAGGCCGTCGGCGCCCAAGCCGACCCAGGCCAGGAACGCGACGAGCGTGATCTTGTGATAGAGGGTGGGGTCGTGGATGTCCCGTGGCTTCCCCAGCAAAGTTTGTTTGAATGACATGGAAAAAAGGTCGGTAAGGATCCTGACACGCGCCCACGGAAGCATTGGCGAAACCGAACCGGCGCGCGACCCGGGAGGAGCATCCCCCGTGCCGAGGCCGAACGGTGAAGACGGAAGTACCGACCACAAGCAGGAACCCGCGTTTGCATACTCTCACCCAAAAATTTAATCTTTTTTAACTTTCTCCGAATTCGAAGTTTATGATGAAAATTATTAATAGGGAAGAGAGGTGCCGGGTGGTCGGGTAATGCGACGACGGCGCTGCGGCACCAAAAGGGACGCGAGCTTTGATCAGGATGAAGGAATGAATCAGACTGGAGAACGAGGATGAGTTGAAGAACGGCTGGCTGGAACTGGAGCGCATGGCGGAAAGAGTGGGAGGGGTGGACGACCGGCCCGCCAATGGCGTGCCATCCGTAGCTCGCATGGCGAGCGAAGGATGGTGCGATGGGCGGGACTCGAACCCGCGACCGACGGTTTAGAAAACCGTTGCTCTATCCGCCTGAGCTACCACCGCAAGTCATTCTTTACCAATGAATAACATTTAATTAAACCCTCGGTAAAAATAGGCTTGTAACCCGTTATTGTAACCTTATGGTTTTGGCATGGAAAACGACCCAAACGACCAGCCGGAAGCTTCCGAAAACGCCCTGTTTCGGAAGGTGGGAGAGTGCCTTTACCGTCACGTTCCATCGGGCAAGTATTACGCCCTGGTGAAGCGTTCAGGCAAGCAGTATCGCCGCTCCCTCAAGACCGACGACCGCAAGCTGGCCGAGCGCCGTTTGTCGGAGTTCCGGGAGAAGGTCGGCAAGCTCTCGCACACCGCCACGGCCCGCCAGCTTACCTTCTCCGACCTTGCGTCGCGGTGGGTGGAGACGCTGCGCCCCACCTTGAAGGCGTCCTCCTTTACCCGTCGGCAGAACAGCCTTGCCCAAATCGCGCCCTACCTTGGCAACCTTGGCCTGCGGCATTTCACCGCGCGGGTGTGCGAGGAATGGGCGGGGAAACGCAGCCCCGAGATTGCCGCGTCCACCTACAACAACGAGCGCGACACGATCATTGCCGTGCTGGCCTACGCGAAACGCGAGGGGCTGATACTGGACAACCCGGCGGAAGTCCTCTCCCGGCGGAAACTCACGCGGAAGCAAATCGTCATCCCGACCAAGGAGCAGTTTTCAACCCTCGTGCGCACGTTGCGCGGGATGGACCGGCGCAGCCACGAGGCGGCAAACCTGTTGGAGTTGCTGGCCTGTTCCGGGATGCGCCTGCGGGAGGCCACCGCTCTGCGCTGGCAGCACGTCAATTTCGACGCGGGGCGTTTCGCCGTCACCGGGGATGAACACGGCACGAAAAACCGGGAGGTGCGGGAGGTTCCGCTGTTCCCGGCCATGCGGGCGTTTTTGGAGAAGCTGCGCGGGGAGCGCCAACCCGCCGCCGGTGACTTGGTGATCGGCATCGCCAGCGCCAAGACGACGATGGAGACGGCGTGTGGCAAGGCCGGGCTGCCCCGGTTCACCCATCACAGCCTGCGCCATTACTTCGTGAGCAACGCGATTGAGGCCGGGGTGGATTTCAAGGTGATCGCGGGCTGGGTGGGGCACCGGGATGGCGGCTTGCTGGTGGCCAAGACCTATGGTCATCTGCGGGACACCCACTCCTTTGAAATGGCCAAACGCATGACTTTTGCCGCATGAACGAAAACGAAAACGCACTCAGCCAACGCCAACTCGATGCGGCAAAAAGGATGGGGCGTGTTGCCGGACTGATAATGCTGGTTCAAACGCAACAACCAAGCAAGGTGCCGGCCTGGGTGATGACCTGCTTGCAGCGTGTTATGGAAGCGTGCGGCCCGGGCGGAGGGCAAGCAGTTGCAGATCTGAGCGGAGGTTCGCCCTACATGGTCGGTTTTGGCATGGGCACGGTTGGACTCTTGGCTAGTTTCATTCGGAACCCGGACGAGAGCTGGGGTCAATCGCCGCGGCCATGGTTCGACGCCTATTTTTCAAGCATGTTTTCAACCATTGGTGTCCTGCCGCCTCCAACTTTCTGGCATGATTTCAAGCAGACCATTTTTGATCTTTTCCTCTCAATGAACTACGAGCAAAAGCGCGGATTCATTGAGGGGTTAACTGCTGCAAACGAAGCCGAAAATGATTTCCGCACCGACAAGCGCCATGACACGGACGCGACGCCCCTCTATCTGGAACTCCTGCTGTATTGGCCGGAGATTAATGAAATGGAAAGCCTGCCGGAAGTATTTCGCCTTTTGGAGACGCGCTTTATGGATGCCCCCGCTAGGCTGGGAAGCTTTGAGCGCTTCCGACTTGCTGCCAACCGCATCAAATTAAGTTTCAAAGATCATATTCCCTTGGCTTTGCCCACGGTCAGCCCAAGCCCCCCGGTTGAACGTCCCCCTCCCGGTTGAACGTCCCCTTCATGCTGACCCTGATGCGCTGAACGAATCTGTGCGACTCTTAGGGCGTATGCAAAACGCCACAAACACCCACAGCACCAACGGGCCAGCCAGACTTGCCCTTTCTCGTCACGAAGCTGCCGAAGTCCTCGGCATGAGTCCAATCAGTCTTGACCGGCTCGTAAAGCGCGGGCTTGTCCGGCCCTCCTGCGCCACCCGTCGTCCGCTCTTTCCCGTTTGGGAGTTGGAGCGGTTTTTACGGGACACGTCAAAGGAGGTCACGCCATGAGCCGCGCGCCCTCAATCCCTGCCGCAACGCGCGCCCGGCTCGCCCACCCTGCCCCGCCCGGCCAGCGCCATGCCCAAATCGTGACCATTGCCGCCGCCCTGATTGCGGAGGGGTTCAACGCCGAGGCCGCATTCCACCAGCTCCGCCCGAATTATGGCCCCGATTTGCCGGATGCCGAAATCCGGGCGGTCATTCGCTGGGCTGAAAGCGAAATGGCGGGGAAATGCCGTCTTGCGCCCCCGGCATCAAAAGCCCCGAGCCGTCGCCGGGGATGGAAAACACCCCCCGCCCCAATTACGCCCGCAATCACCCCGATTGCCGCAATTGAGCGTTTTCTAAATGGCTTTCGCTGCGAAGAAGCCGACCTTTGGGACCATTCCCCGATTCGCCTCGGGGAAACCTTTGGCAGCGATTCCGGCCTTTTAATCGATGCCCTTTATCGCCCCGGTGAAAGCGTGAACATAGTTTCCGCGCACGCGGTTTCCGGCGGAAAGGCGCACCCCGCTGGCCGGGGCATCAACCGCACCCGCGAAAATTGGCTGGCGGAAATGGCTCGCCATGGTCCGCCGCAAGGAGGGGCGGGGGTCTGGATTCGCCCGAATCCGACCAATGGCCGGGGCGTTTCCGATGCCGACGTGACCGCACACCGTTTCCTTTTGGTGGAATTCTACGCGGTTCCCCTTCCGCTGCAATTGGCGTTTATTGCCCGATTGCCGCTGCCGATTTCCGCCGTAATCGCCAGCGGAGGCAAATCGCTGCACGCATGGGTGCGAATTGACGCCGCAAACGCTGCCGAATACCGCGCCTTTGCCAGCGAAATTTTCGCCCGGCTCTCCCCTTTTGGGGCTGATCCGGCCAACCGCAACCCGAGCCGTTTGAGCCGCATGCCGGGCGTGCTCCGTCCGTCCGCCAGCGGAGGCGACAACCGCCAACGGCTCCTTTACCTCGACCCGCACCCCGAAACTGCCGGGAGGATTTTCCCATGAATCCCGTTATTAACCTTGAACCCTTGAAAACGGAGACCTCCGCCGCCTTCTCCCCGGACTCGCCCCCGGCCCTCCCCGTCATCGAATTCTTCACCCCGTCGCAACTCCGTGCCTACCGCCCGCCGCCCGGTGCGGTGCTGGTGGGGCAAAACCATCTTGTGCGTGGCGCAACCTTCATAATCGGCGGCGCGCCTGGTGTCGGCAAAAGCCGGGCCGGTACGGCACTGGCGGTGGCGGGTGCGACCGGGCAACCGTGGTTTGGTCTCCAAGTCACCCGACAGTTCCGTACCCTCATCATTCAAAACGAAAACGGGCCACTCCGTCTCAGCGATGAGTTTTTCGCCCTGCCATGCGAAAAGCTGGACGCATGGGTGAGCGTTTGTCCCCCACCTCCATTCGGCCTCGCCATTCGCCACCCCGAATTCCGCAAGGCGGTCATGGATGAAATTGACCGGTTCAATCCCGACGTGGTTTTGATTGATCCGTGGAATGCGGTCGCCCAGGACGACAAGGCCCGCGATTACCTCGATACGTTTGAGATGTTGCGTGGTATGATTCCCGCCAAAGACGATTCTCCGGCCCTCGGCATCATCGCGCACACTCGCAAGCCAAAGCATGACGAACGCGCCAGCGGGCGCGGTCTGCTCAATCTGCTCGCCGGTTCCTACGTTCTCGCCTCCGTCCCCCGCTCTGTCTTCGTGCTCCAGCCCGCAACCGACGATCCCGATGACGGCCGCGTGGTTTTTACCTGCTGCAAAAACAACGATGGCGAGATGGGCAAACCTTCCGCATGGACGCGCCGCAACGGCTTGTTCGCCCCCGTGCCGGACTTTGATTGGGAGGAATTCCACGCGCCGACCGCCAACCGATCAACGATCACCGCCGACGACGTGGCCGCCGCCCTCGCGCACGGCGAGCGCGCCGTGACCAAACAAGACGCCGTCAAAGCTCTCATGGACGCCACCGGCTGCGGGCAAGCCGCCGCCTATGGCGCGTTGAAAAATGACGGGCGTTTCAAAGATCATCTGCGCGAGGAGGGCCGCCCGGTGAAACTCCGTTGGCTACCCGTCCAAAAAATGTCTGCATGACCCCATGCCAGCCCCGCCGCTTCGCCTGCCGCCAGTCGTTTATGACGACGGGTTGGCCTCGTTTATAACCCTGCTGGGGTTGCACGCGGGCCGAGCCGTTGGGCAACCCTTGGTCTTGGACATGCAGGAAGTCAGGTTTTACACGCCCGGAGCCATTGCTGGATTGCTGGCGATTTTACACCGCTGGGTGAGGGAAGGCAGGGAGGTGCGGCTGCAAAACGCGGAATTTGCCCCCGCCTTTGGCTACCTGCAACGCATGGATTTTTTCACGCTCTGCGGGCTGAACCTGCCGGAGTACTTTCGCCGCCATGAGGCCCACGGCCGGTTTGTCACCCTGCGGCGAATTGATTCCAGCCTGACCGGACAGGTTGACACCGTGGCGGCTGAAATCGCCCGGTGTCTGTACCCCGATCAGGCCGACTGCGACGACCCCGCCGCCACCGGCCCGCATGACCTCGTGCTCTACGCCGCCGGCGAACTCATCAACAACGTGCTGCAACACGCTCGCGCGGGCGGGTTCACGCTGGCGCAGGTGTATCCGCAGCTTGGCATGGTGCGCGTTGCCATCGCTGATTTTGGCATCGGCATCCGGGGCAGTTTTGAGGAGACCCGTCCTCCGTTTTGGGATGATGCCGCCAGCGACCTTGATACCGTCCGCGTGGCCCTTGAACCCAAGGTTTCGTCAAAACTCCACGTCACCTCACCCTGGGGTGAAGGCGTCAATGTCGGGGTGGGGCTTTCCATCCTCAAGGAACTGGCTCGCGATGCCGAGGGAATCTTCACGCTCGCCATTCAGGCCGGTTTCCACCAATGGAATCACAGCGAAAGGCACGACTTCCCCTCGGAATTGTCGCTGCCTGTCTCCTACCCCGGCACGGTTTGCGCTGTGCAAGTCAACCAGTCCAAGCTCGTTGATCAACAAGCGACCCTCATGCGGGCCAAAACTCGCTTACACTTGCTGGACAATTCCGCTCCGTTCGACGACCTTTTTGAACCATGAACCACGAACTCTACCTTGCTCAGGACATCGGCACCTATTTGGCCGAAGGTGCGCGGATGGCCGAGTATCGCCTGCGGGCCATTGAGCCGTTTTTCGGCGTTTAAGGCGTCTTCGTTCTGGATTTTTCCGACGTGCGGGGCGTTAACAGCTCATTTGCGAACGCCTTGATTGTGCCCCTTTTCGCCCAGCATGGCCCTGTGGCGTTGCAAAAACTCCGCTTCCGTCACTGCAACCCCGTGGTCAAGCTCATGCTGGAAAGCGCGTTAACGCTCGGCTTGGAGGCAGCGCACTGCAATAAAGCCCATGTTTAACCCTACCCGACGCAGGCTGATCGTCCAGCCATTCCATTCCACATGATTGCATGGGGACGGGTGGAATGGAATGTTCAACAGAACAGGGGGCGTGTAGCCACTGACGGACCACCTAACGCATGGGGGCCAGGGTTGGGCCGTTGCCAATCATGGGTTAAGGATTCCTCTACTTTCCCCTTGACCGCAGCTAATACCTGAAACACTCTACGCTTCGCACCGTTTGACCAATCTCCATACCTTCACATTTATGCCCACCAAGCGTTCCGCCCCGAAACACGTCGCAACTCCAACGCCTGTCAAAGCCATAGCTTCCCGCTGGATCACGGCCGCGCAGCACGCCGAGCTTATGGCCCTCATGGCAGATGAAGGAGGTTCATGTCGCTACTTAATCACTTTTGAGAGAGTCAGCGGTGACCATATGACAGTTGAACCGCACACCACACCGCCGTTGCCGCCACCTGGATCCGCTGGAGATATGGTATGGGACGGGGGAGCAGGTGATCCCTCAACATCATGGGCAAGCGGCTCCCGAACTCCGCTATCCCCGCCTGGACCGCTCTATGGTTCAAATTCCATGAGTCTTGAAGTTGATGCATTCTCAGATTGCGTTCAATTTCCAACACCATCTGGAAAAACCTTGAATAATCTTCAATGGAGCGGCGAACTGCAATACAATATCTTTATCACACCTTATGGTTGCGATCTAAGTCAGAAATGTAAGATAACCTACAACGTGGATAGCTCATTTTCTTTGAATTATTTGCCCGATGTCACATGGGATTCAAATGCAGAATCCAAGACGATAGTAAATTACATTCCATTTTCAGGTATTGCTGGCGGACAAGTTGGAGACATAAACCCGTTTGATTCCTATAACACATCGCCCGGTGTGCAGACTGGTACAACCAACCCAATCACATTAACTGGAAGGACGCAAGTAGGGCAAATATTTGTCGGACACAATTGGTATCAATTGACAGGGAGAGGGTTGAGCTCAACGGCCAGCTCAACGATTACTATTAGTGTTAGTAAGGTTCCGTGATACCTTCAAAGTTGCTTCATGTATCCCCGCCTGAACTCAATAAGATCATCCCTCACTCACAAATATTAAGATGACGACAAAACAGAAATATTTTTTTTGGGGGGGGATTTCGGTTGCGGTAGTTTTAGCTTCCCTCTTATTTATTTTCGACCATTCCAAACTAAAGGATGAACGGGCTGTGCGCAACCACTTCTTAAGTCTTGTACGCACATTCGAAGCAGGTGTTGATATCTATCGCTCGGCAAATGGCCAGTATCCAAAGTCGTTTGATAGAATGCCGCATTTGACAGGTGGTCTAATCACGCCGATATTATCTTCGGACGTGGGTCGGGGAGCATGCGACATGATTTATGAGATGAGACCGAAACTAACAGGGTTAGCCGACGAGCCTTATTCAAATATAAGACTTTGGTTCGACAGTAAAAATAGAGAATCTTCGGATTTTCAGCAGTTTCCCCATTATTGGATTGCATTCAATGTGAATGGCGAGAATTATATATATGTCGATAATACTGCGGAGTTCGGTTCCAATTTTATTCTTCCGGTTGTTTTCTTAGAACATCTAAGGGTCGTGCAATCTAAGGCGCTAAAGGCTGGAGTTCCTTTTGATAATACGCAAGTTACCTACCTTGAAGCAATAATTAAATAGCACCTAACAATGAGTTTATCCATGGCATTACAGAGCAGCTTTAATTTGGGCCAAGTGAGATCGCAATTCCTCCTGTGGTGACCACTCGCACAAATCATTGTCCACGCCATAACCTAACTCTATTACCGACGATTCTATGAATTCCAAGGAAGTGCGACCCCTCAGTATAGATTTAGTCTTTCGCCAAGGGTGCATTGGGGTTCTCCATCGATCAATGGAAAACATAGACAGGTGTCACACTATTTAATCACTTAAATCTTTCAATCTATGAGCCAGAATATCTTGGTTGCAATCTGCTCATCGCACCTCCACGCCGCGCGACGCGAGGCGGTGCGTGACACTTGGCTTCGTCGACTTCCAACCACAATCCAAGCCCGCTTTTTCTTGGGCGACGGACCAAATGTAACCGAGAATGATTCTGTGCTTTTCCCCGTGGACGACAGCTATGAGGCCTTGCCGGCTAAGGTGCAGGCTTTTTTCCAGCACGCGCTAGAGCACTATGATTTTGACTATCTTTTCAAGTGCGATGAAGACACGTACCTTTATCCTACTCGACTTCAGGAGCTAGTGGCACCAAATTGCGAGCTTCTTGGAAGCCAGGATGGAGCGCAGCATTGTTACGCATACGGCGGAGCAGGCTACCTACTCACGCGAAGGGCAGTTCAGATTGTCGCCCAAGCTCCGACTCCCGAAACTGGAGCTGAGGACGTATGGGTAAGTCGGACACTGATCGCGGCAGGGATAAAACCTTACTACACACCGCGTCTTGTGGGCACCCGTCGGGATTTCCCCCGCCCGACCAACGATCTGGTTACCTCCCACCATTGTTCGCCTGCGCTCTTGCGCTTAATCGACGAGGGCTTTGATAATCCAGAAGCTATCACAGTGGCTCACTCGTTCACACTAGAAACACCTGTTGGCACTTGGTCCGTCAATCTCTTACGCAACGGCGTTTTTGCCTCCACGACCAATGGGCTGCTAGGCCGCTGGAGGCATTTCACCAATGAGGAGGCAATTGAGTTGGAGTGGAGTCTGACGGCTAAGGCACCAGACGTGTTGCGGAAATCCACTACCGGCTACGAGAACGCCGACATCAGCCTGACACCCATGCAAGAGCATCGTTTGCAGGCGGGCATCTGCCTCCCAGCCACAGGAGAGCGATCATCCGCCTGAATCCCTTGCGCCCTTGGCCACAGTCTGGCTTGGGGCGAAAGAACCTACGCCCGAGTCCATCACCAATCCGTCCCGTGCTGCTCATCGTCCCCATTAATGACCGGATCGAACTCCTTCCCTATTTTTTGCGCTATTATTCCTCGCTAGGCGTGACGGAGTTTGTCTGCGCCCTGTTCAATGGGGGGAGCAATCCGCACTATCCTGCAATCAAGGCATGGTCCACCCGCTACCAACTTAAGATACGCAATTCTGTATTCGCCGACCTGAAAGTCCGCAATTCCGTGATTGCGGGCAAAGCGGACCATTACTGCTCAGACATTGACAGTCTGGGCATAGACCGGATTCGCGAGGAGGTCGCCGCTGACCATCGTTGGTATGCCATTGCCGACTTGGATGAGTTTCACTCATTCGGAGGGCCGACTCTGCCGGAGGCGGTGGAGGAGGCGGAGCGGCGCGGCTGCGAGGCGGTGCATGGGGTGTTTTGTGACCGGATCAGCGCCGACGGCAGTTTTCCCGAAATCAATGGTCCGCTGGACGATACCTTTCCGCTCGCGTGCAACCTGACCGCGCGCACCGGCCATTGTCGCGAGAAAATTGTCTTGGCCCGCAGCCATGTGCGGATCACGAGTGGCCACCACTCGGCGGCGGCCAAGGTCTGGCGCAACGTGGCGCTGGTGCATCATTTCAAATGGAGCCGGGGCGTGGACGCGCGAGTCGTGGCGAATTACCGCACCGCGCAGGCGAAAGGCATCGCCTGGATGCTCCATGCCCTTCCGCCAGTGCTGGAGGTGATCGCAAATGGGGTGAACCTCAGCGATCCGCGCCTGCGCGTGGCACCGGCGCCGAAGCTGGGAATCTGAAAGGTGCGAGTCTCGCTAGTGTAGTGTCCCGCAAATAGGTGCCCATACGGGCGAAACCGGCAAGGCGTCAGCAAAAACACGATCCAACGGGCGTGGCAGAACCACGGCCTCAAACCGCATCTGACGAAGAGCTTCAAGCGTAAGCGTCCGGCGCTCGACCTACTATTCGGCAGCGGGGCGGCGGTGTAAGCTGCGAGGATGGCAACCATCACAACGGAAGTTTTAGACGGAGAGAGAAAACAGGACACGCGCGGGCGTCGGATCGTGAACGCCGAGCGC
>CAIYUN010000002.1 GCA_903929355.1 uncultured Opitutaceae bacterium
GGCAACTGGCAGCCAGCATAGGTTTTGAATAGAAAACGTCACCAGTGGGACATACAAATGGTGACGGTCTATATTTAGAAATGGTGACGTTCAATGGCCGACCGTGAGGTCGTCCGTCGGTCGCTTACGACCTTTCCGCTTGCGTGTAACCTGACTGCGCGCACCGGCCATCACCGCGAGAAGATTCTCCTAGCCCGCAGCTATGTGCGGATCACGAGCGGTCATCACTCGGCGGCGGCCAAGGTCTGGCGTAACGTGGCGCTGGTGCATCATTTCAAATGGAGCCGAGGCGTGAACACGCGGGTCGCCGCAAATTACCGCACTGCGCAGGTGAAAGGCATCGGCTGGATGCTCCGCGCCCTACCGCCGGTGCTGGAGGTGATCGCAAACGGGGTTAACCTCAGCGATCCGCGCCTGCGCGTGGCACCTGCGCCGAAGCTCGGAATCTGAGAGGTACCATGGGTCGGACGGGGTCAGGAACGTTGTGACATTTTCCCCTGCTGAGAGCCACGGACAGTTATTCGCGATATCGAACAAGGAAAAGGCCCGGAAGCCGGGCCGGTGCGTTGCGGCCTGCGGCCGCATCCGCGCCGGCTCCGGCCCTCGGGCCAAGACATCAGGGATTTCATGGAGTTGAGGGTAGCTGACCGCCGTCGGTGGGACCGGCGGGGCGGCGATCTTCGCCAGTTCGCCCAGTTCGAGCGCCAGTTGCGCCTGGTCGAGCCGCTCGCCCTGGCCGCCGCCGAAGAGTTTTTTCTTCAGCCATTTGTTCTCCGCCCGCAACACCGCGTTCTCCTGGTCAAGGCGTTCGATGCGGGCGAGAAGCTGGGCGAGGTCTGTCATTCATCCTGTTGATAGCAAGGTCTATGCCAATCTCTAGACCAATCGCTCATACCACGCCTTTTTCTCGGCTTTTTTTAGGTCGATCCCCGCCAGCAGCATCGTCAGCGCCTCCGGCGTCAACGAAAGTTTCCCGCCCGTGCCGCCCGTCGGCCAGGTGAAGCGCCCCTTCTCCAGCCGCTTGGCCAGCACCCACACCCCGGTGCCGTCCCAGTATAACAGCTTGAGCCGGTTGCGCTCACCGTTGGTGAACGCGAACACCGCGCCCTGTAGAGGATCTTCCTTCAGCCGCTCCGTCGCCAGCGCCCACAGCCCGTTGAACTGCTTGCGCATGTCCACGGCCTCCACCGCCAGGTAGATTTTGAAGCCGGAGGGAAACGCCAGCATCAGCCGGTCCTCCCCAGCGCCTGCACCAGCGCTGCCACGGCGGCGGGGTCGCCCCCGCGTACGACCAGGCCGCCCGGCAGCTGCACCTCCAGCGTGCTCGCCTGTGGCCACCCCGGCACCGGCACCCGCGCCTCAATGAACGCCGTCCCCGTCGGCCTGGTCCGCCCGCGCTCCCGGTTCAGCCGCGCCACGAACGTGTGGTAATTGACGCCTTCCCGCCGCGCAAACTGCGTCTGGGTCAGCCCGCTCGTGGCATACCCCGCGAGCAGCTCCCGCCAGCGCTCAGCGTCAACGATCCGACGCCCACGCGTGTCCCGCTTCGCTTCTTCCCGCAAAACTTCCGGTGTGATGATTGCCATCCCCGCAGCTTACACGGCCGCGCCCGCGCCGGATAGTAGGTCGGCCGTCGGTCGCTTACAGTTGAGGTGGTTGCGCGCCATGGCCGAGCCATGAAGTCCGCGCCATGGCAGGTCAGCCCGACACTCCACCATTTTGATGGTTCCGCTTACGGGCTGACCAACCATGGCGCCCAAGCCCTGGCGGGCCTTCGCCTCGTGCCTTCCATTCCACCGCCGTCCTTGGGGTGAGGGTAGGGGTGAAGTGTGGGGTGGCGGCTCCATTCCAAGCACGAAGCGCCCGGCGCGATGCGCCGTCTTGCGCCGCCAAGCCCGGCGCGCTTTACCTCATGCGGCTTCGCCTCGGGTTTGGTCTCCCTGTTCGTCCGTCTGGCTCCCGGTCTGAACCGTGGCACCGGTCTGGCGGCTTTGGATTTGGTGTCAGTTACCACGAGGCTTAACAAGGAAAGGGCGCGGTCGGCTGGCCGGCGGCTTACGCCGCCGGACCAGCCGAGTCGCGCCTGTACCTTGTCCATCACAGGATGTCGCCCCGGACCGTGATCCGTCCCTTGTCGGTCGTCGCGTAGTCGACTCGGATGACCACCGCGTCGAATGCGCGGGGGGCCTTGAATGGCTCGGCCCCGTGCTTGTGCTTGAAGCTGTAGACCTGTTCGCCGTTTGAGACCTCCAGCGTCGTTTGCGTGTACTTTTCCTTTTCCCATTCCTTTTCCTCCGTGCGCACGGCAATGACCGTGCCCTTGAGGTGCAGACCGCCACTAAGCGATGGCTGCGGATTGGGGGATGGCGGCAAGGCCGCGGGTTTTTCTGTGTTCATACTGTAGTTCCTGTATTTGTAGCTGGCTTATGGTTACAACACCCGGTGCCGCCAGCGGTTGGCGCCAGATGAGGGCTTCACGCACGCTCTTAAGAAAGAGCGCGTTGAAAGTGGTGGGGAGCTTCACGACTGAGACCCGGCGCTGGCCGTTTTTACCGCCTTCGAAGAGCAGGGCTTTGCGTTCATCCCAGGCATGGCGCACCCGCAGGGACAGCGGCACCAGGCACGTGGCCGGTTCGATCTTTTGCCTAGGCCTCGCGCGCCGGTTCGTGAAAAATCCGTTGCTGGTTTGAAACGCCCGGATTCGGCCCTTGTGCTCCCAGACCCACGCCGGAAGATCCTCGGGACCCTTGGCCACGTATTTTAAGACGTAGTCGATTTCCTTCTGTTTCACCCGGCGCACATTGGACCGTCCCAGCCCCCACCAGACTTCCAGCTCGGCGAGCATCTCCGGCGGGATGGGCTCCCGGTATTCCACCAGCAGGTGCCAATGAGCGTAGCCGTCCTCATGGAACTCCAATTTCCAGCACCACTTGAAGGCGTGACCGAGGGCCTTGCGCAGCCGGGCGAGGAAGCGGCGAAGGCGGCTTTTTCCCAGCTCGTAGGCGGCGTGGGGTGTGAGGCGGCGGGTGGCCATCGTCAGGGTAATGAACCGCCAGTTCGTCAGATCGGGCATCCCGGCCTGTCTGAGCCGCCGAGCCTTGAGCCGGGCACCCGCCACCGTGAACCACGACTCCGAGTAATAGGCCTGCAGCTCCGCCGTGGGCCTGCAACCCAGATGCGCCCCGCGGGCCAGCAGCGCTGTGGTACCGCGCCCGCCCAGGGCTGGCCCGTTCGGCCATTGGCCATGTGCCATTGCCGGCGTCGGGCTCATGGCTCAATGATGGCCGTCGTATCGCGCAGGAAGCGCTCGATCTCCTGTACGGAGTAGAGCGGGCGCCGGGTGGCGCGGGACGGGCGCAGCAATTTGCGCGCAGCGAGACGGTCAATGGTCGGGGCACTCAAGCCGAGGGCTTTCGCCGCTTCCTCGCGGGTGAGTGCGAGCTTGGGCGGGAGTTGGCGGGTGATTACGGGTGTATCCATGAGGCACACCATACACCGTATCGTAAATATTAATACCTATTTGACATTGGCCTCGGTTCGGAATTATCCGACTGGTCTTCCCCGCCTGGCCGGGCGCAGGCCGATGCTGCCGCAGATCGACTCGAAATTGTCGAACCCGCAGCCATACCCAAACTCCTTTTTGAGCCAATCATGGATTGCTGCCCGGTTTTTCATTTTTACCACCTCCGGCCAGAAAAACCAAAGGAACAGGCAGACCTCGAACTTCTGCGCGGTTTGGATGAATGCTCCCTTTTCATCGACGAGCAAAGTCGCGCCCGCGCCGTAGCCCTTGGCGAATCTGGCGTGCTGGGTGGACGTTTCAATTTTCGGCAGGACATCCACTTTCTTGGGCCTGGTCGCCTGGATGCGAGCTTCCGTCACCGCCTTTGTCTCTCTGCCAATGGTTTCCCGGTAATGCTTGTTTTCCGGGTGGGCCGTTTCATCCGCTGTAGTTTCCGGTGTGCCGTGCTCAAATAATCGCGCGGTATTGTCCATGAAACTCTTGACCAAACCCAGGTCCTCCGGCGTCCATTTCACCCCCGGCTTGTTCAAACGACCGAGGAATGCGAGCGGGCCACCTTCGCCGCAAACCAACCGAACTGCCGTCAGCGCCCAGTCTGGAGGCGTGGGGAGAATGCCCATGGATTTCGAACGCCCCAACGCGAATTCGATTTCCGCTGTGAGGGCAGGCAGGCGTTCGCGCAGTTGTTTTGCCCTGTCCGGTACCTGGACGTCGCAAGACAGGTCAACTCGCTTGGGCGAACCTTTTGAACGACGGTTTGGAGGGATTGGCATTTCAGATTTTACCTTGGAAAAGTTGTCACCCGACTTGTCACCCGATGGCCGAATTTCTGACTTTTAGGGATGACGTAGGATAAAAGCAAATACGCGTTAAGCTGCTGGTGAGCGGTGAGTTGATGACTGTTGAGCACTCCAGCGAAAATGAGCGAAAATGGCCTGTTCGTTTTATGAGTCCTCTGCTCTACCACTGAGCTACTCTGGCGGAAATGACGTATTTCAACGTGTTGCACCGATGACCAATCCTGGCCCAGGGGCAAGCATTTTTCGCTGACTTCCCTCCGGCCATCCGGATCCCACTTGACCCGATGGGGGCCTGTCATACGGTAATACCGTCATGCCCACGCTCACCTTCAAGGTCACCGCCGCCGAGGCCCGGACCATCCGGGCCCGGGCCCGTGCCGCCAAAGGCACCGTCTCCACCTACCTGCGCGCCGCTGCCCTGCCCGCGCCCGCCAAATGCGACCCCGTCAGGCTGGTGTTCAAAAAACATCCGATTTCAGGCGCATCCTATATCGCCTCCCCCGTGGGCCCCACAGTGACAGATGAGGAAATCAAGTCCGCCCTTGGTGATTTCCCATGAAATACCTCCTTGACGTGAACGCGCTCATTTCCTGGGCGCATCAGGGTTCCCCCCACTCCACGCCGTTTCACCTTTGGAAGAGGAATATCGTGGCCGACGAGCTGGCCACCTGCGCCATCACTGAGCTGGGTTTTGTGCGCGTCTCCGTCCTGCGCTTTGGGCATGATCTGCCGGCAGCAGTTCGGGCGCTCGGAGTGCTGAAGTCCGAGATCGGCCACTACCTCGACCGCCTGCCCCCGCCGGTTTTCCCGGTCTGGGCGACGACCGTCGCCCACACGACTGACGCCTACCTTTGCCAGCTCGCCGCCGCACATGGCTGCAAGCTGGCCACCTTTGACCATGGCATCCGCGACCCGGCCGTGCTGCGGCTCTGAAGACTCGGCCCAACCCAGTGAAGGCCTTTCTCTCCATCAATTGGTCAACGGTGCGGACTTGGGGCAAGACCGCGTCTGTAATCACCCGAACCCCTTGAACTCGATCGCCTCCAGCGTACGATTTGCCCGGCCGCCTCATGCCCCCAAACGTCAGGCTTGCGTCATCGGGTCTGCGCTTCGCTCGTCGCCCGCAGCCTATCGGACTGAAATAAGGGCCAGGCGGAAGCCCACGAGTTCGCTACGGGCTTCAGGTGCGTTGGAGTCGCGCTCCGCGGAACGATAACCCAACTCGGGGTCCGGCACCATACTGCCGCCCCGCGTGATGCGATAATCACCGGACGTCGGGCCAGCCGGATCGGTCACGTTCCCGCCGAGATAGCGCCCAGACCAATCCGCGCACCATTCCGAAACGTTCCCCTCCATATCATACAAGCCCCAGGCGCTCGGTTGCTTTAGACCCACCGGGTGTGTCGTGATACCACTGCTGTTTGCCACAGGCCAAGCCGTCGCATCAAGGTCGCCCGGGTTTTCGCCCGTCGTCCCCTCCCGGCACGCATCTTCCCACTGCGCCTCGGTCGGCAGGGTGAAGGCGTAGCCGTCCGGCAACCTCCCGACCGCCCGTTCCCGGTCGGTCAGCTGTTTGCAGAAGGCCATCGCGTCGTCCCAAGAAACCCTTTCCACCGGCAAGGTGCCGCCCTTGAAATGGCTCGGGGCACTTCCCCTCACCGCCCACCACTGCGCCTGAGTCACCTCTGTGGCACCAAGATAAAAATCCTTGGTCAGCGTCACTCGGGTCTGCGGGGCCTCATCGTTAAACGCCGACGACTTATCAGGTGTGTTGACCCCATTAACGGGTTTATAGGTAATCGTGATCGGCGACTCCGGATCATCGGCCGGGCTGCCCATTGTGAAAGCACCGGCGGGTATCCTGACAAGGTTGATCCCAGTTTCAGCCGCGAACTGTGGGACAAATTCCGCGAGCTTGCGCGTGAGAACCGCCTGCTGCGCGGCGGTGAGCGGCGGTGCGGGCGCCGGACGGGTGGCCGATGACGACACGCTGGCAGTGGCTGGCGCAGGTACCAGTTTGATCCCCGGCGTGCCCGCCGGGTGGGTGATAGTGCGACCACCAGCGTCAGTTGCCGACACGCCCTCCGGTCGCAGTGGGGGGTTGAGCCAACCGGCCAGGGCGTCGTGCATTTCAGACCAAATGTCGTCCGGCTTCGACACCTTGGGCACCGTGGGCAGCAATTCAAGTGCGACGCCGTAGCCGCCCTGAGGCGCAATCGCCCGGTCGCGGAATTTCGCGGCGTTGCCATAGTCCTTCTGGTCAATGAGCGCCTGCACCATCTGCACAGCGGCCCGGTTGATCTCGTCGCGCACGAGGGGGCTGCGGTTGTCTACTTGATGGCCGCCGTTTGGCAGATCGGCGACTGGGACCATGTCCAGCCGCATTTGTTGGTACACCTGCTTCAGGTTATTCCAAATATCCTGATTGCTGGCGTCCCCCATCAGCGACTGGAGAAATGCGACCGCCGCGTCGCCAAACTCGTTGTTGTTCGCCCGCGCGAGACCGAGCAGGATGTAACCCTGCGCATTGAGCGGCGCCAGATGGCAGGCGTATAGGGCCGACTTGGCCGCCTCGTTGAACTCATGCAGGCCCAGATAGGAGGTGGCCAGCTGGAGGTGCACGCGCGGGTTGCCGACATCGGCGATTTCACCGGGCTGGCGCCCGCGGTCGAGCTGCGCCTGGCGCGAGGCCCCGTTGACCCAAGTGTCGACCTTCCGGGCGCGGATCATCACGTCCACTCCCTTTTGGTAAAACCGGTTGGACGCGGAGGGCTCGTTGTGCTGCAAGAGGAAGTCGGCCTTGATGTTGTAATACATGCCCAGGTCACAAAACAGGGTGTTATCCTGCCGTTCGGGCGGGAGGGGGTGCGAATCGATGACGGCCAGCCCGACCTCGGCCTGGGCGATGGCGGCGTCGATGCCGGCCTCGGTGTGGGTGCTGTTCCAATAGCCGTTGGCCAGGCCCTTGTGGGTCTTGAAGCTGTTGGGCGCGGCGGCGATCGCGCTTTGCCAGAGGGAAAACTCCGTGCTCCAGTCAACATTCCGGGCGTAGGTGCGGACCCCGAGCAATAGCAGCACGGCAATAGGAAGCGGCAGCCACGCCCAGGGACGCCAGGAGGCGGGCAGGGCGAGGACCGCGACGAGTTTGTCGCCCAGCGAACGCAGCGCGAGCGCCGCGACGAGGCAGAAGCCGATGGACGGCAGGTAGAGGAACCGCTCCGCCATGATGCTGCCGATCGGCCTGACCAGGTTGGCCATGGGCAGCATCATGCCAAAAAAGAAAAACACGCCGAAGGAAAACAAGGGCTGCCGGCGCCGCCGGGTCCAGGCGAAGCCGAGCAACACCACCACCACCGCCAGACCGAGCCAGCATTGCGCGTCCTCCCAGAAGGGCGCGCCCTCCCCATACAGCGGGATCTGGTTGTAGGAGTAGTCGCACGACAGTTGGTTGGGATAAACCAGGAGCATGAGGTAGCGGCCCAGCACCTTGAACGCCGTCATCTCGCCGGAAAACCAGGACGCGCGGGCGATCGGGTTGTCGATGAACAGCTCGCCATAGATCGGCGACGCCACGAACAGGATCTTGCGGACGACGAAAAAGAACACCATGGGAGGCAGGAGCACGATCCAGCCCTTGAGGGCAAATTCGCGGAACGCCGTCCGGAGCCGTTCCTTCAAGGGGCCTGTCAGGGTTGGCCAACGAAAGATAAAATCGTACAAGGGCAGGAGACCGGCGAGCATGATCCCACTCTCCTTGGAAAACAGGCCGCACATCGCGGCGAGCATCAGCGCGACCAACCATAACGGCCGTGTCCAACCCGCGACGGTGGCGCGCAGGTAACACCAGAATCCCACCAGGATCCAAAAGGTGCAGAGCTCGTCGGCGCGGCCCACGACGTTGGTGATCGACTCGACCTCGACCGGATGCAGCGTGAAAATGGCCGCGGCCAGCAACGCCAGCCACGGCTGGCCGGTCAACCGTCGCGTGACCACCAGCACCAGTGCGGCGTTGGCCGCGTGCAGCAGGAAATTCACCACATGGTAGCCCGTCGGGCTGGAGCCATTGCCGAGCAGCGACCAGTTGGCCGCGTAGGTGATGGTCGTCAACGGGCGGAAGAGCTCGCTGGGGAAACTGGGATACCAGTAGTTTTCGAAAAAGATAAGCCGCAGGTGATCATGCCACTCCCAGGCGCGCAGCCGGGTGTCGGCCAGCAAAACCAAGGCGTTGTCCAGGCTGAAGGCGGCGTGGAACGAGTTGGAGTAAGCCAGCCAGGTGACCAACCCGAGGAACAGCGCGGCCACGGGCATGAACCAGATTGACCGCGCCTCAGTTGATTGGAGGGCTGGCCGGGTTCGCCCGTTGGGCGGTGGCTGGGAGGGTGGGGAAGCCAAAGCGCCGGGGGCGGGCTCGGATTTCGAATCGGGGATCCCAGGTTTCGGGCCCGAGGTCGGAGCGGCGGGCGGCCGCGCGGCGGTCGTCGCGATCGTTTCCACCTGGGTTTTCATCGCGCTTGCCTGCTGGTAGCGGCGCGAGGGCTCTTTTTCCAAGGCGCGCAGCACCACCTCGTCGAGCCGCACGTCGAGCACGACCTTGCGCGACGGCGGCGTGAAATTTTCCGCCGGCAGCTCGCCGGTAAGCATCTGGTAAAACACCACGCCGAGCGCGTAAATGTCGGCCCGGTGATCCACCTCGGCGGGATGTGTGGTTTGCTCCGGTGCCATGTAGCGGGGTGTCCCCATGACCTTGCCGGCCTCGGTGAGGGTGCCGGTTGCGGTTGTGGCCGGGCCGGCGGCAGTGGGGGCGTCATCGTTGGCGGCGGTGAGCTTCGCGAGCCCGAAATCGGCGATTTTCACCCGGCCCTGGCGGTCGAGCAGGATGTTCTCGGGCTTGATGTCCCGGTGGATGATGCCGCGGTCGTGGGCGTATTGGAGGGCCTCGCAGAGCTCGGGCACGATGGCCAGCGCCTGTTTGGGCTCCAGCTTCCCGTCGCGCAAGAGGTCGCGCAGATTCACCCCATCCACATATTCCATCACGAGGAAATAGAGCCCGCCGGTCACTCCGAAATCATGGATCGTGACGATGTGCGGATGGCTGAGCTTGGCCAGGAGTTCGGCTTCGCGGGCAAAGCGCTCCGCGAAGTGCGCGTCCCGTTCACGCTCGGGCGCAAGAATTTTGATCGCCACCAGGCGGTTGAGCGATTTTTGGCGGGCCTTGTAGACCACTCCCATCCCACCACGGCCGAGACATTCCAGGACTTCAAACTGCGGAAACTTGCCCGCGATTTCCTCCGGGGAAGGTGGGGGAATGGCCGGTGCCTTGCGCTCGTCGTGGGTTTGTGAGGCCAGAGCCTGGCCCAGCAGGCAGGCCGGACAGAGCTGGTGCTGGTCGCCCGCTGGCAGGGGTTTACCGCATTCAGGGCAGGAGTGGCTAGGGTTCATCTCGGGCTGCTCTTACGCGTTGGCGGCGGTGCGTTACATGAATTCACCCGGAAAGTGCGGCGAAAAGCGACCTCATTTCATCCTCGACCAGATGGGCACCGGCGAGGGTGCGGCCGATCTCGTCGCGCAACCTCTGGCGATAGCGTTTTCTCAGTCGGTGCACCGCCACCCGGGCCGCTCCTTCGCTCAGGCCAAACTCCGCCGCGATGTCCGCATAGGATAGCCGTGCGCTGCTCATGGTGAGGAACGGTTTCCAGCGGCCGAAATCCAGTTCCGTTTCAGTGAGGGCGAGATCATCCAGCACCTTGTCGAGCAGCACCATGGCCCACTCGCGGTCGAACAGCCGATCCGGGCTGCGATTGTCCGGCAGCTCAAGCCCCAGGCCGGTTTCGGCATTTTTCCAATCGATGGAGACATGGGCGGCAAAGCCGCCGCGTTTCAGCCGATGGTCGCGCTGCCACTCATTGGCCATGTAGTGCTTGAGACTTCCCAGCAGAAAGGCCCGGAATCGTCCTCGGTCACGGTCAACGAGACGCAGGCCGTTCTGTTCAAGCAAATGAACAAAGAAGCCCTGCACCAAATCCTCCGCGTCCGCTTCCGCCCGACCGCAACGGCGGACATAGCGGTAAAGCGGTCGCCAGTAGGTTCCAAACAACGCCCCCATTGCTTCCAGGGCCTCGGTGTCCCCGCCGCGCACCGCTTCGGACACGAGCGTCCACCGGGTGGTGGCAAAATGCGTTGGGTGGGAATTTCCGGAGGGCATGAGGTATGCCCTTACTACCACAAAAAGGGGTGGATGTTTCGTCGGATCTCTAATTTCAACATGGCGGATGACCTGCTCCCTTTCATTCGTCCGTCACAAATGAGTCGCCACGGCTGCGGCCGACGGGGGCGGATGAGCGGACGAAGGCACTACTCAAGGGTGAGAAAGCACGGATTCCTTTGGTTCCGCCTTTGCGGACTTTTTGGCGCACCGTAGCCGGGCGAAGGCGGCCGCGACCTTTGTGAAAAACTTCCGGTCTGTCTCTGTCGGATTGATCAATTCCGGCTTGCACCTCGTGTCGCCAAGGCCAGATTTACCCCATGCCCCGCCCCAAATTCCTCCTGCCCATTGCACTCTGCGTTTTGATGCCGATGGCCAACTCCGGCGTCGCCCAAACCGCCGCTCCTGCCAGCGACAACCCTGCGCCCGCCACGCCCGCTGCTCCGGGCGCTCCTGCCGCCAATGGCGCGGTTGCTCCAGGTGCTCGGCCTCGCGGTGCGGCCGGTGCCCGGGGTGCCGGCGCCGCCCCTCAGGCTTGGGATCGGCCCGCTGACGGCCCGCCGATCGTGGCGGATGATTTTGAATCGGGTGCTATTGACGACAAGAAGTGGACGATTGCCGCCACCGGCTCGGCCACCGTCACTGTGGAGCATGATTTTGTCGCGCATGGCAAAAATGCCCTCCATGTCCATTATCCCGCGGGCGCCCGCAACGCGATTGCCTTTATCGGCCTCACCGTGCCGGATGCCCTGCGCGATCATTTTTATGCGCGGGCCTATGTTTTCATGCAAACCATCCCCTCCGGCCATTGCGTTCTCGTGACCGCCGGATCAAAAGGGTATCCAACCTCGAACTTCCTAGAAATCGGGATGCGTCAAAACCAGTTTCAGCCGTCGTTTCAGCAGAACGGGCCCAATGTGACCCGCTACGAAGACCACCCGCTCCAAGGCACGCCGCCGGCGGGCCGCTGGTATTGCCTTGAATGGGAGTATAACGACAAACCCGACCGGATTGTCATGTGGATCGACGGCAAGCTCTCGGTGAACCAGACCTTTAAGGGCGCCGATGGGTCCAAGACCGGTCTGACGGGCGGTTTCTTCCAATTAGACCTCGGCTTCCGCTCCTGGTCCGCCCCGGCCAAGGATGTTGATATTTACTACGACGACATCGCCATCAGCGACAAGCCCGTCGGGCAGCTGACCCCCGTGGCCGAACCCGCCGCGAAATAGGCGTCGGCAAAAGCGATCTTACCGGCTGAGAGTTGGTGAATCCAACCGGGCGCGCCGTCCGGGCACTGGCATGAATGAGAGGCGCCTGGCTGGGCATCGCGGATTCAGGCATGGTCATAACCCAATGATGGTGAAAGATAAAACCACTCCTGGAAAACCAGTACGAAAACTTTTTCGAATGGTCAGATTTGTGAACCACTGATCCTCCTTCGCCGGTCCTACGCCAAGGCTTTGGACCGCAGGCAAGGCTTCGGAGGACACGGTGGACACTGATGAACCCTGATTCTGAGGATCGGATCATTGCAGATGAGTGTGCCTAAGTGGTTAAAGTTCTCGGAATTCATTCCTTCGTGAATCAGCAGTGCTGGCTGGGGCTGCGGGCAAGATTCTGCTTCACTCCACCGGTTCGGCGGGATAAACCCCCTTTTGGTTGTCCGTGGCGTTCATGGACAGCAAGCCGGCTGTAAACCCCGAGATTAAAAGCCCCACCAACATGAAGACCCGAATCAGCCTCGTTACCCTGCTCCTGCTGGCGCTCGCGCTGCCGGTCGCCACATTGATGATTGCCGCCGCCAGCAGGGTCGCCGCTCCGCCCCGGCCGCAGGGCCCCTGTGATGTCTACGCCGCCGCCGGCGACCCCTGTGTGGCCGCGCACAGTTCCACCCGCGCGCTGTCCGCCTCCTACAACGGCCCGCTCTACCAGGTCATGCGCCAGTCGGACGGCAAGACCTTGGACATCGGCGTGGTTCAGCCCGTCGGTTCGCCGGTCCCGGATGCGGGCGGCTACGCCGACGCGGCCGCGCAGGACGCCTTCTGCGCCAACACCTACTGCTGGATCACCACGCTCTACGACCAGTCCGGCAAGGGCAACCACCTCGTCCAGGCACCCAATGGCGGTTTCGGCGGCCCGGCCTTGGGCGGCTTCAACAATCTTCCGGTCGCCGACCTGGCGCCGGTTTCGATCATGGGCCACAAGGCCTACGGCGTCTTCATCGAACCGGGCATGGGCCTCCGCTTGAACAACGCCAAGGGCACCGCCGTGGACGACCAGGCGGAGGGGCAGTATTGGGTCATCAACGGCCAGCACTTCAACTCCGGCTGCTGCTTCGATTACGGCAACGCTGAGACCGACAGCCGCGACGACGGCAATGGCACCATGGAAACCGCCTACTACGGCGACGCCGCCAACTGGTATCACGGGAGCGGCGCCGGCCCGTGGGTCATGACCGACCAGGAGAACAATCTGGTCGGCTGCGTGAACCCGGATGGTTCCAAAAACTGCCCGGGCCTGCCGAGCGTCAACTGGCGGTTTGTGACGGCCGTAGCCAAGGGCGAGCCCCATCACTGGACCTCCCTGGGCGGAGACGCACGGGAGGGCGCGCTGCAGGTCATGTTCGACGGCGTGCGCGTAAACAACACCTATGACCCGATGCGCAAGCAGGGAGCCATCCTCCTGGGTAACGGTGGGGACAACAGCAACGGCTCGCAGGGCACCTTCTATGAGGGCGCGATGACCGCAGCCGGCACTTTCCCGACGAACGCCACCGACCAGTTGGTGCAGGCCAACGTCGTGGCGTCCCGATACGCTGTGCTGCAACTGGGCATCGCGCCGGCTTCCGCCACCGCCACGCCGCCGGGACTTCAGACCTTCGCCCCGGGGACTGCGCAGGACACCACCGTGACGTTCACCAACTCCACCGGTGCGCCCGCGACGGGCGTTACCCTGGGCCTGGCCGTGCCCAAGGGGTGGATGGCGATGGTCACCGGCACCTCGGCGGCGTCCAGGACGTTCGCCGACCCGGTCGCGCCGGGTGCGAGCGTGACCGCGACTTTCAAGATCACCTCGGGGCCGGCGGTTTTCAACGGCGACCTGGTCGGCAAAGCCCAGTGGACCAACCAGGCGACCGGTGGAATGCAATCCGAGACCACGACCGAAAAGGTGCGGAACGTCAGCCCGGTCAAGATCAACGAGTTTGCGATGGGGGCGACGAATTCGTTCATCGAGCTCTACAATGCCGGCGCGGGTGAAATTGACCTCTCCAACTGGACGCTGACCGAGCACCCGACCGAACAGGCGGTTTTTTCCTCGGTGAAGATCCCGGCCGGGACGAAGCTCGCGGCCAAAGGCTTCTACCTGCTCGGCCTCGCCGACTCCGGGCTGGCAGTCCCTGCGCACAAGGGGGATGCCACGATCCATGTCCGGAACGCGACCGGAATGAACGTCGGCGACACGGTTGAAATTGACACCGGCGCCGCCGTGGAAACCCGCAGGATCGCCAGCCTCGGGACGGCGGCCGCCAACGCCACGACGCTGTGGCAACCCGCCCCGGACGGCACGATCATGATCCCCGCCGGCTCGACCAGCGTGCCGGTCTCGAGCGTGACCGGCTTCACGGTTGGCCAGAAGATCGGCCTTGGCCATGGCACCTCCGGCCCCGCCGTCGCGAGAACCCTCGAACAGTTTGAGGTGGTCACCGTCACGGCGGTCGGCAAGCCGGGAACGCAAACCTACCTCGCGGCGGACGCCAAGGCCGGCGACACCACGATCCGGGTGAGGAACGCCGCCAACATCTCGGTCGGCGACAGGATCACGTTGGACATCGCCAGTGTCGGCCATGGCATCGAAGCGGTCACGGTCACGCGCGTGGACGCGCCGGCGGGCGGCGGGCGCACGGCCCAAAGCGTGGTCGCACTGGCGGCCCCGCTGAAGTTCAATCATGCGGCCAACCTCCCTTTCAGTGTCGGGGGAACCGGGATCAGCTTCCTGCCCGCGACGACCTTTGCCCACGCGAGCAACGAACCTGTCCAACCGCTCGGCACCGGCCTCACGCTGGACAGCCCCCTGGCCGGCGACCACCCGATCAACGCGGTGTTGCGGGATGCCGCAGTCACGACCGAGGGCTACCAAGGGGTGCCGGCACCCAATCTGTGGTTTGGAGGCCCCGCCCTCACCAACCCACTCGCCAGCCGCGGTGCCAACGCCAATTCCGGCAGCATGGTGCTGCGGGACGCCGCCGGGCTGGTCGTGGACAGCCTCAACTACGGCGGCCTCGTGGACCCATGGGCCGCCGAGGGTTACCAAGCCGCCTCCGGAGCAGGGCGCAGTGGTTGCAGCGTGGCTTCGCCCGCCGCCGGCCGCGGTGGCCGCGGGCGGGGCGCGCCCGCGGCAGGCGCGCCGGTGGCGGGCCGGAGCGCGGGCCGCACTTCCGATGGTGTCGACACCGGCAGCAACTGCGCCGATTTCCAGTTGCAGACCCCCACGCCGGGTGCGCCCAACCAGTGACCCCATGAGGGTCTCATCCCCGCTCACGCGTTCTCTTCCTTCGATCCTGCTCCGGCTTCCGGTCTCCGAAATCCGTTAATTGAGAGGTTCGCCACGCACTCATGCCCCAGATTCGACCATCCTGGCCCTGGTGGCGCCGGGCCCTGACGGGGTTGAGTGCGCTGGGTCTGGCGTTGAGCGGCTACTTGGGCTGGCACTATGTGGTGGGTGGGTCGTTGATCGGCTGCGGCGGCGGCAGCCCGTGCGACCAGGTGCTCAACAGCCGTTGGTCGGCGGTGGGCGGGGTGGTGCCCATCAGTGGTCTGGCGGAGGGGGCTTACCTGGCGATGTTGCTGGCCGGTCTTTTCATCGGTCCGGCCTCGGAGCCACCGGTCCGGCGGCTGGCCTGGCGCGCGATGCTGGTACTGGCCGGGGCGGCCGCCGGCAGCGCCGTGTGGTTCACCATCGTGCAGCAATGGTTCATCGGAGCCTTCTGTCCCTATTGCATGGCCACGCACCTCACCAGCCTGCTGCTGGCGGCTTTGGTCCTCTGGCGGGCACCGCGGCAATTCGACGAAGATCACGCCGAGGTCACACCGACAAATCCCGCGCCGGCACCAGCCGCCCCACGGCGCGTGATTGGCCCCCGGCCCGCGATCGGCCTCGCGCTGGCCGGCGTGACTCTGGCGGGCATCATGGCGGCCGGCCAGGTCGGATTGGCCCCTCCGGCCGTTTATCGTGGCGGCGAATCACAGGCGAAACTGCCGGCCCTTGATCCCCGTGCCATGCCGCTGGTCGGCTCGCCGGACGCAGCCTATGTCGTCACGCTGCTCTTTGACTACAAGTGCCCCCATTGCCAGAACCTGCATGCCATGCTCGATGAGGTGGTCAGCCGCTACGGCGGCAAGCTGGCCTTTGCACTGTGCCCGGCACCGTTGAACAACCAGTGCAATCCTTACATCTCCCGCTTCGTGGATGAATTCAAGGACTCCTGCGAACTGGCCCGAGTTGGCCTCACGGTCTGGGTGGCGGGGCGCGAGGCGTTCCCCGCCTTCGACCGCTGGATGTTCTCCCCCGAGCCCGGTCAACCCTGGCATCCGCGGAGTCTCGACGCCGCCCGGGCCAAGGCGGTCGAACTGGTTGGCCAGGCGAAATTTGACGCCGCCCAGGCCGACCCTTGGATCGACCAGTATCTGCAGACCTCCGTTCGGATCTACGGTGGCACCATTGGTCCCGACCAGAGCGGCAACGCCGTCCCGAAACTGGTTTTCGGCCCGCATTGGGTCACCCCCCAACCGGATGACGCCAACGATCTGGTTTTGATTCTGCATGACAGCCTGGCCGTGCCCGGGCCGTGACCCTGCGGGGCCGCCTGGAGCCACGAGGGCAAACGCACGGCCCATGCAACCGGCGACTGATGCTAAACTCGGCAGTCGGAGTTAGCCACGGATTGCACGGATGGGCGGAATCGGAATTGGGACACGGAGCGCACCGAGAACCAATCCGAGGACACGGAGGAAGAATTTTTTTAACCACGGATGGACACGGATGGACACGGATACTCACTCGACTGTGAAACCTCCTGCATCCACCCGGTGGGTGATCGGATTCGGGCTGAATGAATGCAGTACCGATTCATGGATGAATCCAACCCAATGATTATGAATAGCCCAACAACTCTTGGAAAACTTGGATGAGAACTTTTCCAACGGTCGGATTTCAACCACTGATGGCCACTGATGAACACTGATGCTGAGGATCGGATCAGTGCAAATGAATGTGCATAAGTGGTTACAGGTTTTGTTTGGGTAGGTCAGAGGCGAAGGCCCCGTCCTTGTGCTCTCCCGCTCTTTTCCTTCGTGAATCAGCAGCGGAATGAATATCCGTGTAATCCGTGGTAAATTCTGAAGGCCGAATTTATGGGCTACCCGCCGCGGGCTTCGAAGGTGCCGTCGGCGCGCTTCACGATCAGCCGCTTGAGCTCGAGCATCATCAGCGTCGCCGAGAGCTGGGCGACCGGTCGGCCCGTCTGGCCCGCCAGCGCATCGAGCGTCACCAACGCGCCACCCGCAAAGCCCGCGAGGACTTGCTGCTCGTCCTCCGAAAGCCGGGCCAACGCAGGTGCCGCGCCCGCCTTTTCGGGAATGGGCTGCGGGCGCAGACCGTCGAGGTAGTTGAGCTCGCCCAGGAGGTCGTCCACGCTGGTGAGCAGCGTCGCGCCGTCACGGATGAGCTGGTGGCACCCCGCGCTGGTGGCCTGGTCAATCCGCCCCGGCACGGCAAACAACAGTCGTCCCTGCTCCCCGGCGAATCTCGCCGTGATCATCGCGCCGCCGTCCACGTTGCTCTCGACCACGACCACCGCCTCGCAGATGCCCGTGACAATCCGGTTGCGCATGGCGAAGGACTGCCGGTCCGCCCGCCGGCCGAACGGAAACTCCGACAGCACCGCGCCGGTCTCCTCAATCCGCCGGTAGAGCGCCAGGTTCTCGGGCGGATACACCAGGTCGATGCCCGTACCGAGCACCGCCGCCGTTTTGCCGCCGACCGACAGCGCGCCCTCGTGGGCCGCCGTGTCGATGCCGCGCGCCAGCCCGCTCACCACGCAGAAGCCCAATCGCGCCAGGTCCGCGCCCAGCTTTTTCGCCACGCTCTGTCCATAGAGGGTGGTCCGGCGCGAGCCGACAATGGCGATGCACGGTGAGCCGAACTCGTGGCCGCCTTTGCGGTAGAGGCCGATGGGCGGGTCGTGGATCTCGCGCAGCAATTTCGGGTAGGCCGGATCGGGGGTCGTGACAAAGACGACATGGGCCTTGGCCATCCGCTCCTCCTCGCGGGCGAGGTCAAAGTGGTCGCGCCAGCCAATGATGCTCGAACGGATGACCGGCCCGACGCCCTGCACCGACTCCAGCCGGCGCGCTCCCGCCGTGAAAATCGCGCGCGGATCGCCGTCGAGGTCCGCCAGCAGCCGGTTGAGCGTGATCGGGCCGATGTTCGGCAGCGCGTTCAGCACCAGGTAGGCCTGGGCCGTGGTCAGTTCGGTCTCGCCGGTGCTCATGGCCGGTCGGGTGGACGATTCGGCCGTGCGGTTTCCCGCAACACCTCTGGCAGATAATCCAGCAACTGCGTCGTCGTCACCGCCACCTGGCCGTGGGCCCGCGCGAGCAAATCCGCCGCGCGTCCGTGCCACACGACGCCGCGGGCCGCCGCGCCCGGCAGATCCTCCGGCGTCTGCGCGAGCTGCCCGCCGATGAGTCCTGCCAGCACGTCGCCACTGCCGCCGCGCGCCAGCACCGGTCCCCCGAAAAAGCTGTGCCAGGTTGTCCGCCCGTCCGAAATTCGCGTGATCGGCCCCTTTAGGACCACGGTCGCGCCAGTGTCCGCGGCAAAGGCGGGCAGGGCTGCGCCGCCGGAGATCCGCTGAAACTCCCCCGCGTGCGGGGTGAGCACGCGCGGGCTTTTTCCCGTCCGCACGACCGCCGGCTGGAGGGCGTCGGCATCCAGCAGCACGGGCAGCGAGGTCGTTTTCAAAATCTCAGTCACCAAGGCGAGGGGCTCCGGTTCCCGGCCCAGGCCGGGGCCAATGACAAGGGCCGTCGCGCGTTCCAACTGCGCGCGCAAAAGGTGGAGGCCTTCCAGGGCCAGGCCGCCGTCGGCCGTCTCCGGCCAGCCGACCCACATCGCCTCGGGCGCGCGGGCGGCGTAGGCTGCCGCGAGCGACTCCGGGACGAACGCCGACACCAGACCGGTGCCTCCGCGCAGCGCCGCCAGCACGCTCATCAGCACCGCGCCCGGATAGCTGCGCGAACCGCCCACCACGAGGAGGTGCCCGTAAGTGCGCTTGTCGCCGCCCGGGGCGCGCAGCCGTCGCAGCGGCGCCAGCACCCCATCCGTGAGCACCCGGTCCGTAACAGTAACCCGTGTCGCCGACCCCGGGTCGGCGGGGAAGAAGCCGAGGTCGAGGTAACGGATGCGGCCGGCGTTGGGCAGGGTGAGGAGCGGGGTTTTCACGCTGCCGGTGGCGTAGGTGAAGTCGGCGCGGAAGGCGTCGGGCTCGCCGAGCCCGCTGGGCAGGTCCACGGCGGCCCGCAGGCGGACCGGCAGGGCGTTGGCCCACGCCAGCAACGTGGCGGTGCCCGGGTCGAGCGGCGGGCGGAACTGGAAGCCAAACACCCCGCCGAGACCGAGGTCGTAAGTGGGCAACCTTCTCGCGTTGGCAACCGACACCCGCCCGCCCGCGAAATGCGTCAGCTCGCGCCAGGCGCGTGCGGTCAGTGGGCGCAGACCGCGGTCGCCGAAGGCAAAAATCACCTCGGCGCAGGCGGCGGGAAACTGTTCGAGCAACACGCGGGCGGCGAGCAGGGCGTCGCCCGCGTTGTGGCCCTTGCCGGCGAGCACGAGGATGTGGCCGTCGGCCGGAAAGCCGCCAATCTCCTGGAAATCAGCGAGCACGCCGGCGGCCACGGCGCGGCCGGCGGCCTGCATGGCGGGCCACTCCAACGCCTCGTCGCCGCCGAAGAGTTTGCCCTCAAACGCCAGGGCTTCGGCGCAGGTGAGAATGGGCGGGGCGGCGAATGACATGGGGAAGACCTAGGCCGCTTTGATGATGGCCGCAACCGCCAGCGCGGTGGTTTCGGTGTGCGAGAGGGAGAGGAGGATATGGGTGCCCCCGAGGTGGCGCAGCAGCGTGGCCCCGGACTCGTCGAGGCGGACCAGCGGCTCCATCCGGGAACCGTGATAGACGGAGACCGATTTCCAGCCCAGCTCCGCCCCGATGCCGGTGGTGAAAGCCTTGGCGACCGCCTCCTTGGCGGCCCAGCGGGCGGCGAGGTGGGGGTGGGGATGTTTGAGCGCGAGGCAGTAGGCGCGCTCCTCGGCGGTGAACACACGGGAGAGAAACCGCTCGCCCTGCCGCTCCAGCACACCCTGGATGCGGCCGACCTCGACTAGGTCGCAACCCAGTCCGAGCAGGATGCCGCCGGGTGGGAGGGTGAGGTTCATGCACTCATCCTCGTCTTCATCTCGCGGACGGCCTCGCCGATCCCGGTGAACAGGGCGCGGCTGATGATGCTGTGGCCGATGTTGAGCTCGTGGAGGTGCGGGAGCGTGCGCAGCTCGGCGATGTTGACGTAATTGATGCCATGGCCGGCGTTGACCACCAGGCCGAGCCCGTGGGCGCGGGCCGCGCCGTCGCGCAGGCGGGCGAACTGGCGCGCGCGGCGGGGCGAAAAATACGCGTTCGCGTAGGCGCCCGTGTGCAGCTCGATCCACGGGGCCCCGAGCTCGGCGGAAAGCTGGATCTGCGCCGGATCCGGGTCGATGAAGAGGCTGGTTGCGATGCCGGCGGCGTTCATCGCGGCCACGCAGGCCTGCACGCGGCGGCGGTGGGCGGCGACATCGAGGCCGCCCTCGGTGGTGATCTCGGCGCGGTTTTCCGGCACGAGGCAGACGGAGTCGGGCTTCAGCTTGAGCGCGAAACGGGTGCTGGCGGGGGTGCAGGTCATCTCCAGGTTGAGGCGGGTCGCAATGGACTCGCGCAGCCGCCACACATCGCGTTCCTGGATGTGGCGGCGGTCCTCACGCAGGTGGACGGTGATGCCGTCGGCCCCGGCCTGCTCGGCGAGGAGGGCGAGGGTGACGGGATCCGGCTCGACCGCGCCCCCGGCGCGGCCGGAGGCGCGGTAGCGCGCCTGGCGCAGGGTGGCACAGTGGTCGATGTTGAGACCGAGGAGAATCATGGGAGCGGGAATCAAGCAGGAATGTGGAACTCAGGAAATCAGGAAAAACGGAGGGGTGCAATTTTTGGTTCCGGTTTTCCTCGGTTCCAGATTTGATTCCTGCGTGCCCGTCTCTCCCTCAAAAAAGGAAAACCTCTTCGTCAACCTGCTGTGCAATGTCGGCCTGCCGACGGCGGTCCTGTCGTGGGGCAGCGGCGCGCACGCCCTCGGGCCGCGCTGGGGTCTGGTGGTCGCGCTGATTTTTCCGGTCGGCTACGGCCTTTATGATTTTGGGGTGCGGCGGCGGTTCAATTTCATCTCCTTCGTCGGCTTTGCCAGCGTGCTCGTCTCGGGCGGCTTCGGGCTGATGCAGCTCGACGGCTTCTGGTTTGCGGTGAAGGACGCGGCCATCCCCGCGTTGATCGGCATCGCCGTGCTGGCGTCCATGCGCGCCAAGGAGCCGCTGGTGCAGGAGATGCTCTACAATCCGCAGGTGATCGATGTCGAGCGGGTGGGGGCGGCATTGGACGCGCGCGGGGCGCAGGCGGGATTCCGGCAGCTCATGCGCTCCTCCAGCTATCTGATCGCGACCGCGATGTTGCTGAGTGCGGGGCTGAACTATGCGTGTGCGCGCTGGATCATCCGGGGCCAGCCTGGCACGGAGGAGTTCAACCGCGAGCTGGCGAAGATGCACTGGGTGGGCCTGCTGGGCCTGTCGCTCCCGGTCATGGCGATGATGGTTTTCGCGCTCTGGCGCCTGCTCAAGGGCCTCGAGGCGCTTACCGGGCTGACGCTCGACGAGGTGCTGCACGCCGACGCGGGGAAGAAATAAGGTTGGGATGCATTTTAGACTGACACCCCAATGGTAGGGACGGCTCTCCGAGCCATCCTCAGATTCACACTTTGGATGAACCTAAATTCGGCAGTGGGTCACAGAGACCACAGAGAAAAATACCGAGTTCACAGAGGAATGCATCAGCCGGACCAATGATTTTAGTGTCACCTGCCGGGTGATAGCCTCACGCTCGTGCTCCGTTTGCGTAAGTCTTTTTCTCTGTGAACTCTGTGTCTGTTCTCTGTGAACTCTGTGTAACCCTTCCGCGCTTTTCTGAAAGAACCTCAGGCTCCGGGCGCGGGTTTGGGCGCGTCGGCGGGCTTGCCGTCCAGCTTGTCCTTGGCGGCGGCGGCCACGTCGAGCTTCGTCGTGCCGATGTCCTTGATCTCGGTGGTCACGGTGCGGTCAACCTCCGTCGGCATGCCGTTGCGGCCGGTGACGGTGCCCTTGAGGTGAACCGCGTATTTGACCAGCGCGCCGTCCTTCAGCCAGATGCTGAGCGAACCGGAGGCGTTCTGCGGCGGGGTCGGCGGAGTGGCCGGGGCGGCGCCACCGCCGCGTCCGCCGCGTCCGGCCAGCAACAAGGGACCGGCGGCGTCGGCGGGAATGTCGCCGGCGATCACACCATCGGCAGCCTTCAGCTCCTTCACCTCGCCGGCCAGCGTGACAATCTCGACGGCGGGGAGGACTGGGGCCGCACCGACCCCGCGACCGCCGGCGGCGGCCAGCTCCTCGGGAGTCATGAAGGTGCCATCCTGGCCCTGTTGCACGCGCTTGTCGCCCTTGAGGACGGTCTGCATCGCGTTACCGGCGATCGTGCGGGTGATGAGGGTGTAGCCGCCCTTCTCGGTTTTGCCATCGACGGGGCCGGCGTTGAATCCACCGCCACCGCGACCGCCGGCTGCAGGTGCGCCGGCTGCGGGGTTGGCATTTGTGGTCGTGGCCGTCCAACTGTAGTTGGCGGCGTCGGCCAGCTTCTTGGCGGCGGCGGTGACATCATCGGCGGGAGCGCCGTGGGCGAAAGTGGCGGCGAAAAGCACGGCCACGAGGGAGACGGGGGTTTGGATTTTCATGGGGTGAAGAGCCTTGATAGAGATTGCCCGCCGGTTGGCAAGCGGAGAGCGGATCCCACGACCGCGCTGGACGCATCTCAGTTTATTGCAAAATGGCACGGGAGACAGACCGCTCCCTTGGGGCGCGACTTTCCTTGTTTCTAAGTGGCGACCTCTTCGCCCCGGTAAAGGAACCGCACCGTGGCTTCGCTGAGGTGGGCTTGGAGGAACGCGCTGATGAACCGGGCCGGCACCGAATAGGCGCAGTCACGCACGCGGGCGGTCGAGTAGCTCGACACCCGCACGGTCACTTCCTCGGTCTCGGAGAAACGCGCCGCGGGCAACGGTCGCAGAAGCGGGCGCTCCTCGGCGAGCTTCGCCTGCCGCAATGCATTGGCGCCCTGACACACTCCGACCACGAACGCGGCGTAGGCGGTCGGTGAGGCGAAATCACGGCTCCGGCGCAGAATCAACTGGTTTTTAAGCCGGCGCTTGAGCACGCCCTGTGCGGCTTCGATGTCGCCGTTCTGATTGGGGCAGGCGACCCCGATCGTCCGTGGTGCGAAGCCGAGATGCGCACAGAGTGCAACATAGTCGGGGTTGAACCCGCGGCGGCTCTCGCCTCGAAAAAGTTGATGCGTGGCGGTCGAACTCTGGTCGGTTTGGGCACACCGCGGCACACCGCCGAGTGCCCAGAGCGAAGCTTGCAGACCGCTCTTGAGCGAAAGGGCCGATTCCGAGCGACATGGCAAAAGGTCACGTCCCGATTGAATATGGTCATCATACAGCCAAAGCCAAAATTTGGCGCAATTTTGTCCAAGTCCACCATTTCAAGTGGAGTTACGGAGTAAACCATAGAGTCGCAACCAATTATGAAAAATGAAAGGAGAAGAACATGGGTTGGAGGATAGAAAAGCTGCCAGAGATGATAAATCTGATTCAAGATGGTATCAATCTGCGGAACCCCAGGCTGGTGGTGGGCGAGGCCCAAAAACTAGGAATATGAGCCACAGCCCGGGCACCTTTCCAATGGCGACATCAGAGCATTTTGACCAGATGAGCAAACAGGCCGGTTTGCCTTTGCCAAGGAAATCAGCAGCCCCGATCGCTCCACTTTTTGACTTGAGATTGAAGGACGGCTAGACTGCGTTTTCTATGCCTGCCTTCAATCTCAAACCTACGGTCAGGACTTTTCTGAGCCCAGCATATACCCTGGGAATTCTGGAAAATCCGTTGATTCCGTCGCAAATATTGGATCGAAACATCCAATGGCGCTTTCCATTGAAAAAACATACGGATGATCATGCTCTTTTCAGCTTTTACCCTTGGTTTTCCATTCATCATTATGCGTCCATCGGACTTCTTCAGATTTTTTACCTTACAGCCAGTCTCATGGATATCATCAGCAAGAAGGAGCTGGTTGAAACAGCCAATAGGTTGTTGGAAGACGGGTGCTATCTCCAGCTGTTCGTGGATTACTATTATATCAAACTTTCACTGCCCAGTGGGGGAGGGTTAGAAGCACACGGTCCGGAGTAGGCATTGTGGCCATGCTCGTCTGATGGTTTTCACATTTGGTATGGCACTTGGGCGGCCTCGAGCGGATCATTCATGGGATTCTCGCCAGCAGCGCTGCCGCCCTGATGTTTACCGATTATTATTGCCACTTCATTCATTCGCAAACAGCCTCCGCGCAATTCGCTTCATTCTTGATCTGGCTCTGGTATGTTTGCTTGCCGCGTAACGGTTTATGCGACAAACTGCAAATGGTTCCGGCCAGAGCCCCCCCATTCCACCATTTCAATCCCTTAAACCCCAGCGCTATGAGCAAGCACGCCGCCACGATGGAAGTTGTGATTAAAGCCGTCAAATCAGTTTGTCGGGACAAGCGCATCGCCGTTGGACCAAAAACGAAAATAATGTCCGAGCTTGATTACGACTCACTGGTCATGCTCGAATTCCTCAGCATTCTGAAAGATAAATTGGGAACGGATTTTTTGGATCCCAGTCATTCCATCGACGAGCTCCTGTCCCCGGAGACTTTCGTGGCGGCTGTCCTGAAGGAGCCGCAGCCTACATCGGACGTCTTCCCATCAGATGCCGCCGCACAAAAATTTAAAAAACACGGGGCATAGAATTGGGATTGCGTCCCCGGCCCATGGCTTCGGGCGCAGCCTAGTCCGACGGGGGGAACTGGGGGTGGCGAAAAGCTATTTTAAAAACACGCCGCCACCCCCGGCTGGACTTAAACGCAATACATATATGTGCCGACAAAAGCTACTTATGGCCCGATTGGCTGATTGCCAGAATGGCCCGGTTGGCAGTTGCGCCAAGCCGGTCGTTTACGGTGCGACCTCGAACCAGAAAGGCACGAACACCTCGTGCCCGCCCGGCCGGACTTGTGCCCAGATGACGTAGCGGCCGGGGCGGGGAATCGTGAGCTTGAAGGGCAGCGAGGGCCGCACCGGGTCGGGCGGGGCCAGCGGGTCGGCCTGGTTGGGATGCAGGTGCGCGAATCCGCTGCGGTCGGCATCGAACGCCACCACATGGGCAAAAGCTCCCATGATCGGCTCCAACGCCACCGGCGCGCCATCGGGACGGGTGATGAGCAGGCTCAGGTCCACCGGCTGGCCGGCCCGGACCGGCAGCGCCGAGGGCGATAGCACGAAGTGGCAGCCGGCGACATCCTGTGTCCAGGAAAGGGGCGGGTTGGGGTCGCCGCAACATTCCACGGTGGAAGGCGTGATCGCGGCGGTGCCGAGGATGGAGGCGGCGACGGCTGGCAGGCCGGTGGGTGGGGTGAGGCTGGCCGGGGCGGTCGGTTCCACCTTGATGTCGGCGTTCGCATACAGGCTGCGGCCGGTGACCAAGGGCGTGAAATCGGCAAACACCCGGTAAATGGCGGGAAACTTGGGCGAGAACTGAAAGCTCCACTCCCCCGGGGTGCCGGTCGCCTCGGGATGGACGTGCTGGTAGTCGGTGAGCGTGGGATCCACGATCAGCAGGTGCAGCTTGCGGGTGTGGACCTCCATCAAGTCCAGCGGTCCGATGGGCTTGCCCGAGCTGGTGGCGAGCCGCACGAGGAAACGATTGGGCCCGCCGGCCTGCGGCAGGACCGTCATGGTCACGGGCGACCGCACGGCGACGACCGGGATGAACTGCGGGCTGGCCGGGTCGCACAACTCCAGCGCGTTTTTACCGGTCACGGTGAAATCAACCTGGTGCAGGTTCGTGCCGGTCGGCAGGGCGCGCATCGCCGCATAGGCAGCCACCGCGCCCACGGTGATCCAGGCGGCCTGCCGCCAGTTCATGGGACCGCGACCGCCCCCGGTCGCGAGGCCGGAATCTTTGCTTGAGGTGGGGCGCGTTGTCCCTAACGCGCCTGCATTCTCCGGAAATTCTGGCTTCGCGCTCATCCTCGTTTCATCCTCCGCACAAATTCGTCGGGTGTCCACTGGCTTCCGTCCGCGCGCCAGATGATCTTGCCATCGGTGTCGATCAGCAGCGTGGCGAGCGTGTGCTTGAGGATGCCGCCTTCAAACTCGGCGATGATGCCGAACTGCGCGAACAGTTCCTTGATCGCCTTCTCCGGCCCGGTGAGCAGGAAAAAGTTCACCGGATCGATGCCATGGGTCTTGGCGTAGTCTTTGAGCACGGCCGGGGTGTCATAACCCGGGTCGAGCGTGATGGAGACCAGGTCGAGGTTGGTCACCCCGTTCTCACGCGCGAGGTGCTGCACCTCGACCATTTTCGCGGTGGAGGCGGGGCACATGGTGGCAATCGGGCAGCGCGTGTAGATGAAGTTGATCAACACCTGGCGGCCGTGAAACCGCTCCACGGTGGTCACATGCCCGTCCTGATCGTAAAGTCCAAAGTCCGGGAGGCTCTCGCCAATTTCGCGGTAGACCTTGCGGCCGCGAACCGCAGTGTCCTGTCGCAGTTCATTGGCCTTTAAGGCGACCACCGATTCTGCCACCGGGTCAACGGGCCAGATTTTCTCGAGCCGCGCCCCTTTCGGGTCGTCGGGAAACAGTTCAGCGCGGATCCGTCCGCCCTCCTGGGCGGCGGCGACATCGGCGGGGGAGACGCGAAACTCCATCGTCATCGCGGCCATGTAGCCCTCGACCGCGTCGTGGCTCACGAGCAGGGACTTGTGCGCGACATCCACCGCCAGGATCTGGCCGGTGAGCGCGAAATGGCGTTCCTCGGGCGCCTGCGCTTCGGGCGGTGCCTGCGCCACGCGCCGGCACGCCGGCAGGCCGGTGAGCAGCAGCAGCCCGGCCAAGGCGGCCAATCCTGGCCACGGGCCGGGTCGCCGACCTGGCTTTCGGGCCGTCAGAGTCGCATTCATCCCCCTACGGTTCCACCCCAAGGAAAAAATTGTCAAAGCCATTGCGCATGGTAGAGTCTTCCCTCTGCCTGCTCCGCGCCTTCACTTATGAGCCCGACTCCCACTGCCGTCACCTCCCGCCGCACCGCGGGTTACAAGCCCGCTTTGGCGTGGTTTGCGGCCTTGGGGGGTGCCTGGGTGTTTGTGTTGGTGATGCTGGGAGCCTTCACGACCAGTATCGGGGCGGGGATGATCTTTCCCGACTGGCCGCTGTCCAACGGCTCGCTCAATCCCGAAGGCTGGCTGTCCGACCTGGCGAAGTTTGCCGAACACTCACACCGCCTGAGCGCGGAGGTGATGAGCCTGGTCGCCATCGGTCTGGCCGCCTGGATTTGGGTCACGGAGGAGCGCGCCTGGCTGCGCAAGCTGGCCATTTTCGCGGTCGGGCTGGTTTTGGTGCAGGCGGTGGTGGGCGGCCTGCGCGTGTTGCTCGAACCGGACCAGGTGGCGACCATCAGCACCAGTGTTGGGCAGCTTTTCGCCATGTTGCACGCCTGCCTTGCGCAGGTTTTCGTCTGCACCCTGCTGGCGATGGCGTTGAGCCTTTCGCGGGGCTGGACGGTGCCGGCGGAGGTGCCGTCGGGCGGTGGCCTGCTCCGGCTCGGGCGGGTCTGCTGCGGGCTGTTGCTGGTGCAGCTCGGCGTCGCGGCGGTGATGCGCCACAGCTTTGCGGGACTGGCGATCCCGACGTTCCCGCTGAGCACCCCGGAGGGCGCGCTGCTGCCGGCGGCGTGGGATTTCAAGGTGGCGATCCAGTTTGCCCACCGCGTCATGGCCGCGCTGCTGACGGTGGCGCTGCCCTGGTTTGCCGCCGCCCTTTGGCGCGAACGGGTGCGGGGCAGCGGATTGAAGAACGGCGCGCTGCTGCTGGTGGGATTGCTGGTCTTGCAGATATTTCTGGGCGCGGAGGCGGTGTGGCGGTTGCGCGACCCGTATTGGACGACGGCGCATGTGCTCACCGGCGCCTGTCTGCTCGCCACCACCTTTGGCCTGACGTGGTGGACCCACCGGGGGGTGATTGAAAGCCGATGCGCCACCAACCGCGCGTTGGGGTCAACGCGCTCCACCTTGGAGGCGAGTCGTTGCCCCACCTACGACCACTCATGAGCGACGCCGCCACCCTTTCCGCCGAGCCCGCCGCCAAGGCCCGGTTCGCCGATTATCTCGAGCTCACCAAGCCGCGGCTGAGCCTGCTCTCGGTGCTGACGACGCTGGTCGGCTGGTTCGCCGCGCGGCCCGCGTGGGAACCCGGCCGGTTTTTCGGCCTGCTGCTCGGGACCGCCGCGTGCGCGGGCGGGGTCGCGGCCCTCAACCAATGGATGGAAAGCGACACCGACGCCCAGATGGCGCGCACGGCCGACCGCCCCATCCCGGCCGGCAAGATTGCCGGAGGCTCGGCCTTTGTGCTCGGCTGGCTGTTGAGCCTGGGCGGGCTGGCGGTGCTCTTCCGGCTGGGCGGGCCCATCCGGGCGGCAGGCCCGGAGGACTGGCGCCTGCCGCTGGAGCGGTTGCCGGCGTTGTTCGCGCTGCTCACCATCGTCACCTATCTGGCGTGTTACACCCCAGCCAAGCGCCGGTCGCGCTGGAGCGTCGAGCTGGGCGCGGTGGCGGGCGCGTTTCCGCCGCTCATCGGCTGGTCCGCCGCCGAGAACTCCGTCGGCCCGCTCGGGTGGGTGCTGTTTGGCGTGCTCTTTTTCTGGCAGATCCCCCATTTCATGGCGGTGGCGTGGACCCACCGGCGGGATTATGCGCGGGTGCATTTTCCTTTCCTGCCCGTGCATGACAACGCCGGCCGCGGGATGGCGCGCTGGGCGCTGCTCCACACCGTGGCGCTCGTCGCCGTGAGTGCGCTGCCGTATTTCCTCGGGGCGGCGACCGTGGCCTATCTGGTGGTGACGCTGCTGCTCGGCGCGTGGTTCGTGGGTCGTGCGCTGGGCTTTTTACGCGCGGCCGCCCGCGATGCGGCCGCGCGGCGGCTGTTCCTCGCCTCGATCCTCTGGCTCCCGCTCCAGCTCGGAGCCCTCGTCGCCGACCGGCTGATTTTTTTTAACCGTGGTTAATTTGCCTCTGCCATGACCGCCCACGACATACCGCCGATCAACGCCACGCTCAACGGCCTCGCCACCGTGCTCATCACGGCCGGCTTCATCCTCATCAAGCTGGGCCGCAAGCAGGCGCACCGGGCCGTGATGCTCACGGCCGCGGTGGTGTCCGCGCTGTTCTTGGTGGGCTACCTCACCTACCACGCGATGATGCACGGCTTTCATACCCGGTTTGGCGGCGAGGGGGCGATCCGTACGGTGTATTTTGTGATCCTCTGGACGCACATCCCGCTCGCAGGGCTCATCGCCTATCTGGTGCCGCGCACCTTTCTCTTCGCGCTTAAGGGCGACTACGTCCGCCACAAGGCCTGGGCAAAATGGACATTTCCCATCTGGTATTATGTAAGCGTGACCGGCGTGCTGGTGTATTTTTTTCTCTACGTCTGGTGGCCGGCGGCAAAGTGAGCCTGCGGCCAACCTGCTTGCACCAAAAGGGTCTTCCCCGGTCTTGCCAGCCGCCCGGCGGACTGGCACCTTGGCCCCTCCCTCCATGCCCAACCTGACCGACCGCCAATGGCTCTGGCTCGCCGCCGCGTGCTACCTCGCGGGGTTCGTGATCGGCACCGTGGCATTGGTGCGTGGGCGGCGGCATTCACGCATGGCCATGTTTGCCACCCTCGCGGTCGGCTACCTGTTCCAGACCATCGGGCTGGGCGTGCGCGGGCGCGCTGTTCAAGGCTGCCCGCTGGGCAACACGTTTGAGTTGTTTCAGTTCACGGCCTGGTCGTCGGCCTCGCTCTTCCTCGTCATCGGCGCGACCTTCCGGGTGAGTCTGCTGGGCTATTTCACCGCGATGCTGGCGGCGGTGCTCACGCTGGTCTCGCTGGCCATCCCGGAGTGGGACGCGACGGCGCGCACCCATGTTTTCGGCGCCAACCCCTGGATTGAGTTCCACGCGGCGCTGGCGCTGTTCAGCTACGGGGTGTTCGGGCTGCTGGCGCTCACGTCGGCGATGTTCCTGCTGCGGAACTACTCGCTCAAGTCCAAGCATGTCGGCGGCTGGTTCTCGTTCCTGCCCTCGATCCTCGACCTCGACCACATCGGGGTGCGGCTGCTGGGCGCGGGGGTCGTGCTGCTCACAATCTCGCTGGGCCTCGGCGCGGTCTACTGGGTGCCGCATCCCGCGACCGTGGACCTGGTGAAGGTGCTTTCCACCATCGCAGTGTGGCTGGCCTATGTGGTGGCGCTGGCGCTGCGGTTGGCGGGCGCGCTGCCGGCGCGGCGACTGGCGTGGGCCTGCGTGGTGCTGTTCGGCGCGGCCCTGCTGTCGCTTTTCGCGGTCAACTCCAGCCGGCACCCGCCGCCGCCGCCGGCCGCGGCGGTCTCCACGCCATGAGCGACCCGGCCACGTTTTTCATGCTGGGCGCGAGCCACCACTCCGCGCCACTCGCTCTGCGCGAGCGGTTCGCGCTGACGCCGGAGAAGATCGCCGCGCTGCGCGCCCGGCTCGGCCCGGCGGCGGGTCTGCGCGAGCTGGCGGTGCTCAACACGTGCAACCGGGTGGAATTCTACGGCGTGGCCGGCGCGCCCGGCGTGCTGGCGCGGCTGGAGGGGGCGTTTTGCGCGCTGCAGGGAGTCGCGGCGGAGGACTTTGCGGCCGCGCGCCGGCACGCGGCCGGCGGCGACGCGATCGCGCACCTGCTGGCAGTCGCCGCCGGGCTGGACTCGCAGATGGTCGGCGAGAACGAGATCTTCGGCCAGGTGAAGGACGCCTACGCCGAGGCGTCGGCGGGCGGCACGGCCGGACCGGTGCTGCACCGCGTGTTCCAAAAGGTTTTCCAGCACGCCAAGCATGTGCGCACCCACACGGGGGTGGCGGAGGGCCAGGTGAGCGTGGCGAACGTCGCGGTCGAGCTGGCGCTGAACATCTTTGGGAAACTCGACGGGGTGCGCGTGCTGCTGCTCGGCGCGGGCGAGATCGGCGAGAAGACGGCCAAGGCGTTTCAAAGCCGCGGGGCCGCCACGCTCACCGTGGCGAGCCGCACCGCGGAGCGTGCCACGGCGCTGGCCGCCGGGCTCGGGGCGGCCGCGCTGCCATGGGAGCTGGTGCCGGCGCGGCTCGCGGCCCATGACATCGTCGTGGGCTCGACGGCCGCTCCCGCCGCCGTCGTGACGACCGCACACGCGGCGGCCGCGATCCGGGCGCGACCGGCGCAGCCCCTGTTTTTCATCGACCTGGCACTGCCGCGGGATATCGAGCCGGCGGTCGCGGGGCTGGAGAACGTCTTCCTCTACAACCTCGACGACCTCGCCAAGATCGCCGAGGCCAACCGGGCCGCGCGCGAGGCCGAGGTCGCCCGCGCGCGGACCATCGTGGCGGAAAAGGCTGCCCAGCTCTGGGGCCAGATCGGCCCCCGCCTGGCGGCGGCGCCTCAAGGCGCCGCCGGGGACTCTTCCATTGAGAGCCTCACCTGAGCCTCAAAGGCGCGCATGAAGCCCTCCGCCTGCGCGGCAGTGAGGAAGCGTGCGTCATAATGCAGGTCGGCCTGCAGCCGTCCGGCATAGAAACCAAAGGCGAGCGTGGCGCAAGTGCCGGGGCGGAAGAGGCCGCCGATCGACACTTCCTCGATCACGGCGCCCGGCACCGCGATGCGTTGGTCCGCGTCGAGCAAGGAGCTGCGAGGGGGGCAGAGCGGACCCAGATTGGTCATCACCAGCGTCGCCCGACACGCCTCGCGCCGCGTGTAGCGCCGGAGGCCGCCGGGCAGCAGACGGTGAATGCCGAGGAGCAGCAGGAAGGTGTGGTCGAGCCGGTGTCGTTTCACGAGAGCCATGTCCTCGCGGGCGCGCCGGAGGAGCCGATCCCGGTTCGCCAGCGACTTGCCGCGGCGGTCGATGCCGACCAGGCTGAAGACGTTGGCCGCCGGCAGCAGCCGGTCGGCGGGCCGGCGGAGGTTGATCGGCAGGCCGAGGCGGATCCAGTCGAGGGGCGCGCCCACGCCCTGTTCCGCGCGCCACACCCCGAGGGCGGCAAAGACGTCGCGCATGAGCAGCGCGTTGAGACCCGCGCCGAGCCGCCGGGCGGCCCCGCGGATTTTTTTGAAATCATCCGGACAAAATCGCCGGCCCGCGATCGCCGGCAGCCCCGGCGGCGGGGGGGCGTCGGGCGCGGCGGGGTGGTGCGGCACGAGCGGGGTGACCTCGCGCCGCAGGAGCGGCCACGCGAGGGCCAGGCCGAGCAGGTGGGCGGGGAGCAGCCGCCACCGCCCCCACCACGAGGCGACCAGCCGGCCGCGGCCCGCCAGCAGTTGCGGGCGCAGTTCGGGGATCAACACATGTCCTCCCAGCGCGTGCGTGTAGAGCAACATCAACTCATGGAAAACCTGGAAGAGGGCAACACCATCAAGCACGGCGTGGTGGGCTTGGACATAGATGTCCCCGCCGCCTTCGGTCTCCACGACCAACCACCGGACCCCGGGCTCGCGGGAGAGGTCGATGGGCGCCCAGGTGGCCGGCCAGTCGGCCGGGAGGGGGCCGGGCCGCCATTCGATCGGCGCCGGGCCGCCGGGCGCGGCCACCCAGCCGGGGCGGCCGCCGCGACCCGGCCGCACCAGGCAGGCGAGCAACGGGTGCCGGCGCGCCACCTCCGCCCAGGCCAGCTGCAATTCCTCGTGGTTGAGGCAGCCGGTGAAACGCAGGCGGCCCAGCATCCAGCAGGGATAGGAGCGCCGGTCATCGTGCAGGAGGTATTGCTCGAGCAGAGTGAGAGGCAGGCGTGGCATGGAGGCGTGGAGAGGAACCAGGCGGCGCGCGGCTGGCCGATTCATGGAGGCTTATAAACCGATGATTAAGAGAGGCAAAATTTTTGAAAACCCGGGATGGAAAACTTTTCCAGCAATCGGAATTCAACCACTGATGGGCACTGATTCTGAGGGTCGGATTAGTGAAAATCAGTGTATATAAGTGGTTGAAGGCTTTTGTTTGGCGAGGTCATGGGCGAAAGCCATGCCCTTGTGGCCTCGAAGTTCCATTCATCGTGACTAGGCGCTCGACTCACGGGCTCGCTGGAAAAATGAGGGTTGTGGTATCGGTCCGGGTCACCGCACTGTCAAGCCCGCCGCCGCTCCCGCCATGTTGAAACGCCTCTGCAGCACCGTGAACGACTTCCGCCATCTGCTGCGCGCACGGGAGAACGTGGTCGCGGCCTGGCCCAAGTCCTATTACCGGCGCGAGCTGATCCCGGTGCGTTGTCTCAACCGTTGGATGTTTGTCGTCAACAGCCCAGCCGGGGTCCAGCACGTGATGGTGGGCAACGCCCGGAACTACCGCAAGAGCCCCGGCAACACCCAGGTGCTCCGGCCGCTCGTCGGCCACGGGCTGTTTGTGAGCGAGGGCGAGCTGTGGACGCGCCAGCGTCGCCTGAGCAACCCGGCCACCCACAGCAGCCGGCTCCAGGGCTACTCCCGGATCATCACGGAGGCCGGCGCCGGAATGCTGGCCGACTGGCGCGCGCGGGGCGACCCGCACGAGCAGGATGTGACCGAGGCCTTCACCCTGCTCACCGCCGACATCATCTGCCAGATCATGTTCGGCTACAAACTGGGCGACCGGGTCCATCTCCTTTACGAGGCGTTTGTCGAGTATCAGGCCTCCCATGGACGGATGCACCTGCTGGAGTTTCTCGGCCTGCCGATGTGGCTGCCGCGGTTCAGCCAGCGGCGGGGCCGGAAGGCGGTGGACAAATTTGACGGCGTCCTCGCGGAGATCCTTCGCGCGGGCCGGAATGCCGGCGGGGAGATGCCGGAGAATTTCCTGCATCTGCTGCTCTCATTCCGTGATGAGGAGGGCCGGCCGATGACCCCGGGGCAGGTGCGGGATGAGATGGCGTCCATTTTTCTCGCCGGGCACGAGACCACCGCGCTCACCCTGGCCTGGGCGTTTTATCTGCTGGAGCGCCATCCGGAGGCCGAGGCCCGCCTGCAGGAGGAGATCGCCCGGGTGCTGGGCGGCCGGGCGCCGGCCTTTGAGGACGTGCCCAACCTGCCCTTTGCCCGGGCGGTGATTGACGAGACGCTGCGGTTGTATCCGCCGGTGCATGTGTTCACCCGGCAGGCGCTGGGCGCGGACGAGATCTCCGGGCACAAGATCCCCGCCGGCTCCTTTGTCACGATCTCGTCGTGGGTGCTGCACCGGCACGAACTCTGGTGGGAGGAGCCGGAGGTGTTCCGCCCTGAGCGTTTTCTGCCGGACAACGCACCGAAGCTCAACGCCCACGCCTATATTCCCTTTGGGGCGGGTGCCCGCGTTTGCCCCGGCAAACACCTCGGGCTGCTCGAGTCCACGCTGCTGCTGGCGCAGATCTCGCAGTCGTTCCGGCTGCGGGTGCGGCCGGGACACGCCGTCGAGCCGCTCGGCCGGATGACGCTGCGGCCCCGCGGTGGCCTGCCCATGCGGATTGAGCGGCGGACGTGAGCGGTTTCACGCCGACACCGTCCGGGCGCGCGCCAAGGCTGCGGCGAGGTCGGCCTGCCGGATCGGCTTGGAGATGTAGTCGTCCATCCCGGCGGCCAGGCAGAGCTCGCGGTCGCCCTGCATGGCGTTGGCCGTCAGGGCCACAATCCAGGGACGGCGGCCGTTGGGCGGCCCGGCGCGGAGGCTGCGGGCGGCCCCGAGGCCGTCCATCTCAGGCATATGCATGTCCATCAATATGATATCATAAGGTTGACGGCGGACAGCGTCGAGCACCTCGAGACCATTGGCGGCGACATCGGCGCGGTAACCAAGGCGGGTGAGCATATGGAGGGCGACCTTCTGGTTGACGGCATTGTCCTCGGCGAGCAGGAGGCGTTCGGGGCGGGTGGTCTCACCCGTGGGCGGAAGCGGCAGGGGGATGGGGGGATTTGAGTCCACCTTTGGTCCCATGAAGAGCGCCGCGATGGCATCGAAGATCTGCGTGGGTTTGGCGGGCTTGTGCAGCTGGGCGGCGAAGAGCCCCTCATCAGCGGTGAACTCGCGGTGGCCGAGCGAGGACAGGAGCAGGAGGGGCAGTTTGGTTCCGGCGGGCAGGAGGCGAATTTCCCGCGCGAGCGCCTGACCGTCCATGTCGGGCAACTGCAGGTCGAGGATGGCGAGGTCGAAGGGATCGCCATCCCGCAGGAGCGCCAGGGCCTCGGCTCCGGACCCGACGGCGAGGGGCACGAGGCCCCAGTTGCGGACCAGATTGGAAAGGATCCGCCGGTTCGTGGCGTTGTCGTCCACGAGGAGGAATCGTTTGCCGGCAAAGGACACCCGGTTCACCCCGTAGTAGGGCCGTGGCCGGCTGGGCCGCGCCTCGACGACAATGTGAAAACGGAAGGTCGAGCCCTGCCCGGGCGAGCTCTCGACCGCCATGGCGCCGCCCATGATCTCGACCAGGCGCTGGCTGATCGCGAGGCCGAGGCCGGTGCCTCCGAAACGGCGGGTGGTCGAGGCGTCCACCTGGGAGAACGATTGGAAAAGCCGGGTGAGCCCCTCGGGCGCGATGCCGATGCCGGTGTCCCGCACCGCAAAGTGCAGCGCCACCCGCCCGCCACCGGCCGGTTCCGCTCGCAGCGAGAGGACCACCTCGCCCTTCTCCGTGAACTTGATGGCGTTGCCCAGGAGGTTGACCAGAATCTGCCGCAGGCGCGTGGCGTCCCCCCGCACGGTGTCCGGGCTCCCGTCGTCGATCTCATAGAGGAGGTCGAGGTATTTTTCGGCGGCCTTGGGCGCGAGCAGGTCGAGTGCGGCCTCGAGGCAGTCGCGCACGGTGAACACCTCCTGCTCGAGCTCGAGCCGGCCGGCCTCGATCTTCGAGAAGTCCAGAATGTCGTTGATCATGGTCAGCAGCGAGTCGCCGCTGTGCCGGATCGTCTCCGCGTAGTCGCGCTGGGCGGGGGTCAGCGTCGTCTCGAGCAGGAGCGAGGTCATGCCGATCACGCCGTTCATCGGCGTGCGGATCTCGTGGCTCATGACGGCGAGAAACTGGCTCTTGGCGAGGCTGGCCTTCTCCGCCGCCTCCTTGGCGCGCTTGAGCTCGGTGATGTCCACCAGCGTCACCACCTCCTGCCATTCCCCGGTGCCGGGGGCGCCGAAGTAGCGCATCGAAAATTCCGTCCACACGATGGTGCCGTCCGGGCGGAGATAGCGGCGTTCCAGGCTGTAGTGGTCGATTTCGCCGCGGTTCAGCCGGTCGCGCAGACCGACATGGCGGGCATAGTCGTCGGGGTGGGTCACCAGCTGGTAGGCGCCGCTCGATTGCGCCTGGGCCGCGCCGACCCCCGTGATCTGCTGATGCGCGGGGTTGACGATGCGGGTGGCGGCCTGGCCCACATGCTGCCAGGAGATGCCGACCGGCACGAGTTCGAAGATCATGCGGAACCGCGCCTGTTCCCGCGCCGCCGCCTCCTCCGCGAGTTTCATCTCGGTCACATCCACAATCGTGGTCACCTCCTGGATTTCCCCACTGACCCCGTCGCGGTAGCCATGGGCGGTCAGCACCGCCCATACGATCCGCCCGTCCGTTCGCACATAACGCTTCTCCATCGAGAACTGCTTGAGCTCGCCCCGCTGGAGTTTTTCGATGAAGCTCCGCTGGAGCATGCGGTCCTCGGGATGGGTGGCCGCGATGTAGCTGGTGGTGTCCTGCCGCAGTTCCTTGGGCACGCCGGTGATCCGCTCATGGGCCGGGTTGACCATGCGCGTCTCCCCCCGCCCGCCCGACATCCAGGAAATGCCCACCGGCGCATGCTCAAAGATGAACCGGAACTGCTCCTCCGCCCGCCGCAGGTCCGCGGTCATTTTTTCCGCCAGCACGAGCGCCTGCCGGCGGGTGGCCCCGAGCGAGCGCGCCAGGCCGGCCGCCATCAGGCTCATCAGTGCGCCACCGGTGAGGATGATGCGGGACAGCGCCAGCAGCTGGTGCGGGGCAAATTCTGGCGGGGCGCTGACCACCAGGGTCCAGGCCCGGCCGAAAAACTTGAGGGGCACCTCCGCCTGAAAACCCGGCTCGTCGTCGGCCCGGCCGCTGTGGTACAGCAGGCGGGTCCCCTCCGGCCCGGCCTCCTCGTGAATCGACAGCTGCAGCTGGCGGTCCACGGCATGGATGATGGCCGGCCAGAATTCATCGCTGCGAATGGTCGCGTAAACCCAGCCCGCGACATGGGCGCGGCGGAAGGCTTCCGTCGCCGCCTGGTCCAGGGTGGCCTCCGCCGCGGCCCGGGCGCCGCTGTCATAGACCGGCAGCAGCAGCAGGAAACCAGGGGTCCTCGCGTCCTCAGGGCTCGCAATCCTTTGCACGGGCTCCGTCATCATGGGCCGATTGACCGCCGCGGCCGCGACCGCCGTCTCGCGGCGCCCGGGGTCGCCCGCCAGGTCAAAGCCCGTGAGGGCGGCGCTGGTTTCCGGGGGCTCGACCTTGGTGGTCACATAAAGCTCGGTGGCCCCTGCGCCGGGGGGCGGGTAGACCGCAAAGCCGGGGTCCCCGTCGCTCCGCTGTCGGGCCAGAAACGCCTCGAGCCCGTCGCGCGGCACCCGTTGCGCGTAGGCGAGGTTGTGGACGCCCGCCGGCAGGAACTCGGTTTCCGCCCGGGTGAAATCATGCCAGTCCTGGCGCGTCATCTCCGGGTTGGTCTCCAACACGCTCCGCGCGGAATAAATCGCCTGTTCGGTGGCCTTCAGCCGTTCGCGGGTGGTGGAAAACACGCGTTCAACCTGGAGGTCGAACTGGGCCTCGTCGGACGTCTGCTCCTGCCGCGCCGCCAGCCACGCCCCGAAGCCGGAAAACACCAGCCCCGTCCCCAAGATCGCAAGAGGCAGGATCCACGGGGCGCGAACCGGCGCGGCGGAGGCCCGGGATGGCGGCATGGGGCGACGTTGTCGGGCGGGTGGCGGGCTGTCCATGCGTAAACGGAAACAGCCTCAGCCACCCAGCTGCCGCGCGAGCCAGTCGGCCGCCGTGCCGCCCGCCGGCTGCGCCAGCAACATTCGGAGCCGCCCCGCCTGGGCGGCGGTGCGCTCCCGGCGGACCGGGTCGTCGACGCCCGCACGCAGCTCGGCGGCGAGCGCGGCCGGGGTGGCCGCGCCTTGGATGAACTCGGGGTACATCGGCTCGCCCAGCAGGAGATTGGCGATGCCGAGATGCTCCACGTTCACCAACATCCGCCCGAGGAGGTAGGTCACGGGGTTCGCGCGATAGGCGATGGCGCCGGGGATGCCGGCCAGCGCGCAGTGCAGCGACATGGTGCCACTGGAGGTGAGCACGGCGGCCGACGCGACCGGCACGCCGGTTTGCTCCAGGCTGACGGCGGCGGGGGGGTGCGCGGCGCGGAGCACTTGGAGGATGGCCTCGCTGGGATAAAGCACCACCGCCCGAGCCCCGGCCCGACCCCGCGCCCAGGCCGCAAATCCCGCCAGCAAAGGGGGGAAAATCCGGGATACCGCCTGTTGGCGGCTGCCCGGCAGCAGCAGCACCGGTCCCGCCGGGTCATATTTCACGGGTGACTCGTAATCAGGCGCGGTGAAGGGGTGGCCGACAAACTCCACGGGCAGCGAGGTGTCGGCGTAGCATTTCACCTCGAAGGGAAAGATCACCGCCAGGGCGTCGAGGTCGCGCGCCATGGTGAAGCGCCGACCCGACTTCCAAGCCCAGATTTGCGGCGAGATATAATAGAGCACCTTGATCTGGCCGCCGCCTTTCACGCCCAGCCCGCGCGCTCGCAGTGCGGCGGCGAGCCGCAGGTTAAGGCCGGGATAATCGACGAGGCACACGGCGCGCGGCCGGTGCGCGGTGATCCAGCGCAGGGTTTCATGAAACAGCGCGCGGAAAAAGGAGAAGTTTTTGAGGACCTCGACCAAGCCGACCACTGACGAGGCGGTGAGGTCGTGGAGCACCTGCGCGCCGGCCGCCGCGAGCCGCGGCCCGCCCAGCGCCGCGACCGTAACGCCGGGCTGCGCCGCGCTCAGCCCTCGCACCATCCGCGCCGCGTGCTCGTCGCCCGAGTGTTCGCCCGCGATGATGAGCACATCCACCCGCCCGCCCGCCGGCGGGGGGAAGCGGAGGGTTCCTGGCGGCGTGGCGCTCATCGTCATCCCTGCGCGGCCCGGATCTGCTCGGTGATCGTGATCGCCACCTCGAGGGCACTCTTGCCCAGCGCCCCGCCCACCTTGGGCTGCTTGGCCTTCGCCACGCTCTCGACGAAATGCGCCAGCTCCAGCGCCAGCGGCTCACCTTTCTCGATCGGGATCTCCTTCACCGGAATCGCACTGAGGTCGCCCGCCTTCACCAGGCCGATCTTCATCTTCAGCCCGTAGGCGATGATGTCGCTCTTCCGCACGAGGTGACCCTTCTGGTTCATGAAGTCGAGCGACAGGTAGGCGTTGCCCTGGAAGATGCGGATCTCCCGCTGTTTCTTGGTGCTCATCCGGCTCGCGCTCAGGTTGGCCACGCAGCCGTTCTGGAACTGGATGCGGGCGTTGGCGATGTCCTCGCTCTTCGACAGCACGGTCACGCCCACGCTGTCAATTTTGGCGATGGGCGACTTCACCAGCGCCAGCACGATGCCGATGTCGTGGATCATGAGATCGAGCACGACGCCGACCTCCGTGCCGCGGGTCTGGTAGGGCGCGAGCCGCTCGGCGGTGATGTAGCGCGGCTCGTCGGCGTGTTTCTCCAGAAACGCCATCACCGGGTTGAAATGCTCGATGTGGCCGACCTGGACCAGACACTTGTTCGCGCGCGCCGCCGCCAGCACCTGCTCCGCCTCGGCCAGCGAGGCGCACAACGGCTTTTCGATCAGCACATGGCAGCCCCGGGCCAGCAGGGGCAGCGCCACTTTGGCGTGCAAATCGGTCGGCACCACGATCGACACCGCGTCGCAGGCGGCGCCGAGGGCGTCGAGGGTGGGGAATCGCGGGCAGTTGAGGCGCGCGGCGATCTCCGTGGCGCGGGCATCGTTGGTCTCATAGATGCCGGCGAGCACGGCGCCCGGCAGGGCGGCATAGATGCGCGCATGATGCTGCCCGAGCGAGCCGACGCCCGCGACACCGCAGCGGATTTTAGGGGAGGACATGGGCCGCCAGTGTGGGTGGGAGGTGGTCCGGGGCAACACCGGAGCGCGGCGGGAGATAGGCTGATGGCGGAAAGCTGAAAGCGACGGCGGAGGATTTTAACCCGGAGTACGCAGAGGGCACCGAGGAGGCACGGCGGGTTGGGGACAACCCGCCCTATCGCAAGACCCCTTCGTGCAGGAACAGCTGTCGTGCCGTCCGGGCGGCGTGGGCGGCATTGTGGGTCACCAGCACCAGCGCGGTCCGAGTTTCGGCGCCGAGGCCGAGCAACAGGTCGATCACGCCCGCGCCGGTCTGCTCGTCCAGGTTGCCCGTGGGCTCGTCGGCCAGGAGCAGGCGCGGGGAGTTGACCAAGGCGCGGGCGATGGCCGCGCGCTGGCGCTCGCCACCCGACAGCTGCGCGGGCAGGTGCGTCTCGCGCCCGGCCAGTCCGACCCGCCCCAGCAGCTCTCGAGCCCGGGTGCGCGCCGCCGCCCGGGGCGCGCCCGCCACGCGTGCGGCCATCAGCACGTTTTCAAAGGTGTTGAGCTCGGGGATGAGATAAAATGACTGAAACACCATCCCGATCATGGCTGCGCGCCGCTCCACCGGGAGCGTCGTCCGTCCGTCCCAGTGCACCGCGCCCGCGTCGGGCGTGTCGATGCCCGCCAGCAGGTGGAGCAGGGTGGATTTGCCCGAGCCGGACTCGCCGCGGATGCTCACGCTCTCCCCGGCCGCAATCGTCAGGTCCACTCCTCGCAGCACCGCGATCTGGCGGTCGCCGCTGCGGTAGCCTTTGACCAGAGCCGCCGCCTGGAGCACAGGGGGAGCCGCGGATGAGCTTGAAGAAAGAGCGGGCATTGAATGTTGAATGGTGGGGGTGGTTGCTTCGTCCCTCACTCGCTGCGCAGGGCTTCGACAGGGTTGAGCCGCGCGGCCCGCCACGCCGGCAGCAGGCCGGCCAGCGTGGAGATGACCACCGAGGAGGTCACGATCAGCACCAGGTCGCGGCGGTCCAGGTGCGAGGGCAGATCGCTGACCTGGTAGAACCGCAACATGGCCTCCTTGCTGTCCGTGACCCGGATCAGGAAATGCACGATGTTGTTCCGCACCGCCAGGAAGCCGAAGCCCAGCCCCAGCCCCACCAGTGTGCCGGCCAGGCCGATGAGGAACCCCTGCAGGCAGAAGCACGCCGCCACCTCGCGCGGCCGGCCGCCCAGCGCGCCGAGCAGGCCGATCTCCCGGGTCTTGCGCACGACCGCGATGAGCAGCGAGCTCGTCACCGAGAACGCCGCCACCACGATGATGGCCAGCAGCAGGAGGAAAATAAGGCTCTTCTCCAGTTGCAGCACGAAGAGAAAGTCGCGGTTGAACTCCATCCACGAGCGGGCCGTGACGCCGGCGTCCGGCGGCAGCATGGCGTTGATCCGGGCCGTGGCGGCGTCGGGATCCTCCCCTGGCGCGAGCTTGAGGCTGAAGCCGTGCACCGCCCGGCCCAGCCCGTAAAGGTCCTGCATCCGGCGCAGGGTCACGATCACGGTGTTGCTGTCGAGTGCCTGATGGCCGATCATGAAGATGCCCACCACGCGCAGCTCGCGGGGGAGAAACACCTCGTCGTGTTTGAGCCGCTCCAGCAGCAGCGGCGACGAGACTTCGACCTTGTCGCCCACCTGCGCCCCGATGCTGTAAGCGAGCAGGGAGCTGAGGATGACGGTGTCGTCGTCGAGGTCGTCGAGCCTGCCCCGGATCAGGTAGTGGTCGAGCGGGATGACGGTGTTCACCCGCTGCACGTCCACGCCCTGAATGATCGGAAAAGCCGGCGGCTTGTTCGGGGCCTCCAGCATGACCGTGCCCTCGGCAAAAGGCGTCACGCCGACGACGCCTGGCACTCGTCCGAGCATCGAACGCAGTTCCGCCGGATTCTCGATCAGCCCGGGTCCGCGCACCTGCACGTCCCCCTGGGTGTCCACGATCATCTGGCGGATCTGGAAGGCAAAGCCGCCCATCACGCTGATGGTCACGACCAGCAGCGCCACCCCCAGCGCCACCCCCAGCACGGAGATCGCCGTGAAAAACGGAAACTTCCGCCCCGTCGGGAAGAGCTGCTTCAGGGCGAGGTAGAAATACCAGGGCATGGCGGAATTGCGGAGTGCGGAATGCGGAGTGCGGATTGGCAGAATCGCGGAAGTGCGGATTTGGGAGTGCGGAATGAATTTCAGACCGCAGCCGATGCTGCCTCAGTTATTCCGCACTCCGCAATCCGCATTCCGCAATTACGCCGCCCCTCCGCTCCCTGGGCGCAATTGCGGAAACAGGATGACGTCGCGGATGCTCTCGGCGCCGGTGAGCAGGATGCAGAGGCGGTCGATGCCCACGCCCATGCCGCCGGCCGGCGGCATGCCGTGCTCCAGCGCGAGAAGGAAATCCTGGTCAATGCTCTGCTGGTCGTCGCCGGCCTGGGCCTCAAACATCGCGCGCTGCACGTCGGGGTCATTCTGCTCCGAGTACGCGGGCGCGATCTCCATGCCGCCGATCACCAGCTCGAACACGTCGAGCACCGCCGGGTTGTCGGCGTTGAGCTTGGCCAGCGGGCAGAGTTCCTTGGGCAGGTGCGTGACAAAGGTCGGCTGGATCAGGGTGGGTTCGATGAGCTTGGAGAAGATCTCGTTGGTGATCTCAAACTCCTCCCACTTGGGATCCACGGACAGCCCGCGCTTCTCCGCCCCGGCGATCTTCTCCGCCTTGCTGCGGGCAAACCAGTCCGGGTCCTCCGTCGCCGTGCGGATGAGATCCTGATAGGCGACCTCGCGCCATTCGCCGCCGAAATCAATCTCGTGCCCGCTCGCGGCATGCTTGATCTTCATCGAGCCGTCGGCGGGCCGGATCACGTCGCGCACCAGCGACTGCAGCAGGTCGCGCACCAGCGCCATCATGCCGCGGTAGTCCCCGTAGGCCTGGTACACCTCCAGCATGGTGAACTCGGGATTGTGTTTCCGCGACACGCCCTCGTTGCGGAAATTGCGACCGATCTCGAACACGCGGTCAAATCCGCCCACCAGCAGCCGCTTCAGGTAGAGCTCGAGGGAGATGCGCAGAAAAAAGTCCGCGCCGAGCGCGTTGTGGTGGGTGGTGAAGGGTTTCGCCGCCGCCCCGCCCGCGACATTTTGGAGCACCGGCGTCTCCACCTCGAGAAACTGCCGATCCTCCAGGAAGCGCCGGATATGGGAGACGATTTTCGGCCGCATCAGCAGGCGGGCGCGGGACTCCGGGTTGACGATCAGGTCGAGGTAGCGCTGCCGGTAAACCTGCTCCGGGTCGCTCAGGCCGTGCCACTTCTCCGGCAACGGCCGCAGCGCCTTGGCCACGAGGGTCACGGCCTCGGCCCGCACCGTGACCTCGCCGGTCTTGGTCTTGAACAAGGTGCCGCGCGCCCCGATGAAGTCGCCGAGGTCCAGCTTTTTGAACGCCGCGTAGGCCTCGTCGCCGACCACGTCCTTTTTCAGGTAGACCTGGATCTGGCCTTGTTGGTCGAGGATTTTGACAAACTGGCTCTTGCCCATGTCGCGGATGGTCACGAGCCGGCCCGCCACGGCGACCCCCGCGGCATTGTCCTGGCCGTCCACATGGAGCTTGAGCGCGTCGCCCGAGAAGTGGGTGGGGGAGAAGCTGGCACGGAAGGGGTCGTGGCCGGCCGCGCGCAGCTCGGCCAGCTTCTGCCGGCGCACTGCATGCTGGTCGTGGGAGATGTCCGCTGGGTTTTCGCTCATGGAACCGGCGAGGCTGGCACGGCCCGTCCGGCGGCGCAAACGCAAAAACCCGCCGCCGCCGGCCCGCTTTCCCTCTTGCCCATGGTCGCAATACTCCAAAACCAGGGGATGGCCTGGAAAGAGAGACCGTGAATAATGCCCCATGTTGACTATTGATTTCCTCGCGCGCCCGGCAAATGCTCCGAGCCGCCCCAGCCATGTCCGCTGCCCTGAAACCCCCGGCCCCGGCCAAAGCGGCCCGCGGAACGCCGCCCCCGCCGCCCCCGTCGTCGTCGAACGCGTTTGCGATCTGGGGCTGCGCCGCGCTCCTCGCGCTCGCGGTGCTGCTGGCCTGGGGCAACAGTTTCCACGGGCCGTTTGTCCTCGATGATCTGCCGGCCATCACGGACAACCCAACCGTCCGCGACCTCCATGCACTCGGCACGGTGCTCTCGCCCCCGCGCGACGGACAGACCGTCACCGGCCGCCCGCTCGTCAATTTGTCGCTGGCGGTCAATTACGCGATCAGCGGGGAGCAGGTCTGGAGCTACCATGCGCTCAACCTCACGATCCACCTGGGTGCGGCGCTGGCGCTGTTCGGCCTGGTGCGGCGGACGCTCGCCAGCGTCCGTGGTAGGGCGGACCCGCTGGGTCCGCCGCTCCGAGACCCGCCGTTCCGACGTAGGAGCCTGCTAGGTCGCGCCGTAGGTTCGACGAAGGCGGATGCCGGCGATGCTTCCGACTCAGCGCGAGTCAGCTCGCTCCTGCCATCGGACCCGCCCGCGACCCTGATTGCGTTCATCGTCGCGCTGCTCTGGGCGCTGCACCCGCTGCAAACGGGCTCGGTCACCTATATTGCGCAGCGGGCCGAGTCGATGTGCGCCTTGTTTTATTTGCTCACCCTCTACTGTTTTGTGCGCGGCGCCGACACGAAATCGCCCTGGTTCTGGTTCGTGCCCGCCGTCGCCGCATGCCTCGCGGGCATGGCGAGCAAGGAGGTCATGGTGTCCGCCCCGCTCCTGGTCCTGCTCTACGACCGCACGTTTGTGGCGGGTGGTTTTGGCGCCGCGCTGCGGCGCCGGTGGGGGTTCTACCTCGCGCTCGCCGCCACCTGGATCCTCCTCGGCTGGCTGGTCTGGCAGACGGGCAATCGGGGTGGATCGGCCGGCTTTGGCATCAAGCCCGACTCGGCCGATGCGCAGGCCACGCCGTGGATCTACCTGCTGACGCAATGCGGGGCCATCGTGCACTACCTGCGCCTCTGCGTGTGGCCGCATCCGCTCATCTTTGATTACGGGTTCTCGGTGGTGGGAGGACCGGCGGAGGTGTGGTGGCAGGGGCCGCTGCTGCTGCTGCTCTTCGCCGCGACGATCTGGGCGCTCTGGCGTCGGCCGTTCTGGGGTTTTCTCGGGATCTGGTTTTTTGCCATCCTCGCGCCCAGCTCGAGCGTCGTGCCGGTGGTGACCGAGACCCTCGCGGAGCACCGGATGTATCTGCCGCTGGCCGCCGTCATCGTGGCGGCCGTGGGTGCCGCTTACGCACTCGCCGGGCGGCGCGCCTTGGTGAGCCTGCTCGTGGTCGCGGTGGTGCTCGGGGCGGTCACGGCCCGGCGCAATGAGGATTACCGCAGCTCCGTCGCCCTCTGGTCCGACAACGCCGTCAACCGGCCCGACAATTACCGCGTCCACAACAATCTGGCCATCGCCCTCGGGGAGGTGATCCCCAAGCGCCTGGAGGACGCGGTTGCCGAGCTCCAGATCGCGGTCAAGCTCAAGCCCGACTATCCCGACGCGCAGTTGCACCTCGCCACCTATCTGGAGGAGCTGAACCGGTTTGACGAGGCGCTCCCGCATTTCCTGCTGGCCCTCAAGCTCAAGCCGGGCGAGGGCAAGTATCACAACAACTACGCCTACTACCTTGTCCGTCGGAACCGGTATCCCGAGGCGGCGGTCGAGTATGCGGAGGCGGTCCGGCTGCGGCCGGAGTTTGCACCGGCCCATAACGATTACGCCAACGTCCTTTCCAGTTTGCACCGGCCCGCCGAGGCGGAAGCGCAATACGCGGAGGCCTTGCGGCTTAAGCCCAATTACCCGCAGGCCGAGGTGAACCTCGGCAATCTGTATGTCACCACCGGCCGGGCGGCCGCCGCCGTGCCCCATTATACCAACGCCCTGCAACTGGAGCCCGGCAACGTGGATGCCCGCATCAATCTCAGCGTGGCCCTCTACCAGATCGGGCGGAAAGACCTCGCCCTGGCCCAGCTCGAACAGGCGCTGCAACTCGCCCCCAATAATGCCGACGCGCGCAGCAAGTATGAAACCATCCGTCGTGAGCTGCAGAAGTAGCGCTCCCTGTCGCGGGTCGGCCCTGCGGCGCTGAACCCTCTGCCCCGAGCCCGCAAGACCCACCCATGAAGTTATCCGTCCTCCCCCTCCTCACCGCCCACCTGCTGGCTGCCGCCGCCTTGCTCGCGCCGGGCACCACCAAGGCCGCCGCCCCTCTCCCGACCGTCTCCGCGCCGGTGACCGTCACCGACGACGGCCGCACTTGGACGCTGGCGAACGGAATCGTGCGGGTGGTGGTCAACAAGAATTCGGGGCAACTTACCTCCCTCTTTTACCGGGGTATCGACACGTTGGGTCACGTCCAGGGCAACGGCGGCAGCTGGGAGCACGATCCCTCCGCCGCCGCCACGGTCGGCGGGCTGACCAATTCCCTGACCATTGATCCGGCGAAGAATGGTGGCGAGCGCGCCGAGGTCTCCATCAAGGGTGTGACCGGCGGAAAAATCCAACTGTCGGCGGGCGCGCCCGGCGGCGGCTCCAACTGTGACATCGAGCTCCGCTATTCCCTGGGTCGCGGCGACAGCGGCGTCTACACCTACGGCATTTATTCGCACCCGGCTTCGTATGGAGGAGGCGGCGACGGGCCGGAGGACCGTTTCATTGCCCGCGTCAACCAGATCTTTGACTGGGTCTCGGTCGACGCCGACCGCAACCTGCTCGAGTGCGCGCCCACCGAGTGGGGCACGGGCATCGTCGTCCATGCCAAGGAGCAGCGCATCCTGACCAAGGGTCCGTATAAAAATTCCGTCGAGCACAAATACAGCTACTCCGGCGTCCAATACCGCACCCCCGCCTACGGCTGGTCCAGCACCAAGGAGCACATGGGGGTCTGGTTCATCAACCCGACGATCGAGTATCTGAGCGGCGGCCCGACCAAGCTGGAGCTCGACTGCCATTACGGAGACAACGGCAACCCCGATCCCATCATCCTCGATTACTGGGAGGGCGGCCACTACGATGGTGGCTCAACGGTCAGACTGACGGCCGGCCAGGCTTGGAGCAAGGTCATCGGCCCGATTTTTGTGTATGTGAACTCGCTCGACCATCCGCAGCCCACAAGCCAGGCCGAGCTCGACACCCTCGCCGCCACCGCCGGCAATCCGACGATCCCCGCCAGCTGGGCGGCCAACCAGACCGCCTTGTGGCAGGAAGCCCTTGCCCAGGCGAAACAGGAGGCCGCCAAATGGCCCTACCGTTGGGTCAACGGCGTGGATTATCCACACAAGGAGGAACGCGCGACGGTGACCGGGCAGATCGCCCTCAACGACCCGCTCGCGCCGCAGCCGATGGGCAAATTCACGCACCTGGTCGTCGGCCTGGCGCATCCAGACAGCCCTGGCGGGCGGGGTGGGATCGTGCCCGGCGTGCAAAACGCCAATTACTACCAGTTCTGGAACGACGGCGGCGAGGACGGTCGGTTCACCCTCACCAATGTCCGGGCCGGCAACTACACCCTCCACGCCATGGCTGATGGCGTGCTCGGCGATTTCGCCCAGGCCGACGTCACGGTGGAGCCGGGCAAATCGATCGACCTGGGCAAGCTCGACTGGAAGCCCGTGCGCTATGGCACCCAGCTCTGGGACATCGGTTACCCCGACAAAACCGGCGGTAAGTTCTTCAAAGGCGACGGCGCCAACTACTGGCTCTGGGGTTGGAACATGCGCTACGCCCTGCTCTTTCCGAACGACATCACTTATACCATTGGCCAGAGCGATTACCACAAGGACTGGTTCTTCGAGGAGGTTCCGCATGCGCTCGACCTGTCGTTTGTGAACCCCGAGGCGAAGGACCCGGCGAACCAGCGCTTCGGCTGGGTCAAGGCATTCACCCTCGAGGAGTATCCGCAGACCAACACCAGCGGCCCGTGGCGCCTGTGGGGTCGCGGCCGGGCGACCACCTGGACCATCAAGTTCAATCTGGATCACCCAGTGCAGGGCGTCGCCGCCTTCCGCGTGGCGCTGGCGGGCGTCAATGCCATTACCCAGTTCGCGGTCGCGGTCAATGGCCAGAGCGCCGGGGCCATCGGCGCCGGCGGTCCCGACAACGCCCGTCTCATCACGACCAACAGCATCCGCTACAACTCCGACCAGGGCCTGTCTCAGCAGCGGACCCTGAAGTTCGACGCGGCGTTGCTGAAGCCGGGAGAGAACACCATGACGCTCACGGTTCCGGCCGGCGACCTCCAGAGCGGGGTGGTGTGGGACTACTTGAGGTTGGAGTTGAACCAGCAGGCCAAACTCGACAGCACGCTTGCGCCGCAGACCTGAGCGGGGCTCATGGCGTTGTCCGATTCCGAGGTAGGGCGTGACCGCCTCGTCGCGCCGTAGGCTTGGCGAAGGCGGACGGGCGCGCCGTTCCAGCCTGGAGCCGTGGCGACCTCGCCGCAGAGTTCCAAGCTTGCGCTCGCCTTAGGCAGAATGGTGGACTGGGCCTTCGATGAAAACCGCACTGCCCCTGCTTGGTTTCACGCTGATCCTTTTGCCCCGGATTTTTGCGGCCGATGCCTCCCCCGCCGCCGCACCTCCGGTTGTCGCGCCGTTGTTTTCCGAGAATTTTGAGTCCGGCCGGCTCGACCCGAAGATTTGGACGCAGAATGTCACCGGCGACAATGTGATCACCGTGCAACGCGACAAGGCCGCCCATGGCGGCTACGCACTCCGCGTGAGCTGTCCCGCGCCCAGCAACAAAACCTGGGCCTTCATCATGGCTGCGCACCTGCCCGACGCGCTGCGGTCGCATCATTTCGGCCGCGCCTACCTGTTCGTCACGCCCAAGCCGCCCGACCGGCACACCATCCTGCTCATGGCCGGCACGCCCGGGTTTCCGAAAAACAAGTTTCTGGAGATCGCCACCACCAGCGGTAAATGGCAGCTCACCTGGGTTGATCTCACCGGCAGCACCAACCAGGAGGACTACCACAGCGGCGGCCTCGTTCCCCTCGGCCGCTGGTTTTGCCTCGAATGGGAGTTCAACGACCACCCCGATCATGTGAGCGTGTGGGTGGACGGCCAGCCGGTCTATGACTCTGGCTTCACCGTAAAGAGCACGGGCGCCGTGACCGACCTCGTCGGTGGGTTCACCGACATCGCCTTTGGCTTCCGGCTCTGGGGGGCCGCGCCCGCACCTTTTGACCTCTATTACGATGACATCGCTTTCGACACGAAGCGCCTCGGCCCGCTCGCGCCGCCGCCTGGTTCCGCTAGGGTGGAGCGCGACGTCCCCGGCGCGCTTTCCGTTCCGAGGTAGGGCGGGCCCGCCGGGCCCGCCGTTCCGAAAGGTGGAGCGCGTTAACCTCAACGCGCTTGCTCCGTCCTCATGCTTCTCTCACCAACCGTACCGGTCAGTTCACGGTCCGTAGGTGATGGTTCTGGCACCAGCGATGCCAGACGCGGAAACGGCCTGACCTTTTACGATCACCGGGGAGTAGGTCTCATGCGCGACGGTCTGAAACGAATTGAGTGGCGGCGTCGAGTCGGGGCCGACCAGCGCAGTTAGGGCGACCGAGCTGACGCCGGGATGTTCGAGGAAGTATTGGTCGGCCGCGGCCTTGATGGCGCGGAGGTTGTTCGTCACCGCCTTGTCCTGGCTCCGGGGAGTGACCGGCTCTCCGACCCTGGAGAAAACCAGGCCGGCGACCGCCCATAGCCCCAGGCTGACCGCCAACATCACGGCAAAGTTTATCAACGGGTGCCTGGGCCGGGCGTTTAACCAACCCCGCACAAAAGACGACGGTGCCGCGACCAAGTCCTTCAACGGCCGGGTGGTCTGGGAGGCGTCGGGCATCATCGGCAGATTTCTCCGGCGGGTTGATCCGCTGGACTCAGAGAATCGTCCGGTTGCGGCGTCCGCTCGTCAGGAAAATGCCCACCCCGAGGGCGAGATACGCGCAAACCGAGAGCAGGGCGCGGACGCAACCGGTCCAATCAAATCCGTAACGAATCGCGGAAAGCACGCCAAAGATGGCCAACCCGACCAGGAGCGGCCTCAGGGATTTCGGTTTGCTCTGGTCGATGATACGAAACATGCCGCAACCTATGGACGGCCTTGTGTCCCCGCAAGCCTCAACCAGGAGAATTCAAAATGCGGTACACCGCATGCTTTCCGTTTTCCTGCCAATCCCAATGTCAGAATTCCAATCCGTATCCACGTGAATTCGCGTCCTGCGTAGCCTCGGCGAAGTAGGATGGCAGGCGGTCGCATCGCCCGGAAATTCCGCAATCCGCAATCCGCAATCCGCAATCCGCAATCCGCAATACCCTCCGTGCCCTCCGCGACCTCCGTGTTAAAATCCTCCTCCGTTCCTGGTTTCCTGGCTTCCCCCTTAATCCTCCGCCTTTCGTCCTCCAGTCCCCTCCTTCCCTCCGCGATCTTGATTATGTGTTAATCCGTGGTTCTAATTCCGGTTGTAAGCACAAACCCCATTCCCCCATGAAGGCAAAGTTCCGCCCCCTTGAAATCCGTAACCGATGGCTTCTCGCCTGCACCGCCCTGCTGTCCGTGTCGCTCACGACCGGACCCGCCCTGGTGGCCGACGAATTTTCCGTCATCCCGGAAAAACTGGGGCAGTTGGTCACCAGCGGTGAAATCCCCGGGGTGGTAGCGCTGGTTGCCACCAAAGACCGCGTGCTGCATCTCTCTGCGGTGGGGCAGAGCGACCTCGCCTCGGGCCGGAAGCTGGAGACCAACGACCTGTTTTGGATCGCCTCCATGAGCAAGCCGGTCACGGCCGTGGCGGTCGCGCTGCTGGCGGACGACGGCAAGCTGGCCTTTGATGACCCGGTTGAGAAATACCTGCCGGAATTTCACGGGATGTGGGTGGCCGGGCCACAGACGGCGCAGCAACGGGTGCTGGTTCCCGCGGCCCGTCCCGTCACCCTGCGCGATTTGCTCACCCACACCAGCGGCCTCGGCGAATACCATGTGACCGGTCCGCATTGGACCCTGGCGGAGATGATCAAGGTCCTGGCGCGCGAGCCGCTGCGCTTCCAACCCGGCACGCGCTGGAGTTATTCCACGGCGGGGATGGACACGCTGGGGCGCGTCGTGGAGGTCGTGAGCGGCCTGCCGTATGCCCAGTTCCTGCAAACCCGGCTCTTCGATCCGCTCGGCATGAAGGACACGACCTTCTGGATCCAGGCCGCGGACAAGGACCGTTTCGTTACGCCCGTGATCTCCAAGGCGGGTAAGCTGCAAGCGACGCCCATTGACTACATGTACGGCGGCGCGGTGACGGATCTGGGCCGCCCTTCGCTGGGCGGCGCTGGGCTGTTCTCCACCGCGGAGGACATCACCAAGTTCTACCAGATGATGCTCAATCACGGTGCGGCGAACGGTCGGCAGATTCTCAAGCCGGAGACCGTGGTGGAGATGACGCGCAAGCAAACCGGCGATCTCAAGGCCCGGGCCGGCATGCCATGGGGTCTGGGCTTTTGCGTCGTGGAGGACCCGACCCAGATGGCGTCAAACGCCACGCTCACGCCCGGTTCCTTTGGTCACGGCGGCGCCTTCGGCACGCAGAGCTGGGCCGACCCCGCTCGCGGCCTCATTTACGTGATGATGATCTCCCGCGACAAGCTGCAGCCTACCCCCGACGATTCCGCCATGCGCCGCGCCTATCACGCGGCCGTCGCCACCGCGCTTGCCGCTACCACGGTCCCTTCGAAATAGCCGCACGCCAGGGCAATATCGAGGCAATCTCACCACATGCGTTTCGGGACGGGCGAATTTTGCAGGATTCTGACTGTCTGACTGGGCAGTTTGGCCCCCTTCCGCGTGAACGCGAGCCGCATCGGCGCGTTCTCCGTCGCCCCAAACACCCCGCCGTAAAACCCGGGCCGTTGCCGAACTTTCCCGCAACCCTACGTCAGATGAAAGCCCAGCGTTTCCAACTCACTGAGATGAAAGGGCGCGCTCTCCAGCACCTCTTGCAGCTTCGCCAAGGCCTCGGCTCGGGTGGTCACGCGGATCTCACACGACCCGTCGTCGCAGTCGTGGACCTGCACCACCCACTCCCCGGTCACATCGTCGGCCCCGACATGAAACAGCGCCCCATGCAGATAATTGCCCGGCAGCCCAGGATGCGGGCCGGCACCGGGCACGAGGAACAGCATATGGAGCGGGTCGTGCACGACGGTTCCGTCATGTTTGGCGCGATGATGGGCAGGCTTGCCAATGACCATGACGCGCTGGCCCTCAGCACGGGCTTGCACGGCGGCGGGCAAGGAGGCGACGTAGCGGTCGTAGATGTTGGCATTGGACTCGAGCGCCTCGTCACCGATCTGCCCTGCGATGAACGCGTCGAGATTGTGCGCGTGGAAAATAGGGAGACTGGCCAGCGAGCGCGCGGTGATATGGCCGCCTTTGTGGTCGGCATGCGCATAGATCTGCTGTGCCACGCGGAGCCGGTTCAACGCATCCTGGTAGGCGGGGGTGGTCGGCAACGTCCCGGTCGGGCTGAGTTCAATCTTGTCCAGGACGGCATGGTCAAACTCGGTATTGGGATCGTGAGACATGAGGAATGCGCAGTGCGGGGTGACGTGGCGAGGGGGTTCGAGGCGGAAGGATGCAACGATGAAGGCCAAGCGCAAGGGCGTTGGCTCGAGTGAAAAGGTTCGGGCCAAGCGCGCGAGCCTCAGCCATCCCCGTTCCCCTTTTCACGCCCCTGCGTCTCGGCCTCGCAGCTGGCGGCAATGCCACAGGTCGTTTCCGCCAGCCTGAACGCTCAGGGTTCGACCTTCGGTTCGGTCGCTGGTGTCGACGAATGGTCACGGCGGGGGTGGCATGAGGCAGCGGACGGCGCGGCCGTCGCGGCGGCGGTAGAGGGAGAAGTCCTTGCGGTCTATGGACAGAGGCGGGCGTGCGGGTGCAGCACTCCGCCCGCGTTGACCGCTCAGTTCAACCGCTTCCGGTCGGGGTGGAAAAGGCCGAAATGGGTGGGGGCGCGGCGTGGGAAACCGGAGGGTCAGGAAGTAGCGGCAACCTGTTCATATCGGTCATGGAGGCGGACCCATTTCATGGGTGCCTCGGGGTCTTCGTCGCGGCCCTTGGGCACAAGGTCGAGCAGGTTGTAGGTGCCGATCAGCAAATCAAGCCCGCGCGAGTAGGTCGAGTAGGTGCGATAAACGGCCCCCTTGGCCTCGCGCGCAAAGACCGTCAGGCCCGGCATCTCGTCCGCCCCGATGTCATTTCGGCCGAAGTTGTAGTTGGCCTTGCCGGCCTCGACTTCCTCGGGGGTGAAGGACACACCAAAGTCGCGGTTGAAGGTCGTGCCGTGCGACGACACCCAGTTGAACTTCCAGCCCATCCGCTTTTTAAAGCGCTTGATTTCGGGGAGCGTCGCGCACGAAACGACCGCAAAGGAGACGTCGCGGGCGTTCAGATGGGCGAGCGCGCCATCGAAATGGTCGGACACGAAGGAGCAGCCCCGGCAGCCTTCCTCCCAGCCGGGGGCGAGCATGAAGTGATAGACGATGAGCTGACTGCGGTTGCCGAACAGTTCGGCCAGCGACACCCGGCCCTGCGGCGTGTCGAAGCTGTAATCCTGCTCCACTTTGACCCAGGGCAGGGCGCGGCGGCGGGCGGCGATCTGGTCGCGCGCCCGGAAAAACTCTTTTTCTTCGCGCAGGAACTCGCGGCGGGCCGCGAGCCATTTCTCAGGGGAGACGATGGTGGGTTTCTTGGACGGTTTCTTTTTCATGCTCGTTTGGTGATGATTTTGGGTGGTTCAGGCGGGCGTGGTGCCGGCGCGGAGTTTTTCGTATTCGGTCTTGAGCCGGGCGTGGAGCGGCCAGAAGGGTGGACGCGGCGCGTCCTCGAGGAGGGCGATGAGGTGGGCGAGGTGCGTGTGCCAGCCCGAGGCAAAGCCGGTCAGGTAGGGCAGGTCGCCGTCCGTGGCACGGTGCGTGAGGACGAGTAACACGTTTTGGCCCTGCGGCGTGAGCTCGAACGTCGCCTCCGATTCACCGTCGCTGCCAAAGGTGAAGGCGAGCACGCGCGGCGGTTCGCAGCGGGTGACGGTCCCCGTCACGCTGCCACCCGGGTCGTGTTTTTGCTTGTACTCCTCCGGCGGCGTTTCGTCGGGCGCGAGATTCTTGTGGCGGAAGTGGAACGTGAACTGGCCGCCGACGCGCTGCTCCAGCGGTCCGCCGGCAAACCAGCGGCTGCGTTTCTCGGGGTCGGTGAGGTATTCCCAGACCCGCTCGATGGGGCCGGGCAGGGTGCGCACGAGGCGCACCTCGGCCGGACCGGTGAACTGACCGTGCTGTTCGTTGGTTTTCATGGGGAGGGTTTCTTCTTCCGGGATCTTTCGTCATCCGCGCGCAGCTCCCGTTCGAGGGCGTCGAGCCGGCCCGACCAGAACGCGCGGGTTTTCTCCAGCCAGTCCTCGAGCTCACCGAGTCCGTCCGGATTGAGCATCTGCACGCGCGTCTGGCCCTTGGCGCGGACGGTCACCAGCCCGGCCTCGCGCAGCACCTTCAGGTGCTGGGAGATCGCGGGGGCGCTCAAGTCGAACTCCGCGACGACCTCGCCGGCGGTCCGCTCGCGGACGGCGAGCAGTTCCACGATGCGGCGGCGGGTCGGGTCGGCGATGGCAATGAGTCCCTGCATGTCGGCTACAATTAAGTAACGACTTAATTAAGCAAAAACAAAATAACAAATTTTGCATTTTTCCCATTCTGGCCCACCGCGCCAGCTGGTTAGGTCGGGACTGGATCGGGCGGGAGACCTTGGCCGGGTTGCTGACTTGGTCTCAGGAAGCCTATGCTCCTGGCTGAGCTCCAGGACGGGTTGGAACGCTGGGAAGCCCAACGCCGGTGTTGGGGCTCACTGGGGAAACCCCGATCTTGGTTGCCGACGTTGGGTGGCCGTTCTGGGCTGGTGGCGCCCAAGTCTCCGCCACGGCGTTCGCTCAATTCGGCTGCGACCACCCACGGCCTATGCGGCGGCGAACCGCCATGGTGATGGCCAATGCCGCCCCGCCCGCGAGCATGGCGGTCGTGGCGGGCTCGGGGACGGTGACGGCGAGGCCGAATTGGAGATGGTCCACCTCCCACGAGGGGGCGCTGATCGAGATCGCAGAGATGCCGTTCGGGTTGTAGGCGCCGTAAAAGCGGTCCTCGCCCGTCGTGCCGGTGATGGAGTTGTCGGCGCTCGTGCCAATCAGGGTGCCGAGTGAAACGCCCAAGGCGTCAAAAGCCTCGAAGGTCGGATTTTGCCCGTCTGTCCAGACGATGCCGGCGTGCGTGGGCAGCGCGCCGAGCGTCGAGGCGTTGAAGGTGAAGGTGACCGGCCCGTAGCCAAAAAATGAGTGGCCGCCGTTGCCGAAGCCGTCAATCACCCCGTCGTCGCCATCCACCGAGTCGGTGTAGGTGCCGGGGGCGACGACCACGCCGTTGTTGGCCGACACGCCCGGCGTATTAAAGAGGTTGTCCTCAAAGGTCTCCAAGTAGAAGTAGGATAAGCCGCCGTTCGTGCTGAGCGCGTTGAAAGGGCTATCCGCAAACGAGAGGTAGGGGCTAGGCCCGATGAGGGTCTGCGCCTGCAGCCCGGTCATGAGTCCAAGCAGGGCAACGGCGGTGATGAGCGGGGCGCAGAAACGTTGGAATGGCATGGAAAGGATGGTGGTGTGGAATAAGCCGCAGCAAACTCAGCCCGCCGGACATGCCAAAGCAAGCCAATAGCAATAATCGGGGCTTATGTTGGAATACGGTGAAAACGTTATCAGGAATAGCGACCGCGTGGCCATCCGCTCGCGGCGGGGCCCGGCGTCGGCGCTTGCGCTGGTCACGCCCACGGTGCAGGTTGGGCAGGTTTTCCTGCCCATGTACTTTGCGGCCGTCAACCGCCTCACCTTTCCCTCCTTTGACCCGCACTCGCGCCAGCCCGGCTACAAGGCCTGCGCGGTGGCCGTTACCCGCGAAACCCCATGATGCGCGTCGAGCACATTTTCATCTCGGCCGGGCATAATTTCTTCGGCCGCCACGACCTGCCGCCGGGCACGCATCCCATGGAAGCCATGGAGCGGGTCGAGTGTGTCGCAGGCCGGGGGCTGCGCGGCGACCGCTTTTTTGCGTACAAGGAAAACTACCGGGGGCAGGTGACGCTGTTTGCGGGCGAGGTTCTCGCGCAGCTGCGCGAGCTGTTCCAATGCCCGCAACTGCCGGCTTGGACCCCGCGCCGCAACCTCGTGGTTGCCGGGGCCGACCTGAACGCGCTGGTCGGACAACGCTTCCACCTGCAGGAACTGGAGTTGGAAGGGGTGGAGGAATGCCGCCCCTGCCATTGGATGGACACCGTGATCGCGCCCGGGGCCGAGACTTGGCTGCGCGGGCGTGGCGGTCTACGCTGCCGCATCCTGACCGATGGCTGGCTCCAATGCGACCCGCCATGAGCGCGCTCCCGCCCCCATTTTCCGCCGTGGTGCTCGCCGGCGGGCGCTCGACCCGCATGGGGCGCGACAAGGCGCTGCTGCCGCTCGCCGATGGCCGGACTCTCCTCGCCCGGCAGCTCGATGTGCTCCGCGCGGCGGGCGCGGCGGAGGTGCTGGTGTCGGCGCGCCACGAGCAGCGGCTTCCGCTGAAGGGTGCCCGGTTGATTCCCGACTGCGAGCCGGACTGTGGTCCGCTCGGCGGCATCGCGGCCGCGCTGGCCGCCGCCGCCCATGACCGCCTGCTCGTGCTGGCCATTGACCTGCCCCGGATGTCGGCGGAATTTCTCGCCGGTCTCGTCGCCGCCGCGACCCCTGACCGCGGGCTGGTACCGCTCCTCGACGGCGAGCCCGAGCCTTTGGCGGCGCTTTATCCGCGCGACGCGGTCACGCTCGCCACCGCCATGCTGGCCGCCCGTGACCGCCGCGTGCGCGCATGGGCCCGGCAGCTCGCCACTCACGGGCGGGTGCAATGGCGCGAGGTTTTGCCGAGCGAGGCCGGTGTCTTTGAAAACTGGAACACGCCGGTCGGTGGGATCAGGCAAGATGCGGCGGTTTTCCCGGCCACGACTGGTTTGGACCCTACCATGGCGCGGCCGTGAAGTACCCCAAAAGCTCAGCGGTAACGTGCCTCGATTATTGCCAACTCCTGAACTCGAGGGTGAACTGATCCTGCCTTGGACTTTCATCCTGCCAGCACCGTTTCAGTCGCCGCCTTTGTCGTGCTCTGCGCCGGGGTGGTGGTGGCATTCCTCGCCGGCGTTTGGTGGAGCGCGCACCAGACTGGGGGGGCGACGCGCCGGCGGTTGGTGCTGGTGGCCGTCGGGCTGGGGGTGTGGCTGGGCGCCTTGGCGCTCGTGGTGCAGAGCGGATTCGTCGCCGCCGTACCGATGCCGCGGCTCTTGGTTCTTTTCGCGGGTATCATTCTTTTGAGCGTCGGCGTCGGGCTGTCCGCCGTCGGCCGCTGGCTCGCGGTCGGCCTGCCGGTCGCATGGCTCGTCGCGTTTCAAGGTTTCCGGCTGCCGCTGGAGCTGATCCTCCATTCTTGGGCCAACCAAGGGACTATCCCATCCACCATGACCTTGACCGGACAGAATTGGGACATCGTCAGCGGCGTGGCGGCGCTCGTCGCCGCGCCACTGGTCGGGCGCTCCCGGGCCGCCGCCTGGTTCGCCAACACGACCGGAATCGTGCTTCTGCTCAATGTTGGCCGAGTCGCCGTGCTGTCTTCACCGGTGCCATTTGGCTGGCCGGTCACACCGCCGCTCCTGCTCGCGTTTCACCTGCCCTACGCGCTGATCCTGCCCGTTTGCGTCGGCGGGGCCGCGTTGGGGCACGTGGTGCTCACCCGCGCCCTCCTCCGCCCTTCGCGCCCCTTCGCGTCCATTCGCGGTTAAAAATCGGCCTTGCCCCTCTCGCCGCGCGCCGGGCAGGCTCCGGCATGGCTTCCCCTGCTTTCTTCGCCGGCCGCGACGTGGTGCGTTGGGGCATCATCGGTTGCGGTGATGTTACCGAGGTCAAGAGCGGCCCGGGCTTCCAGCAGGCCGCGGGCTCCCGTCTCGTCGCCGTCATGCGGCGCGATGCGGCCAAGGCGGCCGACTATGCCCGCCGCCATGGTGTCCCGCGCTGGTCTGCCGACGCCGATGCGCTCATCCGCGACCCGGAGGTCGATGCGGTCTATATCGCCACCCTGCCGGACTCACACGAGGAATATGCGCTCCGGGTCGCCGCCGCCGGCAAGCCCGCCTATGTCGAGAAGCCGATGGCCCGCAGCGCCGCCGAGTGCGATCGGATGGTGGCGGCATTTGCCCGGGCCCGCCTGCCGCTCTATGTCGCCTACTATCGGCGCTGCCTGCCGCGATTTTTGAAGGCGGAGGAGCTCATCCGCACTGGCGCACTTGGCCGGGTGTCGGGGGTGACCTGGCGGTTCGCCGCCCCGCGCCATCGGGCAGAGGACGGCTGGCGCGTGGACGTGGCTTCGGCCGGCTCGGGCTTGTTTCTGGACCTCGCGTCGCACACCCTCGATCTGCTGGACTTTCTCCTTGGGCCGCTTGTGGATGTCGCCGGTGTGGCCAGCAACGTCGCCTCGGCCCACGCGGCCGAGGACACGGTGGCCATGTCCTTCCGCACGCCGGGCGGGGCGGCCGGCGTGGCGACCTGTAACTTTGCCAGTGCGACCTCGGATGACATGCTGCGCATCACGGGCACGGAGGGCGAGATCACGCTCACCGTCTTCGGCCACGAGACCCTGCGGCTGGAGCAGGCCGGCGGGGTGAGGGAGTTCCACCTGCCGAATCCGCCGCACGTCGCCCAGCCGTTGATCCAGACCGTGGTGGATGACCTCCTCGGGCGCGGTGTCTGCCCCAGCACCGGCGCGACCGCGCGGCGCACTTCGCACGTCATGGATGCCGTGCTGGCGGGCTACTATGGCGGCCGGGGGGACACCTTTTGGACGCGGCCGGAGACGTGGCCGGGAAGCAGGAAGGGCTGAATCGGCCCCAGAGGATTTGTCCAGAAGGCAACGAAGGGCACGAAGAGATTCAAATCCGCGGCAATCTTAACCGCAAAGGGACGCCACTGGCGGATGTCGGAGACCTGCTTTCCCCGCGGATGCCGGATTCTCCTTCGCCCAACACCCTACGAGTGCCTGAATTTCGATTGGATCGTAGTCCGTATTATTCTGTATCCGTGTCTATCCGTGTTCATCCGTGGTTAAAACTCCGTCCTCCGTGTCCTCGGCCCGATCCTCTGTGCGCTCTGTGTCCCAATTCCGATTCCGTCCCATCCGTGTATGCCGCGTCCTGCGTAGCCTTGACGTAGTAGGATCCATGTAATCCGTGGTAAAAACCGACTGTCGGATTCCGGCTCAGTCATTACTTTTCCAGCCGGTCATACCACTGGAACTTCATGTAGATTGAGGTGACGGCGAGGAGGACGAGGATGCCGCCGACGACGGGCCATTGCTGGAGGACAGTGTAGATGGGGAGCGTGACCAGGCAGAGCTGCCACATGATGCCCACGGCGACGTTGGTGAGGTCGTGCAGCATGTCGCGATTCGGCAGGAACGTCGGATCCTCCGCAATGACTCGCTCCCGGATGGGGCCCCAGCAACCCCACGGGTTGACCGTTTTATAAAACTTTTTGAGTACCCCCTCGTCCTCCGGCGGGGCCAGCAGCGTGCCGGCGAAGCTGCCCACGAGGGAGACGAGGAAAATGAAGGGGAAGGTGTAGAGCGAGTTGATGCCGGAGCCCCAGACCAGCTCCATCAGCTTCGGCACCACCATCGCGCCGCCGATGCCGGCCACCATGCCCCAGAAGTAGCCGTAGCCGTTGAAGCGCCACCAATACCACTTGAGGAGGTTGGCCACCACGAACCCGCCATAGAGGGACCCCACCAGCCACATCATCGCGTCGTTGATGCTGTTCGAGAGCACGCCAAACACGATGCCAATCACCAGAAACGCCACCGAGGTGAGCCGGCTGAGGCCGACCAGTTTGGACGCGCTGGCGTCTGGGTTGATGAAACGTTTGTAGATGTCGTTCACCAGGTAGGCGGGCGCCGAGTTGATGGTCGCGGCGAAATTCGACATAAAGGCGGCGGCGAGTCCGGCCAGCAGGAAGCCCAGCACGCCGCTCGGGATCAGTTTGTCGCTCAGCACCAGGGGCAGCACTTTCTCAAAGTCGGGCTTGGGCATCTGCCGCAGCTCGGGCAGGCAAAAGGCGAGCGCGAGCACCGTGATGCCGGCGATCATCATGTAGCGGGGAAACATCAGCACGGTGGTGACCCACCCGCTCATCAGCGAGGCCTCCCGCGGGTTGCGCGTGGCGAGGATGCGCTGCATGTCATAGGTCGGCGCGGGCCCGGCGAGGCTGGCGAGCACGCCTTTGAAGAACATCATGCCAAAGATGATTGTGAACCAGTCGTTGCCGTCGGCGTGCAGCGCGGTGTTGGCCGTGTTGAGGATGCCCTCCCAGTTGAGGTCGAGCTTCCAGCCGAAGAAGGGGTTCATCCAGCCGGCGGGGATGTTGGTCGCGATCATGGCGGGCGAGACCTTCACCAGCGCGATCACGCCGATGATGAGCGCGGTCACGGTGAGGATGGTGAACTGCAGGACCTCGGTCACAACGATGCTGAGCATGCCGCCCTTGATGGTGTAGAGGGAGGTCAGCCCCATGAGGATGAGGGCGTAGATGTTGTCGTTGGTGAATATGCCCGTGGTCGCGTCGGTGAAATGCCACGGCAGCATCCCGGCCGCGAATTTGCCGATGCCCTTGAACGCGTAGGCGAGCAGGCCGATGACGTTGATCAACGCAAACGCCACCACGCTCAGGTGCGCGAGGGTCGCGCCGCGGCCGCGGCCGAAGCGCGTCTGGATCCACTCGGCCCCGGTGAGCACATTGGAGCGCCGCAGCCAGGCGCTCATGAACATCATCAGGAAGATCTGGTTGAACGTCGGCCACAGCCACGGGAGCCAGATGCTCTTCAAGCCATAGAGAAACAGCACATACACGAGCCACATGGTGCCGCTGATGTCGAACATCCCCGAGGCGTCCGAGACGCCGAGGAGATACCAGGGGAGCGTCTTTCCGCCGAGGAAATAGCCGTCGAGGTCCTTGGTGCCGCGCCCGCGGCGCGAGACCCAGAGTCCGATGCCCACGACGAGGACAAAATAGCCGAGGATGATGCCGACGTCGAGGGCTTGCAGGTGCATGAAGGGGGTGGGCTGGGGTGGCCGGACAGGGGTGGGGCGCAAGGGAACCAGCTTTCGGCGGCCGGGGGCAAACAAAACTTACGGCTCGCGGTCACGGCAGGTTTTCTGAACCTTTCCCGCTTCGCGGAGTCCTACTCCGCACCGCCATGCTTTTTGCCGCCATCGACATCATCAAGGGGGCCGACCTCCTCATCTACCCGCTGGGGATCTGCTCGGTCGTCCTCGTCTTCATCCTGTGCGAGCGCGCCTACGCGCTGCGCCGGTCTGCCATCCTGCCCGACGATCTGGTGGACGCCCTGGTTGAGGGCCGGCCAGTCAGCGGGGGCCAGCGTTCGGTGCTGGCACGTATCGTGGCTTTTGCCGAAAAGCATCCCGGCGACCTGGAGGCGGTGCGGGCGTTTGCCCGGCTCGAGCTGTCGCGCATGGAGCGCGGGGTGCCTTATCTCGACGTGATTTATGCCGGCGCGCCGCTCATCGGGCTGACCGGCACGGTCTGGAGCCTGATCCGGGTGTTTTCGAGCGTGACCGGCGAGGGCGGCCTGCCCGATCCCGCGAAGTTCACCAGCGGGGTGTCGCTGGCGCTGTCGGCGACCGTGCTCGGCCTCCTGATCGCCGTGCCCGCCCTCGTGGGTGGCGGCATCCTGCAGCGCCGCATCGAAACCTACGCCGCCCAGCTCGACGTGCTGCTGGAGCGCATCGTCCGGCGAAAGCCTTGAAAAGGAGCTTTTATGTGGAACTCAGGAAATCAGGAACCAGCGCCTCCGCAGACGGACCGAGCTGAATCTCATGCCGCTGCTTGGCGTGAGGTGGGAGAGCATCAGCCAGCCGAAGCCATGAAACCGGGTTTTTTATCTGGCACTCAGGAACTCATGAAAACACCTGGAGCTGGCTGGCTCTGCTTCCTGATTCCCTGAGTTCCACATTGATCCTGTCCGGCTTTTTGAATTCCGCAATTCCCGCCATTCTTCCCCATTTCATGAGTGCCTTATACCAACGCCGCCGCAAACGGACCGAGCTGAACCTCGTGCCGCTGATTGACGTGCTCGTGATGCTCGTCTTTTTCGCGTTTGTCACGATGCAGTTCCGCACCGCGACGACCCTCAACATCCGGCTGCCCAAGGTGGACACGGCGGGCCGGAACGCCTTCAGCGGGCCGGTGACGATCGGCATCGACAAGACCGGAGCCCTTTCGTTCAACGGCAAGAACGCCACCGACGAGCAGCTCACCAGCCTGCTCGGCCAGTTGCACGACCAGGACAAGGACATCCCCGTGCTCATCCGCGCCGACGAGGACACCCCGCTCAAAAAGGTCACCTTCGTGATGGACGCCTGCCGCAAGGCGGGGCTGAACAAGTTCAGCCTGCAAAGCCGCTGAGGAATGTCCGCCAGGGTCAAAATGTAGCCGGGGTCGCCGACCCCGGTCCGGTTCTCGTTTGAATTCTCCGTGACCTCGGCTTGTCTCTCGGTGGCCTCTGTGTCCAAGTCCGGGCATGAAAAAAATCGTCATCACCGGGGTCACCCGCGGGCTGGGGCGCGCGCTGGCGGAGGAGTTCATCCGGCTCGGCCACACCGTCGTCGGCTGCGGGCGCGGGGCGGAGGGCATCATGGACCTGCGCCTCGCGCACGGCCCGCCGCACAGCTTCGAGGCGGCCGATGTCGCCAACCCGGTCAAGGTCGGCATCTGGGCCGCCAAAGTCCTGGGCTTTGGCGAGGCACCCGACCTGCTCATCAACAACGCCGCGCTGATGAATCATCCCGCCCCGCTGTGGCTGGTGCCGGCGGCGGAGTTCGCCCGGCTGATGGACGTGAACGTCACCGGCGTGGTGAACGTGATCCGCGAGTTCGTGCCCGCCATGGTGGCGGCGAAGCATGGGGTGATCGTGAACCTCTCCTCGGGCTGGGGACGAAGCGTGTCGCCGGAGGTCGCACCGTATTGCGCGAGCAAGTGGGCCATCGAAGGGCTCACCAAGGCGCTGGCAGAGGAACTGCCCGTGGGCATGGCGGCGGTGCCGCTCAACCCCGGAACGATTGACACCGAGATGCTCCGCCTGTGCTGGGCCGATGGGGCGGAGGGCCACCCCAAGCCCGCAGCCTGGGCGAAAATCGCCGCCCCGTTTATCCTCGCGCTCGGCCCGAAGGACAACGGTCGGTCACTGAGCATCGGTTCGGCTGACGCGTGATCCTAAATCCGCAGCCGGATTCTACCACTGCTTTCACCGATGGCACGGTTGCGGAATTCTTCGGAGGAAACGCCGACCCAAATTCCTTCATTGGCCAGATGAAAGGTCGGATGCGCGCAGTTCATTGCAAATCCATGTCCATCCGTGTCATACCAAGGTCCGTTAGGATATACACTATTGGGGTCTTCTGAGGGTAGGGCGCGACACGCTGGGCGCGCCGTCGGAGAGTGTCGGCCGATCTTCCGCCCGAAAAATATAAAACCTACGGGCTGCTGGGATCATCCTAAATTCAGCAGTTGGACACAGAGATTACAGAGATAAAATCCGAGTTCACAGAGCAGAAATACATCGGAAGGAGGGAAGCTTTGGATGTCATCCGGCGGGTGCGGGTATTGCAGCCCCCATTGAATTTTTAAGTGGTTTGCTCTGTGAACTCTGTGTCTGCA
>CAIYUN010000003.1 GCA_903929355.1 uncultured Opitutaceae bacterium
AAACAGCACTGCGAATTTGTGGCCCTGTTGTCCGGGGGGTGCCCACACCCCGCATTGGGTGTGGCGCGCGGGGTGTGGGCACCCCGCCTACAGGTTGAATCCGCCAAGTGTGCGCCGTGCGTGCAGCACCTGGAACTTCTGCCCCATCTGAGCCGGATGCAGTAACTGCATCAGGGCGCGTTTGCGCGGGCTGAGTGGATGGGTCTCGGCGGCCAGCGTCTGCTCCAGCCAGCCAGCCGCGTGTTTCACAAAAAATGCCTCCTGCGACTCGACCAGCGGCGCGGCAAATCCGCCCCCGGCCAGGGCGGACACCAACCAGTCCCAGCACACATGTCCGGTCAGGTCCTGCGCGCCGGGCCGGGCCAGCAGATCGTTGGACTGGGTGTGCCGGTGGTAGGCGCGCACCGTGCCGGCCGGGGTCGCGGTGGCCAGCACCTCCCAGGATTTGCCATAATCGCAGGCCACGAACAGGCCGTGCCAGGGCTGAGCGGCTAGGGCCACGGCCAAGTCCACGGCGGCGCGGGGGGCGTCAAACCCATAGCCCTCGGGCGCGTCATCCGGCAGCCATGGGGCGACAACCGGTTCCAACTCCACTTTCGCCAGCGCCGCTCCCGCCAGCCTGACCCCAAGTTCACGCCATTCGCGGCCGCGCCGCACGAACCGTCGCAGCGGCTGCGCGTCGAACAGTTCGTTGGAGAACACCACACAGGCTCCCGTCAATTCCGGCAATGCGCCCAGGCGGACCACCCGGGCCCGGGCAAACGGATGCGCCACCCCGGCCAGCACCCCCGCGTCGTCCTCCGCCCCAATTTCCACGAACTCATAGCCCGCCGCCGCGGCCGCGCCGCCGAGCAGGTCGGTGCACGCGGCCACCACCGCCTCCCCAAACACGGGCCCCGTGGTGGTCGAGGTGAAAAAGTCGGTGCCCGGGGTCCGGCCCACGCGCGGCCGGCCGCCGCAGTAATACCCCACGGCAGGATCATAGAGCGCGAGCGCCATATACCCGGCAAAGGTCATCGTTCCGCCCGCCCCGGTCAGGGCGCGGAACCGCTCGATGAAATCCGGCGGAGGGTGGAGGGTGGACGTTGTCATTTACAAAGTCCACCGCATGGCACAGTCTGCGCCATGCTCAAACGCATTTTTACGATCGCCCTCGGGGTGATGGCCGGCGTGGCCCTCTCCGTGGGCGCGGCGCACTTTGCCTCGCTCTGGGGCTGGCTGCCCGGCAGCGAGCTGGACCGTTCGTCCGGCGCCATCCGGGATGTGCTCAAGCTCGTGAATGAGAACTACGTCGCGGCCCAGCCGGCGGAGCTGCCCAAGCTCACCCGCGCCGCCCTCGACGGCATGATCAACACCCTGGACCCTCATTCCGCCTACATGGACCCCGCTGAGCGAAAGGCGCTCGAGGAGGACATCAGCAGCGAGTTCGGCGGCATCGGCGTGCAGGTGGAGCTGGTGCGGGATCGCATCGTGGTGGTCACGCCCGTCGCCGGTTCGCCCGGCGAGCGCGCGGGCATCCAGCGCGGCGACGAGATCACCGGCATCGACGGGGAGAAGCTTCCCCACCCATCGATGGAGGACATTGTCACCCATCTGCGGGGCAAACCCGGCACCAAGGTCACGGTCGGCCTCATGCGCCCGTCCACTGGGAAGGAGCTGTCCCTCACCCTTACGCGGGAAAGCATCCGGGTGGAAAGCGTGCGAGACGCGCACCTCCTGGCCGACGGCATCGGCTATGTCCAGCTCACCGAGTTTGGCGAGCACACTGCGGATGAGTTTGCCACCGCGGTGAAGCAGCTCCGGGCGCGGGGCCTGCGCGCGCTCGTCATCGATCTGCGCAACAATCCCGGGGGCCTGCTTGATTCCGTCGTGGCTGTCGCTAGCAACTTTTTCAACAAGCGGGAGCTCGTCGTTTACACGCAGGGCCGCGACCCGAAGGACCGCGAGGACTACCTCGCCGACCCGGCCGGCGCGCCACTCACCATCCCTCTCGCCGTCCTCATCAACGCCGGCAGCGCCAGCGCCGCCGAGATCCTGACTGGCGCGCTCAAGGACACCCACCGGGCGGTCATCGTGGGCGAGCGATCGTTCGGGAAGGGATCGGTGCAGTCGATCTTCGACCTCGACAACGGCGGCGGCCTGCGGCTCACCATCGCGCGCTACTACACCCCGGGTGGCGAGGTCATTCATGAGCATGGGGTTTCCCCCGATGTGGAGGTCGTCGCCACGCCGGAGGAGGACCGGAGCCTGATGCTGCAGCGCGCCCGGTCCGATCTGACCGACCCGCGGACGTTCAAGGTCCGGTTCGGCGTGGACCTGGTCCCTGACCGTCAGCTCGACGCCGCCACCGCAGTCCTCCGCGCCGATCTGCTCCTCCACGGTCGCGAAACGGCAGTGGCCGCAAAACCATGAACCCAATGCAACCAAACAACGGAAGGGGACACAGAGGGGGTACAGAGGGCAAACACAGAGGTCACGAAGCGAGCCACTTAACTCTTATCTTTGCGGGTTCTGCCAATTCCCCGTGGTGACGCCAGAATCCTCTGCCTGTTCGAGGTTTTCTTCTGTGAACTCGGCTCTTGTCTCTGTGGTCTGTGACCAAATCCGATCAGGGTTTAAAATGATTCTCGCGCTTGAAACCTCCTGTGATGAGACCGCGGTCGCGCTCTTCGACCCCGCGCGCGGGCTCGCCGGCGAATGGACCCACACCCAGGTCGCCCTCCATGCGCGGCATGGCGGGGTCGTGCCCGACCTCGCGACCCGGGAGCATCTGCGCCATCTTGGGCCGCTGCTGGAGCGCGCCCGCGCCACCCCGGGGTTTGGGGCAGTCAGCCGCGTCGCGATCACCCGGGGCCCCGGCCTTGCCGGCTGTCTCGCGCTGGGGCTCGCCGGGGCCAAGGCGCTGGCGCTGGCCCTCGGGGTCCCCTTGGCCGGCGTCAATCACCTGCGTGGCCATGCCTTCTCCCCCTTTCTCCCGCTGCATGCGGCGGGACCGGCCGATTTTTCCGCCCGCCTCGCCGCGTTGCTGCCCCACCTGGGGCTGCTGGTATCCGGCGGCAACACCCTGCTCTTCTCCCTGGACGGGAGGCTGTGCCTCCGGGTGCTGGCCACGACCCGGGACGACGCCGCAGGTGAGGCCCTCGACAAGGGGGCGAAGCTGCTTGGGCTGGGTTATCCCGGCGGCCCGCAGGTGGAACAGCTCGCGATGGCGGGACGGCCCGACGCCTATGGTTTTCCCCGCGGCCTCGGCCCAAGGGCCGCGTTGGATTTCAGCTTTTCAGGCCTCAAGACCAGCCTGCGCTACCAGTTGGAAAAGATGTCCCCGGCGGAAATCGCCCTGCGCAAGTCGGACCTTTGCGCCAGTTATCAGCAGGCCGTGATCGATGCACTCAGCCGCAAAACCGGGTTCGCCTTGGACCGGGAGCCCTACCGCAGCCTTGGTCTTTCGGGTGGGGTCGCCAACAACAGCCGGTTGCGGGCCGAACTGGCGAAGGTCGCACGCGCCGCCCGGGTCACGCTGTTGGCCGCCGAGCCCCGCCACACCGGCGACAACGCCGCGATGGTCGCTTTCGCCGCCTGGGCCGACCCTGCCGTGGGGTCATCCCCGCTGGGGGAGCTCCGGATTGAGCCTGGTTTGGCGCTGGCGTGAAGCGTGGGGCCATGGTGCGAAGCGGGGAAATCTTGCTAGCATCGGAGTTCAATCCAATGTCCCCGCATGCGGGTGTCGTTCATCACCATCCATGCCTTGATCCAAGTCCTGTTGTTGGTCGCCAACTTAGTCATCGTGGGCGGAATCGTGCATATTTTCGGAGAACTTCTTGGTGACCCGAGTTTCCCACCCGAGCACGTTTTGCCCGGCCTGATGGCGTGGTATCATCAAAACGGAGCTTTTCTGCTTGGCCTGCCCTTCCTCTGGGCACTGGCTGCGGTGGGCTGCAAACAAGCCTCAATCCGCCCTATCATGTCCACGATTGTTCTCGGACTCGGGGTTTGTCTGACAATCGCTTTGGCGCTCATGACCGTGTATTTCATCCTGCATTTTCCTCCTGGAAGGTCAGGGCCGTTACGGTAATTCAGTAAAGTACGGCTGGGCGGGTGGCCCCGCCTTCGCTGAAGCTACGGCGCGGCATTCTTCTTTCCGGGGTGGAAAGAAGAATGGTAGGACCTGGATTCGAACCAGGGAAGGCGTAAGCCAGGAGATTTACAGTCTCCCCTCGTTGGCCACTTGAGTATCCTACCGATTGCCGAAGGTTTAAAATCGGGAGCCCGTCCCGTTTCGGCAAGGTTTTTTTTCGTCCGGCGGTAATTCCGGTCCGGTGGGCTTGCCTCACGTCCGGCGGCCCTCACCTTGGGCGGGATGCATTGGCCCGACATCATTGTGGAGAACCTTGGTCCTCATCTGCTCACGGTGGGCGGGTTTCTGCTCGCGGTGTTTTTACTTGCGCGCGTGCTCTCGGAGCGGCGCGCCCCGGCCAACACCTTCGCCTGGTTGCTGCTGATCGTGCTCGTGCCCTATGTCGGAGTACCGTTGTACCTGATTTTTGGCGGGCGCAAGCTCCGCCGGCTGCTCGCGCGCAAGTCGCGCCTGCTCCCCACGTTGCCCGGCCCGGTGGTCAGTCCGGCGGCCTGTGCGAACTCGCCGGTCGCCCACACCATCGTCTCGGCCGGGGCGGCCCCGCCGGTCGCCGGCAACTCCGTGCGGCTGCTGACCACCGGCGAGGACACCTTCGCCGCGCTGGAGGCGCAAATCCGCGGAGCCCGGCACACCATCCATATCATGACCTTCATCCTCGGGCGTGATGACACCGGCCGCCGGCTGGTGGCGCTGCTTGCCGAACGGGCCCGCGAGGGGGTGAAAGTGCGCCTGCTGCTTGACGCGGTGGGATGCCTGTTCTCCAGCCACGGCTTCACGCAGCCCCTGCGGGCGGCGGGCGGTGAGGTCGGCCGGTTCATGCCGGTGCTCCTGTTCACCTCGCGCGGCTCCGCCAATCTCCGCCTCCACCGTAAAATTGCCGTCTTCGACCACCGCACCGCGATCGTCGGCGGCCACAATCTCGCGCGCGAATACATGGGGCCGGAACCCTTTGCCCGTCGTTTCCAGGACTTTGGCGCGGTCATCGAGGGACCGGCCGCCGCGCTGCTCAACGAAGTGTTCATCGCCGACTGGTGCTTTGTGACCAACCAGGACCCCGCCCGGTTGCAGGCGGATACCCCCCCCCTCGTCGTGGAGTTGCGCGGACCGAGCGAGCTCCAAGTAGTCGCCAGCGGACCGGACGTGCCCGGCGATCCCCTGTACGAGGGTGTCGTCGCGATGATCCAGGAGGCCGAGCAAAGCGTCTGGATCGTGACGCCCTATTTCCTCCCGGACGAAGTGCTGCTGCGGTCGCTCATCGTGAAAGCTAGGGCCGGGCGCGACGTGACGATCATCGTGCCCGCCCGCTCCAACCACCCCATCACCGACCTCGCCCGCCGCGACGCCCTGCGCCAGTTGCGCCGGGCGGGAGCCCGGGTGCTGCTGTTCGGCCCGGGCATGATGCACAGCAAGGGGATCATGGTGGACGGTCGGGTGGGCCTGCTGGGATCGGCCAATTTTGACCCGCGCAGCCTGTTCGTGAATTTTGAGATCGGCGTTTTTCTCCATTCCCCCGCCGATGTGGCGGCGATGAGGGTCTGGGCGGAGGGGCTGGCACGGCACAGCCGCGAGCCAGGTCCGGCACGAAACAGCCGGTTCCAACCACTCATCAACCTGGCTGAGGAGATCAGCCGCCTGTTCGCGCCGTTTTTGTGAAATCGAAGGAACGGTTGAGAGTGGGCCGAGAGAACTGCGGCGTGGTCACCGCGGCTCACCCCGGCAGAATGACTTTGGGGTTGTTTATTTCGGGGGGCTGGGTGTGTTTCACCAACCAAGCTGATGTTTTATTTTCTGAACAAATACCGCCATGCCTTTCTGGTTGGGCTGCAGGGCAACCTGGTCTATCGCTGGAACTTTGCGGCGCGCGGCCTATTTTCCCTGTTTCATCTGACGGCGATTTTTATCCTCTGGGGCGCCGCCTTTCAGGGCACGCCGACCATCGGCGGGTTCGGCCTCGGGGCGACCATGACCTACTTTATCGCGCTGCTCGTGCTCCAGTTTTTCATCAGCGCGTTCAACGAGGACTACCAGATCAGCGAGGACATTCGCAACGGTCTCATCAACCAGTTCCTGCTGAAACCGATCAATTACTTCGGCTACCGGCTGAGCGTCTTTGCCGCAGCGCGTTTGGTGTCGGGCGCATTGGTGCTGATACCGTTGGCGGTGGCGCTGCCCTTCCTGCACTCGTATCTCACCTGGCCGCACGAGGGCTGGCGGCTGGCCCTGGGATTCCCGGCGGTGGTGTTGTCGGCGCTGGTGCAGTTCAGCATCGCCTATTGTTTTGGGCTGCTCACCTTCTGGCTGCTGGAAATCCAGGGCTTCGTCATCCTCTCGATGGCGGTGGAGGCGGTGCTGGGTGGGCAGATGTTTCCGCTGGACCTGCTGCCGGCGCCGGTGTTTCACGCCGTGAAATACCTGCCGTTCTACTACCAGATGTATTTTCCCGCCGCGATTTTCACCGGACGCATCGACCTGGCCGACACGGAGAGCGGTCTCTGCTTGGAACTGGCCTGGGTGCTCGGGCTGCTCGCGCTCACGGAGTTGCTCTGGCGGCGGGGACTGCGCCGCCACACCGCCGTCGGCGGCTGAGGGTCGGCTTGGAGGGAGTTGCCCTGTGCCGCGCATCCAGTTTCCATTCCGCACTCCGCATTTCGCACTCCGCAATCTCATGAACTACGCCCGCATTTGGCTCGCCAGCGCCCGCTACTCCATCACCCGGACGCTCATGTTTCGCGGCGACTTCGCGGTGTGGTCGCTCGTCGAGTTGTTCTGGATGACGACCAACCTGGTCACCATCACGGTCATTTACGACCACACCAGCGGGATCGCGAACTGGAGCAAATACGAGATGATCCTGCTCGTGGGCACGGCGATGCTCATCCAGCGGTTTCTCATGGGCTTCTTCTGGAGCAGCATCTTTGAGATGGGCCGCAATGTCCGCAGCGGCAATTTCGACTTTTTCCTGGCCCAGCCGGGCAACGTCATGTTCATGGCCACCACCCGGAAGATCGACCCCGACGGCTTCGTGAACTCGCTCGTGGCGCTTGCGGTGGTGGTCTATGCGGCGCACCGGCTGCACCTGCACCCGGGGGTGGGCGACTGCCTGCTCTACGCGCTGATGGTGGGGTGCGGCCTGGTCATCCACTACAGCGTCCTCGTGCTGTCGGTGTCGATGGTGTTTTGGATCACCAACGCCCAGGGCGTGGAGGGCGGCTATTTCACCCTCACGGAGTTTTCCCGGCTGCCCAAGCAGGCGTTTGGCCTGGTCACCGGCCTGATTTTTGTCTGGGGGTTGCCGGCGGTGGTCGTGAGCAATGTGCCCGCAAGCCTTCTGCTCCACGGTTTCGAGCCCCGCTGGGCCGTTTGGCTCGCCGCCGTGGCGGCGGGATGGTTTGCGCTGGCGGTCTTCGTCTTCCATCGTGGACTGCGTCGCTACACGAGCGCGTCATCGTAATGCCAAAAGTCGGGACCTTTGCTATTCACTACCCGAATTCCCTCCCGCTTTTTTCCACCGCTCACCCGACGGATTCGCCCTGCATTTGTGTAAGTGCAAGATGCAATGGGTGGAATCTCGATTCCCTGCGACTGACTCTGACCTCTGGTGGCCCCTCCCTGGCGCAACAGGGCGGCCTTGCGAAGCCGGACAAGGTGCGTTTCGCTGCGTCCGCCGCCATGCCCAACGCTGCCGCTCATTCTGTCCCGCCCCGCGCCGCCACCGATCCGGCGGCGGTGGCGACCATCGGGCTGGCCCTCGTCCTGGCGGGGTCGTTTTACGCGCTGTTCTGGGTGGAGTGGCGGAACAATCCCGACCTGTCGCACGCGCTCTTCACGCCGGTGCTCTTTCTCATCCTGCTGCACGAGAGCCGCACGCGAGGACCGTGGCGCTGGCTGCCGGCGTCAGCCTGGGTCACGGCCGCGACGGCGCTGACCCTCACGGCGGGGCTCGGACTGATGGCGGCGGCGGGGCTGTTTGCGGCGGCGTTAGACTGGTCGCATGCGTTGGTGGGCTTTTTGCTGGCGGCCGCTCTGGCCGTTCTTCTGCTGGCCGCGCTGCTGGGGTTGGCGGGAGAGCGGGTGCGGGTGTGTCCGCTCAACTGGCCCGCCGTGGCCGCGCTCGCGCTCTGGCCGTTGAGCGCCCCCATCCCGCCCGGCACCTACACGCGCCTGACCTCGCACCTGCAACTGTGGGTGACAGGGGTGGTGCTGCACCTGCTGAACCTGTTGGGAGTGCCGGCGGTGCAGACCGGCAACGTAATCACCCTCACCCATACCAGCGTGGGCGTGGAGGAGGCCTGCAGCGGGGTGCGCAGCCTCATGGCCTGCGTGGTCGCTGGGCTGTTTTTCTCCGCCACCCTGGTGCGGCGGCCCGCAGCGCGGGGGTTGTTGCTGGTGCTGGCCGCCCCTCTCGCGCTGGGCATGAACCTCGTGCGCTCGTTCACTCTCACTTTGCTGGCCAACGCGGGGGTGGATATCAGCGGTGCCTGGCACGACCTGACGGGGTTCGCCATCCTCGGGGTGACGGCGGCGTTGCTCGGCGGGCTGGCGCTGCTCTTGGAGAGCCGTGAGCCGCCCGTCAGCACTCCGGCCGCCGGCCCTGCCTCCGCCCCCGGCTGGAGCGGCTGGCTGCCCCCCTCCGGGCTGGCTCTGGCCGGGGTGCTGGTGACGGCGTTGGTCCTCAACACCCATCCCGTGACCACGGCGGCAACCGCGACCGCCATCGCCGGGCCCGACCTGGCGGCCATTGTGCCCGCGCAGAGCCCCGGCTGGGAGGTGGTGACCACCGACGACCTGCACCGTTTCACCTCCACCCTCGCGACCAACCATCTGATCCAGCGGAACTATGTGCGCCGCACCCCCGACGTGCTGGTCCAGATCACCATTTATCTTGCCTGGTGGCCCGCGGGATCGGTGCCGGTGAGCCTGGTGGAGTCCCACACCCCCGAGGCCTGCTGGCCGGGCACCGGTTGGGTGCAGCAGCCCACTCCCACGCGGACGGTGACAGCCTCGGTCGCCGGGCGGGAGCTGCCCGCCGCCACTTATCTTTTTTTCAAAAACACCCAGGCATATCCACAGCACACCTGGTACTGGCACCTGAACGCCGGACGGCCGATCCAACAGATCAACGCGCTGTCGCCCCGTGAACTGCTGGGACTGGCGTGGCACTACGGACTCCGCACCTCCGGCGAGCAGCTGTTTGTGCGGATCTCCAGCAACCAGCCGTGGGCGAAGATCGCCGGTGAGCCGTTGCTAACCAGCCTGTTTGCAGAGCTAAAGCCGATGGGGCTGTGAGGCCATGCTCTTCGCCCTGACCAAACGCGAACGGCTCGCCCTGGCCCTGGGGACGCTGCTGTTCGCGCTCGCCCTGCTGGCTTGGGCGCTCGCGCTGCCCTAAACCACGCGGCGCGAGGATACCCGACCGGCCTTTGCCCCGCACCGCCACCAATTTCGGGTCTGCGTCGTTCCGTCTTGCCAACGGCCCTTCCGGGCCGCAGGCTGACCCCTTTTGCAACCACCTGACCACCTTTCCGCCATGAACCAGAGCATCCGCAACATCGCCATCATCGCCCACGTTGACCACGGGAAAACCACCCTCGTGGACAAACTCCTCAAGGAGGGCGGCGTCTATCGCGCCAACCAACATATCGAGGAGCGCGCCATGGACTCCATGGACTTGGAAAAGGAAAAGGGGATCACGATCAAGGCCAAGAACACCTCCGTCCACTGGAAGGACAAGATCATCAACATCGTGGACACTCCCGGCCACGCCGACTTCGGCGGCGAGGTCGAGCGCGCCCTCCGCATGGTGGACGGCGTGCTGCTCGTCGTGGATGCCTATGACGGCCCCCAGGCGCAGACGCGCTTCGTACTCCGCAAAGCCCTCGCCCACGGCCTCAAGGTCGTCATCGTCATCAACAAGATTGACCGCGAGAACGCCGAGCCGGCGAAAATGTATGAGAAGGTGCTGGAGCTGCTCATGGAGCTCAACGCCACCGAGGAGCAGTTCGACGCCCCGGTCGTATATGGCTCCGGCCGCGATGGCTACATGATGTTTCATCTGGGGGAGGAAAAGAAGGACATGACGCCCCTGTTTCAGACGATCCTGGACCACGTCCCCCCTCCCTTCGCCAAGCCCAACGAGCCGTTCCACATGCTGGTCTCCAATATTGACTGGAGCGACTATGTCGGACGCATCGCCATCGGCAAAATTCTCGGCGGCCAGACGAGCATCGGCGACCCGGTGTTTGCCATCCGCCACTCCGACGGCAAAAAGGTCCGGGCCAAGATCACCAAGGTATTCGAGTATTCCGGTCTCGGGACCCAGGAAACCGCCGCCGGCGTCGCCGGGAACATCGTGGGTCTCTCCGGCTTTGAGGACATTGACATCGGCGACACCATCACCGCCAGCGAGGAGCAGCACGCCCTGCCTTTCACCCAGATCGACCCGCCCACGCTGGAGATGCAATTTTGCGTCAACGACGGGCCGCTCGTGGGCCAGGAGGGCAAACTGGTCACCTCCCGCCAGCTCCGGGAGCGCCTCATGCGCGAGCTGAAAATCAACGTTTCCATCCAGATCGAGGATTCCGACAAGGCCGGCGTGTTCAACGTCAAGGCCCGCGGCGCCATGCAGGTCGCCGTGCTGGTGGAGACAATGCGCCGCGAGGGCTTCGAGCTGCTCGTTTCCCGCCCGACGGTCATTGAGCGGACCGTGGACGGCCACCGCCATGAACCCTTTGAGACCGTCTGGATTGAGGTGCCTGATGAATGTGTCGGCCCCATCATGCAGAATCTGGCCAACCGCAAGGGCAAGCTGACCAACATGGAGAAGCTCGCCCACAGCACGATGATCGAGGCGACCATCACCACGCGCGGCCTGATCGGCATGGAGATTGACGTGGTCAACGCCACCAGCGGTCGTGGCGTCCTCAGCCACCTTTTCAAGGAATACGCCCCCTACGCCGGCGAGGTGCTCACCCGAATCACCGGCACGATCATCGCGACCGAGGCGGGCGAGACGACCAGCTACGCCCTCGTGATGGTGCAGGAGCGCGGCAAGCTTTTCGTCGGCCCGGGCGAACAAGTTTACGAGGGCATGATCGTCGGGGAAAACCCGCGCAACGAGGACATCGCCTGCAACGCGGTGCGCGCCAAGGCTCTCACCAATTTCCGTTCCCAGGGCTCGGGCGTCGCCACCGGCCTGACGCCGGCCTCTAAGCTCTCACTGGAGCGTGCCATCGAATACATCGCCACCGATGAGTTTGTGGAGGTGACCCCAAAGAACCTCCGTCTGCGCAAACGCATCCTCAACTCCGGCGAGCGCCAAAAGGCCAAGAAGTCGGGCAAGTGAAGTCTGGTCACCGGAATAAGGGCGCCTCTCCGGGGCGTCCCGGATGGCTCGGAGTGCCATCCCTACCTTGCCGAAATCAGCAGGCTCAGCCCTGTCTAGCCGTCATGTAGGCGGGGTGCCCCCCTCACCCCGTGTCCACTCAGTTGTGCACCAGCGTGCCGACCTGCTCGCCGAGGACGGCGCGGCGGATCGAGCCGGGGGCGGTCAGGTCGAACACGAGGATCGGCACGTTGTTGTCCATGCACTGCGAAAAGGCCGTTGAATCCATGACATTGAGGCGCTGGCGCAACGCGTCGCCAAAGGTGAGCGAGTCGTAGCGGACGGCGTCGGGAAATTTTTTCGGATCCTTGTTGTAGACCCCGTCTACCTTGGTGGCCTTGAAGATGATGTCGGCGCGGATTTCCGACGCGCGGAGGGCGGCGGCGGTGTCGGTCGAGAAGTAGGGGTTGCCGGTGCCGGCCGCGAAAATCACCACCCGGCCCTTTTCGAGGTGGCGCACCGCGCGCCGCGGAATGAAGGGCTCGGCGATCTGGTTCATGGGAATCGCACTTTGCACCCGGGTGATGACGCCCATTTTCTCCAGGCAATCCATCAGCGCCAGGCTGTTGATGACGGTGGCAAGCATCCCCATGTAGTCGCCCGTGGTGCGGTCCACCCCGCGCTTTTCGCCGCTGAGGCCGCGGAAAATGTTGCCCCCGCCGATGACCACACCGACCTGCACGCCGAGCTCGTGGATGGCCTTGATCTCGGAGGAGACTCGCTCCAGCACATCCGCGTCAATGGGGTCACCGGACTGGCCCCGAAGGACTTCGCCGCTGAGTTTCAGAACCACGCGCCGGTATTTGGCGGCGGGTTTGGCCGGGGAGTTTTTGCTCATGGAAGGAGGAAAGGTCCGGGCTCGGGCCACGTCAATGCCGGGCTGCCTCCGACCGGTCAATCTGCGGCCAGGACGCTTGCGACGGTCACCTCCAATTCCTCATGGGTGAATGGTTTGGCCAGCACTTGCCGCGCACCCATCATTTGTGCCACATGCAGGTAGCCGGTGGCATTGTTACGGCCACCACCAGACATCGCGATGATCTTCAGGCCCGGGTATTTTTTAAGGAGTTCCGTGATGGTTTCGATGCCCTCCTTCTCGGGCATGATGATGTCGGTCAACACCAAGTCGGCGGCGCGGTGGGCTTGCCGGGCCAGGCCCTCCTCGCCGTTCCGGGCCTCATCCACGGTGTGCCCCATCTGCTCAAGGCCGGCCCGGAGTGACGGGCGGAATAGATCGTCGTCGTCAATCAATAGGATATGTGGCATTTTAACGGGAGTCGGGGGGGGCCAGCGCCCGGTGGACGGCCACGCCCAGCGCTTGGAGTGTGTGGGGTTTGAAGAGGAGATCACGGAGCCCCATGCTCCGGATATACTGGTCAGTCAGACTTGCGGAATAGCCGGTGCTCAGAACGACCGGCAGGTCGGGCCGGAGCACCAGCAGCTGCCGGGCGAAATTCGTGCCCGACATCCCCGGCATGGTCTGATCGGTGATCACCAGGTCAAAAGCGGAGGGATTCGCCTTCACGAGCGCGAGCGCCTCGGCAACACTGCTGCTCGATTGGACGGCATAGCCCAGTTGTTCAAGCATCTTCTGGCCCAGCAGCGCCAGCGGTTTCTCATCATCCACAAAGAGAATGCGCTGGCCGTGGCCAGTGGGGATGTCCGCTGCTGGGACCGCCAACTCGGCCGCCTTGGCACCGGTGGCCGGGAAATACAAGTGGAACGTCGTCCCCTCGTCCGGCTGGCTGTACACCGTCACCGCCCCCTCGTGGCTTTGCATAATGCCGTGCACGACCGACAGGCCCAGGCCGGTGCCCTCCCCCGGCCCCTTGGTGGTGAAAAACGGCTCGTAGATCCGCGTGAGGGTGGCACGGTCCATGCCCTGTCCCGTGTCGCTGACGCTCAGACGCACATACGGACCGGGCCGGAGGGCGGGATTGGACTCCGCCAACGCCCTGTCGACGGCAAAGTTCTCCAGCCGCACCACCAACCGGCCCGGCCCGGCGCGCATCGCATGGGCGGCATTGGTGCAAAGGTTCATGACAATCTGGTGGATCTGCGTGGGGTCGGCGAGGACATCAGGCAGGCCGGTGGGGAGGGAAAGCTCAAAATCGATGTCGGTCGGGATGGTAGCGCGCAGCAACTTGAGCGGCTCCGCCACGACTGGGCTCAGCTGGACGGCATGGCGCTGCTGCACCTGCTGCCGGCTGAAGGTGAGGATCTGCCGCACCAGCGCGCGGGCGCGCAGCCCCGCCTGTAACACTGCGGCCAGGTGCTCGCTGGTGACGGGGTCACCGGCCACCCGGAGCTTGGCCAGCTCGGTGTAGCCAAAGATCGCCGCGAGGATGTTGTTGAAATCGTGCGCGATACCGCCGGCCAGCGTGCCGATGGCCTCCATTTTCTGGGCCTGCCGGAATTGCTCCTCCAGCTGCCGACGGTCCGTGATGTCTTCGGCCGTGCCGACGAGACGTGCCACCCGCCCGGCTCCGTCCATGATGGGAAACGCCCGGTCGTGGATCCAGCGCACCTCCCCGTTGGGCCTCAGGATGCGATAGCTCTCGTCATATACCCCCCGTTCCTGCTTGGTGGCGACGGCCAGGCGGACCCGCTCCCTGTCTTCCGGGGCGACCGCCTCGAGCCAAGTCCCTGGGTTCTCCATGAGGCTGGCACAGGTCCGGCCCCAGATTCTTTCATAAGCCGGGCTGACATAGAGCATCTCGCTCTTGCGCGGATCGGTGATCCAGAACACCTCGTGGATATTTTCGGCGAGCTGCCGAAACCGTGCCTCGCTTTCCTGCAGATTGGCGGTGGCCAGCTTCTCGTCCTCCAGCACCCCAAGCAGGGCGTGCCGCGCTTTCTCCGCCACCGCCAGCATCCGGCCAGCCTCCTCCTCGCGCGCAGCGAGGTCCCGGGTCTGGCGGCGCAGCTCCAACTGGGCGACGGCCCGGCGGCTGAGGGCCTGCAGGGCCACCAACTGTTCGGCGGTCAGGCTGCGGGGGGTTCGGTCCATCACGCACAACGCCCCGAGACTGTGGCCCTCGGAGTTGATGAGAGGCGCGCCGGCATAAAACCGGACTTGGGGATCGGTGGTCACCAGGGGGCTGTTGGCAAAGCGCGGGTCGGTCTGTGCGTCCCGCACCTCAAACACCTGGTCAGCGTGCAGGATGGTGTGGGCGCAGAAGGCGATGTCCCGCGAGGTCTCGGACGCGGTGACGCCCAGCTTTGACTTGAACCACTGCCGGTTCTGATCGACGAGCGAGACCATCGCGATTGGCACCTGGCATACATGCGCCGCCAATAGGGTCAGGTCGTCGAAGGCCTGTTCCGGCACGGTGTCGAGCACAGCGTAACTCCGCAGACTTTCCAGCCGCTGGGCCTCATTGGCGGGCAGGGGTGCTTTCATAGCGCAGCGGGGTTGACATAGCGCGGCGGCAGGTTTTGTCGCGCCAGCAGGGCGTTGACCTCGACCTTGAGGGCCTGCACCCGGTCCTCCCGGTCCAGTATCAAGCCCTGCCAGCGCCTGAGCTCGTCCAGCTGCTCCCGGACTTTTTGCTCGGCGAGGCGGGCTTGGCGGGCTAGGCGGCTTTGCTCAAGCGCATGGGTGGTGGCAATCCCGAGGCGGGCCAGCCGATCCTTGAGGAGATAGTCGGCCGCCCCCAGCCGCATGGCCTCCACGGCGGTGTCCTCCCCGATGGTGCCTGAGATGATGATCAGGGGAATCTGCGGGTAATGCTCCCGCACCAACTGGATCGCGCGCAGGCCGGAAAAGGTGGGCATGGCATAATCGGAGAGCTGGGCCGCCGCGAGCTCGGCCTGTTTGCGCTCGGTGATGTCGGCCCGGATGGCGACATACTGGCGGGGCTTCCCGTCGTCGTTGAGGAAAGGCACGATGGTCGTGTCCACCCAATAGAACGTCCCGTCTTTGGCCCGGTTCTTGATTTCCCCATGCCAGACCTGCCCACGGCCGATGGTCGTCCACAGTTCGCGGATGAACTCCTTCGGATGGTGGCCCGAGTTGATGAGACGGTGGTCCTGACCGAGCAGTTCCCCCCGCGAGTACTGTGAGATGGCGCAAAACTTGTCATTCACATAGGTGATCCGCCCCGACGGGTCGGTGATCGCCACGATCGCATGTTCGTCAAGCGCAGCCTTCAGGTCACCAAGCTCCTTGAGGGTGGCCTTAAGTTGTGGCTCGGATGACATGGATTTGACGTTTGGGGTGAACGATGAAAGCACCTAACAATCACGTTACGAAATGATTAAGGAGTATCCGTGAATGCGGTTCAAGCCCGATCACGATATAATCAACGAGCCGGGGCGGCTGCCTTGATCGGGCTTTCCCGAGCTCCGCCCGGATGCAGCAGGGCCCAGCGCAGTTCCAGTAAGGGTGTTACCCGGGCAAGGCTGGCAAAACCCACCGGCTTGATGATGTAGTTGGTCGCGCCCAGCTTCGCGCAGGCGAGGATGATGCGGTCGTGCCGCGACCCGGTCAGGACAATCACAGGAAGGGCGTGGGTGCGCGGATCGTCCCTGAGCCGGCGCAGGACCTCGATCCCGGAGACCTTCGGCAGGTTCAGGTCCAGCAACACCAGTTGCGGGAGGCGCACAACCCTACGTGCCTGCGGGGATCCGGCCCCCAGCAGCAGGTCAAGGGCTTCCTCACCGTCGCGCGCGACCTGGATGGGGTTGATGAAATTTGCCCGTTTAAACGCCCGCTGGACCAGTTCGGCATCCTGCGGGTTGTCTTCGACGAGCAGAATCTCCCTGAGTTCCGGTGGGGACGTCCGCTCGGAGGCAGGCGGAACTTGGCCGGCCGGATCAGTCGTTGAATCCACCAGGCCCCCGACCGAAACCTGCAGCGCCTGCGCCAGGTTGGCGATGATCCGAAGCGTCACGTTCCGCCCGCCGCGCTCAATGTCTGCAACATAGGACCGGTGCATGTTCGCCCGCCACGCCAGCTCCTCCTGCGTGAGACCCAATGCCTGCCGGTGGTTTCTCACCGCCAGGCCCAGAAAGGCCTGATGGGCGTTACTAACCGGCTGGGGCTTTGGTTTTTGCTTCATCAATGAAGCGATTGTACCAGCAGCCGCAATACACAGGAAGTGACAATGCGTTGGCCAAAAATGTTTGACCACTTTTTTACAAATGATGGCCGGTTGCCGGGAGCCCTCTTTCCGCCACACGTTTGCGGGAGAAATTATGAACTTTCCCCCACCCGACCGTACTGTTTGCTGCACTTTCCCCTGCTTCCGTTGTTTTTTCCTCTGTTCCCTCCGTCGCCTCCTGTTAGATGATCCTCCGTCCATGACCTCCGCCCAGCTCCGCCAGTCCTTTCTCGATTTCTTTGCCACCCACGGCCACACCATCGTGCCGTCGTCGTCGCTGCTGCCCGATTCGCCCGGGTTGCTCTTCACCAACGCCGGCATGAACCAGTTTGTGCCGATCTTCCTCGGCGACCGCGCGCCCGATGTCTCCAAGTGGGCCGGCGCCCTGCCCGCCAAGGACACCCGCGCCGCCGACACCCAGAAATGCATCCGCGCCGGCGGCAAGCATAACGACCTCGAGGACGTCGGTTTCGACACCTATCACCACACGCTGTTCGAGATGCTCGGCAATTGGTCCTTCGGCGACTACTTCAAAAAGGAATCGCTCACCTGGGGCTGGGAGCTGCTGACCAAGGTCTGGGGCATCCCGCCGAAGCGGCTCTTCGCCACGGTCTATGCACCCAAGCCTGGCGATCCGTCGGAGTTCGACCATGAGGCCGCCGCCATCTGGACGGAACTCTTCCGCGCCGCCGGTCTCGACCCCGCGGTCCACATCGTCCATGGCAACCGCAAGGACAACTTCTGGCAGATGGGCGACACCGGACCCTGCGGCCCGTGCTCCGAGATCCACTTCAACCTGCTCCCGGCCGACGACGAGACGGCCGGCCGCGCGCTGGTCAATTCCTCCAGCCCGCGCTGCATCGAGATCTGGAACCACGTCTTCATCCAGTTCAACGGCAACGCCGACGGCACGTTCTCTCCCCTCGCGGCCAAGCATGTGGACACCGGCATGGGCTTCGAGCGCGTCGCCGGCATCATGGCCACAACCAAGAACTTCACCGACTTCACCGCCGAGCCGTCGAATTACGAGGCCGATGTCTTTGCCCCGTTGTTCGCCAAGATCACGGCACTCTCGAGCAAGACCTACGCCCGGACTGTCCCCACGAAACGCGAGGGCCTGACCGAGCAGGAGAACACCGATGTGGCGTTCCGCGTCCTCGCGGACCACGCGCGCTGCGTGAGCTGTGCGATCGCGGACGGGATTTTACCGGGCAACGAGGGGCGCAACTACGTCATCCGCCGAATTCTGCGGCGGGGGATTTTGTATGGAACGAAGATTGGGCTGAAGGTCGGCGATTTCTCGCAGCTCGTGGGGCCAGTCGTCGCGTCGCTCGGTGATGTCTTCACCGAGCTGAAACAGCAGCAGAGCATCATCCAGCGGGTGATTCGCGGTGAGGAGGAGTCATTTGGACGCACGCTAGACCGTGGCCTGAAAATTTTTCATCAGCATTCTGACCCATCTGCAAAATCTCGTGGGAATTCTGATGCAGTCGCAATCCATGGGAATCAATTGGCCGGTTGGGTTGCCTTCGAACTCTACGATACCTACGGTTTCCCCCTGGACATGACCCAGCTGCTTGCCGCCGAGCGTGGACTCACAGTCGATGCCGCAGGCTTTGAAGCTGAGATGGAAAAGCAACGTGAGTGCGGTCGCGCCGCGCAGAAAAAGGAAATCATCGTCGCGGCGACCGAGGGCGAAGCCACGAACCTCCAGCCCACGAAATTCCTTGGCTATACCCAAACCCACTCACACGCGCAACTCCTCGACGTCATCAAGACTGACAAGGACACCTTCTTGGTCTTCGACCAGACACCCTTCTACGCTGAAATGGGGGGCCAGGCCGGCGACGCCGGCATGGCGCTCATCGCCGGCCAGCTCGTCCACCTCGCCGACACGGTCAAAGACAAAGCCGGTCGTCACCTCCACCGCGTTGCGGTGGAAACTCCAAGCGCCAAACTCCAAACGCCAAACTTTGAAACTGGAGCCAACGCTGAACTGACGGTGGAGGTTGTGCGCCGTCGGGCGATTTCGCGCCATCACTCTGCCACGCACCTACTCCACTGGGCGTTGAGAAAAGTCCTCGGCACCCATGTCCGCCAGGCGGGCACGCACAAGACGCCAGAGCGCCTGCGCTTCGACTTTTCGCATTTCGAGGCCGTCACCCATGCCCAACTCTTGGAGATCGAGCAGCTCGTCAACGAGCGGGTCATTGATAACACCAGGGTCGAGACCTACGAGACCGAGTTCGACAAAAAGCCCGAGGGCACCCTCGCCTTCTTCGGCGACAAATACGGCAAGATCGTCCGCGTGGTGGACATCGGCGGCTACAGCCGCGAGCTTTGTGGCGGCACCCATGTCACCACGACGGGAGAGATCGGTGTCATCAAGGTGGTGGCAGAGATGGCCATCGCTGCCGGTACCCGCCGCATCGAAGCGGTCGCCGGCCAGCCGGCCTTTGACTTCGTCGCCCACCGCGAGTCCGCCCTCGCCGCCATCAACGCGAAGCTGAACGCCGGACCCCACGATGTGGCCCAAAAGCTCGACACCCTCCTCGCCCACCAGAAGGAGCTCGAGCGGAAGCTGAAAGTTTTTGAGCAAAAGGCCCTCTCTGCCCTCGCGACGGAACTCGCTGACCAAGCCGTGGTGCGTGACGGACTTAAGTTTATCTCCGCCGCAGTGACAGTGGAGGCGCCGGAAATGCTCCGCGAGCTCGGCGCCCAGGTACTCACCCGGCTGGGTGAGGGCGTCGTGCAGCTCGGCGCTGCCTTCGGGGAGAAGACCAGCCTGGCGGTCTTCTGCTCGCCCGGCGCGGTCAAGGCCGGGCATGCGGCCGGCAAGATCGTGCAGGCGCTGAGCGTGCAGCTCGGTGGCAAGGGCGGCGGCAAGCCCGACTTCGCCATGGGCGGCGGCAAGGACGCCGTCAAACTGGCGGACGTGATGAAACTGTAGCCGGCGTCGCCTCGTCGCGCCGTCTGGTCGCGCCGAAGTTTCGACGAAGGCGGAAGCTTGGCGAAGGAAAATGAGGCGCCTCACACCGCCCGCGCCTCACGGCGTGTGCGCATGGCCAGCCAGAGCCACAGCGCCGCGCAAACCGCCAGCGCCACGGGCAGGACCAGCACCCCGCGCCGCAGGCTGCCAAAGGTGTCGGAAAGGTGGCCCACGATCTCCGTGGACCACAGGTCGCCGCCCAGATGTATGGCAAAAATGGACGCCGCCATCGCGCTCGCCCGCATGTTCGTTGGCACCGTCTCCAGGATGAGGGTGTTGACCGGCCCGGTGGAGAGAAAGAGGAGCAGCATCGCCAGCGCGAGGAATACCATGGCCACCGTCAGGCTCCCCGTGAGAAACGCCCCGAACGCCACCGGGACGGCGGCCAGCGTGCTCAAACCCAGCATCCAGGCATAACCGGCGGGATTGCGCCGTTGCCAGGCCGTCGCCGCAAAGCCACCCACGAACGTGGAGACCAGCCCGGCCACCACCAGCGTGCCGCCAAAAAACAGTCCGGCCTTGGCGGGTTCTAGGCCATGCACACGAGTGAGGAAGGTCGGGCCCCAGTTGCCAAACGCACCCAGCGCAAAGGTGTAGGCCACATAGCCACCCACGACCAACAGATAGTCCGGGAGGAGCAGCAGCCCGAGATAATCGCGCAAGGCAGGCTTGGCGGTGGCTGAGCCCGCCTCGTCCGTGGCGCCACGTTGCGGCTCGGGTAGGAACATCCCCAGCAACGCCAGCAGCAGTCCCGGCCCGCCCGCCCAGTAAAACGCATACCGCCAGCCCAGGTGTACGGCGATCTGGCTGCCCAGCAGGACGCCGAGCGCCGAGCCGACCGGGATGGCAACGTAAAAGATGGTCAGCGCATTGTTGCGGCGTTCCTTGGGATAGAGGTCTGCGATCCAGGCCGGGCTGACGGTGGCATAGCTGGCCTCGCCCACCCCGACCAGCACGCGAAACAGGAGCAAGGTGCCAAAGGCCGCAGCCCAGCCGGTGCAGACCGTTCCCAGGCTCCACACGAAGACGCCCGCCGCCACCAGCCAGCGGCGGGGGGCGCGGTCACCGAGCCAGCCAAAGAGCGGGGAGGTGAGGAAATACCCGAGCATGAACACGGTGGTGATGCGGCCGGCCTGTCCGTCGGTGAGTGAAAATTCCCGTTTCATCGGATCCAGCACCGCCGCGAGCACGTAGCGGTCGAGGTAGTTGAACAGGTTCAGCCCGGTCAGCACCGCGAGGGTGAGCCCTGGTCGGATGGTCTGGTGGTCCTTCACGTGGGGTGAGTCAATCCGCGCGATGGCACTCCGAGCAACGCCAAAGGGGATTGGTGTGGTGGGAGCGCGACCGCCCTCGGTCGAGGCTCTGTTTCTGCGAGCACATACCGATTTCTTGCAATACACCGGACGGCGCGCCCGGCGGTCGCGCCCTACCTTCGAACCGGCCGACCCGCGAGTTCGGAGCGGGGTGAGGGCACCCCGCCTACAATTCGGGCTGGCGGCGGGACCGGTTCTGAAGAAAATAATCCTCTCGCCCGCCATGCCAGCCGTGACCACCGCCGCACCGCCCGTTTCCGTCTTGCTCGCCTTCGACGCGAGCAACCGGCTCGCCGTGCGCCAGTCGGGCGACGAGACCGGGCTCGCATTCGTCGGCGAGAATCAGGCTGCAGCCGAGGGACGGCTTGCCACCACTTTTCCCACCCACACCCCTCCGGCCGAACAATTCACCGCCGACTTCCATGGTCGAGAGCACCGGGTTTTTTTTACGCAGGTCTCGGGCGGGTCGGCCGACCCAGAGATAGTCTTCCGCTCGCTCGACGATCTGGCCGACCGATCCGCCACGCTCTCCCCTCCCCTCGCGGCGCTGTTGGAGAAACTCGCACCGCATCTGGTCGACATTCCCTACCTCCACCTCGGCGAGAACGATTTCATCTACAAGTTTCGCCCGGCCTCGGAGCGCAACGCCGCGATTTACGCCCAGGATCCCGCCGCCAGCGCGCTCTACCAGTCGCGCCTTTGCGCCGCCATCAAAACCCTCGCGCGCCAGCATGAACGCACCGCCGCCGCCCCGGTGACGCTCGACTTCGGCGCGGTGCGCTACGTCATCCCCAGCCATTTTGGCTTCTGTCTCGGGGTGCGCAACGCCATCGAACGCGCCTATGAGACCCTCGCCGAAAACCCCGGACGGCGCGTCTTCATGCTCTCGGAGCTGATCCACAACCCTTTCGTCAACGAGGACCTCCTGCGCCGGGGGCTGCGCTACCTGCAAACCGACAAGGGCGTGCCCTACTTTGCCGATGGCACGACCGGGGGGGGCAACTCCAAGCTCCTCTGGGACACGCTCACCCCGGACGACATTGTGATTATCCCGGCCTTCGGCGCGACCGACGACGACAAGGGCCGCCTGGTCCGCAAGGGCATCGCCGTCTGCCAATACGACGCCACCTGCATGCTCGTGGAGAAAGTGTGGAAGGCTGCGCGCGCCTATGGCCGCGAGGGTTTTACGGTGATCATCCACGGCAAGAGCGAGCACGAGGAGACGAAGGCGACCTTCTCCAACACCCGCCGCCACGCGCCCGCCGTGATCGTGCGCAACCTCGACGAGGTGCGCGCCCTCGGTGAGATCATTGCCAGCGACGACCCGGCGGTACGCGCCCGCTTTTATCCGCTCTTTGCCGGCAAGCACACGCCCGACTTTGATGTCACGCGCCATCTGGAACGCGTCGCGGTGGTCAACCAGACCACGCTGCTGATGAACGAGACGCTGGCGATCATCGAGCACCTCAAGTCGGTCTATCGCGCAAAATACGGCGAGGCCACCGTGCCGGAGCGCGTCGGCGGTGGCGCGCGGCGCGATACGCTGTGCTACGCCACCCAGGTCAACCAGGACGCGCTCAGCCGCGCGCTGGCCGAACCGCTCGACGCGGCCTTTGTCATCGGCGGAAAAAACTCATCCAACACCTACCAGCTTTTTCGGCTGTGCGAGCAGCGGCTCGGGGCCAAGGCATTTTTCATCCAGAACGAGGCCAACATCCGCTCGCGCGCCACGGTGGACCACTACCTCTATGTCGGCGCCGGCGCCGGCCGCACCGAGCCACGCCCGCTTTGGCCCTCCTTCGCCAAGGCTTCGGAGGGCACGGCCCTCCCTGACCTGCCAAAGCGCGTGCTGGTCACAGGCGGAGCCTCCTGCCCCGATGGCATCATCCAGCAGGTCATCACTCGGCTGAACTCGCTCTTCCCCGTGGAGGAACTGCGGCCCATCGAGTCGGTGCTGGCGGGGCTGGAAGGGTGTGGCGGCGGGTTGAAAGGGTGAGACGTTGAGAGGTTAAAGGGGTGAGGAAGGCAGAAGCCAGATGCCAAGGGCCAGACTTCAGGAGTGGAGCCGCGGCGACCTCGCCGCGGAGTTTGGCGCAGAAAACTCGACAGGGGCGCCGCATCCCCATTGCGAAGCGTCTTGGGGTCAAGTCGCTCCAACTACAGATCACAGGCATTCCTCCGCACTCCGAGCTTCACGCCTTTGCGACTTTGCACTTTTCGATCTCGGTGTAAATCCATCCGACCTTCTGCCTGCGCTACTTCACGGTTAGGGCGCCGGTGCCGGGGCAGATGCGCTTGAGCAACTCCTGCAACTGGCGCAGGTTGGCCACGGTCAGCGCCGGGACATGAAAAGGCACGGTGCCGTTGGCTGGGGTGTAGATGCAGAGCCGCCCGTTGAACACAAACGCACAGGCCGAGCCGGGCACGGTCGCGCCATCCTTGAGCCAGGTGAACTGCACGAGACGGACCGGCCGGTGCAATCCCAGGCGGGCTGCGACCCGCGCGCAGTCGCGCAGGCCGAGCTCGTTGGTCGGGTCCAGATCCCCCGGCGGCTGGGCTTCGGGGGTCTGCGGAAAATCCATCTGGTAAAGCGGATATTGCGCGAAAATCTTCGGGTATTTCGCCGTGAGCGGTGCGGCGATGAGCACCGCGTCGTCGCGTTTGGCGGGCTCAAAGTCGAGGGGAGCAAAGCCAAAATTAATATCCCACGACCAAAGTTTGTCGCCCGTTTGGAACACCGCGACCGCATGGCCGGCGACAACCTCCTCCTCTGCCTTCGCCCCCCACTGAAGGAGGCGGCACCAGGCCGCGGCGCCGTTCTTCTCCATGAAGTCATCGTAAAACGCGACCGATTCGACAAAGCAGCCATTGGCGACATTGAGCGGAGTGTGGGTGAAGGGGAGCTTGGGGGCGCTTTCAGCCCCCCGCGCGCACAAGAACCCTAAGCCAAGGACGGGCAGCAAACCTGCGAAAAATTTCATGAATGAGCCGCTGGCGCGGGTAGCTCCATGAAACATCTGGTTTCAATGGAGACCTGTTTGACGAGTGTGTCGCGGGCCAGGATGTTGCGGATATTGTCGAGGTTCTCCCTCATTTGGGCGAACAGCGTGGGCGACCACATCAACGGGGCCAAGAGCGTAAGCACAAGGCAATGAGGCATTAGCGATTTCATGCGGAGGACGGGTGACTCCAATCTGGCCACAACCAAGATGACAGGCAAGGGGTTAAATCCCGAGGAGCCGGGGGCATGAAGCCCCAGGGGATACGTGAGCGTGCGCTCCAAGCATCCACGTCAACGCGACGTCGCGTTTAGAAGCGTTAAGGATTCGGAGGACCGGGCAGAGTCGACTTGGACGATGGGCACCTCAAGAACCCCTGTAAGGGGAAGGAAAGCTAGTGCGAGGAGTTGTTGGCACGGATCCGCGACTTTCGGTCCCCGGAACGGGTGTTCTGTCCTGAGGTGGACTTCGGCTCCGCCAGCAGCACCCGAACCTTGCTGGATTTGCCCCGAATACGCGGGGGCACCTTGCGCTTGCGCACCCGATCCCGCACACTTGCCCCGTCCACCCAGGTTGCTCCGATCAAGGTCGCCCGCGGGAATTCCTGCACGCCCGTTTCATTGTTGTGGATTTGTCCGACCACCATTTCGACCGCTGCCTCACCGGTGACGAAATTGTGTTGATTCATCCCGGCGATCTCCGGCCGTCTGGCGCGCCACTCGAGTTGAACCACCCCAACATCCTCTGGGACACGTCGCCCGGCCGTATTCAGCCAGGTCACCACGTTGTTATACAAGGTAAAGATCACGTCCGGCTTATATTCCTCGAGCCAGATCCGGAAGCCGACCGGCTCCGTGCCACCCAGCGGGCCATTATAGATTGGGACATGCTGCGCCTGCGGCTGCAAGACTCGTTGTCCGGTCAGAAAGCCGGCCGAGAATCTGCGCTCCACCAAATGATCGATGACTTCATCCAGCACCAGGCCGGGACGACGATAACCCAAAGCCAGTGACCGCTCAAACGCCGCCAACGCCAAATCGTGGTGATCCACGCAACAAAACGAGAGCGCCGGACCGGAGGTGCGGACGCCCGTCACGACCGCCGGAAACTGTCCCCAGACCGATCGAAACTTTTCGGGCAGTCGGGGTGTATCCATGAGACCGACCAAGACGATTCCCTTGATGCCGCGGGCATGGAGGATCCGAATCCAGCGCGCCGCCGTGAGAGTCGGATCATGGAGCCAAAAACGGTCAAAACTGTAGCCGAGGTGCGCGGCCCGGCTTTCGCAGCCCGCCACATAAGTTGGCACCGTCGGATGGGTCTGAAAGGCGCGCTCGTCCTTGTTCGCATTTACCAGGGCAAGCTTGGCCTGCAAGCGATTTGACCGACTGGTCCGCAACTGCGCCATCAGATGCGATAGCACCGCGTTGGGCTGGTAACCCAGCCGCTGCGCAGCCCGACGGACGCGTTCCCGGGTCGCCGGTGGGATTTGCGGACTGCCGCGGAGCGCCAGTGAAACGGTATTTTTCGAACAACCGAGCGTGCTGGCGATGTCCTTTAGTGAGACGCGGGGCATGGCCAACACACGGTGATGGATCATATCGAACGGTCAAGTGCGGACGGGCCCGTCACGGAGCAACCAGACGCGGCGCGACCATAGATTCACTTTACGGTCAAGTACCTTGTTCCATTGACCACTGCGGGCTACTGCTTCAGTCTCCCTCCCTTCCTGAGATGGGGAATGCCCGAATCTGCGGAGCTCCCCGATCGCACCGAAGCACCCCATGAAAATATTCCGCTCCGCCAGCCTGTTCGCCAGCGTAGCCGCTATGGCCCTCTTGCTGCGGGAAGCCTCTGGCGCCAGCAGCCTGCCGGCCTACACCGGCCAATTGACTGGGGAAGCGCCTCCCCCCTCCGAGCCGCTATCGCTTTGGTATCGCCAGCCGGCCACGGCCTGGACCAGCGCCCTTCCCGTGGGCAACGGCAAACAAGGCGCCATGGTGTTTGGCGGGATCGATTCCGAGCTGATATGCCTCAACGAGGACACCCTATGGAGCGGCGGTCCCTATTCGCCGGAAAATCCCGGCGCGCTCGCCGCCCTGCCGCAGGTGCGCCAGCTCCTCTTTGCCGGCCAGTATCGGCAGGCCGAAAGCCTCATCTCGCAAAGCATGATGGGAAAGCCCTCGACCGAGGCGGCGTACCAGCCGGTGGGCGACATCCAACTAACCTTCCCCAAGGTGGCAACGGCGGGGAATTATCGCCGGGAAGTGAATTTGCGCACCGCCACGGCCGTGACGCAGTTCACGTCCGAAGGGGTGACCTACACGCGTGAATTGTTCGCCAGCGGCCCGGACAACGTCCTGGTACTGCGGTTGACCGCCAGCAAGCCGGGGCAGATCAGTTTCAAGCTGTCGATGCAAACCGGTGAGACCATCACCAACAGCGACGGCACGGATGACACCTTCATCCTCAATGGGGCCAATCGCGCCTTTTCCGGCGTTCCCGGCGTGTTGCATTATCAGGCGCGGGCCAAAATCCTCCATGCCGGTGGCACGCTCACCAAGGGTCCGCGGTCGGCGCCAGTGGCAGCGGCGGCACCGGCCGCCGCCCCGGCGGCGGGAGCGGCGGCGCCGAGTCCCGGCGGAGCCCGTCGCGGGGGGCGTGGCGGTGGTGGCGGCCCGGGCTCGAGCCCGAGCACAATGGAATACGCGGTTGAAGGGGCTGACAGTGCCACGATTTTGATCGCGTCAGCCACCAACTACCAGAGCTTCCAGGACACCTCGGGAGATCCAGCGGCGCTCGCCGGTGCCATCATCGACCAGGCGACGGCCAAAGGTTACGAGGCTTTGCGCAAGGATCAACTGGCGGACTACCAGAAATTATTCGCCCGCGTGTCGCTTGATCTCGGGACCAGTGACGATGTCAAGCAGCCGACCGATGTGCGCATCCGGAATTACCCCAAGGGCACGGATATTTCGCTGCCGGCACTCTATTTCCAGTATGGGCGCTACCTTTTGATCGGCTCCTCGCGTCCCGGCGGCCAGCCCGCGAACCTGCAGGGCATCTGGAACAGCGACACCAGCCCCTCCTGGGGCAGCAAGTTCACGATCAACATCAACACGGAAATGAACTACTGGCCCGCGAACACCACCAACCTGGGTGAGACCGTCGAGCCATTGATGGCGATGGTCGAGGACCTGGAAGTCACCGGGGCCAAGACGGCCAAGACGATGTACCATGCCCGCGGCTGGGTGGCCCACCACAACACCGACCTGTGGCGCGCCACGGCCCCGATCGACGGCCCCCAGTTCGGCATGTGGCCGCTCGGCGGCGCCTGGCTGTGCAATACGTTGTGGGATCGCTATGAATTCAGCCAAGACCCGACGTTTCTGAAGCGATTGTATCCGGCCATGAAAGGCTCGGTCGAATTTTTCCTGGACACCCTGGTCGAGGAGCCGACCCACAAGTGGCTGGTCACCAGTCCCAGCCTGTCACCGGAGAACCCCCATCCGGGCGGCGGATCCGTGGTTGATGGCCCCACGGCGGACATGCAGATGCTGCGCGATCTGTTCGCGCACACCCTCGAGGCAGGCCAAATCCTGGGGATCGATGCCGACTTCCGCACGCAGGTGGCCGCGACCCGCGCCCGGCTCGCCCCCAATCAGATCGGTTCGGTCGGCCAGCTGCAGGAATGGCTGCTGGACTGGGACACGACTGCGCCCGAGCCGCACAACCGGCACGTCTCCCACTTGTACGGACTTTATCCCGGCGAGGACATTTCCCCGGCAAAGGACAAGACTTTGACGGCGGCCGTGAAGAAATCGCTCGAAATGCGGGGAGACGATGCCACCGGCTGGGGCCTGGGTTGGCGCTTGAATCTCTGGGCGCACCTGCACGACGGGGCGCATGCGAACATCATTCTCCAGAATCTTCTCGCGGCGGCCAAGCCGGACGACAACTCCCGCGACCGCTCCGGGGTCTACAACAACATGTTCGACGCCCATCCGCCCTTCCAGATTGACGGCAATTTCGGCGGCACGGCCGGCATCGCGGAAATGCTGCTGCAATCAACCGCCCCGCATGCAGATCAACCGGCGGTGATCGAGCTCCTGCCCGCTTTGCCCCCCACGTGGACAGATGGCGGGGTCGCCGGCCTGGTTGCGCGCGGTGGATTTGAAGTCAGTGTCCGCTGGAAGGCGGGCAAGCTGGCCGGGGCCAAGATCAAGAACCTCCGGGCTCAAAAGGCTGCCGATATCACCTACGCCGGCAGAGTGGTCCACGTGACCCTCGAGGCCGGTGCCTCGGCTTCCGTCGACGACCAGATGGCGGCTCGGTTTTAACCCGCCAGGCTCAAACCGCCGCTTCCTGCCAATCCAGCCCACTTCCGGCAATCGATCATCCCCTGTCTCGCAAGCCGATCCCCCGCCGTAAACCCTTACCTGCTCGCCTCACCACCCATGAACCTGTTGCCCCCCCGCAAGTATATTAAATTTCTGACCGGTCTGGCGCTGCTGGCCGCTTCGGTCGCAGGCTCCAATTTGGGTGCAGCCGTGACCCCGAAGGCCGCGACCGCAGCCACCCCGGCCGCCAAAAACTGGACAGCCGACAACGGCAACGGGACCTACTCCAATCCGCTCTTCTACGAGGAGTTTGAGGATCCCGACGTCATCCGGGTGGGCAACGACTACTACATTGCCAGCACGACGATGCACATGAACCCCGCCGTGATCCTGATGCACTCCAAGGATCTGGTGAATTGGGAGTTGGCGGGTTATTGCTCGGACAAGCTGGATCTCGGTCCGGCTTACCGACTGGAAGGCGGCAATATCTATGGGAAGGGAATCTGGGCGCCCTGCATCCGTTACCACGCGGGCATGTTCTACGTGTTCTGCAACGTCAATGGCGCCGCCATGCAGGTGTACCGTTCCAAGGCCATCACCGGACCGTGGGAGCACAGTGAACTGCCCGGTCGCCACGACCTGTCGGTGCTGTTTGACGACGACCTGGGCAAGATTTTCATCATTTCCGGAAACAGCAACCCCTACCCGATTGAGGAGATTGCGCCGGATCTCAAGTCGTATGTCCCCAATGTCCGCCACCAACTGGTGGTTCCCCAAGGCCAAAGATTTGGCGAAGGTCATCACCTCTACAAGGTCAATGGCAAGTACATCGACATTTCCGCCATCCCCGGCGGTGCGGTCAACCAGATGGTGGCCAAGGCCGACTCCATCGACGGACCATGGACCGTGACCACGATGGTCGAAGGCGAATCGTTGGGCATCACCAGCACCACCCCCGCGCGGGCCCAAGCCAACGATCGCGGGATCTGGCTGCACCAGGGCGGAATGGTCGACACCCCGTCAGGCGAATGGTGGAGCATCATCATGTCGGACCACGGCAGTGCCGGCCGGATGGTCTCCCTGGTCCCGATCACCTGGGACGACGGCTTCCCGCTCATCGGTCTGCCCGGCAATTTGCGCAAAGCCCCCAATACCTGGGTCAAGCCCAACACCGGCGTGACCCAGGAGCCCACGCCGGCCTTTGTCCACGACGACAACTTTACCAGCGGCAAGCTGAACAAACTGTGGCAATGGAACCATGTGGAAGACGACAGCAAGTGGTCGTTGACGGAAAAGCCCGGCGTCCTCCGCCTGCATTCGCTGCCGGCGGCCAACTTTTACAACGCCCGCAACACGCTCACCCAGCGGCCGCCGGCCCCGGAATCCATCATGACGGTCGGGCTGGATACCACCGGACTGACGGGTGGTGACACCGCCGGAATTGGGTTGTTGAGCACGCCCTATGCCTGGATCGGCGTGGTGAAGACCACCGACGGCACGGCACTGCAAATGTTTCAAGCGGCCGGCGGCGGCAATCGCGGCGGCGGCGGACGCAGAGGGGGAGCCGGCCGAGGCGCGGCCCCGGCGGCTGGAGCCGCTCCGGCCCCCGCCGCAGCCCCAGCCATCCAGCCGGTGGCCAGCGTGGCCAATCCCCCGGCCCACGTGTGGCTGCGGGTTCATTGCAATTTCGACACTGACCAAGCGGTGTTCAGCTGGAGCGCCGACGGCGTGACCTTCACTCCCTTGGGGACACCCTTCACGACGATCTTCCAACTGACCACGTTCCAAGGGGTTCGCCCGGGGTTGTTCAATTTCAACACCGCGGGCCAGGCGGGCGGTTATGCCGACTTTGACCATTATGCCGTGGAAGAGCCGCGCGCGCGTGGCCTTGAGCGGGAAATCCCGGCCGGTAAGACCATCGCACTGACCAGCGGGGCCGACGGCAGCTTCCTGGCCGCCGACCTACAGAACAACACCTTGGTCGATGTCGTCCCGGATCAATCAGGAGCGACGCCGCCGAACGCCCGCTTCCAAGTCGTTGATGTGGGGTTGGGCCGGGTGGCGCTCAAAACCGCCGACGGCCGATTCGTCTCCGCCAATGAAGGCGGCACCTCGCTCAAGGTTGGCCCCAAACCCGGCGACACGGAGTCGTTCCAATGGGTGAATCTGATGCGCGGCGACACGATGCTCATGTCGTTGGTGAATCATCGCTACCTCGCCACCAAACCGAACCAGCCGGGGCCCGTGGCGGTGACCGCCACGGGCCCGAGTCCCGCCCGCAAGGGCGGCGCTGAGTTCAAATGGAAGATCGTTGACTGAAAACACCACCGGGCGTTCGGACTGATCAATTCCTCCAGCCTCCGGTGATTGACCAAAATTCTTTCCCCTCAAGTTTACTCCTTACTATTACACTGACCCACCCATGAAATCTATCCGCCAGCTTGTATCCAACCGTGTCCTTGCCGGGCTCATTTCCCTGACCGGGGGCCTGCTCTTCACCAGCCAGACCTTTGCCGCCGACCCGGGCAAGATCGTCGTCCAGGCCGACCAGCCCGGGGCCAGCATTTCCCCGCTGTTCTACGGCCTCATGACCGAGGAGATCAATCATTCCTACGACGGCGGCCTTTACGGCGAGCTGATTCAGAATCGAATCTTTAAAGATGCACCCCCGCGAGGTGGCGGTGGCCGGGGCGGTCGCCGGGGGGGGCAGCCTCCGGCTGCGGCCGGCGCGGCGGCGGCTCCGGCCGCGCCGACTCCTCCGCCGGTGCCTGTCGCCCCGGCCATCGCCCACTGGGCCAAGGTTGGTTCCGACGATTCACAAGGGAGCATCGCATTGGACACGACGGATCCCGTCAACACCGTCGCCCTGACGACCAGCCTCAAACTTACCATTGCCGCAGTTGGCGCGAGCGGGCGCGTCGGGGTGGCCAACGACGGCTACTGGGGCATTCCCGTCAAGCCCGCCACAAACTATCAGGCGTCGTTTTACGCCAAGGGGTCCGATGGGTTCAGCGGTCCGCTGACCGTGGACATCGAGTCCAACGACGGCAAGACCACCTACGCCACCGCCACGGTGCCGGCGGTTGGGGGCCAATGGCAGCAATACAAGCTGACCTTGAAAACCGGCCAGGTTGCACCGACCGCCGACACCCGGCTCGTGATTTCGGGGGCGTCCAGAGGCACGGTCAACCTGAACCTGGTCTCGTTGTTTCCTCCCGTGTTCAACCCGCGCACCGGCGCGGCCTTGGGCGGCCGACCCGTCACCGGCTTCCGCAGTGACATCATGCAATTGCTGGCCGACATGAAGCCCGCCTTCCTCCGTTTTCCCGGTGGCAATTTCGTCGAGGGCCCCAATCTGAACGACCGCTACAATTTCAAGATCACGGTCGGCCCGTGGGAAGACCGCCCGGGTCATGGCGGCTCCTGGGGCTATCGGGCCACCGATGGCATGGGGCTGCTGGAATTCCTGGAATGGTGTGAGGAGCTCAAGATGGAACCCGTGCTCGCGGTGTGGGCCGGCTTGAACCTCAACAATGCCAACGGAGTCGTGACCGGCGACGCGCTGAAGCCCTACATTCAGGATGCACTGGATGAGATCGAGTATGTCTCGGGTCCCTCGACCTCCGAGTGGGGTGCGCGGCGGGCCAAGGACGGTCATCCGGCTCCCTTCAAGCTCACTTATGTCGAGATCGGCAACGAGGACAACCTCAACCAAGGCACCACCACCTACCGCGGACCCGAGGGCCGCTTCGCCCTGTTTTATAATGCGATCAAGGCGAAGCATCCCGACCTTCAAGTCATTGCCACCACGGATCCACAGGTGAAGCACGACGTCATTGACAATCATGCCTACATGTCCCCGGTTGACGCCATCCGCAATGCCCACCGTTACGACACCGCCAGCCGCACCGGACCCAAGGTATTTGAAGGTGAATGGGCCTCCCAGGAAGGCGGCCTCAGCAACCCTAACCGGCCACTGACTCCCACCTTTCAATGTGCGCTCTCCGACGCGGCCTTTCTGACTGGATTGGAGCGCAACGCCGACCTCGTCATCATGTCGTGCTACGCCCCCCTGCTGACGCGGACGAACCCCGGCGGCTCGAATTGGAAAACCGACCTCATTGGCTACGATTCGCTGACGGCGTACGCCTCACCGCCCTATTACGTGCAGAAGATGTTCAGCCATGCCCGCGGCGACCAGGTGTTGAAAGTGGCGTCCATCACGCCGCAATCGGTTGCGACGCCACCAGCGGCCCCGGTTCCCGCTGCTGCGCCGGCGGCCGGGGCGGCGCCCGCTCCCGGCGGCCGCCGGGGCGGACGGGGCGGCACCGCCGCTCCCAACTACAATGAACCGCTCTTTGCGGCCGCCAGCAGGGAGGACGCCACGGGCGACATCATCCTCAAAGTCGTCAATGTTTTTCCAGGCGATCAAGCCGAGACCGTCGATCTCACCGGAGCCAAAGTATTGAAGAACGCCACCGGCCAGATCCTGGTCGGGCAGCCCGACGACACCAACAGTGTGACTGATCCCCTCCACGTCATTCCGAAGGACTTCGTCATCACCGACGCCAGCAGTTCGTGGAGCCACACCTTTCCCGGGAACTCCATCACGGTGATTCGCTTCAAGACCAAGTGAGATTCCCACCAAGGCTAATGATCCCCGGACGGTGGCCAGGCCGCAGAACACGAAAACAACCCCAAACCCCATGTTCAACCCATGTCCCTGTGGCACCGGCCTCTCCGGCGGTTTAACCCGCCGCCAGGCCATCAAAGTGATCGGATCCGGGGTGCTGCTGGCCGCCGCGGGCGGCGGTGCGGTGCGGCGCGCCGCGGCCGCCGGGGTGGCGGAAGTGCCTTCTGCCCGGGCGACGGGGCTCCAACCGTTTTCCCTGACCGACGTCCGCCTGCTCGACGGACCATTCCTGGACGCGCAGAAGCGCGACGAGGCCTATCTGCTGCGGTTGGAACCCGACCGGATGCTGCACAATTTCCGGGTCAACGCGGGCCTTGTGGCGAAAGCCCCGATTTACGGCGGCTGGGAATCGGCAAAAACCTGGGAAGACATCCGCTGCCACGGCCATACGCTGGGTCATTACCTCACCGCCGCCTCACTCATGTATGCCTCAACCGGCCATGAAGAAATGATACGCCGGGTGGATTACATCGTGGGCGAACTCAAGGAATGCCAGGACGCTGCCAAGACCGGTTTGGTTTGCGCCTTCCCCGACAACGCCACGCAGTTTGACAACATGATCGCCGGCCGGCGGGCGACCGGCGTGCCGTGGTACACCACCCACAAGATCTTTGCCGGTTTGCGTGACGCCCACCTTTATGCCGGCAGCGCCGAGGCCCGGGAAGTACTGGTAAGACTCGCCGACTGGGCGGAGGCCGCCACCAAGAACATGACCGACGCCCAGTTTCAGCGCATGCTCGGCACCGAACACGGCGGCATGAACGAAGTGCTGGCGGACGTCTATGCCCTCACGAAGGACGAGCGGCACCTCGCTCTGGCCGAGCGCTTCTGTCACCAAGCGGTGCTCGGACCGTTGGCGGAAGGACGCGACACCCTGAACGGCCTGCATTCCAACACTCAAATCCCCAAGATCGTCGGCTTCGCCCGGCTGCACCAATTGACGGGCAAACCTCAATACCGGGCCGCGGCGGAGTTTTTTTGGAAAACCGTCACCGGTACGCGATCCTTCGCCACGGGCGGCAATGGCGACGGGGAGCACTTCTTTCCGGTCACTGATTTCGCCCGGCACCTGAGCTCGGCGAAGACGATGGAGACGTGCTGCAGCCACAACATGCTCCGTCTCACCCGGCTGCTGGCCGCCAGCGACCCGGCGGCCGCCTACGGTGATTATTACGAAAAGACGCTCTACAACACGATTCTCGCCTCGCAGGATGCCGACACGGGCATGATGACGTATTTCCAGTCCACGCGACCGGGTTACCTCAAGCTGTTCTGCACGCCCTTCGATTCCTTCTGGTGCTGCACGGGCACCGGGATCGAAAACCACGCCAAGTACGGTGACTCGATTTACTTCCGGGGCACGCCCGACGGTCCGCAGGCCGACACCCTTTTCGTAAATCTCTTCATCGCCTCGACGCTCGAATGGAAAGAACAGGGTTTGGCGCTCAAGCAGACCACCTCTTTTCCCGAGGCCGGGAAGATTCGCCTGGAGATCACCGCCGCGCCCCCACGCGAATTCACGCTGTCCATCCGCCATCCCGGTTGGGCGGCGACCGCCGACATCCGGATCAATGGCGCAGCCTCGGCGCCGTCGCACACCCCCGGTTCCTCCATCCCGCTCAAGCGCACCTGGAAAGCCGGCGACGTGGTCGAAGTGGAAATGCCCATGGCCTTGCGGATGGAACTGCTGCCCGGCACGACTGACACGGCCGCCGTGGTTTACGGCCCCATTGTGCTGGTGGGCGCGCTCGGACACGCGGTCAAGCCGGGCGAAGACCTGCACGTCAACGAACGGACCATCGGGGCGGACTTCAACGATCCCATCGAAATTCCCACGCTGGCCGGTGACCTCGCCGGGCTGCCCGCGAAGATCCTGCCCACCGGCGCCCCCCTGACCTTCAAGACCGACGGCATTGGCCGCCCTGGCGATGTGACGCTGATCCCCTACTATCGGACGGCGAACCAGCACTTCAACATGTATTGGAAGATACAGCCGGCCTGAGTCGGCCGTCGCCATCGCCATTCACCCGGTCCCAAGCCAGCACCTCATGAAGATTGTCCGCGCCACTTTCGTCTGGGCCTGCCTGGCCTCCCTCGCCGCGCCGGCGGGGCCGGCCCAACCACCTCCGGCCACCGCGAGGAATGCGCCTGGCATCGAGATCGTCACCACGCTTGACCAGCCAACGAGCCCGCGCCCGCCCCGGGAGCAGGACCTGGCCGGCTATCTCCTGGTTTATTTCAAAGACGAGACGCATTCGGCGTATTTCGCCATCAGCCACGACGGATACACCTTCACGGATGTCAATGGCGGCCGGCCGATTTTTGACGGTGCCAGTCTGGCCGAACAGAAAGGGGTGCGCGATCCGCACATTGCCCGCGGGCCGGACGGGGCCTTCGTTTTGGCGATGACGGACCTGCACGCCAACGGACAACGGGCGGGTTACCGCACGACCCAGTGGGAGCGACCGGAGGAGCAATATGGCTGGGGCAACAACCGGGCTCTCGTTATGATGAAGTCGTGGGACCTGATTCATTGGACCCACTCGGACTTCCGCCTGGACAAGGCTTTCCCCGAACTGGCCGAGATCGGCTGCTGCTGGGCGCCGGAGACGATCTATGACGAGCAGAAAGGAAAGATGATGATCTACTTCACGATGAAAATGGGGCGCGGCGTGGACAGCCTCTATTACGCGTACACCGACGACGCCTTCACCAAACTGGTGACCAAGCCCGAGCTGCTCTTCAAATTCCAGGTCCCGGAAGGAACCCTGACTGACCCGGTGCGAAACCGCCTGCATGTGATTGACGGAGATATCACGAAGATCGACGGCAAATTCCATCTGTTCTACTCTTCCAAGGAATCAGGCACGCCCGGGATCGAGCATTCGGTCTCCGACAAGATCAACACGGGCTACCCCGTCGTGCAAAAACGCGTGGACCCCGAGACGGTGTCCTGCGAGGCGCCCAATGTATTCAAACGCTTCGGGACCAAGACCTATGTCCTCATGTACGATGCCTACGGCGCCGGCAACATGGGCTTCAGCGAAACCACCGATTTCGTCACGTTCAAGAACATCGGCTTGTTCAACGCCGGCGTGATGAAGGGAACCAACTTCGACCGCCCCAAACACGGCGCGGTCATCCCGCTCACCCTCGACGAACTGCAGGCACTCAAGGCCCGCTGGAACGTGGACATCAATTTGAACCCAGGGCAGCCTAACTCCAACGTCCCAACCCCATGAAACGCCTCCTCCTCTCATCGGCCGCTTTGGCCCTGGCTAATTGATGATTTAGGCAACCCGCCTTAACCCACCCTGATGATGGCGTCACCGTCCAAACTGAAAAACTTCCCCTCCCTGCTTCGCGTGGCGGTTGGTCTCGGCCTGCCCGCGCTCCTGCTCGGCGGCTTTTACGGGTGCCAGCATCCGGCGGCTTCGTCGTCCCTTTCGAAGTCCGCCTCGGTTGAGCCCGCCGCCCCAGCGCCCCCGCCGCCGCCCCAAGGCCCCGCCCTCGCGGAGTTCCATCAAGTCATTCAGCCCATGTTGAAGGATCGTTGCTATGACTGCCATGGCGATGGCGAAAGCCGGGCCGGTCTCGCGTTCGACAAGCTCTCGACCGCTGACCAGATTCTGAGGAATCCGGACCTGTGGTTGAAGGTCATGAAGAACACCCGGTCTCACATCATGCCGCCGTCAGGTCATGACGGGCTCTCCGACCAGGAACAGCAGACCCTCGACCACTGGATCAAGTTTTCCGCCTTCGGCCTAAATCCAGCCCAGCTCGATCCCGGCCGCGTCACCGTGCACCGACTGAACCGGGTCGAGTATAAAAACACCATCCGCGATTTGATGGGCTTCGATTTCCAAGCCCAGGCGGAGTTTCCCGGTGACGACAGCGGCTATGGCTTCGACAACATCGCCGACGTACTGAACATGTCGCCACTGTTGATGGAGAAATATCTCACGGCCGCCCAGTACATCGTGGACCAGATGGTGCCCAAGGTCACCGGCGTACCGAAGCTGCAGGTGGCCGGGGTCGCGGACTTTACCTATCCGGACGGCTCGAAGAGCGTCGGCACCAACATTCGCGCCTCCGGCATTGGTGCCGCCGGCATCCCGGCCATCCCATTGTCGTATCTCAAGCCGGCGACCATCACCCACGTCTTTGCCATCAAGGAGACGGGCGACTACAAGCTCATGCTCGACCAGAACATCCGCGGGGATTTCACCTATAACACGGAGAGCTGCACGGTTTCGATCAAGGTGGACGGCAAGGAGGTCTCCAAGAAGGATTATGGATGGGAGGGCAACAACGACTACACCTTCACTTATAACTACCACTGGGAGCCCGGCCCCCATACGCTGGTCGTCTCCTTGACGCCGCCCAGCCCCGTCCCGCCCAGGGCGCGCGGAGTCGCCAACGACAGCGTCTACAACTTCCGGTCGGCCCGTCTCGAAGGCCCGGAGGATCCGGCACTTTGGGTGCATCTGCCCAATTACCACCGCTTCTTCACCCGGGACCAGGTCCCCAAGGACCCGGCCCAGCGCCGCGCCTACGCCCAAGAGCTACTCAGCGCATTTGCCACCAAGGCCTTCCGCCGGCCGGTGGAGACGTCCAGCCTCAAGCCGCTGGTGGACATGGCCGAGAAGGTTTACACCGCCCCGGGCCAGACTTTTGAAACCGGCGTCGCCCAATCCATGGTGGCGGTGCTCGCTTCGCCCCGCTTTCTCTTCCGCGTCGAAAAACCCGCCGCCGCCAGCCCGCTCCCGCCCTACGCTGACATCGACGAGTATTCCCTGGCTTCGCGCCTCGCTTACTTCCTGTGGTCCACCATGCCGGATGACGAGCTGCTCAAGCTCGCCGCCGCCGGCCAGCTCCGCTCGCAGCTGGGGGAACAGGTGAAGCGGATGCTGGCGGACCCGCGTTCCGCCGCCTTCGTCGAGAGTTTTACCGGCCAGTGGCTGCAAACCCGGCTGGTCACCACCGTGCCCCTCAACCCGCACGAAATTCTCCTGCGCCAGGGTTTGGATGAGTCACCGAAACTAACCGACGACATGCGTGCGGCCTTCAAGCAGGAGCCGGAAAAGTATTTTGAATATGTCGTCCGCGAAAACCGCAGCGTGGACGAGTTCCTCACCAGCGATTACACTTTTGCCAACGCCACCTTGGCCGCGGCCTACCAGCTCGACGGCGTCACGGGCCCGGAATTCCGCAAGGTCACCCTCCCCGCCGGCGACTGGCACGGCGGGATCCTCACGATGGGCAGCGTCATGATGGTCACGTCCAATCCCACCCGCACCTCGCCGGTCAAGCGGGGCAAATGGCTGCTCGACAATATTCTCGGCGCCCCCACCCCTCCGCCCCCGCCCAACGTGCCCGCCTTGGAGGATTCCGCACCCAAGAATTCCGACCGCGTTCCGACCTTGCGCGAGACCCTGGCCGTCCACCGCCAGAACGCCCTGTGTGCCTCGTGCCACGACCGCATGGACCCCCTTGGCCTGGCCATGGAAAACTTCAACGCTCTCGGACAGGTGCGCACGGTGGACATGAAGCAACCGATCGACCCTTCCGGAAAGCTGGCCACCGGCGAAAAATTTGCCGATATCCGCGACCTCAAGGGGATTCTCTCCACCACCCACAAGCTCGAATTCTACCGCTGCCTGACCGAGAAACTGCTCACCTACGCCCTTGGGCGTGGCGTGGAGTATTACGACGTTCCCACGGTTGACAAAATCGTCGGGGAATTGGATCATGATCATGGCCGCGTTGCCACCCTGTTGCTCGGCGTCATCGAGTCCGTGCCCTTCCAACAGCAACGCACTTTCCCCAATCCTGTACCGGTCACACCGCCGCCCGCTCCCGCCGCACCCAATCCCGGCCCGCCGGCCGCCCAAGATGCGCCGAGACCATCCCCAAACACCACCGAGCATGAAATCGCCACCCTCCACTGACCGCAAGCTCGCGTCCGAGCGCCACCTCAGCCTCAGCCGCCGCAACTTCCTGCGTGGGCTCGGCGTGACGCTGGCCCTGCCAGCCCTCGAATCCTTCATGCCCCGACTCAGCGCTGCGGCGATCGCCGAGGCCGCCGCCGCCGGGGCCGTCACCGCCTCGGGTGTTCCCTTGCGGCTGGCCTTTTTTGAATTCGCCAACGGCACCTACCCCGCCAAGTGGTGGCCCACGGGCACGGGCAAAGATTTTAAGTTCAATGAAACGATGGCCGCGATGGAGGGCGTCAAGAGCAAGATCCAGATTCTCGGCGGCCTGGGCCTCGAACCCGCCACGGCCGGACGCGACGGAGCGGGCGACCATGGTCGCGCGGGCGGCTCCTTTCTGACGGGGGTGCGGGTCAAAAAGACCCAGGGCGCGGATTTTCATTCCGGCGTTTCGGCGGACCAGATTGTCGCGCAGCAGGTGGGACATGTGACTCCGTTCAAGTCACTCGAAATCTCCTGCGATTCCCTTCGCACCGCCGGTGATTGCGATAGCGGCTACGCCTGCGTCTACCAGCACAACATGGCTTGGAGTTCGCCCACCCAGCCCCTCGCCCCGGAGGTCAACCCGCGACTGCTCTTTGAACGCCTCTTTGGCGCCGGCTCGCCGTCCGAACGACGGCAGAATCTCCTGATGCGCCAGACGCAGCAACGCTCGATCCTCGACTACGTCGCCAACGAGACCCGCAACATCGGCCGCGAGCTCTCGGCCGGTGACGTCAAGCGCACCGTCGAGGTTTCCACCCGCGACAAGGAGAAGCTCGACCAGTACCTCACCAGCGTCCGCGAGATCGAGCAGCGCATTAAGCGGGCCGAAAAAACCATCGCCGACCGCCCTGACCCCGGCGTGGCAACTCCCGCCGGCATTCCGACCAGCTTCCACGAATACGTCCGCCTCAATCTGGACATGCTCCATCTCGCCTTCCAGACGGACAACACCCGCGTGGCGACGTTCCTGTTCGCCGGCGAAGGCAGCAACCGGGATTTCACTGAAATCGGAATCCCCGACGGCCACCATTATTGCACCCACCATGGCAACAAGCCCGACCTGGTCGCCAAAACCTGCGTGATCGACAAGTGGTACGCCTCGCAGTTCGCCTACTTCCTCAACAAGCTGGACGCAACCAAGGACCTGGACGGCAAGTCCATCCTCGACAATTCCATGATTGTTTACGGTTGCGGCAATGGTGATGGCAACCGCCATACCCATGACAATCTGCCCATCATTCTCGCCGGCGGCGGTGGTGGCTTGCTCAGCCCCGGCCGCTTCGTTCAGCACGACCCGGCCAATCTGACCAATCTCTACCTCAGCCTGATCGACCGCATGGGCGTCTCCGGCCTGGACCGGTTTGGCGATTCCACGGGTCGCCTCGCCAACATCTGAGGCAATTTCTTGAGGTAGGGCGCGACCGCTGGGCGCGCCGCCCTGTCCTCCGAAGCCTTGGCGAAGGAGGGTCCGTGAACCCATGGTCAAGGCCCCACCCCGCCAGCGCCCAAGGCATCGCTCTACTCCCTACGCAGTTTAAGCCTGCCCTCCGGGCTCCAAATTCATCGTTGTTCCATTCTGCTCCCCCCATGCCCCCCAAAAAGACCTCCTCCCTGGTTTGCCTTGCCACCGCTGTCGCTTTGATGGCCGGCGCGGGATCTATGGTCGCCGCCGAGGCGGCGCCGGCCACGCCAACGACCCAGATCACTCCGGCCGCGCCCACTCCGCCGAATACTCCGATCAACGGCGCTCCAGCGCCGGGTGCACGCCGCGGAGGCCGTGGCGGCGGCGGTGCCATGACCCCCGAAGACCAGGCCGCCATTGCCAAACTCCTCACCCTGTCCATCTGGAAAGCCGGCGCCGGTGATGGCGACTACACCATCGCCCCGCCCTACACCCCGCCACAGGCGAACACGGCGGACGACCAGGTGCCGAAAGGCAAGGTCGTGACGTTCACGATGAACCTGGCCGACAGCAAATTCTATCCGCCCGCCAACCTTAGCGGCACCAAGCCCACGCGTGAGGTCGTGGTGTACATCCCGGCCCAATACGTCCCCGGCACGCCGGCCCCCCTATTGCTCACCCACGACGCGATGGGGGCGCACGACAATGTGCCGGCCCCCGTGCTCCCGATCTTACTGGACAACCTGATCGCCGCCAAAAGGGTGCCAGTCATGATCGCGGTCATGGTCATGCCGGGTGGGGGCGACGGCCCGGGCAGCGAACGCGGGCTCGAATACGACACGGTGTCGGGCAAGTATGCTGAGTTCATTGAGGCCGAGGTGCTGCCCCGAGTCGCCAAGGACTACAAGGTGACCTTCAGCAAGGACCCCTCGGCCCGAGCGACCTTGGGCGGGAGTTCGGGCGGTGCGGCCGCGATGTCAATGGCGTGGTTCCACCCCGAGCTCTACCACCGGGTGCTCGTGTTTTCCGGCACCTTCGTCAACCAGAAGGCGGGCCCCGAAGCCCCGCATGGCGCGTGGGAATTCCACGAAAACTTCATCCCCAAGACCACGCCGAACAAGCCGCTCCGCATTTTTCTTGAAGTCGGCCAAAACGACAATGGGGCCACCTCGTCCGGCTCCGGCATGCACAACTGGGTGCTGGCCAACCTGCACCTGGCCGAGGTGCTGAAAGCCAAGGGCTACCACTACCAGTTTGTTTATGCCCAGGCGGCCGGCCATGTGGACCGCCCGGTCCGCGCCTTCCTCCTCGCTCCCGCGTTGGAATGGCTCTGGCAAGACTACAAGCCGATGACTCCTTGAACTGCGGTCTACCTTACCCACCCATGCGTTTCTTCCATTTGATCGCCATTTTCTGGGTCATCTCCACCCAACTCGCAACCACCCTCGATGCTCAGCGTGGTAACCAAGGGTCCCTGTCGCAGACCCCGGTGCCAGTCGTCACCGACCCGGAGATCTACACCGACGCCACGCAGCCAGTGGCCAAACGCGTCGCCGACCTCGTGCGCCGCATGTCGCTGACGGAAAAGGCCCGTCAACTCCGCAATGGCGCGCCGGCCATTGGGCGACTCGGAGTGCCGGCCTACGACTACTGGAGCGAGGCCCTGCACGGCGTCGCCAACCAAGGCCTGGCCACCGTCTTCCCCCAAGCCATCGGCAACGGCGCGAGCTTTGATCCGGCCCTCGTCCGAGAGATGGGCCATGTGATCGGCGTCGAGGGGCGGGGCAAGTTCAACGATGAGATCGCGAAGAACGGCGGCAGCCGGCAGTTCCGCGGTCTCACCTTCTGGGCACCCAACATCAATATTTTTCGCGACCCGCGCTGGGGTCGCGGCCAGGAAACCTACGGAGAGGATCCGTTCCTGACGTCGCGCATGGGCGTTGCCTACATCGAGGCCCTGCAGGGTGACGACCCCAATTACTATCTCGCGCTGGCCTGCGCCAAGCACTACGCCGTCCATAGCGGTCCGGAGGCCACCCGGCACAGCGCCGACGTGACGCCGACCGAGGTGGATCTTTACGACACGTACCTGCCCCAATTCGAGGCCGCGGTGCGCGAAGCCAAGGTCGGGAGCGTGATGGGGGCCTACAACAGCGTCTACGGCGAGCCCGCCAACGCCAGCCAGCTGCTGCTGGGCGACAACCTGCGCGATCGCTGGGGCTTCCAGGGTTACGTGGTCTCTGACTGCGACGCCGTGACCGACATTTACCAGAACCACCATTTTGTGGACACCGCGGCCGAGGCCGCCGCGCTCGCCATCAAAGCCGGTGACGATCTCGAGTGCGGCAGCACCTTCAACAGCCTCGTCGACGCCGTGCAGCAGGGTCTCGCCAGCGAGGCCGATCTGGACCGCGCACTCACGCGGGTGCTCACCTACCGCTTCAAACTGGGCTTGTTCGATCCGCCCGAGCAGGTGCCGTTCTCGAAGTATAGCCTCGACGACGTGGACACACCGGCGCACCACGCCCTGGCACTGAAGATGGCCCATGAGTCCATCGTGCTGCTCAAGAACAACGGGGTGCTGCCGCTGGACAAGGCGAAGGTCAGGAAGATTGCCGTCGTCGGCCCCAACGCCGACGCCCGGCTGATGCTGTACGGCAACTACAACGGCACGCCGTCCAACTCGGTCACGATGTTGGAGGGGATTCGCGCCTGCTTTGGGGCCGCCCCGACCGACACCGCCAGCGCGGAGGACCTGGCAAGGGGCATCCATCGCTGGACCTCGCCTGGCGGCGTTGAAATTGCCGCCACGGCAGGCACCAACTATTCGCGCCAGGCGGCCGGCGGCCGCGGTGGGCGTGGCGGACGGGCAGGCCAGGCGGCGCCGGCCGCCCCCGCCGTGCCCACCCTCGACGCCCTCCGCTCCGCCCTCACCCTCACCGAGGAACAAGCGGTCGCCATCGCCCCCGTGCTCAAGGTCATGGCCGACGACCAGGCTGCCATGAACGTGGCGCAGGATCGTTACACCACGATGGCCCGCAGCTTCAGCGCCCGCATCACCGCCGCCGTGCCGCTGACCACCGCACAAAAGATCCAACTGGCCACCTTGGCAAACGACCTGACCATCCGCGAGACCCACAGCGGCGCCGGACTGGGCGGTCGCGCCCCCGGGATGCTGGTCCTGGCCGCCCCGCAACAGGGCGGGCCGGACTCGATGGACTTCAAGTCCGCCCTCGCGCTCGCCCAAGAGGCCGACGTCGTCCTTTTCTTTGGCGGCATCAACGCCGATGGGTTTGAAGGCGAGCAACGCGACCGTACCGCGATCGAGCTCCCGGCCGCGCAAACGGAGTTGCTTCAGGCGCTGAACGCGTCGGGCAAAACGGTGGTTTTTGTCAACTGCAGCGGCAGCGCGATGGCGATGCCGTGGGAGAGCGAGAACCTTCCCGCCATCGTTCAGGCGTGGTATCCCGGCGAAGCTGGCGGCACCGCCGTGGCCGACGTGCTGTTCGGCGACTACAATCCCGCCGGGCGCCTGCCGGTCACGTTCTACCGCGGGACCGCCGATCTGCCGGATTTTGCCGACTACCACATGAAGAACCGCACCTACCGCTTCTTCACCGGCGCGCCCCTCTACGCCTTCGGCCACGGACTCAGCTACACCACGTTCACCTACGCTGGCGCCAGGGTCGCCGCACCGCAGGTGGCCGCCGATGGCACGATCAAGGTGAGTGTGGAAGTCACGAACACCGGCGCACGCGAAGGCGACGAGGTCGTGCAGGTCTACGCCAAACAAGTCGGCCTGGTGGATCCTAACCGCGCCCAGCAAAGTCTGGTCGGCTTCCAGCGCGTGTCGGTGGCCAAAGGGCAAAAAGCCACGGTGGTAATCGGCATACCCGTCTCCGCGTTACGTCACTGGGATTCGGCGAAAAAGGACTATGAGGTGGATGCCGCCAGCTACGAGCTGCGCGTCGGTGCCGCCTCCGACGACATCCGCGCCACCGCCACCGTGAAGGTGGCCGCGAAAGGTTGAATCCGGCGGATCAATTCTCCCGGGCGGATCGGGCTCGGAGACGCGCCGCCGCCAGGGATCGTTCCCCCCTCCCCCACCCCCATGACGCCCCCCAGATTGCCGGCCATTTTCCCTCTGTTTCTGGCTTCCGCCTTCGGCCAACCGCTCCCGGCGCCCGCCACCACCCCGCCGGGGCCGATTCCCTATGCCACCATGCAGATGATTGCGCCTGGCGATTCCGAGGCCGTCATCGCCGAAAAGTCGGCCAAGGTCCTGCCGCGACCCGCGCAGACCGACTGGATGCGGTTGGAGCGGACCTTTTTCCTCCATTTCGGCGTGAACACCTTCAACGGCGTCGAGTGGGGCAGCGGCCACGAAAATCCGTCGATTTTCAACCCCACCCAATTCGACGCCAACCAATGGTTGGACGTCATGCAGGGGTTCGGCGGCAAGATGATCGTGCTCGTCTGCAAGCACCATGACGGCTTTTGCATGTGGCCGACCCTCTACACGCCACACTCGGTCGCATCCAGCCCGTGGCGTGAGGGCAAGGGTGACGAAGTGAAGGAAGTGGCGGACGCCGCGCGTGCGCACGGAATCAAACTGGGCGTCTACCTCTCGCCGGCGGATCTTTTCCAATTGCGCACGAATCCGACGAACCCGGCCGGATATTATGGCAACAACAGCGCCGAGGTTGCCTCCACCATACCCACCGATCCCGCCAGCTTCAAGACCGATCCCACCAAAGGCCGCACTCCGCCGGCCGGCGGCCCCAGCTTCTCGTACGTAGTCGATGATTACAACCGTTACTTCCTGAACCAACTCTACGAGTTGCTGACTCAATACGGCCCGGTGCAAGAGGTCTGGTTCGACGGGGCCAACCCCAACCAAACCGTCAAGGAGACCTACAACTACGCGGCGTGGTATGATTTGATCCGCCATCTGCAACCCAATGCGATCATCTTTGGCAAAGGTCCCGACGCGCGCTGGGTCGGCACCGAAAGCGGCTACGGGCGCACGACGGAGTGGAGTGTCATCCCCCTCCCCCAGCCGCCCGACACCTTCCGTTGGCCCGACATGACGGCCAAGAATCTTGGCAGCCGCGCCAAACTCACTCCCGGGTCGACGCTCTGGTGGTACCCGGCCGAGACGAATGTCACCTTGCTGGCCAACGGCCAGTGGTTTTGGTCGCCGACGAAGCGCCCCAGGAATTTGGCGCAATTGGTGGACATCTTCTTCTCCTCCGTGGGGCGAAACGCGAATTTGATTTTGAACCTTTCCCCCGATACGCGCGGGCTCATCCCAGACGATCAAGTCGCAACCTTGCGCCGCCTGTCGCAGGTGGTGAACTACACCTTTGCGAAGGATTGCACCAGCGGCGGCCGGCTTACGGCCGACAACTCCAACCCGGCCAACGGCGCGGCGCTGGCCTTGGACGGCAACCTTGACACTTGGTGGGAGGCGGCGCCGGGGCATACGACCGGCGCGTTGACCTTGACGCTGCCGAACCCGGTCACCTTTGACATCGTTTCGTTGCAGGAAGGAGTGGATCACCGCGGCCAACGCATCGAATCATTTGCCATCGACACCTGGAATGGATCCGACTGGGTCCCGGTGGAAAAAGTGGCCTCAGATGAACTCACCACGGTCGGGCATCGAAGGCTGGTGCGCCTCCAGTCTCCCGTGACCACCAGCCAGGTGCGCCTTCGCATCCTCAGCTCACGGCTGGAGCCGACCCTGGCCAAGATGGGACTCTTCAATCAGATTGCGGCGGATGCCGTGATCGGACCAACGCCATGAAACTTTTCGCCAAGCTGGGAGAGACTCCCTTGCGCCGCGTCTGGGCCGGTTTGTCATTGGTCTGGATTTTTGTACTTTTGACCGTTTCCGCGTGCCAACATTCCAATTCCGCTGGTGGGAATCACCGCTACGAGGCGGCCGACGCCCAACTCATTGGCGGGGCGTCCAAGGTCGCCGCGCCGGCGGTATCGGGTCGCATGTTGGTCAGCATCAATAGGACCGGCCAGGGGATCCGGTTCAGCGAACTGCCGGCCGCCGGCAAACTGGCGATTCGCTACGCGTCGATGCAGGTCGGGACGATCAGCGTCGTCGTCAACGACCAGCCGCCACGCATGGTGAACATTCATTCATCGGGGTCGCTGACCAGTTCCTTTCTCCATGCCATCATTGATGTCGCCATTCCCGCCGGGGCCATGGTGACCATCAGTCAGTCGATCAACGATGTTGCAGCGAACATCGATCAGATCGTGGTCGGCAGCGGAGACCTGGGGCTGCCGCCGGACATCTGGAACCTGCCGCCCCTGCCGGTGGCCGCCGGTCCCTATGCTCCCGATTGGAAGGCCATCAGCCGACTCTACACCGTGCCGGAATGGTGGCGGGACGCCAAGTTCGGCGCGTGGGCGCACTGGGATCCACAATCCATGCCCGAACAGGGTGACTGGTATTCGCGCGGGATGTATATCCAGGGGAACGCACAGTATAATTTCAACCTCAAGACCTTTGGCCATCCGTCGGTTTACGGGTACAAGGACATCAGCCACAACTGGGTGATTGACCGGTGGAAGCCCGAGGAGCTGATGGGATTGTATGTCGAAATGGGGGCGCGCTATTTCATGGCGATGGGGGCGCACCATGACAATTTTGACTGCTGGGATTCGACCTACCAGCCGTGGAACTCCGTCCGGGTCGGCCCGAAGGTGGACATCGTCGGCACCTGGGAGAAAATTGCCCGCGAACATGGCCTGCGTTTCGGCATCGGATTTCACAACACACCGGCGCGAACCTGGGGACAGTTTATGCCGGTGCGATACACCAGCGACCGGTCCGGGCCGATGCAGGGGGTGCCCTACGATGCGCTCCAGACGATTCTGGACGGCAAAGGAAAATGGTGGGAAGGCATGGATCCGGTGGATCTTTACGGGCCGGTCCACGACAACAAGGATCCGTTGCATTCGCCGTTCGCCAACCAGTTCATGTGGCGGGTGGATGACGCCATCAACAAGTATCATCCTGACGTGATCTATTTCGACGAACACGCGGGGGATTCCCAGATGGACCTGGGCGTCCACATGGGGCTCGGCTTCCTCGCGCCCCCGCTGGCCGCGAATTTCTACAACAAGTCTCTGCAGTGGAACCAAGGGAAGATGGAGGTGGTGCTGAACCTCAAGGGCGTCGGCGGGCGTTACAACAGCTTCCAAAACAGCCCCGCCCTGCTGCCCTACGTTGACCGTGCGTTGGTCAAGAGTAACGAAGCCGTCATCGAATCGCAAATTACGGCTTACCCCTTCCAGACCGAGACCAGTATCGCCGACTGGCACTATAAAACCGGGCAGAAATACCTGGATTCCGGAAGCGTGGTCAGGGCTCTGATGCAGAACGTATGCCGCAACGGGACGATGCTGCTCAACCTCACCCAGCACGGTCGCGGCGACCTCGATCCTGACGTGATCGCCATCTGCAAGGATGTCGGGGCCTGGTTGAAGATCAACGGCGAGGCCGTTTATGCCTCCCGTCCGTTTGAAGTCTCCGGCGACAACACCGTCTGTTACACCCGCAACCAAGGCAGGGTCTATGCCACGCTCCTGAACTGGCGGGGCGGGGCCGTCAAACTCAACGCCCTGCGCGCCGGAGGCACGACCTTGGGCCGGGTGTCCAAAGTTGAGCTGCTCGGTTCCGATGTCCCCCTGTCGTTTGTTCAGGACGGACAGGGGCTGACGGTGAAGCCCGGCGGAGTGGTGCCGCCCCTGCCTGGAATAGCCAACCAGACGCTGGCCTCGGGCTTCCGGGTGCTGCGGATCACGCATGACCAGGGTTGGATTAACGACGACGACCCGGGGGTGGTCGCCCCCGGATGGGTTCGCCGCTGCAACCTCGGCACCGGCGACTTCAACAACGACCTCACCCTGAGCGACACGCCCGGCGATGTCTGGAGCTGTTCGTTCGTCGGCCGCAGCGTAAAGGTGATCGCCCCGAAGGAAGCGGGCGCCGGAAGGATGGAGGTCCAGATTGATGGTCAAAGCCGTGCGACCACGGATTTGTCCACCACTGGCCCGCGCCTGCCCGAGCAGATCGTGGGTGAAGTCACTGGACTGACGCCGGGCAAACATACCATCAATCTAGTCAATCGCGGCCCCGGCCCCGTGGCCGTGGATGCCTTGATTGTCCGCTGAAGCACTGCTTGTTTTCAATTCTTGCCCGGCCCCAAGATCCTGATCGTTTCCATGGTTTAATCGGGACGGCACAATTCCGCGCGGCTTGCTGCGCGGATGGATGCCGCCCACTGACATCGGGGCGAAGCCCCTTTCCGCGATACCTCGGGGCTTGCCCCGAGGAGGGTTCATTTTGAGGCTGCTCCTCAATACGACCAATGCCACCCAACCGCTGCACGATTACCCCTCCACCGGGCCCGGCCCATAGAAAACCAACCTCGTCCGCCATGAAAACATCCCTATTCTTCAAACCCAATAATGGTTCGGCCGCGCGTGTTGCGGCGTCTGCGTTGGGCCTCGCTGCGATTTTGTCCGGTTGGGCGGCATCGGCTGCGGCGTCCGCGGCTCCCATACCCGTTGAGGGATCCAAGATGGGGGCGGCCGCGGACAAAGTCATCACCGCAGAAGACGTAACCGCCGAGAAGGTGGAAAGCTCGATTCCGGTGGCCGCCGCGACCGCACCGCCAACTCCCGGGACCGCCACCTCGCTGAAGTTCTAGTCCCAGCTCGCTCCTGGCGACACGGCGGCCCGAGCTCTGGCCGTGTTTGACGACTCCACCGCGCTGGTGGCATTCCGCGAGCGCGCTGTGGACGGTACGCAGGATGTGCATTTTTCCATCTGGGAGAACAACCGGTGGTCGGAGGCGCGCGTTCTCGTGCCCGAAGGTTGGATCCCTGATCTCACGCCGACCGCGGCACCCGCGCTCGACGCGCGGGACGGCCGCGCCGCCGCCGCTTGGTTCACCGGCGCCGACCACGATCCGCGGGTTGAGCTTTCCCTTTCCAGCGATGCTGGTCATGTGTGGCAGATCCCGCTGCGCCTGAGCGAAGGCCGGCCCGAGGCGGCTGTGGCCGTCGCGCTCCTTCGCGACGGCGCAGTGCTGGCCGTGTGGCAGGAGGGCACCCAGCTGCTGCTGCGGCGTGTGTCCCCGCAGAACGACCGCGGCCCCGTGACGCCCGTCGGGGAAAGTCGCACACCATTTGACTTGCCTCAGCTCACCGTGCTCGCCGACCACGACAACACCGCGCCGGTGCGCGTCGCCCTCGCCTACCACGCCGACGGCAACGCTATGGCGACAGTCCTCACCCTCCCCCCGCTCACCGAGTTGGCGAAAGGCGACAGCGTTTGTGCGTGCGGCCAGGCCACGGCGCAGCTCCGACGGGGCTTTGAGCTGCACGGCACCATCGTCTCGCTCAACGCCGTCGAGGGCAAGGCTGTCGCAAAAATCGAGGCCATGCCCGGCGTGATGCCCGCAAAGACCATGGCGTTCCGGGCCGAAGCTGCCAACCTCAAGTCCCTCACGGCCGGTCAGAAATTTCTGGGCCGGATGGAAGAGCGCGAAGCCGAATGGTGGCTCTTCGACGTGCGTCTACTGGCGGAGCCGGCGGTGAGACGATGATGCCTCACCGCAGTCAACGGTGGCCGCGCTTTGCATGAAGCCTTCACGACCAAAGGCATCAACCATATCTGGAGCGAGGACCCCGGCTACGGCCATGATTACCAGATCTGGCGCCAATACCTCTACCGGCTGCTTCAGCAGACCTTCCGCGATTGAGGGCGATGAGGCCGGCCCGAAGCCCCAAAAGCAAGGGGCGAGCGCTCCTGCCAACGCTGGGCTTTTTTGACAATACTGGCGCGGTGGTTTCCTTCTCATGCTTGACCGGTCATCGCGGGTTGCCTCAAGATTGAAATTTCCTTCCCCCTCCCCGACCATGAATGCCACCCTACTCAGGCTCGTCTTTGCAGCCGGCGCCTTGCTCCTTGCCGTCGTTGGCCGCGCCCAGGAAAAGCCGGAAGCGCCGGACAAGAATTTTTACGTCTTCCTTTGCTTCGGGCAGTCCAACATGGAGGGTTTCCCCGGCATCCCGGCGGCAGAAAAAGTGGGCGTGGACAGCCGGTTCCAAGTGCTGGCGGCGGTCGATTTCAAACCCGGTGGCCGTTACACCGGCCCGGAACGCAAGGCCGGCGAGTGGTATCCCGCCATCCCGCCTCTCTGTCGCTCCGACAGCGGCATGAGCCCCGCCGACTATTTCGGCCGCACTGTGGTGGCCAACACCCCGAAAGAAATTCGTGTGGGCGTCGTCAGCGTCGCAGTCGCCGGCTGCAAAATCGAGATGTTCGACAAGGTCGGCTTCCAAGCCTACATGGCCACCTGGAAGCCGGGGGATTTCAAGGTAAACATCGCCAAGCAATACGGCAACAACCCCTACCAACGCTTGGTGGACCTGGGCAAGCAGGCCCAGAAGGTCGGTGTCATCAAAGGCATCCTTCTCCATCAGGGTGAGTCCAACAACGGTGAAAGGCAATGGCCCGACAAGGTGAAGGCCATTTACGGGGATTTGCTGAAGGATCTCGACCTCAAGGCCGAGGACGTCCCGCTGCTCGTCGGCGAGTTGGTGCCCAAGGACCAGGGTGGTGCCTGTGCGGGCATGAACACCATCATTGATGAGCTCGCCAATACCATCCCGACCGCCCATGTGATCTCGGCGGTCGGCTGCACCCCGGCCAACAATCTTCATTTCGACCCCGCCGGCTATAAGGAACTGGGCACCCGTTACGGTGTAGCCATGATCCCGCTGCTGGGCTACAAGCCACTCGACCGCCCACCGGTCTTCGCGCCGCCGAAGGCGGCCGCTCCAGCGCAGGGCGGACGTGGGCGGGGACAGGCTTCACCGCCTGCCGCCGTCACGCCCGTGTCAGCCGCCCCCGTGCCGGCGACAGCCGCGCCTGCTTTAGGTGAATCCGCGCCGAAGTAGGCGTGATTGCTTGGGTTGCGCGCCCTCCTTAGCCTCCACCCGTCTTCCGCCCACGGAGCGTTCAGCCGCCACCTGCTCCACGGCTACCGAGATGGCAGTACAGCCCGCTCCAGTTGTTTGAACCCTGGCTCCCCGGTCAGGGTGCAGACACCAGGCGGAGCATGACTTCGTTGCGTCGTAAAAACCACGGCGTCCACGGTGGATCGAAATACCCGTAAACCGGTCTCGCTTCGGTCGCCTTCAGCCCCTGCAGCTGCAACCAAGCCCGCAGCCGGGCAAGCGCCCCGGCCTCGTTCTTCACGTTCCGCCTGCCGCTGTACCGCAGCACGGCGAAATGGCCCGACGGCAGCTCCCGCACCGCAAGCTTGCCGTCGGTCGGGCGGGGTGCCTGGGTGCCGGACACTCCGGCCGGCAGGACAAACGCCATGGTACCGGCGCTTTCAACGCCCGACATGAAAACGGGGGTGGTCATGGCGATCTTCTGTCTGTCCAAATTGTTGCCGCTGATGAAGCGGAAAAGGCGGCTGAAACTGCCGTCGGCTCCGTTCGCATCCGGGGCGGTGGTCGTCTCCACGACGGACAGGGCGGGGTAGTCACGCAGCTCGAAACTCCGATCGGTGCGGACCACGGTGTAGGTGGCCGACGCATACCCGGCCCGGGAGGTCTTGTAGCCCGCGACGAGCAGGACGATTGCCGGCAGGATGATAACAATGGCGACGGTCATTCGTTTCACCGTGAAGCACCCGCCCCGTTACACGGTCAAGACCATCCGCGCTTCCTGCCGTTCCCACTCCGACTCGCCGGTCAACGCTTCCTTCGCCTGGGCATAGTCGCGATGAGTCACTTCCGTTGGTTCGCGACCATCGCGCCGGGCCAGCTCGTCGGTCCGGGTGCGTACCATCTCCCGGGTCACTCGATTGCTCCCGGCGGATTTGGGTTGCTGGGCAAAATGGAAAGGCGGGTTGTCCATGGGAGAGTTCGGGTGAAAGGTGGGCCGGATGATTTGCGGCTTCCAGTCAGGCGACGGCCTGGGCGACCTCGTGGTTCCCGGTCTTTTGGATGTCAGACTTGGTCAGGATCACAAAGACCTTCGACTCCGCGTAGCTGATGCGGTCCACCTTGTACGGGGAGATGAGGACCTCCTTGCCGGCATACCAAAGGCCGGTCTCGACCACCAGGTCGCGCACCTCCCAAGTCCGGTCGTCAACAATGAAGCCGCTGACGGTGCCGATCATCCCGTCCAGCGCCTCGATCTGGTACCCGGTCACGGCCTGGGTGCTCCGCAGATGAACGTCGTCCCATCGGGCATACTCGTGGAGGAGGGCGCGGTCGAGCGGTGTGGCGGGAGTGGACACCGGAAAGTCCGACTTGCCCCACATCTGCCCGCCCTGCCAGTAGGCGGGCCAGCCGTAGTAGCGGAAGTAGTTTTCCTCGAACTGGCGGGAGACCGACCGGTGCAGCTCGATAGAGGGACTGTTCTCGATCTGCCGCCGCGTCAGGTTCACATAGTGGGCTTTGCCGGCAGTATCAAAGAAGCTGAAGAAGGCGTAGGGGGAGAGTAGCACACTTCGCCCGGTCAGCCAGGTGCCGGTTTCTGCTATGACGTAGCGGACGGCCCAGGTTTTGTCATCGAAGTAAAAATCCCCCACGTGGCCGATGTCGCCGTCAATGGCGGTGAGCTTGCGGCCGATGGTCGTTTTGGTGCTGATAAACATGACTTTTCCAGGGTTGGGATGAGGGGTGGACCATCCAGGGTGGACAATCCGTGAAGCCTGACCGTCACAGCATAGCGGGACAGCCAGTCGGTACACATGGGGTGATACCCGGTGGCACCCCCCTGGGGGCATTGGCCTCGGCGCCGCGCATAGGCGTACAACGGCGACCAGTCAGCCCGGCACAGGGCAGCCAGCGCTTCGTGGGCCAGTTCGGGGTTGCTGTCCCCGGTGCCCGACACAATCGACCACTGCGTGGTGGCAAATCGGGGCGAGCGGGACTGCCGGATCAGGCGTGACCGCCCGCGGCCCCGTCCGCGCAGCGGTGTGACGCAGGCGCTCCGCGCGTCCGCAACGCAAGGGGATTGCGGGCGTTCGCGCCCCGGCAGTGCGGCGACGGAGCGCACCGGCGGCGGAACGGACGCGCGCAGCGACCTGGAGGACGGGCGAGCGCCGCCGTCTGCGGGCGAGTCAGCTTGGGCGTTCGCAGGGGGCGTTAGCGTCGCGGGGGCGGTGGCGGGCGAAGCACGATTGACCCGCGCCGGCCGGGATCGGGTGCGTTGAGGCGAGCACCGAAATCGGTGCGGGGCGAGTTACCCTGGGTGCGACGAGGGATGATGACGCAACCAACCGGTTGAACCGCCGGACTAGACGAGCTAAAAGAATGGCGGGCCCCCTGACATCGCTGAACCGTGGATGCCGCCATGATGAAGGAGGATCAAATCCTGTGCTTCCCCGCCATCAAAAGGCTCGGCGCTCTCGTTGGTTTGTTGTCACCTGGGTTGTCACTTGGGGTTTTTAGGCCAACAAGAAACCCGCATATAATACGGATGATGCGGGTTACGTAAATGGTGCCCCCACGGGGAGTTGAACCCCGCTTTGAGGATTGAGAATCCCCTGTCCTAACCGATAGACGATGAGGGCGTGTACTGCGAGGGCGGGAGCGTGGATCTTCCGTCGTCGGCGTCAAGCGCGAAGGTGAGCATGAAAAACGGCTGAACACTGTTCATGTTTCGTACCTGCTCCATCATGACGCCCCGTCGGGATCCGGTTGCGGCCGGGTCGCCTGGCCGAACGTGGGCTTGGCGAAGGCAGATGCCACCAGTATCCGGCCGGATGTTTCGGCCCGGGGTAAGTAACCCCCGTTCGGCTACAACCAGAGCGCAAGCTGGTTTCGATTAAACCTGTCCCAAAACTTGGATCGCCCTGGGAGGTGCAATTCGGCGTCTTCCCTTGACTCACCGGGGGCGCGACCTAGCCTCGCGCGCTTTTCCCGGCATGGCCCAAGACTTGAAAGAAACGTTGCAGCTCCCGCGGACCGATTTCCCCATGCGGGCCAATCTCGTCCAGCGCGAGCCCGCGCGCGCGGCCCACTGGGAAAAACTCGGCCTGTACGAGGCTATCCAGAAAAAGCGCGCCGCCGCCCCCGCCTTCGTGCTCCACGACGGCCCGCCCTTCACCAACGGCGACGTCCACATCGGCACCGCCCTGAACAAGGTGCTCAAGGACGTGATCAATCGTTACAAGTCCATGCGGGGCTTCCGCACCCCCTATGTGCCCGGCTGGGACTGCCACGGCCTGCCCATCGAACAAAAGGTCTCGCGCGAAATCCGGGACGAAAAACTCACCCTCACCACTGCCGAGGTGCGGGCGAAATGCGACGCTTTTTCCGAAAAATGGATCGCAACCCAGACCGTGCAGTTCAAGCGCCTCGGCGTTCTCGCCGACTGGCAGCACGAATACAAGACCAAGGCGCCCGCGTTTGAGGCCGACATCCTGCGGACGCTCGCCAGCTTCGCTGAGCAGGGGCTGGTCTATCGCGCGAAGAAGCCGGTCTATTGGAGCATCCCTTTCGCGACTGCGCTCGCCGAGGCGGAGATCGAATACCAAGACCATAACTCCATCGCCATCTGGGTGAAGTTTCCCATCCCGGCCGCCGAGGCGGCGAAGTTCGGGCTGCCGACCGACAAGCCGCTCTCCATCGTGATCTGGACGACGACGCCGTGGACCATCCCCGCCAACCTGGCCGTGGCGGTGAATCCGGACGTGGACTATGTCGTATGGGATGTCGGAACGGAGCGGCTGATTGTGGCCGAGGGCTTGACGGGCTCGCTCACCGAGCCGCTCAAGATCACCGGGCCCACGGACAAGGGCTCCCTGTTCAAGGGCGCAACAATCGAGGGCCTGGCAGCCCAACACCCTTTTATCGACCGCCTCTCCCCCGTTGTGCTCGCGGACTACGTGACCACGGACAGCGGCACCGGCGCCGTCCACACGGCACCCGGCCACGGCGCGGAGGATTATCTGACCGGCCTTAAGTACAAGCTCCCGATCTACTGCCCGGTGGGGGATGACGGTCGCTACCTTGATGATGGGCAGATCCCCGCCGAACTGGTGGGGCTCACCACGTTGGAAACCGTGGAGGACTTGGCCGCTAAGAAAACCTCGCCCGCCAACATCGGCGTGTTGAAGAAGCTGGCTGCCGCCGGCGCGTTGCTGGCGAAGAAGACCTTCTCCCACTCCTACCCGCACTGTTGGCGCTCCAAGACCCCGATCATCTTCCGCGCTGTGGACCAGTGGTTCGTCTCGCTCGACCATTCCAAAATCGAAAATCAAAATTCCAAAATCACTCCCCGGGCCACCGCCCTCGCGGCCATCAGCCAGGTGCAGTGGATTCCCGCCTGGGGAGAGGCCCGCATCAGAGGCGCGGTCGAGTCCCGGCCGGACTGGTGCGTCAGCCGCCAGCGTGCCTGGGGCGTCCCCATCATCGCTTTCTACGACGAGCAGAAAAACGCCTTCCTCGATGCCGGCGTGGTCCGGGCCGTCGCGGACAAAATCGAAAAACGCGGCACCAACCTCTGGTTCGAGGCCACGCCTGACGAAATCCTCGACGGCGTGAAACTTCCGGCCAGCTGGCCCGCCCCGGCCGCTCTGACCTGCGGCCGCGACACCCTCGACGTGTGGCTGGATTCAGGTTCGTCGCACGCGGCGGTGCTCAAGCGTGGCCAGGGCGCCACCGCCTGGCCCGCCGACCTTTACCTTGAGGGCAGCGACCAGCACCGGGGGTGGTTCCAGTCGTCGCTTTGGACCAGCGTCATCGCCTACGGGGCCGCGCCCTACCGGGCCGTCCTGACGCATGGCTTCATCGTGGACGCCGACCGCAACAAGATATCCAAAAGCAGCAGTTACGAGAAGCCGCAGACCAGCGACGCCTATATCGCCGCGCACGGCGCCGATGTGATCCGGTTGTGGATCTCATCCGAGGATTTCCGGGACGACATCCCGATTTCCAAGGAAATCCTGGCCCATGTCGGCGAAACCTACCGGTTGCTCCGCAACACCCTCCGCTTCCTGCTCGCCAACCTGTTTGACTTCGAGCCTGGGCGGGATGCCGTGCCCGTGGCGCAGATGGACACGCTCGACCGCTGGGCGCTGCACCAGGCCGCCGTGCTGATCAACGGCTGCACGGCCGCCTACGATGCCTGTGAATTCCACCGGGTCTACCAGCTCTGCAACCAGTTCTGCTCGGTCACACTCTCGGCGAGGTATCACGACATCCTCAAGGACCGGCTCTACACCCTTGGCACGGACGCACCCCTGCGCCGCTCCTCGCAGACGGCGCTGCATGAGATCTTTTCCGCGTTGGTGAGGATACTCGCACCCATCCTCACGTTCACGGCGGACGAAGCGTGGTCATTCGCCACCGCCCGCAGCGAGTTTGCCAACGATTCGATCCACCTCCAGGACTGGCCGGTCGCGCCCGTCGAGTGGACGGACCCCGCCAGCGAGCCCGAGTTCACCACGCTCTTCCATGTCCGCACCAAGGTCAACGAAGCCATCGAGCCGGATCGTGCCGCCGGCAAGCTCGGCAAATCCCTGGATGCGGCGGTCACCGTTGGCGGCCCGGACGGCGACGCGGTGTTTCAGGTGTTGAAGAAGCACCGTGATTTTCTGCCCGAGCTTTTTATTGTCTCCCATGTGACCCTTGTCCCCACCACCGCCGGCGAAGCACTCACGGTCAGCGTGCGTCCGGCGGCGGAGCTCGGCCACATCCACTGTCCCCGCTGCTGGCGCTGGGTGCCGGCCCTTGAAACCACCCCCGACGGCACCGTCTGCCCCCGCTGTGCCGTCGCGCTCAGCCGCTGAAAACCTTTACCCCCAATAGTCATGTCTAAAAACCCCAAAAAGAAACCCGTTAAGAAGACACCTGCTCCCAAAGCCAAACCCACCCGTCCAAAAATCGTGAAGCCCGTGCCAAAAAAATCCGCCAAGCCCGTCAAACCCACTCCCAAATCCGTCCCGGCCGCCAAGGTCGCGTCCAAGGCTCTCCCGGCCGGAAAAGCCGCGCCCGTTGCCAAGCCTGCGCCCGCCAAAGCCGCGCCCGCGAAGGAATCCGCCGCCCGCGCGAGCCTGCGCAGCCGCATTCTCGCCCAAAGCCGCGCCAAGGCCCCCGCTCGTCCGGTCGCGTTCTCCCTAGATGAGGCGCGCGCCGCCGCCAAGGCCGCCGCCACGGTGGAGGAGCACACCAAGGCCGAGGCGGCCAAGGTCGCCGCCAAAAGTTCCCGCGTGCCCGACGAGGCTGGGCTGGCCCGTCTAATCCAGCCAAAACATGTCAAGGCCGCCTCGCTCGCCGACATCCTGGGCTTCAACCCCAAGAAAAGCGCCGCCCCCCTGCCGGAGGACGATTCCGCCGTACCGGAGAAGTTTCGCCGCCATTACAAACTGCTGCTCGACCTGCGCCTCCATCTCACCGGCCAGCTCGACCAGCACACCGAGGACACCCTCAAACGCTCCTCCAAGGACGACGCCGGCGACCTCTCCGGCTACGGCCAGCACATGGCCGACGCCGGCACCGACACCTTTGACCGCGATTTTGCGCTCAGTATGGTGGCAAACGAACAGGAGGCGTTGTCCGAGATCGAGGCCGCCATCCAACGCGTGAAGGCTGGCACCTACGGCATGTGCGAGGCCACCCAGAAGCCCATCGCCCGTGAGCGGCTGCTCGCCGTGCCGTTCACCCGTTACTCCGCCGAGGCGCTTAAACTTATCGAGAAAAACCGGCTGCGCACCCGCAGCCAGGCGGGGCTGGGTAGCGAGCTCGGCGACGGCGAGGCGATGGCTGGAGGTGGGGGCGACGACAACGGCGAATGACGCCGGCCAAAGGATGAATTATGAAGGATGAATTATGGCTGGCGCTCGCGGTCATGGGTGGCGTTCCGACGGAAGGAAACCCGGCTGCGGCGCCCGGGCCGCCGGCCAGTCGGCGGCCCAAGGCTTTCCTGGAGCGGCTGCTCGCCTACCGGTTGCTGCTGCTCCTGGCGGTGGCGGTGCTCGCCCTCGACCAGGCCAGCAAGCTCTGGATCTTCAACCACTTGGAGTTAGGCACCTACGGCCCGCCCGGCGCGATCACCGTGGTGCCGGGCTTTTTCTATCTGGTCCATGTGGGCAACACCGGCGCGGCCTGGAGTCTTTTTTCCGGCCGCAGCGCGGTCCTGGCCGTACTGGCCGGGGCCACGCTGGTGGCCATCGGGATCTGGCGTGGTCCGCTCGGGCTGAGGCACCGGACCGTCCAGGTCGCCTTTGGCCTGCTTTGCGGCGGCATCGCGGGTAATCTCCTCGACCGGATTGTGCATGGTTATGTGACAGACTTCCTCGACTTTCACTTTGGCACCTATGTTTACCCCACGTTCAATCTCGCCGACTCGGGCATCTGCGTCGGCACGGTCCTGTATGTGATCCACTCGCTGCGCCATCCGGCGTAGAGCAGACGAGGCCGACCTGAATTCCAGCCTTCAACTTGGAAGTCAGGGAATCAGGGACGGAGGACAGGTTTTTGCCAGGGATCACTATTCGACGTTGGCGATCTGTTCGCGGACGCGCTCCAGCTCGTTCTTCAGCTCGATGACATGGCGCGCGATGGCGAGGTCGTTGCCCTTGCTCCCGATGGTGTTCACCTCGCGGCCGATTTCCTGCAGGAGGAACTCCGCCTTGCGACCCACCTCACCGTCCGACTTGAGCAGCGTGGCCAACTGGTCCAGATGGCTCCGCAGGCGCGTGAGCTCCTCGCTGATGTCGCACCGGTCGGCGAAGAGCGCGAGCTCCCGCAGCACACGCTCGTCGTCAGGGTCGAGCTCCAGCCCGGCCTCGCGCAGTCGGCGGAGGAGCTGTTCCCGCTGGTGCGCCGGCACGAACGGCGCCCGCGCCGCCACGGCGTCCACCTGCCGGCGGAGGGTCTCAAGCCGGGAGAGGAAATCCACCAGCAGGGCCTCGCCCTCAGTCGCCCGCATCGCGGAAAACGCGCGCAACGCCTCGTCGAGAACGGCTGCGACCGCCGGCCACACCTGCTCGGCGGGGGGCCGCTCCCCGCCCGAGCGGCGGGAGTTGACCATCTGCCAGAGCAGTTCCGGCGTGGGGGTGAAGGCCACGCCCTGACGCGAGGCAAACGCCGCGAGCCGGTCGAGCGTCTCGGCCGCCTCCTCCTCATTCCAGCTCTCAGCGGAGCCGGCCGGATCACCGGTGAGCCTGATGTCCAGGTGGATTTTTCCACGCGCGGCGAATTTTCGCACCTCCTCGCCGATCGCGGGCTCCAGTCGCTCCCACTCGTCCGGCAGTGAGACGGTCAGATCGAGGGTTTTGCGGTTCACGGAGCTCACCTGGACGGTGAGGGTGGAACCCGCTAGCGCGGCGGTCGCGCGGCCATAGCCGGTCATGCTTTTCATTCTGAAAAGAAGTAACATGTGACAAGGAACAAGTAACAAGAGCTAAGTGATGATGAATTCAGACAGCAGTGTCATCTTTGCCCAGGATTGTGAAAAGATTTTCTTCAACTCGTCGGCCTCGTTGACCAGCCAATCCCTTTCCGCCGGGAGTTCGGGGTCATCGCCAAGGTCAACAAGGCGCAGCCAGAGACCTGACTCACGGGATTCCTTGCGGACGACCTTGATCCGATAGAAGGAATCTTTCCGGCTCAGCCCCTCTTGGGCCTCCCAATAATTTGCGGCGACCCAGCCCGAGGCACGCACCAGTTGCCCGGCATCCTCGCGGTTCGCCAAGGTGCGCGGCAGCCGGTTCACAAACCGCCGAACCCGTTGGGCAAATTTAAACATCCGCTGCACCAAATCTCGTGTTTGTCCGCCATGTTGCCTCCTCGCTTTTGTTTAATCCCGGGCCGCCCGATTCTTGTTACTTGTCACTTGTTACTTCTGCCATCCAGCAGCACCTGCACCTGGTTGACATCCTTGTCGCCACGGCCGGAAAGATTGACCACGATGACCTTGTCCTTCGGCAGCGCCCTCGCGCGCTTCATCGCATGCACGAGCGCGTGGGTGCTCTCCAGCGCCGGGATGATCCCCTCCAGCCGCGAGCAGAGCTGGAAGGTCTCCAACACCTCGTCGTCTGTCGCGTGGGCGTAGTCAATCCGGCCCCGATCGCGGTAGATCGCGTGCTCGGGGCCGATGGCCGCGTAGTCCAGGCCCGCGCTGACGGAGTGGGTCAGCTCGATCTGGCCCTCGGCGTTTTGCAGGATATAGGTCTTGCACCCTTGGAGCACACCGAGGCGACCGCCCTCAAAGCGCGCGGCGTGGTCCCCGCGCGCCAGGCCGCGCCCGCCGGCCTCGACCCCGGTGAGCCGAACCCCGGACTCCTCCAGAAACTCGAAGAATATCCCCATGGCGTTGGAGCCGCCACCCACGCAGGCGATGATTTCGTCGGGCAGCCGACCCTCGCGTGCCAGAATCTGCTCCTTCGCCTCCACGCCGATCACACGGTGAAAATCCCTCACCATCATCGGGTAGGGATGTGCCCCGAGTGCCGAGCCGAGAATGTAGTGGGTGCCGCGGACATTCGTCACCCAGTCACGCATCGCCTCGTTAATGGCCTCTTTGAGGGTTTTCTGGCCGGCCTCGACCCCGCGCACCTCAGCGCCCATGAGCCGCATCCGGAAGACGTTCAACGCCTGGCGCGCCATGTCCACCGCCCCCATGTAGATCACGCATTCAAACCCGAACTTGGCGCACACGGCGGCCGTCGCCACCCCGTGCTGCCCCGCCCCGGTTTCGGCAATGACGCGTTTCTTCCCCATGCGGCGGGCCAGCAGCGCCTGGCCCAGCGCGTTGTTGATCTTGTGCGCGCCGGTGTGGAGCAGGTCCTCCCGCTTCAGGTAGATCTTGGCCCCCCCGCAGTGCGCGGTCAGCCGTTCGGCAAAGTAAAGCGGCGACGGACGCCCCGCAAACTCGCGCAGATGATGCCGCAGCTCGGATTGGAAAACCGGGTCGTTTTTCGCCGCCGTGTAGGCTGCCCCGAGCTCTGCCAAGGCGGTCATGAGTGTCTCCGGCACAAACACCCCTCCATAGGGGCCAAAATGGCCGCCCGCGTCGGGCAGCGCGAAGCGGTCGGTCGCGGCGGGAGTTTCCTGGGTGGCGGGCATGGCGGTCGCTGACTGAGGCACGCCGGAGCGCGCGAGGCAAACGGGATTTCATGGTTAAAGCCGGCAAACCAAGCTCCGGTCGCCAACCAAGGCCATTCCGCAGGCCGTGCCCACATCCAATGGTGGCGAACTGCAGGGTGCGGACACCCCGCTCCCCCAAGCTGCCCGCGGGTGGGAAACGGGGAGAAGGCGTCAGCCCTGCTCGACGCGCTTCTGGAGGAATACCAAGACGTCCTGAAAGCGCTCGCGATTGGTCTCGTCGGCCGCGACCAGATTTTTATGCGCCTCCAGAGCCAGGCGCGTGTTTTCCATCGCGTCCTGCTCCGGTTGGCAATCCAACGCGCTGCATTCGCCCGACTGCAATTCCCCGGGTTCAACCGTCAACAGCCGGTGCAGGCCGAGGTTTTGCAGCAACTCCAGATTGCGCGGACCGGCCTGGCGCACCGCCAGGGTGCCCGCCGGCGCCAAGTTCCGCAGTTCCAGCGCCGCCCCCGCCAGCACTCCGAGGAAAGTGCTGTCCATGCTCGAACACCGCCCCAGGTCCAGAACAAAGCGGGATTTCCCCCGACGAGTCATTTCGGTGAAGAAGTCACGCAAACAACGGCTGTTTTGAAAGCAAGCCCGCCCCTCGACACGCACGACGACGGGATCGGCGGCGGCATCGACCAAGTAGGTGGATTTGATGATGTCAGACATGGAGGAAAGATGGCTGAAAGTCCCCGCAACACAAATCGTGCCGCGGGGATGGTTCCGACCGGATAAAATCAGCTCCGGGCGAGGATTTGGCGGAGCACGTAGGGCAGGATGCCGCCGTGCTGATAGTAATCGATCTCGATCGGCGTGTCGATGCGGCAGCGCACCGGGACCTGCTCGACCGCGCCACCCTGGCGGGTGATGCGAAGGGTCAGATCCTGTTGCGGCGCGATGGAGGCGTCGAGGCCGACGACATCATAGGTCTCGGTGCCGTCCAGCTTCAGGGTCTGCGCGGTCGTGCCGTCCTTGAATTGGAGCGGCAGCACCCCCATGCCGACGAGATTGGAGCGGTGGATGCGCTCGAAGCTTTGCGCGACCACCACCTTCACCCCGAGGAGGTTGGTGCCCTTGGCGGCCCAGTCCCGGGAGGAACCGGTGCCATATTCCTGGCCGGCGAGCACAATCAGCGGCGTGCCGTTCTTCTGGTGGGCGACCGCCGCGTCATAAATGGAGACTTTGGCCCCATCCGGACCGCGCGTGCTCCCACCCTCCTCGCCGCCAAGCATGAGATTCTTGATCCGGACGTTGGCAAACGTGCCCCGGGTCATGATGCGGTCGTTGCCGCGGCGCGAGCCATAGGAGTTGAAATCCTCGAACGTGACGCCGTGCCCAAGGAGGAACTGGCCGGCGGGCGAGCTCTTCTTGATCGCACCGGCTGGCGAGATGTGGTCGGTGGTGACCGAGTCCCCAAAAATGCCGAGCGCGCGGGCTCCGGTGATCGGTGCGATCGCGCCGGGGGTCATCCCAAAGCCCGCGAAAAACGGCGGCTCCTGGATGTAGGTGGATTGGGCGTCAAACTCATACACGTTGCCGGCGGACGAGGGGATTTCGTTCCACTTGGGGTTCTGGGCGGCGAAGTTTTTGTAGAGGCGGCGGAAGACCTCCGGCTTGAGGGCGGCCTGCATCGCGTCGCGCACCTCGGCAAGGGTCGGCCAGAGATCCGCCAGGTAGACCGGCGCGCCCTCCCGGTCCGTGCCGAGCGGCTCGCAGCTCAGGTCGATGTCCACGCGGCCCGCGAGTGCGAAGGCGACCACGAGTGGCGGCGACATCAGGAAGTTGGCCCGCACGTTCTGGTGGACGCGCGCCTCAAAATTGCGGTTGCCTGAGAGCACCGAGGCCGTGATGAGGTCGTTTTTGACCACGGCATCCTCGAGGTGGGCGTCGAGCGGGCCGGAGTTGCCGATGCAGGTGGTGCAACCGTAGCCGACGGTGTTGAAGCGGAGCTTGTTCAGGTAGGGCTGCAGGCCGGTCTTCTTCAGGTAGTCGGTCACCACGCGGGAGCCGGGCGCCAGCGAAGCCTTCACGGCCGGGTTCACCTTCAGGCCCTTCTCGACGGCCTTCTTGGCGAGCAGGCCGGCGGCGAGCATCACCGAGGGGTTGGAGGTGTTGGTGCAGCTGGTGATCGCGGCAATGACGACCGAGCCGCTGGCGAGCCGCGCCTTCTTTTTTGAGACCAGCTCCACTTTCACTGATTTCGCATAGTCGGCACGGGAGTGCCCGAAGCCATTCTCCGCGACCGGGCGGGCACAGGCGGCGAAAAACTCGCGTCGCAGGTTTGGCAGCTCGATGCGGTCCTGCGGCCGCTTCGGGCCGGCCACGCTCGGCACAACGCTGGCGAGGTCGAGCGCGAGATCCTGCGAGTAGTCAATCGCGCCCGGTGCCGGGATGCCCCACAGGCCCTGAGCCTGATAATAGGCCTCGTAAAGCGCAACCAGCTTCTCGTCGCGGCCCGTGGCGCGGAGGTAGTTCGAGCACTCGGCATCGACCGGAAAGAAACCCATGGTCGCGCCGTATTCGGGCGCCATGTTGGCAATGGTCGCGCGGTCCACGACCGGCAGTGCGGCGGCACCGGGGCCGTAAAACTCGACGAACTTGCCGACCACCTTGGCCTTGCGCAGCACTTGGGTGAGGGTGAGCGCCAGATCGGTGGCGGTCACGCCTTCGCGCAGGGCGCCGGTGAGATGCACCCCGACGACATCGGGGGTGAGAAAATAAACCGGCTGCCCGAGCATCCCCGCCTCGGCCTCGATGCCGCCGACGCCCCACCCCACGATGCCCAGCCCGTTGATCATGGTGGTGTGGGAGTCGGTGCCGACCAAGGTATCGGGATAACAGACGCCATGGGCGTCGGTGAGCACGCCCTTGGCGAGATACTCGAGATTGACCTGGTGAACAATGCCGATGCCCGGCGGGACAACCTTGAAGGTGTCGAACGCCTGCATGCCCCATTTCAGAAACTGGTAGCGCTCGCGGTTGCGCGAGAACTCCAGCTCAAGATTCTTGGCCAGGGCCGCAGCATCGCCCGAAAAGTCCACCTGCACCGAGTGGTCCACCACGAGGTCCACCGGCACGAGCGGCTCGATGATCTTGGGGTTTTTGCCCATCCGGGCGACCGCCGAGCGCATCGCCGCGAGGTCCACCAGCAGCGGCACCCCGGTGAAGTCCTGCAACACGATGCGCGCGACGACAAAGGGTATCTCCTCGGTGCGCGGGCCCGTCGCCGGCCAGGAGGCCAACGCCGCGACGGCCGGCTCGGCCACGCGTTTGCCGTCGCAGTTGCGCAACAGCGACTCGAGCACCAGGCGGATGCTCACCGGCAGGCGGGAGACCTTGAAGCCGGCCGACTCCAGCGCCGGCAGCGAGTAGAACTGGTGCGAGGCGCCGTTGGCGGAAAACGTCTGGAGCGTATTGAAGGGATTCGGGAGGCTCATGGAAAAATAGCGGGACGACGGGAGCGGCGCCGAGCCCGGCGCCGAATCGGCGCGAGGTCGCCCCGGCTCCACCAAAGCAGTTACTTCGCCAAAGCGGCCTTCACCGCCGCGAAATTCGGTAAATCTTTCGGCGTCGCCGTCTGCTCCGCATATTTGACGACCCCGTCGCGGCCGATGACAAACGCCGCCCGGGCGCTGGTGTCGCCCACTCCAGCGAGCATCGGAAACAGCACGTCGTAGGCCCGGGTGGTGGTCTTGTTCAGGTCGGACAACAGTGTGACCGTGATGTTGTTCGCCTTGGCCCAGGCCTCCTGGGCAAAAGGGCTGTCCACGCTGAGGCCATAAACTTCGGCGCCCAGACCGGCATATTCGTTAAGGTGGGTGGTCGTCTCGCACAGCTCCGTCGTGCAGACCCCGGTGAAGGCCAGCGGAAAAAAGAGCAACACAGTCTGTTTCTGGCCGAAATTGTCGCTGAGCCGCACATCCTTGAGGCCGTCGGCGGTCTTGGTTTTGAGGGTGAAGTCGGGGGCTTGGGAGCCAAGGGCGATGGGCATAGGGTTAAGAGTTGAAGGTGGGTGGGCGGAAACCGGAACACTGCACGGACCACAAAGCAGGGGATGCCGGCCGGGTGCAACCCGATTTTCGAACTGTCACCGCGAGGGACTTGCCTTTCTTTTTGCACGCCTCTTATCCTGACCGACCAATCCATGAGCCAAGCTCCCGCCCCCCTCTCGACCTGGGCCCGACACATCGCGCCGTCCCCGACGCTCGCCGTTGACGCCAAGGCCAAGGCCCTGCTCGCCGCCGGCGAGGACGTTTGCGGCTTTGCCGCCGGCGAACCCGACTTCGACACTCCCGCCCATATCAAGGAGGCGTGCATCGCGGCCCTCCTGGCCGGCAAGACCAAATACGCGCCGACCCCGGGCATCGAGCCGCTGCGCCAGGCCATCGCGGAGAAATATGCCGCCGACCACGGCATGAAAATCTCACCGGCGCAGGTCATTGTTTCACCCGGCGGCAAATTTTCCTGCTATCTCGCCATTCTTGCCACCTGTTCACCGGGCGACGAGGTGATCATCCCCGCCCCCTACTGGGTGAGCTACCCGGAAATGGTGAAGCTCGCCGGCGCGGTGCCGCGTTTCGTTCTGGCCGGCGACACCACCGGCTTCCGGCTCACCCCCGCCATGGTCGAAGCCGCGATCACCCCCCGGACCAGGCTGCTCATCCTCAACTCGCCCTCCAACCCGACCGGTGCCGTCTATTCCCGGGCGGAGTTGGAGGCCATCGTCGCGGTCGCGTTGAAGCACAATCTCTACATCCTGTCCGACGAGATCTACGAGCACCTCCTTTACGACGGGGTGGCCTTCGCCTCGCCCGCCACCTTCAGCGCGGAGGCGGCGGCCCGGACCATCATCGTCTCCGGCTTCTCAAAGACCTATGCGATGACCGGCTGGCGACTCGGCACCACGGTGGCGCCCGCCCCTCTCGCCAAGGCCATCGCGGAGTTGCAAAGCCAGATTTCCTCCAACGCCACCACCTTCGCCCAATACGGCGCGCTCGCCGCGCTGAAGGAGAAGGAAAAGACGGCCACCGCACTGGCGACCATGCTCGTCGCCTTTGACCGCCGCCGGAAGTTCCTGCACGCGGCGCTGAACCAGATTCCCGGGGTCACCTGCCAGCTTGCCCAGGGGGCGTTTTATCTCTTTCCCAATATTTCTTCGTTCGGGCTCAAGTCGGATGAGTTTTGCACCCGCCTGCTCGACGAGCAGAAAGTCGCGGCCGTCCACGGCAGTGCTTTCGGGGCCGAGGGCTATCTGCGGCTGAGCTATGCGACAAGCGACGAGATCATTGCCAAAGGGGCGGCGCGGCTGGCCGTGTTCTGCGCGGGGCTGCGCAAGTGACTTCAGTCCATGCTCGTTTTTGACGCGGTCGTCGATTGGGCCAGTTGGTGGCCTCGCCGCACCACCGTTTCGCCCCCGCGCGCGTTGAGGCGGTCCAGCACGGCCGCCAGCTTGCGCCGCCGCTCCTCACCCTCGGCAAACATCTCGAGTTGCGCGGCCCCGCCTTCCACCTCGGAAAACCGCACGCTGACCAGCCGCAGCGGCCGCCGCTTCCGCCAGGCGGCATGCAGCAAGGGCGCGACCAGCGGGTAAAACGGCGCCTCCAAGTCGGTCGCCGTCTCCAGACTCTGCGCATGCGCCTCCTGGGCAAAGTCCGGGTAGCGCACCTTCACCGTCATCGTGCGCACGCGTTTTCCGTCGGCCCGGATTTTTGGCAGCAACGCATCAATCATCCCCTTGGCCACCCGTTCGATCTCCGCGAAGTCCCCGATGTCCGCCGCAAAAGTCTCCTGTTGCGAGTAGCTCTTCGCGTCCTCGTGCTCGGTTTCGACCGGCCGGTCGTCCTCGCCCCGCGCCATCGCCCGGACCTCGCGCCAGCCGTTCCCGAAAACGGACCTCAGCTCGTCCTCGTTCCGGGCCAGGATATCCCGCACCAGCCGAATGCCCCGCTCCGCCAGCACGGCCTCGGTTTTGCCCCCGATGCCGGGGAGTTTGCCGACCCCCAATGGGGCGAGAAACTCCGCCTCCGATCCCGGTGGCACCACCACGAAGCCGCGCGGTTTTCGCAGCTTTGACGCGATCTGGGCCACGAGCCGGTTGGCCGCGATTCCCATGGACACCGGTATCTGCAGCTCGGCCCAGATCTTCCGTTGCAGGCCACGCACTGCGGCCTCGACTGCCGCGGCGGTGGTGAAGCCGCAGGGTCCGAGGTCCAGGTAGCCCTCGTCGATGGAGTTACGCTGCACGATCGGGGTGAGCGTCTCGCACACGTCAAACATCCGCCGCGACACCTCCCCGTAGCCGCCGTGGCCGTGGGAGACGAGGATCAGGTCGGGGCAGACCTGGAGCGCCCGCGCCGTCGGCATCGGGGTGAACACCCCGCTGGCCCGAGCCTCGTAGCTGGCCGAGGCGATGATCCCACGCGCACGTCCGCCCACCGCGACCTTTTTTCCCCGCAACGTCGGGTCGCGCGCCTGCTCGACGGCCACAAAAAATGCGTCGGCGTCGAGATGCACGATGGTGGGCGTCAGGATGGTCACAGGTTGCACAATGGGGGGCTTGCCCGCCGGCGGGCCATCGCAATATTTTGCCACAAGCTTTTCTTCTTTTCCTCCGACTTCCAGCCTTCATCCTTTCAACGCTTCGCCCGTTCAACCCTTCCACTGCATTCAGGCCCATGCCATCCCCCTCCACCTCCCGCCCGGCCATCTCGGCCGCCTACCAGCTCGCCCGCGCCGCCTACGCCGAACGCGGGGTCGACACCGACGCCGCCATCCGGCGCGCGCTCGCTGTGCCGGTCTCGCTCCATTGCTGGCAGGCGGATGACGTCCGCGGCCTCGAGGCGCCCCGCGACGGGCTGGACTCAGGCGGCATCATGGCGACCGGCGGCTATCCCGGCCGCGCGCGCAACGGCGACGAGATGCGGTCCGACCTGGACCTGGTCCTAAAACTCCTGCCCGGCCGCCACCGGCTCAATCTCCACGCGTTCTACGCTGAGACCAACGGCAAACCGGTGGACCGCGATGCCCTCACCCCGGCGCACTTTGCCCGCTGGCTCGACTGGGCCAAGGCCGCCGGCATCGGCCTGGACTTCAACCCGACCTACTTCGCGCACCCCAAGGCAGCCTCCGGCTACACCCTCTCAAGCGCCGACCGCGGGGTGCGGCAGTTCTGGATCGACCACGGCCGGGCCTGCCGTCGCATCGCCCGGCATTTTGCCCGCGAGCTGGATTCACCCTGCGTCCACAACCACTGGATTCCCGACGGGGCCAAGGATCAACCGGTGGACCGCTGGGGCCCCCGCGCCCGCCTTGTCGAGTCGCTCGACGCGATCCTCGCCGAGCCCAAGGGCGGACAGGACTTGTGTGTGGACGCAGTGGAGGGCAAGTTGTTCGGCCTCGGCAGCGAGGACTATGTCGTCGGATCGCAAGAATTTTACCTGTCCTACTCACTCAGTCGGAAAGTCGTGCCCTGCCTCGACCTCGGCCATTACCACCCGACGGAATCGGTGGCGGACAAAGTCTCCGCCCTGCTGCAGTTTCATCCCCGCCTGCTCCTGCACACCAGCCGGCCCATGCGCTGGGACAGCGACCATGTCGTGATTCTCGACGACCCCGTGCGGGCGCTTTTCAACGAGATCGCGCGCGGCAATGCGCTCGGCCGCGTGTTTGTCGCGCTGGACTTCTTCGACGCCAGCATCAACCGCATCGCCGCCTATGTCATTGGGGCTCGCGCCACCCGTCAGGCCATCCTCCTCGGTCTCCTCGATCCCACCAAGCTGCTGCGCGCCGCTGATGCCGCTGGTCACGGCCACGAACGCCTCGCCCGGATGGAGCAGGCCAAATCCATGCCTTGGGGAGCGGTTTGGGACATGCTCTGCATCCGAGGCGACACGCCGCCCGCCGAGACCTGGCTCGCCAATGTCACCCGTCACGAGATCAAGGTGCTGGCCAAGCGGACGTGAGGGGGGATCATGTTTGAAGCTAGGGCGCGACACGCTGGGCGCGCCGTTCCCGACTGGAGCCAGGGCGACCTCGCCGCGCATTCAGATGGGGCCGGCGGCAACAACGGCGCGCCCTCACCCCCCTGAGCCTGCAACGGGCTGGTTACCGCCAGGCTTCATGGACTTCAGGCATCACCCACCTACCACACCCAGAAACGCCGCCAGCGCCGGATCGGGTGGCGGGCTTGCCCGCCAGCCGAGCACCAGCCGGCTCTCCGGTGCGGGGCCGGTGAGCGGACGGAAGGTGACCTCGGGGGGAAGGTGCTGCGCCTCCGAGGGCGTCATGAACGTCGCTCCGACCCCGGCGCGGACAAACCCGACCCCGTTGGCGCGCGGCCAAACCTCCTCGGCAATGCGGGGTGACACCCCGGCGCTCGTGAACGCGGCCAGCACCCGGTCGTAAAAACCGGGGTTGTGGGCCCGGGGAAACAGCACCCACGGCGTATCGGCCAGATCCCGCAGGCGCAGGCGCGCACGGCGCGCGAAGGGGTGGCCGGAGGGCAGCAGCACGCCGTTCTTCTCGTGCAACAGAGTGCGGGTTAGCAGTCCTGGCGTCGGCGCATCGGGATGAAAAAACCCGCAGGCGAGCTCCCCGGCCTCCAAGGCGACGAGCTGCGCCGAGGTGGGCGATTCATTCAGCTCCAGCTTGATGCCGGGGTGCCGGCGGTGAAACTCGCGGAGAATACCCGGCAGCACCGTGGCCATGGCCAGGCCGGTGAAGGCGACGCGTAGGTGGCCGACCTCGCCGCCCGCCATCGCTCGCAGTTCGCCGGGAATGGCATGGAGGGAGCGCAGGAGAGGCTCGGCGCGCTCCAGCAGCAGGCGGCCGGCGGGGGTGAGCTCCACGCGCCGGCGGGTGCGGGTGAGCAGCGGCGTGCCGAGCGCCCGTTCCAGTTGCGCCACCTGGCGGCTGAGCGCCGGTTGGGCCACCCCCAGCGCCTCCGCCGCCGCCCGGAAATGCAGCCGCCTCGCCACCTCCCGAAAATAGACGAGATGGCGCAGTTCAAAGGGAAATTGATACTCTCGGGGCATCACAGAGAGCCAAAGAAGTATTTCCCCGTTTGGCAAGTTTCTGGTACTTTCAACGACGATCTTCCAGTCCTTTAACCACGGATTGCATAGATTAACACGGATAAGACTAAATTTGTATCCGTGCTCATCCGTGCAATCCGTGGTAAACTTCAGTCTCATCTTGATCCCATCATGACCGACCCCAAATCACTCTTCCAGAAAGTCTGGGACGCCCACACCGTCCGCACCCTGGCCAACGGCCAGACCCAGCTGCTCATCGGCACGCACCTGATCCACGAGGTCACCTCGCCCCAGGCCTTTGGCATGATGCGGGATCTCGGCCTCAAGGTGCTGCGGCCCGATCGCACCTTTGCCACCGTGGACCACATCGTGCCGACCGACCAGTTTGCCGAGCCCTTTCGCGACCCGGTCGCCCAGGAGATGATGGACGAGCTGCGCAAGAATTGCGCCCGTTTCGGGATCACCTTTTTTGACCGCGCCAGCGGCAAGCAGGGCATCGTCCACATCGTCGGCCCCGAACAGGGGATCACCCAGCCGGGGACGACCATCGCCTGCGGCGACTCGCACACCAGCACGCACGGGGCGTTCGGCGCCATCGCGTTTGGCATCGGCACCACGCAGATCCGCGACGTGCTGGCCACCCAGACCATGGCGCTTGGCCAGCTGAAGGTCCGCCGCATCACGGTGAACGGCGCGCTGCGCCCCGGGGTCTATGCGAAGGATGTGATCCTCCACCTCATCCGCACGCTCGGCGTGAACGGCGGCACAGGCTTCGCCTACGAATACGGCGGCGAGGTGTTTGACCGCATGACGATGGAGGAGCGCATGACCGTGTGCAACATGTCCATCGAGGGCGGCGCGCGCGCCGGCTATGTGAACCCCGACGAAACCACCTTTGCCTACCTGAAGGGCCGGCCCTACGCGCCCAAGGGCGCTGCCTGGGACGCGGCCGTCGCACGCTGGCGCGCTACCGCCAGCGACCCCGGCTGCCACTACGACGATGTGGTCACGATCGCCGCCGCCGACATCGCGCCCACCGTCACCTGGGGCATCAATCCCGGCCAGGGTGTAGCCATCACCGAACGCATCCCCGACCCCGCCACGGCGTCCACGGTGGATGAGAAAGCTTCCGTCGAGGAAGCGCTGGCCTACATGAAGCTCACGCCCGGCGCGGCGATCAAGGGCACCAAAATCAATGTGGCCTTCCTCGGGTCCTGCACCAACGGGCGCCTGGGCGATTTCCAGGAAGTCGCCCGCTACCTGCCCGGCCACAGGGTCGCTCCCGGGGTCAAGGCCATCGCCGTGCCCGGCTCCCAGATTGTCGCCCTCCAGTGCCAGCAGCTTGGCCTGGACCAGATCTTCCGCGACGCCGGGTTTGAATGGCGCGAGGCGGGCTGCTCGATGTGTCTGGCGATGAACCCGGACAAACTCGTTGGAGACCAGCTCTGCGCCAGCTCCTCAAACCGCAACTTCAAGGGCCGGCAGGGCAGCCCCACCGGCCGCACCCTACTGATGAGCCCGGTCATGGTGGCCGCCGCCGCCGTCACCGGCGCCGTGGCCGACGCCCGCGAGGTCTTCGGCGTGAAAAACTAAAACCAACAAACCCCAATCATTTATCGCCAAGCCGCCAAGGCGCGAAGAGCCAATCAAGATGATTTTCAATTCTGAACCTCCGCGTCTCTGCGCCCTCGCGTCTTTGCGTTAGAAATCCTTCTCCCATGTCCCTCGCTAAAATCACCTCCCTCACCGGCCGCGGCGTGTTCGTCCCCGGCAACGACATCGACACCGACCGCATCATCCCGGCGCGCTACCTGAAGTGCGTCACCTTTGACGGGCTGGGCGCGTTTCTTTTCCAGGACGTGCGCAAAAACGACGATGGCACCGACAAGCCCCATCCGCTGAACGATCCGCGCTTTGCGGGCGCGACGATCCTCCTGTCGGGCGCGAACTTCGGCTGCGGCTCCTCGCGCGAACACGCACCCCAGGCGATTCAGAAGCACGGCTTCAAGGCGGTGGTCGCCGAGGGCTTCGCTGAGATCTTTTATGGCAACTGCGTGACGCTCGGCCTGCCCTGTGCCTCGGCCAGCCGTGAGGATATCGCCAAAATCGCCGCCGCGATCGAAACCCATCCCGAGACGGAGATCGTCCTCGACGTGGCGAAACAGGAAATTCGTTTTGCTGGTCAGACGGTGAAGGCGGCCGTGCGTGACAGCGCACGCGACGCGCTGGTGAACGGCCGCTGGGATCCGATTGGCGAACTGCTGGAAGGCCTGCCGGCGGTGCAAACGACGGCCGCCAAGTTTCCGTATCTGGCGGCGTGAACGATTGGGGGGGCGAATCGCCCTCTCCTCATTAAACGGCAGGTGCCAACACCTGCAGGCAGCGCGGCCGGATGGTGAAATCCACGCGCGGACCGGCCTCATGCACCTCGCCATCCGTGTGCAGCGGTCCCGGGGCGACGCGCTCGACCGTGAAGCGCGCCCCGCGCAGTTGCAGCACGTCGCTGCGGCGGTCGAGTGTGCCGTTAAACAGCCGCGTGAGGAGCGGGGGGCCGTTGATCAGATTGACCGGCGGCACGGCCGCCAGATCAAGCAGACCGTCGTCCACCAGCGCGCGCGGGGCGATCTGGGCGTTGTTGCCGTATTGGCTGGAGTTGCCGATCGCGAGGGTGAACACCGAACGGGCATGGCGGTCGCTGTCCTGGACAATGACATAATCCTGCGGCCGGTAGCCCCACCAACCGCGGATGCCGGTGGCAATGTAGCCGGGCAGACCCCGGCGGGTGAGCAGGTTGAATCGCCGGGCGATTTCCGCCTCGAAGCCCAGTCCGGAAATGACAAAAAACGGCCGCCCGTCGGCATAGCCGGCATCAATGGTCCGGGGCTTCCCGGTGCTCAACAGCGCAAGCGCAGCCGGGGCGTGCAGCGGGATCCCGAGATGGCGGGCCAGGCCGTTGCCCGAGCCGCAGGGGATTAGGCCCAGCATTGTGGGGGTGCCGAGCAACGCCTGGGCGACCTCGTTCATGGTCCCGTCGCCGCCAAACGCAAACACCAGGTCGCAGCCGTCGGCCACCGCCTGCCGGGCCAGCTCGGTCGCATGGTGCCGCCGCTCCGTCGGGGCAATCGCGATATCGGGCCGATGCGTTCCAATCCAGGCCCGCACGCTGGCGAGCAACGCCGGATGGCTGGAGAGGAAACCCGAGTTGGGATTGTAGATGATGCGGGCTTTCAAACCGGGCACGGTGGGGGAAAAAACCGGCGAGGCGACGCCAAAACAATCGGAGGAGTGGCCACCCCAAAGTACAATGCCCCAAAATGGAGGCGGCTGAAGTCAAACTGGAGCCGCGACGCCCTCGTCGCGGTCGGGTAATCCGCGGAACGCGACGGGGGTGTCGCGTCCCCAAGATTGCAGCAAACTACTCCATTTCTTTGTGCGCTTTGGGCTTTTTTGTGGCAATGGCTTGGTGGCCATGACCCATGTCCTCCATGTCCTCACCGGGCCGACCGCCGTCGGCAAGACCGCCCTGGCGCTGGACTGGGCCGAGGCGCATGGCGCGGAAATCGTGTCGTGCGACTCGCTGCTGTTCTACCGAGGCATGGACCTCGGCACCGCGAAACCGACCCTCGCCGAACGCGCGCGGGTGCACCACCATCTCATCGACGTGTGCGATTTAACCGACCGGATGAATGTAACGTATTATGTTACAAAAGCTCGGTCGGCGGTGGAGGAGATCGCGGCGCGCGGGCGCGCGGTGCTGGTGGTGGGAGGGAGCGGGTTTTACCTGAAAAGCTTCTTCGCCCCGGTGGCGGACGAGGTGGCGGTGCCGGCGGCGTCGCGGGCAGAGATCGCAGGAAAATTGAAACGCGACGGGCTCCCGGCGCTGGTGGACGAGTTGCACCGGCTCAACCCGGGCGGACTCGGCGCGTTGGACGTGGCGAATCCGCGCCGGGTGACCCGCGCCCTGGAGCGCTGCCGGGCATCGGGCAGGACCCTCGCGGAGCTGGCGGCGGATTTTGCGCGGCTGCCGGCACCACTCGCAGGCTGGGAGGTGCGGTGCACCCAACTCGACCGGACGCCGGCCGAGCTGGATGTACGTATAGTTACGAGGGTGGAGGCCATGCTGGGTGAAGGACTGGTGGACGAGGTATGGCGGCTGCGCGCGATCGGGTTGGAGCAGAATCCCAGTGCGGCGCAGGCCATCGGTTACCGTGAGACCATGGCGATGCTCGACGGCAAGCTGGCCGCAACCGACCTCGCGGCCGAGATAGTCAAAAACACCCGGGCCTTGGCAAAAAAGCAGCGAACTTGGTTTCGCACCCAACTGCCGCCACACCGAATCGTGGACGCGGCAGTGGCGGACGTGGCGGGGTTGTTTTGAGCCGTCTCAACAGCAGAACCGGACCTTCACCTGGCACGGGCGCGCGATTTTTCTATCTCGGCGTACTGCTTGGGCGAGAGCAGCCGGCGGGGGACGCGGCGCGCGGCCTCGCCGAGCAGTTTCTCCCAGTCGGCATCGGTCGGGGGACCGTAGGCTTCCCACGAAGTGTGGTGGCCGAACTTGCGCGTCCAGACGACGTTGCCGCCGTGGATGCGGACGAGGATTTGGTGTTTACCCCGCTCCGGGTCCGTGGCCCACCAGCCGAATTCCATGCTCATGTGGTCGCCATCATGGCAGGTGCCACCAAAGGGGCGAGCGCAAAGTCTGCGACCACCCGGCCGGGATGAAACGCACCCCCGAGACCTTCAATTTTCCGGACCTGCACATGCCCGCCGGCCAGATCCACGAGGAGCGCACCCAGCGGCGGGCAAAACGCGCCGGTGTTGACGACCGTGCGGCCAACCCGCCGCCACACCCCGGGGAAGTGGACATGCCCGATGACCACGACCTGCGCCGCCGGCCGCTGGGCGGCGGCGAGGCGGGCGGCACGGCCGGGCGCGACCGCCCAGGTGTGCAGCATGGCCAGGGCCCGTTGCGGGGGAAAAAGATCCCGCGCCAGGCGGGCCGCGCGCTGGGGCGAGGAATGCAGCTCGGGCAGCTGCTCGCAGGGCAGACCGAGGCACGCTTCGCGGATCATCAAGAGTCGAGTCGGGAGGTTGACCCAATCCTCCGGCGCATGCCGCTGCCGGATCGGGACGAGCCGGCGGATGAGTTCCTCGCGGAGGTGGCACCACGGCGCGATGGAGTCGAACAAGACATCCCCATGGGTGACCCAGACGCGCCCATCCTCCAGCGCCAGCTCGTGGGTGGTGGAGATGTCGGGGTCGTGGTTGCCGGTGACAAAGACGACTGGTCTCCCCCACCCCGCGAAATAAGCCCGCAGCGCCGCAATCTGCTCGGGGACGGCTCCCGCCTGAGTGTGGCAGCAATCTCCGTTCAGCACGAGGGTGTCCACCCCTTCCAACAAAGGGTTCAGCGCGGATAGGTCGCGGAGCCGGCTACGCTCGTCGCCATAGTGCAGATCGGAAAGGATGCGGGTGAGAGGTGCGGCCACGGCGGCCAAGGCAAGCGGACCGCCCGTCGGCGGCAAGGTTTTCCCAATATTTGCGTGGAAGGGGTGCCCTCACCCCGCATGCGACCTGCGTTCCGCGCTTGTCAGCCACCTTGGCGCACAGTGGAATCGGCCCATGGCACTCATCGGTCCGCTTTCCACCATCCGCGTCCAACTCGCCGCCACCCCCGGCCTGCAAATCGCCCTCGACTATGTCGGGGAGTGCTTCCGCGAAGGCGGCTCGCCGCGCGCGCGGCTGCTCGCCGCCGCCACCGGCCACAATGCCCGGGTGGAGCTAGGGAGCGGAGTGTTCGCCCTGGAACAGGTTTACCTCACCAAGCCCCGGGCCCAGGGCCGCTGGGAAACCCATGTCTCGTATATTGACGTGCAGGCGATCATTGCCGGCGAGGAGTTCATGGAGACTGCCGACCGCGCCCGGCTCATCCTGCACGAGGATCTCACGCCCGGGAAGGACCTGGTGTTTTACCTGCCGTTTGAACAGGGCAGCGTGCTGCGCCTCGCGGCGGGCGGGATCGCAGTCTATTTTCCCGCCGACGGCCACATGGGTTCCCTCGCCATCGGTGCGCCGGGCCTCGTGCGCAAGACCGTGGTGAAGGTGCCCGTGAGTCCTTCGTAGCCCTGGCGCAGGAAGATCGGCCCGTGAATTACCGGCATCAGTTTCACGCGGGCAACTTTGCCGACGTGTTCAAGCACACTGTGCTGGTGCGGCTGGTGCGGGCGTTGCAACGGAAACCCGTAGGGCTGCTCCTGCTCGACACTCATGCCGGACGCGGCACCTACGACCTCGCGGCGGCGGCGCAGGGGGACTCGCGGGCGCGCACGCCTGAGTGGCCGGAGGGTCTGGGCCGACTGAGCGGGCGCGACGACCTGCCGGCCGCCGTGGCAGAATACTTAGAATTGGTGAGGGCGTTTGACCGACGGAGGGGCAACGCGGACCCCACGCCCCGCCATTATCCGGGCTCACCCTGGCTGCTGCACGCGGTGGCGCGGCCCCAGGACCGACTGGCGGCGTGTGAGCTGCAGCCCGACGAATTCGCGGCGCTGCGGGCCGAGTTTGCCTACGAACGTCGGACGACGGTGCAGCTGCTCGATGGCTACACGGCCTTGCGCGCGATGCTGCCGCCGCCGGAAAAAAGGGCGCTGGTGCTGATTGACCCGCCTTTTGAGTCGCAGGATGAGTTTGCTCTCATCGCCAATGGGCTCAAGGAAGGCTTGCGGCGCCTGCCGGGCGGGACCTTTGCCGTGTGGTTTCCATTGACGGAGCGGGCGGGCGTCGCGGAGTTCGACCGCGAGGGCGGTCTGCGCCACACCGTGGCATTGCCACCGACGCTCGTGGTTCACCTGATGGTCAATGCGGAGACTTCGAAGTTAAAGGGTTGCGGGCTGCTCATCGTGAACCCGCCCTGGCAGTTCGACCAAGAACTGGCGCCGCTGGCTGACTGGCTGGCGGACGCCCTGGCCCAAGCACCCGGTGGCGGGATGGAACTGCGCTGGCTCGTGCCGGAGACCTGAGCCCAATCAAGTCGGGTCTTATTGCCGGCGGCGGCGCGGGAGTTGCAACGCTCCGCGCCGCCGCCCCGTCTACGCCACACGGGTTAACAGCTCGCGCCCGCACCCGGCGGATGCGACCGCCGGGCGCTCGGGCAGCGTGAGCGTGAGCACGCCGTCGTGGAGTTCCGCACGCACCGCCTCGTAGTCATAGGCATGGCCGAGGCGGAGGCGCAGTTGGTAGTCGCGCTGGGTGCGCTCCAGATTGAGCGCGGTCCAGTTGGCGCGGACAAAGCGGGTTTTCCGGGCGGTGACTATGAGGTCCGGCTCGTGGGCGGTAATCTCAATCCCGGCGGAGTCCACCCCGGGCACATAGACTACCACCCGCAACTTACCGGCCTGCGCCTGGCAGTCAAAGTGAGGACTGCGAAAGGCGGCCGGGGCGGAGGGATCCGGGACGGCGCGACGGGAAGGGCGGCGGGCGGGATTCGGGCGGGTGATGAGCGTGTGCATGGCGGGAGAGGGAAAGCGTTGAAAAGATTGAAGGGTTGAGATTGAAATAAAAAACGCAGCCACGGGGCTGTGGGGCCACGGGCTGCGTCAGGTTCGAAAAAGTATCCGTTTAGGCGGAGACTCTGGCCTGAGCGACCGGGGCAGGACAAGGTTTGGCCCACTGCTGTCGGACCGCGACCAGTACCGGCCCGACGCCAACCGCCGCAGCGGCAGCGAGGTGGGCAGGGAGGCGGTGGGATTCGTGGGTCGTGCTCATGGCGTGATGCTACCCGTGCAAATGCATACCGCGTGCCAAGCGGGAAAACTTTAAGGAATCGGCCTGGATAAACTCTGCGTTGGGCGCCAAGGCCCCGGCATGGCGCCTCCATCCCGGCCAGAGGTTGCGGTGCGGCCTTTTTTCCCCATGCTGACGCAGATCATGGCCGTGCTAAACGACTCCACCACCACGCTCGCCGAACTCAAGGCCCGGGTGCTCGCCTTTGCCCGCGAGCGCGACTGGGAGCAGTTTCACTCGCCGAAAAACCTGAGCATGGCGCTCGCCGCCGAGGCGGCGGAACTGATGGAGCATTTCCTCTGGACCACGCCCAAGGCCTCGCGGAGCGTGGCGCAGGACGAGGCGAAGCGCCGCAAGATTGCCGAGGAACTGGCTGACGTGGTGATCTACGCGATGGAATTCGCGAATGTGACCGGGCTGGACATGGCCGCCGCGATTGAGGCGAAGATGGCCGCCAACGCGCAGAAATATCCGGTCGATAAGTCCCGCGGGCGGGCGGACAAATACACCGAGCTTTGACGGGGTGTCGCCCAGGCCGAACGCCGGCTGCCGCCGGCCAAACCTCGGCACTTTTCTAGTCCGCATCACGAATGCCGGCCAACCCAGGCGGTGACACATTTTGCAATGCCACCATCACGGTAGGGGCGACTCTCCGAGCCGTCCGCGGACGGCTCGGAGTGGCAGCCCGACCCAAAGATGGCAAATGCGTCACCACTGCACACAAGCGGGGTTGCAAATAAATCGGCAGGAGATAACCATTGACCAATCCCGGTTTTCCCAAGCCCATATTTCGGCTGGCCGCCTTCCCCGACATGAGTCAAAAAGACCCTCCCCCATCCATGAAATCCATCCCCCTCCTTCTCACCTTGTCCGTGTTGGCCTTCGCCGTCGCTCCCCTGCCCTCGCTCCGGGCCGATGATACATCCAACCGGCGCGACTATAAAAGTCCCGACGGCGGAATGATTCTCTTCGGTGGCACCGGAGACAATGGCAGCCCGGCGGGAACTGCGGTCGCCCCCGGTGCCGGTGGCCAGACCACTAGCCCAGCCGGGGTTGCAACGGCTGGTTCGGCCGGAGGCTCCAGCTCCGCTGTCGCCAGCACGCCGCCGGTGCCCGCGGTCCCGGCCACACCACCACCGCCACCGCCGCAGCGGTCGAGCAATCGCCGCTCCTTCAACGATCCGAATGGGGGCGTTTCCATCTGGCTCCCAAATTTGCTTAACGGTCCCAAGGTACCGGAAGGGCCGCCGCAACCCGGCAATCGGCGGAATTACCCCTGAAGAAAAAAAGGAGGGGGCTAGTTGGCCGCGCAGCAGCCACATTGCGCGCCGCAGCAGTGGGACGAGGCGGAGGGCGACAGGTTGGGTTTTCGGTCGCCCACCCCCATCAGGCCATATCCGCCGGTGATGATGCGTCGGATGGGCATTCCCGTTTCGGGATGCCGGGTGAGCGGCGCGTCGCCCATGGACTGCCGCAGCTCGATACGCTCCGGCGGAACTCCGGGAATCAAGGGGATGGTCTCGTACACGTAGGTCGTCACGGCTCGGGGCAGGTCAGTGGAATGGCACTGACCAAGAGAGCATCAACACCTCGGTGCCGGGATTGTAACTGGCAAGATGGGCGTTGGAAATGTGACCAAAACGGAGATTGAAGACCTGACCGCTGGTGCGGACGTAACCGGCCTCGGCAAAAGAATAAAACTCCAAGGATTCACCAAGAAATTTGCCATTGCCCGCCCGATAATCCGTCGGGGCGAATCCGACAGACATCCTCCAGCCCGAGTCCATCGGGAGTGTGTAAATCACTCCGGCCGAGAGAAACCATGTTCCACGCTCCGCGAAAGCCGCACCCAGCCAAGGTCGGATATTCCATTTGAACGACGAAAATCGCCAGTCGGCGGAAGCCAGCCACTGTTTTTCGCCACGGTCAATGCTCAGGAGACCGGCCCCCGCCACCAACTCGGGACCAGGCGGCGCCATCCCGGTCTGAGCACTGGCGCGTTGATTGATAAAAAACGGAAGGAGAAAAATCAGGATCCGACAGGGAATTTTCATGGGCAGGGAAACACGGCTGGAAAAAGCGGGGGCCGGAGGGCATCAAGCTGTTGTTGTTGGAACCCACCCCAGGACGGCGCCTACGGCTGCCCCAGCTGGGGTGGCAGCGCCGCGAGACGATCGGTCAGTGCAACCTCCCGTTCGAGCAGGACGGCCTCGCGAGCGACCAACGCGGCGCGATCCTCGGTGAACGCGGCGGCCTGCAGCTCCAGCTCTGCCTTAAGGCGGCCGAGGGCGACTTGCTCCTCAGGTGACAGCACCGGTCGCCCGGCGGCCGTCCGACGGCCGGCTTCAAGCAATTGCTCCCGTGCCTGCAACAAGGCCTCGCTCTCTGCCAGCTCGCGTTCACGTTCGGCGAGGCGCAGCTCCATCTCGGCCAAGGCGCGCTCGCGACCGGCCAGCTGGGCCTCCAAGTGTTGCAGTGAGCGCTCTAGATCGGAGGTTTGGACGGGACTAAGGGGGGAACCCGCGCCCCACGGTACGCGGGTGGCTGCGACCACCTGCGCGATTTGCTGCCGGGCGGCCGCAGAGGCGGCCTCCAGTGCAAAGGGGGGGCGGGTGACGACAATGGGCCGGCGGCGCGCCAGGACCAACGCCGGGCCGGGCGGCTTGGGCGGGGGGGCTTTGACACCAGGAGGCGGGAACGCGGGATCAGGCATGGAAGGAAGGACTGATGACTGCTTGACCGGGAGACTTATGGCAGAAGTAGGAAAGGTGCAAGCAGCGGCTTTGATCGGCGGCGCGCTCATTTGGCCAGGCGGTGGGTTGCGACCTTGCCTCGCAGGTGCCCAACAGGCGCGCACCCACCCCGACAAAGGCAAACTGCCTCCCCGATTGCTCTCGGGGGGCGGGCCGGCCATCAGGACCGGTGGCGCACCAGTTGCAACATCTGCCAAGGGAGCTGGTTGAAGGCTCCGCTCAAATACCGCGCGATCAAGCCGCCGGCGCCCGCCAGCAGGAGGAGGCCGAACATCACTCGCATCGCATAACTCACGATGAAGACATTCATCTTGGGCACCGCCCGGCCCAGGATGGAAAAACCCAGCGTGACGACAAAATTCAGTGCGATGAAGGGGGCGGCCATGCGCACCGCCAATTCCAACAGCCGAGCCACCGCTGTAATCAGGGTGCTGCCGGCGGCCGGGCTGAAACCACCGGCCCCCGCCGGTGCCAGCACAAAGCTGCGCGCAAATGCGGCCAGCACACTTTCCTGCGCATGGAGCAAAAAAAACATAAGCGCGCCAAAGAGTCCGACAAAAGCCGGCAAGGGTTCCTGCGCCGGTACCGGCGCGTTGAAGCCGGGGGCGGCCGACAGCCCGATTTCCCCCGCGATCAGTCGGCCCATCAGCTCGGCCACCGACAGCACGGAACGCACCACAAAGCCCATGGCGAGCCCGAGCAACAGCTCGTGTCCGGCGGCCAACGCCAAGGCGGCCCAGCCGACCGCCAGCGCGGCGGAGCCCGGCGGGGCCGACGAAGCCACGAGCCCGCCGAGGATCAAGGCCAGCGCAGCCCTGATCGTGGGTGGGATCCCGTTGCCTCCGAGCGACGGCAACGCCAGCAACAGACCAAACGCCCGGAGGGAACCCAGTACGGTGGCAAAGAGAATATCCGCGGGCATAACGGCCTCCCGGCACTATGAGCCCATCGTACCCATGCGGGTGATGCATTGCACCGCAAACTCGCTCATATTGCGTAAAACCCAGGGGGCGAGGAACACGAGCAGTAGCGCCAGCACCACGAGTTTGGGGACAAACGTCAGGGTCTGCTCCTGGATGCTCGTGACCGATTGCAGCAGGCTCATGATGAGTCCCACCACCAGTATCACCCCGAGAAAGGGGGCGATGATCGTCAGCGAGAACATCACCAGGTTCTTGAAAATATCGATGGCGGCGTCGGGGGTCATGGGTGGAAACTGGCGACCAAACTTTGCACCACCAAATGCCAGCCATCCACCAGCACGAACAGCAGCAGCTTGAACGGCAGAGACACAATGGACGGCGGCATCATCATCATGCCCAGTGACATAAGGATAGATGAGACGAGCAGATCAATCACGAGAAACGGGAGGAAGATCAAAAACCCCATTTGAAAGGCGGTCTGCAGCTCGCTGATCATAAAGGCGGGTACCACCACCCTGAGCGGCAGGTTGGCAACCTTCGTCGGGGCAAACCGCCCCAGCTGCAGGAAGAACTCCAGGTCGCGCGTGCGCGTCTGCTTTAGCATGAACTCGCGCAGCGGCTTCGACGCGGCGTCAAGGGCGTCCACCGACTTGAGTTTGCCCTCGAGGTAGGGTTGGGCTCCCTCCGTGTAGACGCGATCGAAAACCGGCCCCATCACGAACAGGGTGAGAAAAAGGGCCAGCCCCGTGACAATCTGGTTGGCCGGCGCATTCGGAACCCCCAGCGCGGTGCGGACAAATCCAAGCACGATGACAATCCGGGTGAAGCTCGTCATCATCATCAGCAGGGATGGGGCGAGCGTGAGGAGCGTCATCACGACCACGATCTGGATCCCCACATTGGCCTGGCCGCCCTCGCCGCCGCCCTCGAGATTGACGGCGAGCCGCCACGGGCCCGCCGTGGCTGGTGCCGCGGGACCATTCGAACCGGCCGGACCGACGCCCGGTGCCGCGGCCGGATCGGACAACCCGGCGACCACCGGCACCGCCGGACCGGCCTCCTGGGCGGAGACGACGGGCGCAAGCCCGGCCACGACGAGCAATCCCAGGGCCAGCCGAAAATTAGGAAAGAGGGCGGCCATGGGTGGGATCCTTTTCCCCGAGGGGGGCGAGCAGCTGTATGCTCCCGGGCGCAACCCCGAGCAGAAACCGCTGGCCCTGGCACACGGCGACCACCAGAAACTGGCGGTTGCCGAGCGCGCGGGTCTCCTCCACCATCAGACTGGCGGCCCGGTGGGGGGAGGGCCGGGCGCGGGTTTTTCTCCAGTAAAAGAATGCGCCGGTGGCGCCAAAAACCGCCACCGCAAACAGCCAGGTCCCGCCCCCGCCGCCGGGGTGCTCCGCCACGGGGGCCGAGGCATCGGCCGGATAGATGACCGTCTCAACCGTGCGTCCGTCGTCCGGCATGGAGGCCGCGCTCATCGGCTGCGCCGTCTCCAAAACGGCGCAGCCGACTACCATTAGCAGCCAGCGCATAACGCTGGAAAGGGGGCGGCGGGAGTGTTTCACGGGGCTTTGCCGATCAGCTCGGTGATCTTGAGTCCGAAGTTCTCCTCCACCACCACGACCTCGCCATAGGCCACCAGCTTGTCGTTGACATACAGGCCGACCGGCTCGTTGGCGCGGTGCTCCAGCTGGATGACCGCGCCCGGCGCCAGGGCCAGCACCTCATGCATGGGCAGCAGGCAGGAGCCGAGCTGCACGGTGACTTTGACTTTGACGTCGAGGACCAGATCAAGCGTGGTGGTGTCCATGGGAGGGATGTTGGGTTTCTTCGGCCCGGGGAAGTTTGCGTTTGATGGTCACCGCGACGCGGTCGCCATCCAGGCCGACCGTGCCGCCAAACTTGGGGGTGCCGCTGAGGAGGATATTGGTCTCGTCAAGAATGCCGACGGGCAGCTCAAGCACATCGCCCACCTGCAGGGCCGCGATTTCGCGGAGGGACAGGTCCGCCCCCGCCCACTCGGCCCGGACGGGAATTTGCACCTGCTCATAAACGGCCCGCCACGCGGGCGGCAGGGCCGAAGCCGGCGGCTCCGCCTGCTTGTGGCGGCGGCTTTCCACCGCCTTTACCAGGGGCTCGATGGTGTAGTAGGGCACGCCGATCTGCATCTGCTCGGAACAGTCGCCAAAAGTGAACTCAACCGTCAGGGCCAGCACCACCGCATCACGGGGGGAAGTCTGCAGATAACGCCCGTTGCTCTCATGGCCGATGATCTGCGGGTGCAGCTCCGGCCCGCCCTTCCACTGCGCGCACCATTCCTCCAGCACAACATTCAGGATGTCCTCCAGCAGCGCGGTTTCGATCTCGGTGAGGTAGCGCTCGGTCTTGACCGAGTGACCGCGGCCGCCGAGCATGCGATCGACGAGGGTGAGGGCCAGCCGGGGGTTGACATCGAGCACGCCGACGCCGAGCAGCGGCTCGGCCTTGAAGAGGCAGATATGTGCCGGGCTCGGCAGGTTTTCGGTGAAGCGGGTGTAGGTCAGCGTCGTCAGACGGGTCATTTTCAGGACACATTCCATCCGCAGGATCAGGGCGAGACGCGCCGCCAGATAGCGGATGAAGTCCTCGTGCAGAATGCGGAGCCGCCGCAGTTCGGCCTCGGTGAGAAACGCCGGGTTGCGAAAGTCGCAGGGCTCGACCCGCGCCGTTTCGGTGTCCATGTCCCGGCGGCCGTCGGCCCGCAGCAGGGCGGGCCGGCTCGTGGCGGTCGCCGAGGCGATCAGCCGGTCGATCTCGCTCTGGTCCAGCATCGCGCCGGCGGGAATGTCGGGATCTTCAGCCATGGCTATTGCACCACGAAATCGGAGAAATAAAGGTTTTCGGCCAGCTTCTGGCCGAGCGCCTGGTTGTAGGCGGCGATCAATTTCTCGCGGATGATGTTCTTGGAACCGGGCTCCTCCAAATCTGCGAGGGTGAGCGAGGCGAGCACGGCCAGAGTGACATCGCCCAGTTGTGGACGGGCGGCCTCGAACTTGGTCGAGAGCGCGGCGTCGGAGCCCGTCACAAGAAAACTGGTCTTCAAGTAACGGGTGCCCATGGTGCCGGCAAGGTTCACCACGACATTGTCGAAGTGGAAGTTCGGACCAGTGTCGGGCGCTTTTTTGTCTCCGGACTTGCCCCCTGCCGGCTTGTCCGGGTGGGCGGCCGGGGCGACTGCGGCGGCGGGCGTTTTCCCGTCCTCGTCCGTCAGGGATTTCTGCAGTCGGGGCAGCAGGACAAACTGGGCGACCGCCCAGGTGGCGGCGGGCGCCAGCACCACGGCGGCAATGGTGGGCAGCCAGGCCTTGAGCCCGGCCTTGGCCGGCGCGACGACGGGTGGCACCGCGACGACCGGCGGCGGCGCGTTCTTGTCGGCCGGGGCCGGGGTCTCTTTCTTCTCGGATTTTTCAGCCATGGGAACGGGGGCGCGCGAGGGTTGGAGGCCTCACGGGCTCAATGGGTGAGGTTGACAATCTCCTGCAGGACCGCGTCGGAGACTGTGATCACCCGGGAGCTCGCCTGAAAGCTGCGCTCGGCGGTGATCATGTCGGCAAACTGGCTGGTGAGATCGACGTTGGATTGTTCGAGCGATCCGGACTGTATGCTGCCAAGTCCGTTCGCGCCGGCCACATTATTGGCCGCAGTGAGGGTTGCGCCGCCGATGGGACCGGCGGACGCGGAACTGGTAAAGAGGTTGTTGCCGACCGCGCTGAGTGCGGCGGGATTGCTGTAGCTCTGCAACAACACCTGATTCGTGACGGCGGTGGAACCGTCCGAATAAAGCTCGTTGATGTTGCCGCCGCTGTCGACGTTGTAGGATTGCAGCTGGGTGCCCGCCGGAGGCGTACCGAGCCGGATGTCTCCGACCGTGGCGGGAGGAGTACCGGCGGAGCCGCCGGTCAGACCTTGCACGTGATAGCCATCGGCCGTGACCAGGAAACCCTGGCTGTTGACGCTGAACGTGCCGTCGCGGGTCGCATACATGCTGTTGTTCGAAGGATTGAGCACCTGGAAGAACCCGTTGCCGGAGACCGCGAGGTTGCTGTTGATCCCGGTGCTCACCAGCGTCCCTTGGCTGAAATCACCGGAAATCCTGGCAATATTCACGCCGGTGCCCACCTGCATGGGGTTCACCGTCGTGGCGCTGCTGCCGGAGTTGGACGCGCCGTTGAGGGTGTTGCTGAAACTTTCCTCAAAGTTGACGTTCGAGCTTTTGAAGCCGGTGGTGCTGACATTGGCAATGTTGTTGCCAATGACGCCGAGCTGTTCGCTGAAACCCTGCATCGCGCTGACGCCGGTGGAGAGTGAGTCGAGAAGTGCCATGGTGGGAGGTTGGTTTAAGGTTGGGTGGTGGTGGTGGAAGGAGGAGTGACGTCGACAAGTTTGCTCAAGGGATAGAGCGCGCCGTTGACGTTGAGCTGCACCGTGCCGGTGCTGTCATCCACGGACTGGACCCGGCCGCTGACCAGACCCGCGTTCGTTTGCAGGGTGACGTTGGCGCCGATCAGACCGGTGGCGGTTTGGATGGCATTGTTCGCGTTGAGCGACGTGATCTGGGTGTCGATGTCCGACGTCTGCTGCAGCGAGGTAAACTGGGCCATTTGGGCCACAAAGGCCGTGTCGTCCATCGGTTGCATCGGATCCTGCTGGGCCAGCTGGACCGTGAGCAGCTTGAGAAAATCGGCCTGGTTGAGCGACTGCGTGGGCTTGACGCTGCTGGCGGTCGAGGTTTGACCGGCGACGGCGGTCAGGGCGGATGCTGACGGGCTGGAAGAGGTGATGGTCATGGCTGGGTTTAAGCGGTGGCCTGAAGCAGGCGCGAGGGCGTGGCGGCTGGCGAATGAAGGGATGCCTCCGTCGGGCCAGTGGCGGAATCGTTCCCCGCTCCCACGGGTATGGATTCGATTCCATGGGGGTCGGACCGGCTGTGGTTGTGCCGGGGCGAGTCTCCGCCCAGGCCGGACTGCGACTGGGCGGGACCGGCGTCGCCAGCGGGTGGCCCGGACGCGGCTGCCAAGGGCGCAAACACCGGTGCAGCCCAAACATGGGCGGCGGCCGCATGGCCTCCCAAAAAATCACCCCAGGCCGAGGCGAGGGCGGCGCGAACTTCCGGAGAGTCCGTCCGGAAGGAAGCATGGACCTGACCGTCGCGCATGGTCACCTGCAGCTCGATCTCACCCGCGCCAGCCAGGTCAATCCGCACCTTGACCTTCTCCGCCGGCTGGCTCGCCACCAAATCAGCGGTACGTGCGACGCGCTCGACCAACGTTGCGGCCGCGGCCGGGAGGTGCTCCCCGGCAGCGGACGCAGCAGACCGTGAAATTGGCTGGTTGTTTTGCATCGCTGGGCCACCATCTGCATATTCGATGCCATGGATCTGTCTTGTATTTGTTAGTTCCTTATATACAGATAGATCTTCTTTGTTATTATTTTCCGAACCAGATGGTTTCTGCCCCCCGGGCAGAGGAACGACCTCCTTGACGGCAATATGTGCCGCCCCGGCCTGCCGAGGTGAATCGCCCTGCCCCACGGGAGCAGATGGCTCGGACTTGGGTGTGGCCCTTTCGCCTTTGACCGGAGAGCCCAGCACCATGCCGGGCATGGCTCCCGTGGAGCCGAAAACAAGTGATACCGTCGAAGGGGAGATCGTTGCGGGAATGTCCCTTGTCTCGTCGTGCGCCAATGGCCTGCTGCTGGAATCAGCCGCCTCCCTCGAGGCGGGAGGTGGCCTGTGGTCCTGATCGGGGCTTGGTTTGGCCTCCGCTTCGGCCGAGTCCGGCACGACTAAAGGGGAGTTGACCCTGTTGGGCTCAGTTTCGGTCGGGGCGTCCACCACCATCGGAGAATTGAGACGGCCCGGTGGGATCTCGCCGGCACCCGGGATCAAAAGCTTCTCGGCCAAAGCCGCCGCTGTCCGATGGGCAGGTGTAAAGGGGGTGGGGCAGATTGCCGGACCACCATCGGTTGGGATGATCGCCAAAGGCGCGGGCTGCGGCCCGGGCTTGATCGCCGTGGGTGCCTGACCCCCGGGAAGCAATCCGGGTTGGGGCGTGGCAGCTTTGCCTCCCGTTGTCGGGCGCGGCAAAACCGCGACCGCAGGTTTATTCAGCCGATTGATACTGACGCTCGAAACCCCATCGCCCTGGATCGAATCAACATTGGTGATCTCCGGCACTGACCCCAGAGGGGGGGCAGCGTGCACCCCCTCGACCAATGGGCTTGGTTCCTGATTGAGTGGTGCGAGCGGCCGGGCCGAACCTGCGGTGGCGGCAGGTGGGGGGATTTTCCTGCCGGAGAATTCCGGTGATTTCTCTTCACTCAGTTCGGTTTTGTTCGGAGCGGGATGGGGCCGGGTCGGTCGCGCCGCCACTTCTCTGCCTGATTCGGTCGGCGGCGGGGTTGGTCCCACTGGAATTTGCCCCTCAGGCGAATTATTCGGAGTGCTGGCGGATTGCCCTCCAAGTTGCAACTTGGGCAAAAGATGCACTGGCTCCTCGTCTCCGGGATTTGGAGCCAACCGGCCGGCGATTTCCCGTTGCGATGGTTCCGTGGGTGGCGACCGGGTTCCCTCCCTGGTTCCACAGGTTTTGGCGCTGGCCGATTTGGCGCCTGCCGCCATGGCCAGGACCAACCCAAGATCATTCGTCAAACTGCCCGGGATTTCTGAATGAATGGTCCGGCACGGGCTATCGGCCAAAGCGGGTGGGAGCAGGGTAACATCCGCTTGGGCGGGAGGGGTTCCCGCCACGGGGGACGGCGAGGATGGATCAGCCATGACATTCAGGCCCAGATCAACGAATCCGGACAAGACGCCGCTGAAGCCTGACCCGGGCAACGTCCTTCCAGTCGCCGGCTTGATTCCAGCCGACATCGCAACCGCCGCCAATGCATCGCCGGGGCCCGGCGGGAGCGCGGTGGAGTTGGCGGCGGCAAAGGAAAGCATGGTGGCTGAACCCAATGGCGGAGAGCGACCCGGCTGAAGAGAAGCCACCAAATTAGACGGACGGCTTGGCGGGAACAATCAGGCGCAGGCGCTGCGACAAATCGGCGGCACGCTTGAAGTTGGCATTGTTCTCGCCCGGGGTGCGGCTGATCTCTTCCAGCAGGGCGGCGGCGGTCTCGGGTTTCATGAGTGAAAGCAGCTTGGCAACCGTGGTGTCATCCATCTGCGCAAAGATGGCGACTGCGGCCTTGGGTGTGAGCAGACTGTAGGTGGTGGCCAGCGTCTTGAGATTACCAATTTCCTGGGTCTGCACCTCAATGATGTGCTGGCTGATTTCTGTCCGGAGTGACTCCACCTGCCGCCGGACTTTGTCGAGCTCCTGGAGATCGGCGGCGAGCTGGGTTTCACGCAGGGCCACCGCCGCCTCGCGTTGGGTGACGGTGGCGCGGGACTCTCGGAGCTCGCGGGCGAGGTTCTCCATTTCGGGGGTCCAAAAATCCCACGGCTTTTCGGGTTTGGCAGCCTGGGCGACCGCCAGCCGATGGGCGCGGGCCTGCCCGACCAGCACGGCGGCCCCCTGCCAATACCACGCCAGGCCGGTCGCGGAACTGAGCAGGAGGCCCAGCGTCAAGGTGAACAAGGGGGAGCGTAACAGTTTCATGATAGGGCGGAGGCGCGGGCGAGGTTCATCGAGCCGATTTCATCCAATTCCGCCGACTCCATTTTATCGCAGTCGGCGCGATGCTCCAGGCGGGCGCGGTGCTCCAGACGGTGCACCATCTCGAGCTGGCGGCGGCACTCCATCCAGCGCTCCCGCGCCTGCTCCAGCCGGGAGTTGGTCTCACCCCGGACCTTCGCGGCGTCGGCCTCGGCCTGGACGCTCAAGTGGTAGGCGGTGAGTCCCGCCGCGAGTTCGCCCGAATGAAATGGCACCGAACGCGTCGCGATGATGGAGTCGGACAGCGCGCGGCGGCGCTCGCGGGCCCGGCGCAGCCGCTCCTCCGCCTGTTCGAGCAGGCGCAGTTCGACGGTGAACGCCTCCCGCGCGCGCTGCGCGTGAAGGTCGCGGAGAGTTTTGACGGACTCGAGGGGGAAGCGGAATTTTTTCATGGAGTGAGGACTTGTTGGAGACGGGAGTAGGTGTCGGCGCGTGGGGTGAACTCGTCGACTCCCTGGCGAAGAAAGGCCCGTAACGGTTCGTGCAGAACAACTGCGCGATCGAGGGCCGGGCTGGTGCCCTTTTGCCAGGCCCCGATGGTGATCAGATCCTCGTTCCGCCGGTACAGGGCGAGATACTCGCGGGCCCGGGCGGCGGTCTCGAACTCGGCGGGCAGACAGATGTCGCGGGTCAGCCGGCTGACGCTCTCGAGGACATCGATGGCCGGATAATGGCTGGCGTGGGCGAGCGCGCGGGAGAGTACCAGATGGCCGTCAAGAATCCCGCGGACGGAGTCGGCCACCGGCTCGTTCATGTCGTCGCCTTCGACCAAGACCGTGTAGAGGGCGGTGATCGAACCGCGTTCCCCGGCGCCGGCGCGCTCCAGCAACCGCGGCAGCAGGGCAAACACCGACGGCGTGTAGCCGCGGGTGGCGGGAGGTTCCCCAATGGCGAGCCCGATCTCGCGCTGCGCCATGGCAAAGCGCGTCACCGAGTCGAGCAGGAGAAGCACGTTTTTTCCGGCATCGCGAAATCCTTCCGCGATGGCGGTGGCGGTGAAGGCGGCCCGCAGACGCAGGGGCGCGGGCGTGTCGGAGGTGGCCACGACGACGACGGATCGGGCGAGACCGGCGGCTCCGAGGTCCTTTTCCAGAAACTCGCGGACCTCGCGACCGCGTTCGCCCACGAGGCCGATGACGATGACCTCGGCGGCGCAGCCGCGCGCAATCATGCCGAGCAATGTGGACTTGCCCACGCCGGAGCCGGCAAACAGGCCAAGCCGCTGGCCGCAGCCCAAGGGAGTGAAGGCGTCGATGGCGCGCACCCCGGTGGCGAGCGGCCGGTGAATCCTCTGGCGGCGCAGAGGATGCGGGGGGCGCCCCCCGGTGATCGCCACCCTCCGCATCGGCACCGGCCCAAGTTCGTCAAACGGACGGCCCAGCGCGTCGAGCACCCGGCCGAGCAGCGCCGGACCGGGCACCGGCACCGGTGGGCGCTCGCCCGCCACCACCTCGCAGCCCGGATGCAGACCCGTGACGTCGCCCAACGGCATGAGCAGTACCCGCTCGGCCCGAAAACCGACCACCTCGGCCATGACCTCAAACTGGTCGCGTTCCGAGCGCAGGGTGCAGAACTCACCCAGGCCTACATTCGGGCCGTCCGATTCAATCACCAGGCCGGTGACCGCCACCACCCGGCCCACGCGCCGCACCGGCATGGCATGCCGGACCTGGCTGCGCAGCGTTTCCAGATAGACTGTGACATCGGGGCTCATGCGCTGAGCAGTTCCTCGCGCAAGCCCTCGAGTTTGGCGGTCGCCCGTGCATCCGTCACGCCAAAGCGGCTGCGCACAAGACAGTCGCCGGAATTGAGCGTGTCGTCGGTGGTGACACGCAGATTGGGGAAGTGGGTCCGCCACGCGGGCACGAGGCGTTCCACCACGGCGGCGTCGCCCGGGCCGACCACCAGCTCAAGGCCCTCGCGTTCCGGGTAAAGCTGGTCGAGGGCCTCGCGACAGAGCCGCTCCACCAACTCCGTCGTGGGCACGAAGCCGGCGAGCAGGCGATGGGCGAGGTCGACCGTGAGCGTCGGCAGCGCGCGCCGGACCTGGCTGAGCAGGCCGTCGTTCGCCTCGACGAGGCGCTGCAGGAGGCCCGCCTGCAGGGTTTGAAACTCGCTGCGCAGCTCAACCAGCTGCTGGTTGGAAAAAGCGCGGGCCGCATCCCCCCCTTCCTGGTAACCGGCAGCGCGGGCCGCGACCAGTTCGGCGGAGGTGTGAATCCGGGCGGCGTCGGCCGCCGACTGTACCTGGCCCAGCGGTCGGTCGAACGGAATGATGTGGTGTTGGGTGCCCATGGAGGAAGTTCAGGCCACCATGGCTGATTGGTCGGCCCCGAGGCTGATCGCGCCCTCCTCCTCGAGCCGGCGCACAACCTGGATGATGGCGTCCTGGGCGGTCTCGACGTCCTTGAGGCGTACCGGTCCCAGCATGGCAATCTCCTCGCGCAGCGCCTCGGCCGCCCGCTTCGAGATGGCCCCGAGAATCTTTTCGCGCAGCAACTCGCTGGTGGACTTCATGGCCGTCGCCAGATGGGTGGAGTCAACCTCCCGCAGGATGCGTTGCAGATCCGCCAGAGGGAGATCACGGATATCATCGAAGCTGAACATCTTCCGCCGGACCGCGGCGCCGAGACGGGCATTGCGTTCCTCGATGTGGTTGAGCAACGACTTGGAGTTGTCCTTGTCGAGGTTCTTGAGCAGCTCCGCGACCGCCCGCACGCCGCCGCTGGCATGATAGGCCGGCGCGCTTTTCTTGGAGACATACCGCGTGAGGTTGCGGACAATCTTGCCCACCAGGTCCTGCGGAGTGCTCTCAATGGTGCCGAGCCGTTCGATTACATCGTCGCGCAGCTCGGGCGCGAGCAGCATGAAGATTTCCGCCGCCTTGGCGGGGCTGAGGTACGACAGCACAAAGGCGATGGTTTGGGGCTGTTCATCCTTGAGCAGATTGAAGATTTGCCGTCCCTCCATCTCGGCGATGTCGGCGATGAGTTCGGTGGAGCTGGCGGGCGTGTCCGCCCCGGCCCGGTTGAGCATCAGGCCGGCCTTGTATTCCCCGCGGGCGAGTCCGAGGGTGCGGCGGGCATAGTCCATGCCGCCGAGGGCGCAGCCGATGCTGTTGCCGATCACCGGGGCGAATTCCTCCAGCACCGCTGCGCGCACCCCGGGGGTCACCAGCGGAACGAGGCCGATGTCGCGGCAGATCTGCTCCACTTGCGCGTCGTCAAACTGGCGCAACACATCGGCGGCGGCCTCCGGGCCGATCACAATGAGGAACACCCCCAGTTTCTGGAGGCGGGACAGTTTGCTGTAATCCAGGTCGGCCATGATCGGGTTCAGTTGTTCTTGGTCGCCACCCAGTCACGCAGGGCGGTGCCGACGTTGGCCGGCTTCTGGCGGATCAGCTCATTGAGCATGTCGGGGGTGAAGCTGGCGGCGCTCTGACTGCGACCACTGCCGGGGATCGCCGCGCTCAGCAGTTCCACCGGGACGGGTTCGGGCCGCTGTTTGCGCAGCAGGCGGTAGAAGAGGTAAAAGGCACCGAGGGCGATGGCCAGTGCGAGGTAGCGGACCCCGGCCTCAACCCAGCCCTGAATCTGGTTCACGGTTTCATCCTTCGCCATCTCCTTGTCGATCACCGGAACCTGGAAGGGGGTTTCCTGAACACTCACGAGTTCGTCGAGATTTTGCCCGGGACTGCCCTTGAGGCCGAGCGCGTTGAGCACGATCCGGCGCAGGTTCTCCACCTCCGCCGTGGTGCGCGCCGTGGCGGTGGTGGCACCCGTCGCCGGGGGACGGGAGGCGACAAACACGGCGGCGGTCAGGGACTTGATCGTGCCCGGATTGCGTTTGATGCTGCTGGTCGACCGGTTGATCTCATAGTTGAGGCTGTGGTTCTTGCGGTTCTGCGAATTTGTGACGGTCGGCGCGGCCTCCGCCGCCGTGGGGGTGGGGTTGTCCGGCGTGTTGGCGGTCACCCCCACGGCTCCGCCGCGGCGGACCTCCGTGGTGCTCATCACATCGTCGGTGTCGGTCTGGGTGCGGATCACGGCGCTGGCCGGGTCAAATTTCTCCTCGGTGGTGGTGGCGGCCTCGTTGTCGATCTCCGCCGAAACCCGGACGATCGCGTTGCCGGCACCCACCACGGGCAGCAGCATGGACTCGACCTTGTGGGCGAAATAGTCCTCCACCTGCTCGCGGTAGCGGATCAGGCTGGAGGCGTTCCCGAGGGTGGGATCCTCCTTGAGGTCGGCGGACAGCACCCGTCCGCGCTGATCCACCACGGCGACGTCGTCGAGGGAGAGCCCTTCCACGGAATTGGCCACGAGGTGCCGGATGGAATTGACGGCCTCGGGTTCGATCTTGGACGAGGCCAGCTCGATAAAGACGGAGGCTGTGGTTTTCGTGCCTTGATCCGTGAGCAGGAGCCGGTTTTCGGGCTGGACGATCATGACCCGGGCCCGGACCACGCCGTCAAGTTGCGCGATGGTCCGGGCTAGCTCGCCCTGGATGGCCCGGATGTAATTGGTCCGCTGGACAAAATCACTAAGTCCGAACTGGCCCTTGTCGAAAATTTCAAACCCGACCCCGTCGCCGCTCGGCACCCCTTTGCCCGCGAGATCCATGCGGAGGCGGTGCACCTGGTCGGCTGGAACATAAATACTGCCGCCATCGGGCGAAAGGCGGTAAGGCGTGCTCTGCGACTGCAACACCGTCACAATGGCCGAGGTGTCCTTGTCGGAGAGGCGCCCGTACAGCAGTTGAAAATCCGGCTGCCGGGACCAGATGACCAGGCCGGTGCCGGCGCCGATGACCGCGAGCGTTGCCAACACCAGCGACACGCGTTGGTTGAGACCGAGCTGGCCCCAGAGATCGAGCAGGGACTGAAAAAATGGCTTCATGGAATGGAGAAAAGGTTGGTTTCAGAATCGGCGCTCAGACCGGCAGGCGCATCAGCTCCTGGTAAGATTCGACCACTTTGTTGCGGACCTGCACCATGAGCCCGAAGTTCAGGGAGGCCTCCTGCATGGCGATGACACTTTGGTGCAGGTTGGGGTTGTCCCCCAGCAAAACGGAACGGGTGATGGCGGAAGCGTTGGCCTCGCTCTGCTCCACGCCGGAAACCATGTGGTCGATGACCGAGCTGAAACTGCCGGGATCCTGCCCCGGCGCCAGTGAGCCCTGCAGCCCGGTGAGGTCCGGGGCGGCCTCGGTCGGCAGACTGAGGGCGCGGGGCGCGAGGGAGGGGCTGAAGCCGATGGGAGCCATGATCGTGGGTCGGTGGGGGGCTACTTGCCGATGTCGAGCGCCTTGAGGGCCATTTGGTGGGCATTCTTCGCGACCGACAAATTGGCCTCGTAGGAACGGGAGGCGGTGATCAGATCGACCATCTCATAGGCGATGTTGACGTTGGGGAGGGTGACCATTCCCTCGGCATCGGCATCGGGATGGCCGGGGTCGTTTACCCGCTGGCCCGGGGTCGGATCATTGCTGATTCCCGCCACCCGCACGGTGGAAAGCGGCATGGTGCCGGGGGCGGCCCCGGTATTGTTGATCAGTTCGGTCTCAAAGCTCACCACCTTGCGCTGGTAGGCATGGCCGTCGGGACCACGCGTGGTTTCCGCGTTGGCGATGTTTTGGGCGATCACGTCCAGCCGGGTGCGTTGCGCGTTCAGGGCGCCCGAGGTGGCGGCGATGCCAGGAAGTAGATTCATGGTGGGGTCTTCAGCTGACGTTGCCGGTGATGGCGACCTTGAGTTGCTTGAGATCTCGGCTCACGACGTCGGTGAGGAACTCGTAGTCCACATGGTTCTTGTTCATGGCGAGCAATTCGGACTCCAGTTCGACACTGTTGCCGTCCGGCCGCACCGTGTGGACATTGGCATCCTCGGCCAGATGGGGAGAGATCGCGGCGATCTCGCCCGCCGAGGGGACCGCACCGGGAGCAAATTGGGCGCGCAAGGCCGAGGCGAAGTCCGGGGCCAGGTCGATGCGCCGGAAGCCCGGGGTCTCGGCATTGGCGATGTTCGTCGCAATCGCCTGCTGCCGGAGCACGGACCCATCCAGAAGCTTTTGCGCCAACTGGTAGTTGACGGAAATGGACACGGGTTCGATCATGGGCATCTCTAAGCAACGTTGGTGCCAGACCGAGACCGACAGGTGTTACAAACCGGTATTCAGGGACTTAAAAATATCTTAACTCGAATGCCACTGATATTGGCCGTCGGTTGAAAAGCCGGGGCAGTTTTTGCCGAGTCTGCCTGCGCGCAAAAAATGCCGCCGGTTTAAGTTTCAAACGAGTGAGCCGATAGGTTTTCCTGATTAAGATCGATCAACCAAGCTTGCGCCCAAACATCTGCCTGCCGGTGTCCGGCACCTGAAGCGTGAATTCACCCGACCCCAATGCCGCCCACCCCTTGCTCATCGTCGATGATGAGCCGCGGGTTCTGGCCTCCTTGAAGGAGGTGCTCGAACGGCAGGGCTACCACGTCGTCACCTCCAGTAATCCGCGGCGCGCCTTGGATCTGCTGGGCCGGCAGAAGTTCGCGGTCGTGATCTCCGACCATCTCATGCCGGAGATGACGGGGCTGGATTTCCTGGTCGAGTGCCAGCGCATCCAACCGCTGGCCAGCCGCGTGTTGGTCACGGCCCTGCTTTCGCTCCCAACGCTGGTCGAGGCGATCAATAAGGGCGAGATTTACCGCTTCATCGCCAAACCGTGGTTGCGGGAGGAGCTCTCCGCCACCATTCGCAATGCGGTCAACCGTCATGAGTTGCTCGTCCAAAACCAGCGCCTCCAGTCGGAAACCTCCGAGCTCAACCAGCGGCTGCAGTCGGTCAACACCGCCCTGGCCGGCCAGGTGGAGCAACTCGAATCCCAGCGGCGTACCCTTGATCAGCTCAACCTTGAGCTGGGTCGGCGTTATGATCATTCGCTGGAACTTTGCAGCCGGATCCTGGCCACCTACGATCCCTACCTCGCCGGGCAGACCCGCGCGGTCGTCGCCATCGCCGAGCAGATGACCGCCTCCGAGCATTTCACCGCGGAAGAAGGTCAGGTTTTGAAAACCAGCGCGTGGCTGTGCGATCTCGGCCTCATCGGGGTGTCGCGAGAGCTTTTGCGCACCTTCCGAAGCAATCCCAATAGACTTACAGAAAGAGAGATAGACAGTATTCACAGCCATCCGATCTACAGCCAGACCCTGACCGCGCACATGGATGGCCGGGGCAGCGTGGGTGAGACCGTCCGGGCTCATCACGAGCGCTTCGACGGCCACGGCTATCCTGACGGCGTCTCCGGCCTGGCCATTCCCTGGACCGCGCGTTGCCTGGCGGTGGCCGTGTGGTTTGTCGAATGCAGCCTGCCCACCGAGCAGGCCATCGATGCCGTCACGTCACAGTCGGGCAAGGCCCTCGACCCGGAGGCGGTGCGCCTCTTTCTCAAGACGACGCAAATCCGTCCCCTCCCCCGCAATGTGCGTGAGATCATGATTGAGGAACTCGCACCCGGCATGGTGCTCGCCAACGGTCTCTACAGTCCGCACGGCATGCTCCTCGTGGGCGAAGGCCAGGCTCTCAGCGGCGCCACTATCAGCAAGATTCTCAACCACAACTTGATCGCCCCGATCAGCCAGCGCCTGCTGGTGTATTCCTGACCCGGCTCAGGCTCGCGCGGGCTCGTTGGTGGCCATCACTTGGCCGAGCTTGGTGGCAAATTCCTCCGCGGAAAAAGGCTTGGCGAGAAAATGCACCCCCTCCTGGGCGACGGTGTGCTGCGTGATGGGGTCGTCCACATACCCGGACATGTACAGAACCCGGAGCGCGGGTCTGATTTGTAAAAGCTGCCGGGGCAGGTTCTGCCCGTTGATCTCAGGCATGATCACATCGGTCAGGAGGAGATCGATGGTGGCAAGCTGCGTGTTGCGGGCGTACTCCAGCGCCTCCGGACTGCTGCCAAAGCACACCACCTCGTATCCGATCGATTTGGCCAGCAGGATGGTGACGGAGCGGACCAGGTCGTCGTCCTCCACCAGGAGAATCCGTCCCTGGCCTTGGAACGGGGTGGCCCCATGCGTCACCTCCACGGGCAGGGTCTGGGGCGCGGCTTCGGGAAAGTAAATGTGGAACGCCGTGCCGCTGCCGACCTCGCTTTCAAAATTGATGCTCCCGCCGTTGGCTTGGGCGATGTTCAGGCAGGTGGCGAGGCCCAGCCCGGTGCCGCGGCCCTTGGCCTTGGTGCTGAAAAACGGCTGAAAAAGTCGGGCTTGCACGGCGGGCGGGATGCCGCCACCGGTGTCGGAGACCGTCAGCCGCACATAGCGGCCGGCCGGCGGACCGCCCGGCGCGGGGGTTGTCACCGTCTGGTTCCGCACCCGCAGTGTCAGCGTGCCATCAGCCGGCATGGCATCGCGGGCGTTCAGGCAAAGGTTGAAGAGAATCTGCTCAACCTGTTTGCGGTCGGCCCGGAACCAGGCGGGGCGATCGTCCAGATCCACGATGATTTTCACGTGCTCGCTCAGCAGGGAGCGGATGAAACCGCGCAGTTCGTCCACCAGCAGATTGAGGTCGGTGTCCTCGGGCCGGGATATTTCCTGGCGGCTGAACGCGAGCAGCTGACGGACCAGATGGCTGGCCCGGCTCGAGGCATGGAGAATGTCGTCGAGTTTGGCGAGTTGGGATTTGGCCGTGAGCTCGTCGCGCAGGAGCTCGGCAAAGCAGGAGATGGCCGTGAGCAGATTATTGAAATCATGGGCGATGCCGCCGGCGAGCAGCCCCACGGCCTCCATTTTTTGCGTTTGCAGCGCCCGGGCCTCGCTCTCGGCCAGGCGGCGCTGGGCCTGGTGGCGGGCCCGGGCGATGGCCAGCAATCCAGCCAGATTGCGGGCGTGATCCAGCTCAGCCGGGGGCAGACCCTTGGGTTGGGGATGGAGCCCGACAAAAAAGCCGGCCTGCGGATCGTTCCGATCCACGGGCATCGCAAACCCACCCGCCCAGCCCAGCTCGGCCAACCGCCGGGGATCGAGCGGGAAATCTGCGGCATCCTCCGGCAGGTCCAGCACAAAGCTGGTGGGGGAACCGGGGGGCGTGGGGGCCGGCAGGTCGGCCAGCTTCACCGGCTGGGCGGCGATGACCTGCATGGGGGTGTCGTCCTCGGTTTTGAGGAGGAGCACGGCGGCCGGGAGCGTCAGATCTTCCCTGAACAAACGGAGCGCCTCCCGGCTGACCTCCTCCAGCGACCGTTCCTCGAGCACCATCCGGCTGAATTTGGTCAGGGAGATTTGGCGCAAGGCGATGAGGGTGAGCTGTTGCTCATGGTCCGACTGGGCGCCCACCGCCATCACGCTGCCGATGTAACCGCCCAGGCGGCCGTCGGTCAGACGCCACGGTTGGATGCGTTCCTGCACCCAACGGTAACCCCCGTCGGCATGACGCAGCCGATAGGCGAAAAAATCCGACCGGCCGGTGAAGAGCGATTCATTGGCCGCCAGTTTGTCCCGGTCGTCAGGATGCACCAGCTCCTGAATCGACTCCGGCGAGGTGTCGTTGGCTCTTTGGCCGGTGGCCGACTTCCACTCGGCGTTGACGAAGCGAAGCCGGCCGGTCGCGTCGCTGATCCAAATCATCACCGGGGTGGCATCAAGAAAGGCCAGCCACGAGGGATCAAGGGAGGGCGGATCGAGCGGGGAAACCTGGACGGAGCGGCGGATGAAGTAAGGCATGTGGCCGTGGACGATGGGATACTGCCGCAGGGCCGGGGGCGATGGCACGCTCAAACTTACCCGGTCCGCCTCGGCTGGTCGTAAATTTTGCGCACGCTGGCCGTCGAGGTCGCGGGCGGGGCCGATGGCCGGGCCGGCGTGAGGCTGCACCGAAGGAGGTGTTGCTCGTTCTCGCGGTCGAGGTGAAGGATTTGCAAAGTGCGCTCCCGGGCCCGCTCGAGGACGCTGCCGCCATGGGAGCCGGGGGGGAGCGGGAGCGCCCGCAGCTCCCCCAAGCTGGTCTCCAACCGGGCCGCCAGCGCCAGTTTGTAAGCGCGGGCCGACTCGTCGGGCGGACGCCGCTCACGCTGAAGAAAACGGTTTTCCTCGAGGGTGAGCTGATACAGTTCGTCGCAGAGGGCGAGGTGGCGTTCGAGCAGTTCGGGCAGGCTCATGGGTGCGTGGTCGCGGCGAGGCCGGGACGCGGGGGGGTGATAAGGGTGTTGAGATCGGCTTGGGTCTGCGTCCACCACAGCAGTTGCTGGGCACGCCAGGCGGCCATCCGTCCGATTTCGGCGAACTCCCCTGGTGGATCTCCGACAAGGGAGCCGATTTGCCGATAGATGTCGAGGGCGTCTTTGGTCTGCAGCAGCCGTTCATGGCAGAGGGCCATTTGATAGAGGACCGGCAGGCGCCAGGCGGGTTGGTCATCAAGTGCGGCCAGCGCCTTGTAGAGCACCAACGCGCTGGCGAAGTCGCCCTCGGTGTAAAATTGGTTGGCCAGCTGGTTCCCGGTGCGTTGCTGCCAGGTGCGCCATTGCCCCGCGTTGGTGACGGACCGGTCATGTACATGGTGGAGCAGGGCGAGCGTGACCTGGAGCGAATCGTCGCGCCGGTTTACGTCGTTCAGGATTGTAGCGAGCAGGAAGCGCGCCTCGGGGCTGTTGGCATCATCCGGATCCTGTTTGATGTACGCCTGCAGGGCCAGCACGGCGGCCGGCCGGTCGCCGGAGAGCGCCAGGGCCTGGGCTGACTTGAACCGGGCCCGCGCCCGGTCTGCGTCCGCCAGATCCAGCAGGTTCAGGCGGTTGAAAAAACGGACCGCCTCCGCGTAATTACCCGTGGCGAGATGGGTCTCCGCAATCTCGAACTGCGCGGTCAGAGCGAGCCGGCGGTATTCGTCGGCGCCGGTTTCCGGAAACTTGATGGCGGTCTGAAGGACGTTGTAAAAACTGGCGATGGCCAGCTTGGGACTGCCGAGATCACGCAAGGTGCGCCCAAGCTCGAGGTAGGCGGCGGGTGCCTCCGGATGGTCGGCGTGGTCCTTGATCAAGCGCTCGTAAGTTGCGGCCGCCTTGAGCTGGTCGCCCCCCAGGCGGTAGGCCCGCGCCAGCCCGAGCAGCGCCCTGGCTTCTTCCTCGGGATCCTCGCTGATCTCCGCCACCTGGCGATAGGCGATGCGGGCGGACTCCGCGTCCCCCGCCGCCAGCTTGACCGCCCCGATCCGCAGAAGACTGGCCCGTTCCGCGCCCGACAAGATGGAGACGGCGGACTCCGCCCGCGGTGCGGCGTTCGTCGCCGCCGGAATTGGCAAGGCGACTGGAGTCGGGGTGACGGCTGAAGCGACGTTGGGGGCATTTTTCGCCGCGGCCCGCAGCCAGCCGGCCCATTCTGCCGGCGTCGGAACCAGCCCCGGGACGGGGGCCGTCGGTCCGGAGGCGTGCCCACCCGCCCCCGGCGCCATGGAAGCGGGGCGGCTACCCGCCATGGCAGTTGGCGGGGTTTCCGGCTGCGCCTCGCCGGAGACGGCACACAGGAGGAATGCCAATGGCATCCAAGACTTGACGGGGGAGTTCATTTTTCCTCGTAGGTTGCCTTGCTCACGGGCGGAGCCGGTGGGGGGACGAAATACGGCAGGATGTCCTCCAGCCGGGTGGGCCTGGTCTGGACCGGATCCGGCACCAGCTCATATTTGGGTGCGGGCGACGCTTTGGGCGGCCCGGGAATGGGAGCCGGCGTGGCCACCGCCACCACCGGGGCGGGGGTCGTTCCCGTGACCGAGGTCTGGGTCGAATGGGTTTTTTCCTCCGGTGTGACTGCCTTCACCACGGCTGCGATCACCGGTGGTGGCTGCTCCGTCCGAATCGGCTCGGGCAGACTCACCGTGAGATAAGGCGCAGAGGCCCCATTGCCAAGGGCGGCGAGAACACAGGCGGTGAGAGCGGCGATGGATCGGTGGGAGGAAGGGTGAAGGACGACGCCCGGCGGGCGGGTGGGATGTGCGGACATGAAAAGACGGGTCAGTTGTTAATGTAACTGCTCCATCCTGAAGAGAGAACCTGCCCCCCTTATCGGCGCGGGCGGGGCTGAGGTTGAGAGAAATGTGCAATCTATCCCACCGCAGGCACCCCGGCCTCCGCGAGCAGGGCGACCAAATCGAGCGGGCGGGTGAACATCGCCAGGCTGCCATCGGGGTTCAATGGCCATTCCTCCCGGGGGCGATCGCGGTAGAGCTCAACGCCGTTCGCGTCGGGGTCCCGCAGGTAAAGCGCCTCGCTCACGCCGTGGTCGGCGGCACCGTCGAGCGGGTGTCCGGCCCGCTGCACGCGACGCAAGGCATCGGCCAGGGCGGCGCGGGAGGGATAGAGAATTGCCGTGTGGAACAGGCCGGTGGAACCGGGGGGCGGAGGTCCGCCACCCAAGCTCTCCCAGGTGTTGAGCCCCAGGTGATGATGGTAGCCGCCGGCGGAGATGAACGCCGCCTGGGTGCCCATCCGCTGCATGAGTTGAAATTTCAGCACCCCGCAGTAAAAGTCCAGCGCGCGGCTGAGATTCGCAACCTTGAGGTGGACATGGCCGATGCGGACGGCGGGATCGATGGGAGCGGACATAGGGAAGAAAGGACTGAAGGCTGAAGGTTGCCAAACTGGGAATCGGAGAGGCCCAAGGGACCCACGAAGCCAGGAATGGCAAACCGGGCCCTGAGCTTGGGATTGGCCTGGTTTGTCCCTACGACAACGACTTTTACCCGAGAACCGGAGCCATGGCCGATGCGGATTTTTCTGGCCCAAAGACTAAAAGTGCCCCCCCGGGGCGACGGACCGGTGACCGCCTTCGCCATCCACGCAACTTTAAAACCGAGGCCAACTCCGCAAAACACGAAATTTATATATATATACGCGCTGGTGGACCTTACAGGACTCGAACCTGTGACCTTTTCCATGTCAAGGAAACGCTCTAACCAACTGAGCTAAAGGTCCGCTGCCAACGGGAGAGGAATTAAGCATCAACCCGGGGAGGTGGCGCAAGGAAAAATGTCGCATCCCAAACCAGTCACCCAACCGCATGCGTTGGACGGGGTCGTTGCCCCCGGTCCGACTCCTGACCCGATTTTCTTCGGCTGCATGGGTGCGCCCAGCCAATCCCGGCCAATCCAGTTAGGCTCCTGGCCGAAAAAAATCTTCGGCCGCGTCGCGATCCCGCACCATCTGCGTGCGGAGTTCGTCCACACTGGAGAACTTTTTCTCCGGGCGCAGGAAGTGCAGCCACTTGACGGTCAGCGGGTCACCCGCGTCAAATGGGCAGCCGACCAGCAGATGCACCTCGAGCAGCGGCGCGACCGCGGCGGTTTCGACGGTCGGGCGCAGGCCAAAGTTGGCGACGGCGGGGAGCGGCCCGGCCGACTTCGCTCCGGTGACCTGCACCGCATACACCCCGAAACGTGGCGCCAGCCCTGGCTGCCAGGCGAGGTTGAGGGTGGGAAACCCCAGCGTGCGCCCCAGCTGCCGGCCGGGCACGACCGGGCCTTCGGCCGCATAGGCGCGGCCGAGCATCGCGTTGGCCTCTTCCATCCCGCCGGCCTCGAGGCAGGTGCGGATGCGAGAGCTGCTGATGGGTTCGCCATTGAAATTCACCCTCGGGGTGCTGAACACCTCCAGACCCAGGGCGCGCCCCGTCCTGACCAGCAAGGCCACATCGCCCTGCCGGCCCTGGCCAAAGCGAAAATTCTCACCCGCGTACACCCCGGCCAGCTGCGGGAGGTGTCGCCGGACATGCGGCAGGAAATCCTCCGCCCGGATGTGCATGAAATCGGGCGTGAAGGGCTCGACAATAACCGCGTCCACTCCGAGTTCGAACAGCGCTCGGGTGCGGGCCGCGTCGTCCATGATGAGCCGGGTCGGGTTGTCCGGTCGAAAAAGCGCACTCGGATGCGGCCAGAACGTCAGCACGCCGGCCTGGCCACCGGCCCGGCGGGCCGATTGCACGGCGGCCCCGATTACCGCGCGGTGCCCGAGATGCACCCCGTCAAACATCCCGATGGCCAGATGAAGTGGTTTCCAGGGCGACCCGGCGACGGCGGCCAGACCGGAAAACTGGGCGGGCCAGATCATGCGGATACGACAGTGGGAACAGGGAGGCACCGGCACGCAGCCGCCTAGGGGGCTGCGGGCGGAACGGTGACGGCAGCCGGGGGTGGCAGCGCGACGTGGGCGGGAAGGAGGACCTTTTCGATTTCGGGCGGCGTCATCTTCTCCAACTGCTCCAGGGTCACCGCGGCTTTGACGCTGAGGCTCCCGGAACTCTCGCGGCGGAGAATCTTCAGGTGCGCCCCGCAGCCGAGCCTCGCACCCAAATCGTGCGCCAGCGTCCGGACATACGTACCTTTGGTGCAGTGCAGGACAAATCCAAGATCCGGTGGGGTCCAACTTGTGAGCGAAAACTCCATCACCCGGATAAAGCGTGGCTCCCGCACCACCTCCTCCCCCTTGCGCGCGCTCTTGTACAGCGGCACCCCCTTGATTTTCACCGCCGAAAACATCGGCGGCGTCTGGTATTGGTCCCCGGTGAAACCCTGCAGCGCGGCGCGCACCTCCGCCTCGGTCAGCGGCGGCACGGGGCGCGTCTCCAGCACCTCCCCCTCGGCATCCTGGGTGTTGGTGGACTCGCCCAGGCGGATGACGCCGGAATACACCTTGTCCACGCTCATCAGGTATTGCGAGAGGCTGGTGGCCTTGCCCACGAGCATGACCAGCAGTCCGGTGGCCATCGGATCAAGGGTTCCGGCGTGGCCGATGCGGCGGGTGTGCAGGATGCCGCGCAGCCGCGCGACAACATCATGGGAGGTGTGGCTGCCGGGCTTGTCGAGCAGCAGCACGCCGTTAAGTTCGGGGGCGGGCGCGGGCATCAGGGTGTTTTCGTCCGTGCCGCGTCCACCCGGCTGAGCTGGGCGGCGAGCGCGGCGAGCAGTTGCCCGCGGAATTCCGCCGGGGCGCCGCCCTTGAGGTTCAGGCCGGCCGCGCAGGCATGGCCGCCCCCCCCGAATTGGGCCGCCACGCGGTCCACCCGACAGGCCGGATCCTTGGCGCGGAGGCTGGCTTTGATGCCGTCGGCGCGCTCCTCAATGAGCACGCCGATGTCCACCCCGTCGATGCCGCGCGCATAGTCCACCATGCCTTCGATGTCCTCGGGCTGGGTGCCCGTCCCCTCGTAGCTGCCGGGGGGCAGCACGCCCACGCACACCCGGCCACCGCACTCGAACTGGAACGACGCGAGGAAACGCTGGAGCAACTGGAGTTTCCCGCGCGATTCGCGCTCGTAGAGCTCGGCGGCGGCCTCGGCGGGCCGGGCGCCGGCCGCGACCAGTTCAGCCGCGAGGAGGAAGGTGCGGCGCGTGGTCGAGTGAAAGCGGAACTGGCCGGTGTCGGTGGCGATCCCGGCATAGAGCGCGCTCGCCGCGGTCGGGTCCACCGCCAGGCCTTGGTCGGAGCACAGGCCCGCCAGGATTTCGCACGTCGCCGCGGAGTCGGGGTCCACGAGGTTGTGGACGGCGAAGCCGGGGTTGGAAAGGTGATGATCGAAGCTGGCGTAGGGCGTCGGAAAACGGGCGGCGAGCCGGTCACCGGCCCGGGCCAGATCGGCGCAATCCACCAACAGCGCGGTCCAGTCGCCGGCGGCCAGATTGGCGCCGAGCACGAAAGGCGTGTCCCCGACACAAAATTGCAGCCGGCGCGGAACCGGATCGGGATTGGCACAGACCACTTCGCGGCCGCGGGCGCGGAGCACCCGGGCCAGCGCCACTTGGGCGCCGATGCAGTCGCCATCGGGCCGGGCATGGCCGATCACCACGAGGCGACCGGGCGGCAGGGCCGCCAGCAGCGCGGCGAAGCGCGGGGCGAAGTCCGGGTAGTATGCCGGGGAGGAATTCACGGGGCGGCGGTGCCGTCGTCGGCAGGGTCGGTTTCCCCGGGATCTTCCCCCGGGGCCGCCTTCCCCTTGGCGGCAATCTCGTCGAGGACAGCCAGGATGCGGTTGCCCCGCAGCGTGGCCGTGTCCGGGAGGAACGTGAGCGCCGGCAAATGCTTGAGCACGATCCGTTGACTGAGGGTCGTGCGCAGAGTGGCGGAGTGTCGGCGCAACCAGCGGAGCCGGTCTTCGGCCTGTTCGTCGTCACCCATCACCGCGACAAAAATTTTGCAGGAACGCAGGTCGGGCGCCACATCCACGGAGGTGACGGTGACCGTCACCGTCTCCGCCTGGAACTCCTGGTGCAGCAGCCCGCTCAGCTCGCGCTGGAGCAGCTCATTGAGGCGGAGGGTGCGGGCCGTGGGCACGGGCTGAGATTTGTTATGGGTTATTGGTTAACGCTAATTTGGCCATTTCGAACTCACGTCGAGCGGTCGGAGACGGTCCAAAATCGTCCGATAATAAATATTCAATCACCAATAAGAATTAAAGGTCAGAGCGAAGCTCTGACCTTCGCCACCTCGTAGCACTCGATGATGTCGCCGGGCTCGTAGCCGTTGAAATCGCCCAGCTTGATGCCGCACTCGAGGCCGGCGCGTACTTCGTTGGCGTCGTCCTTGAAACGTTTGAGGGTGGCGATCTTGCCCTCGTGCACGACCTCCTTCTTGCGCCGGAGGCGCGCGGCGGAGTTGCGGGCGATCCGGCCCTCGGTGACCAGGCAGCCGGCCACGAAGCCCTTGCCCTGGGGGAACGTGGCGCGCACCTCGGCCGCGCCCGTCTTGGTCTCCTTCAGGTCGGGGTCCAGCAGGTCGGCCATCATCTCGCGCACCTTGTCGGCCAGCTCGTAGATGATGGTGAAGCTTTCGATGCGCACGCCGTGATGCTTGGCCAGCGGCGTCACGCCGTTCTCCAGCTTGGTGTTGAAGCCGATGATGATGGCGCCGCCGGTGCCGGCCATGAGCACATCGTTCTTCGTCACGAGGCCGACCTCCGACGAGAGCACTTCCAGGGAGACCTTGGCGCTCTTGATCCCCTCGAGCAACTGGCGGACGGCCTCGGCCGAGCCGAACACATCGGTCTTCACAATGACCTTGAGCGTTTTTTTCTGCTCAGCCGCGATGTTGGCAAAAAGCTGCTCGACCGACACATCCTGCGGCACGGCGGCGATCGCGGTGGCCGCGTCCTGGCGCTGGGTTTGCTGCTCCGCCTCGGCCAGCTTTTCGGCCTCGCGGGCGTTTTTGGCCGTCGTAAAGGCGGCCCCGGCATCGGGAGTCCCGGACCAGCCGATGATGCGCACCGGGGTCGCCGGCACGGCCTCCTTGACGCTTGCGCCCTGATCGTCGTAAAGCGCGCGCACCTTGCACCAATGGGGGCCGCAGACGAGCGCGTCGCCCACCCGGAGCGTGCCCCGCTGGACGATCACGGTCGCGAGGGGACCGCGGCCAACATCCACCTGGGACTCGATCACCACACCGCTGGCGGGAGCCTTGGGATTGGCCTTGAGTTCAAGCACGTCGGCCTGGAGCAGAATCATGTCGAGCAGGTCGGTGAGGCCGGTGCCCTTGAGCGCGGAGACGGGAACCGTGATGGTCTCGCCGCCCCAGTCCTCGGGCGCGATATTGCGTTCCTGCATCTGTTGCTTCACCCGGTCGAGGTTGGCGCCCTTCACATCCATCTTGTTGACGGCGACCATGAGGGCCACCGCGGCGGTCTGCGCGTGCTTCAGCGCCTCATCCGTCTGCAGCATGAAGCCGTCGTCGGCGGCCACCACGAGCACGGCGATATCGGTGACGGCGGCGCCGCGCGCGCGCATCTTGTTGAAGGCGGCGTGGCCGGGGGTGTCGAGAAAGGTGATTTTCTTGCCGTTGTGCTCGATCTGATAGGCACCGATATGCTGGGTGATACCGCCCGCCTCACCGGCGGCGACCGCCGCCTTGCGGATGGCGTCAAGCAGGGAGGTTTTGCCATGGTCCACATGGCCGAGGATGCAGACCACCGGGGGACGTGGGGCGAGGTTTTTGGCCTCCTCCTCCTCGGCTTTGGCGCGCTGGGCCGTCGCCTTGTCCTGCGGGGTTTGCGCGACCGTCTCACCACGGTGCTTGACCTCGAGGATGAAGCCATGGCTCTCTGCGATCTTGGCGGCGACCGCCTCGTCGAGACTGGAGTTCATGGACGCAAAACCACCGGTGGCCTGCGTGACTTCGTTGATGAGTTTGAATGGTTTAACCCCGAGCACGGCCGCAAGGTCGCGCACAATGATCGGGGGTTTCATCTGGATCAGACGAACGTCGGTGTCGGTCCCGGGCCGGCGAGTGAGGACCGGCATGACCACGGGCGAGGGGGAGGGCGCACGCGGCGGGGTGGCTGGCAGGGGTGCACGCGGAGGCAACGCGGCAGGCGATTTGGCCACAGGGGGCAGGCCGGGTGGCGACGACGGAGCGGGTTTGAGTGCCGGCACCGGGAGGGTGGCGGCGGCCGGCCGCAAGGGGGGCGGAACGGCGGGCGCGGGTTTGGAAAAGCTGACCGGTGGCGCCAGTCGCGGGGCGGCCGGCGGAGCCGGCGCGCGCGGCGGAGGCGGGGCCACGCTCCGGGGTGTGAGCATCACGGGCGGGGAGCGCAGGGCGGTGGCGGCGGCTTTGGCCGCAGCTTCCCGCACCTCTTTCTCGCGGACAATATCCTGCGCCGATTTTACGAAGACGCCTGCGGGAAGGTTCAACTTTGGCGGTTCCGGCGCCGGAGTTTCCGCGGCGGGGGGGGGCGGCGGGGCGGCTGCGGGGGCCGGCGGCGCCGTCTCCAGGCTCACTCCAAACTCCTTCGCCACATAATCCGCGTAGATGTCGCTGATTGTGCTCGAGGGTGACTTCACGTCCGCGCCAATGATCTTGCGCTCCTTGAGAAGCGCCATCAGTTCCTTGTTGGGCTTGCCGATCTTGGCGGCGAGTTCGTGGATGCGGATACTCATGCGGGGCGCGGACGGTGGGAGGCGGTAAAAGGGACGGTGGTTACTTGCTGCTGGCGACGCGGGTGGCGATGTCGGCGGCCTCCTCAGTGGTGAAGCCGGCGCCCTCCAGATCGGCCGCTTCGACGCCGTCGAAGAGCTCGAGGGAGACGAAGCCGGCCTTGACGAGGCGAAGGGCGACATCCTCGCCGAGACCCAGCGCGGTCATCAGCTTGCGCTTGGCGTCGCCCTCGGGGTCGGCGTTGACGACCTTGAACTCCTCGATGTCCAGGCGCCAGCCGATCAGGCGCGAGGTGAGGCGCGCGTTCTGGCCTTTGCGCCCGATGGCGAGGGCAAGGTCCTCGTTGGCCACCTTGAGCAGGATGCGGTGGTTTTTCTCGTCGAGCTCGACCCCGCGCGGCACGGCGGGCTTGAGAGCCTCGACGATCATCTCACGCGGGTCGGCAAAATAGTTGATGATATCGATCTTTTCGCCGTTGAGCTCACGCACGATCGTTTTGACCCGGGCGCCGCGCGCACCGACACAGGCGCCGACCGGATCCACCTTGGGGTCGGTGGTGACGACGGCAATCTTGGTGCGGTAGCCGGGCTCACGGGCAAATGCCTCGATCCGAACCGTGCCGTCGGCGATCTCGGCCACCTCCACCTCAAACAGGCGGCGGACAAATTTCGGGCTGGACCGGGTCAGGATGATCTCGGGCCCGCGCGGCGTGTTCTCGATCTCGAGCAGGAGGCAGCGTACGCGGTCGCCGGGCTGATAGTCCTCGCCGGGCACCTGCTCCTTGTGCTTGAGGACGGCCTCGGCCTTGCCCAGATCAATATAGGTGTCACCACGCTCCTTGCGACGCACGGTGCCGGTGACAATGTTGCCCACCTGGTCCTTGAAATCGTCGTAGATGCGGTCCTTTTCAAACTGACGGATGCGCTGCATCACGGCCTGGCGCGCGGTCTGGGCGGCGATGCGGCCGAGCGTGGACGGGTCAATCGGGCGGTCAATGAGCTCGCCGAGGACCGCGCCCGGCTTGAGGGCCTGGGCTTTCTCCACATGAATCTCGGTCCGCGGGTTGCTGACGGAGTCCACCACCTTGAGCTGCACCCACGCCTGGAGCTGGGCGGACTTGGGGTTGATCTCGATTTTCAGCTCCTGGCCGGAGTTCACGCCCTTCTGCGCCGCCGTCTTGAGGGCGGTCGTGATGGTGGCGATCATGTCGGCACGACTGATGCCCTTCTCCTTCTCCATGTATTCGAGGACGGAAAGAATTTCGCTGCTCATGGCTTTAAGTGGATGGGTGAAAAGTGGAAAAAAAAGGCGGGCCACGCGGCCCACCCCGGAAAACTGACGGTGTGTTGGAAGGGACAGTTTGTGCCCGGGCCGCAAAACCTTGTCAAGCCCCGCGCGGTCAAGGGGGGCGAATAACCACGGGGACGGCCCCAAGCCCTCTTTTTTGCCGTCTGGCACCGGCCCCCTGCCCTCTCAACCGCACCGGAAGTCCGCCCCTTCCCCAGTCTCGGATGCATACACGCTCCGACCAATCCTTTTCGCCCCTTCACCCCACCAGGCTGGCTTTACTCCGCCAGCTGCCAGCCAATCAGCCCCTGCGCCGCACCATGGCAGGCCGGACATGCGGGCGCGTCGAATACCCCCAATGCGCGCAGCACGGGTGGCAGCGATTCCGGCAGATCCCCGGGGAACCATGCCTGCCAGAGTCCGCCAAGCTCTGCCCCCGTCTCCGCCGCCAGCAACGGCAGGAATCCATCGCACACCAGTGTGTCGAAACGCGTTCCGCCCACCGTACTGGCACAGATTTCATCCGCCAGTTTTTTTCGCAACGCGGGCAGTTGGTGCCTGCGGCGCAGCCCGCCCACCCCGGCCAGGCCTGCCGCCGGCAGGACCGGCCAGGTCATCGCACATGCCCGCAGCCGGGCGGGCCAGCCAGGGCGTGCCGCACTCCAGGCCGCGTACTGGCTTAGGCGCAAACGCGGGTGGTTGGGTGGACGCACCGCATGCAGGTGCCACCGGCCCGCCTGCGCCCCCCACGCCGCCGCCAGATCCACCTGGCCCGCCATCCACTGTGCGGGCGGAAACTGCGCCGCGACCGCGAGCATGGGGGCGCGGTTGAAGCGGTGCCCGAGGACTTCCAGTGCCGCGTGATGACAGGCGTCCTCCCAGCCGAGAAGGGCCAGCCGCCGCCGGGCAAAATGGATCTTCTGCCCCCAGCGCTGCTCCGCATGGCGGGCGAGCAATGCCGCCAGCGCCCCGGGGTCGAGCGCCGCCAGCACCGCCGGCACCCGCGCCAGCGGGCGGCTCGCCAGCGCCTCCATGGCCTCGTCCTCGGCGTATTCCTCCAGCCCGCGTTGCAGCAACGGCAGGAGCGCGAGCACGGGCATTTGCCGCCCGGCGGCGCCGGGCGTGAACTTTTCCGCCGATGGAAACAACACCACGTGCAAAACGACCCCGGCGTAGGCCGGGTCGGCGGAATGGGCGTGCGCCACCCAGTCCGCGGCGTGCAGATGCAGCTCGATGTCGCCGGTCACCTCCACCCCGCCGAGCCGCAACCGCGCGCCCAGAAAATCCGGCCCACCGAGCCGGTTCCACCGGCCGGGCTCCAGGATTTCCACCGGGCGGCCGTCCGCCGTCCGCGCCAGCCCCTGGTCAAACTCGCGCCGCGCCCAGATGCGCTGGAGCAATTTTTCCGAAAAGGTGAACGGACCGTAAAGCCCCGGCATCTCCGCGACGCCGGTCTCGGATGCGGCGACAGGGGAACCAGGGATGTTGCGGGGGCGTGCTGGCACGCGGCAGGTGTGAAAGGCGGTCGCCGATTGATCGGGCGATGGCCGGGGCCTAGTTGAGGGCAGGGCGGAATGGCCTGCAAGCCATCGTTGGGCGCGCGGGGTCTTGCCTACCCCACCCCGCTGGCGGCGACCCGCCGGGCGTCTGTAAGGGTGAGGCGTTTTTCATAGAGCGCCTTGCCGATGATCACGCCGTGCAGGTTGATCTGGCGCCGCGCCAGCGCGCCGAGCGCCTTCACGTCGGCCAGTTGCGATACCCCGCCGCTCGCGATCACCTGCGCGCCCACGGCGGCGCACATGGCCTCCTGGGCCGCCAGATTGGGTCCGGTGAGCATGCCGTCGGTGCCGATGTCGGTGTAGATCAGGGTCGCGACGCCGAGCGCGTCCATCTGCCGCGCCAGCGCCAGCGCGCCCGTGCCGGTCGTGTCCACCCAGCCCTTCACCGCCACCTGGCCGTTCTTGGCGTCGAGGCCCACGGCGATCTTCGACCCAAATTCCGCCACCAGGCCGCCGACAAACTCCGCGCTCTCCGCCGCCCGGGTGCCGATGACCACGCGGCTGACCCCTGCGGCCAGCGCGCGCTCCACGATGGCGCGCGTGCGCATGCCGCCACCCAGCTGCACTTTCATCCCCAGCGCCGCAATCTCGGCCACCTTGGCCAGGTTTTGTGGCTCGCCCCCAAACGCCCCGTCGAGATCCACGACATGCACCCACTCGCTGCCCGCCGCGTGAAACTGCGCCGCGACCTCGGCCGGGTTTTCAAAATACACGGTTTCCTGGTCGGCCCGCCCCTGCGTCAGCCGCACGCAGCGGCCGCCTTTGATGTCAATTGCCGGATAGATGATCATGGGAAGACGCGAGGCGAAGCGCAAAGCGGCCAAGTCGCAAAGAAATTTTTCCAGGGTGAGGTCTATCCCCCGGAAATTTCCCCTTTGCGCCTCCGCGTCTTTGCGTTTCATCTGTCCCATGCCCAAACCCTACGTCGCGCCCGCGTTTCTCACCGAGTTGCTCCATGCCCGGTCTCCCTCGGGGGCCGAGTTTGAGGCCCAGGTGGTCTTTGACCGCCATGTCGGGCCGGCGGCTGCCACCTACGCCAAGGACGCCATGGGGAACCGGATCGCCACCCTCAATCCCACGGGCGACCCCGTGCTCATGCTCGCCGGCCACATGGACGAGCTGGGCCTCATCATCACCTATGTCAACAAGGACGGGTTCATCTATTTCGACACCATCGGCGGCCACGACCGCAGCATCATCTCCGGCCGCCGGGTCGTCATCCGGACGGCCGCCGGGCCGGTCAAGGGGGTCACCGGCAAGCGCGCCATCCACCTGATGGACGACGAGGACCGCAAGAAGGTGCCCAAGATCCATGAGATCTGGATCGACATCGGCGCCCGCACCAAAAAGGAGGCGCTCGCCCGGGTGCGCATCGGTGACACGGTGACCTATGACTCCGAGTTCGAGCTGCTCCAGGGCAGCGTCGGCACCGCCCGCGCCTTCGACAACAAGGTCGGCGCCTACATCGTGGGCGAAACGCTCATCCGTCTCGCCGCCGCGAAAAAGCCGCCGGCGGCCCGGGTGGTCGCCGTCGCCACCGCGCAGGAGGAGATCGGCACCCGCGGGGCGACGACCGCAGCCTATGCCGTCAATCCGCATCTCGCGCTGGCGGTGGATGTCGGCCATGCGACCGACCACCCGGACTGCGACCAGCGCAGGTTTTGCGAGACGAAGCTCGGCGGCGGCCCGATCATCTGCCGGGGCCCGAACATCAACCCATGGGTTTACGATCGTCTCATCCGGACGGCGGAAAAACTCAGGCTGCCCCATCAGCTCGATGCCGACCCGCGGCCGACCGGCACCGACGCGCGCGCCCTCCAAATGGGCCGCGGCGGGGTCGCCACCGGGCTGGTGAGCGTGCCGCTGCGCTACATGCACACCCCGAGCGAAGTCGTGGACCTGGAGGATGTGGAGGCCTGCGTGCGGCTCTTTGTGGCCTTCACCCAGTCGCTGGAGCCGGGGGATTACGGGCACTGGTGAGTGGGGAAAGTCGCGCCGGCGACGCTGCCTGCGCTCTGTCGTGGTGGAGCGCGTTGCCCCCAACGCGCTTGGCCGGGAGCATGGGTCAAACCAACGCGTTGGGTCAACGCATTCCACCGCCCCAAAGAGCTCACGCTCGCAGCTTCCTCGCTTGACGTTTCCAACCAAAGGGAGCCATTTCATGGACAGTTTTCCCCGCGCACACCCCATGAACCATCGTATTCCCCGGTCCGATTCTTTCCCTCTTTTTGCCTCGGCCGCCCTGTTCGGCTGCCTTCTCGCCATCACGGGACGCGCGGCCGCCGCCGACATCCCGCCCGCGTCAAAGACCCCGCCCCTCTTTGTTGAGAACTTTGAATCAACCTCAGTCGGGCAGATTCCCTCCGGTTTCACAGCCACCGGCAAGGTGGCCGTGGCCGATGACTTCTCAAATTCGGGCAAGAAATCGCTGAAGATCGACGCCGCCCAGAAAGGCCCGCGGCGCATCACGCTCAAGGGCGACATCCTCACCAAGCTCGGCGGCCAGTTCTGGGGTCGGCTCTATTACCGCGTGCAGCAGCCGTTCCCGCTGCCGGACCCCGCCAGCAGCAACCCGGTCATCCATGCCACCTTCGTCGCGGGCTCAGCCCTCAGCCCGCAGTTCAACGATTCCATCGAGATCCGGATGCTCGACACGGTCGAAAACAAGCAGGGCGCGCACCAGTACATCTACAACGTGCAGCCCAAGTCGCGTCCCGAGTTTGGCAAGCAAAGCCCCTACTCGTATCATTACACCGACGCCTGGACCTTGGCGGAATGGTCCGTAGACGAGGCGACCCAGAGCTACCATCTTTACATCAACGGCCAGGAGATCACCGGCGTCGCGCTGGACAAGGGCGCGGGAAACTTCACCAAGGTGGAGCTGCCGAAAGTTTTCACCAGCCTGTCGTTTGGCCTCTATAACTACCAGCCGGCCGGGACCGGATTTGTGGTCTGGCTGGACGACATTGCCCTCGGCAAGGAGCGCATCGGCCCGGTCGCGGGAGATGCCGCCAAGCCGGCCGCTGCGGCGTCGGCTCCGGTCCAAAAGTAAGCCCCCTAGGATTGAGGTAGCGCAGGCATCTCTGCCTGCTTCTGGTCAGGGTGGAGCGCATTGACCTCAATGCGCTTGAACCGGAGTGGCGCCGTCAAACCAACGCGTTGAGGTCAACGCGTTCCACCCCAGACCGAGAGCCCGTGGAGCTTGTTCACACCGCAAACGGATTGAAAGCCCGCTCGTTTTGGATCGTCGTGAGCGGACCGTGTCCCGGCGCGACCACGGTGTTGGCCGGCAGTTCTGCAAACAGGCGCCGCAAGCCTTCGCGCAGGAGGGGCGCGGAAAAATAACACCCGCCCACCGATCCGGCGAAGAGCAGATCGCCCGAGACGAGCAGCGGTGGGGATTGCGGTACGCGGGGGACCCGCACACCATAGCAGTTGTGCGCCGCGGCATGCCCGGGCGTGCTGTAAGCGCGCACCTCGATGCCGCCGAATTCGACCCGTTCCCCCTCCCCCAGGGCCGTGGCACCGGCGAGGGCGGTGTCGGCCGGGCCAAAGACCGGAGCGGGGCCGAATTCCGCCAGCACCGCCGCCAGCCCGCCCATGTGTTCGGTCTCAGCATGCGTGATGAACACCGCGTCGAGGCGGCGGAGGTTTTTTGGCCACACCCGCCGCAGCAGCGTGAAATCCGCGCCGGTGTCGAAGAGGATCCCGTGCGACTGGGCGCAGTCGGCGACGAGGTGGGCGTTGACCACACCGATGCCGTGGGCCATCCGGAGCGGATAGAGACAGAATGGGAGCCCGGCAATTTCGGGCAGAGGGTAACGGCCGCCCGCAAGCGCGGCGAGGCCGACCTCGTTGAGCCCCAGCGCCGCCGCCAGCCGGGCCGCCTCGGCGCCCGTGAAATCGGGCCGGTAGTCCATCGCGTCACGGATGCGCGCGAGCCCGAGGCCGGTGCGCGCGGCGAGCGCCGGCGCGTCGCAACCGGCGAGGCGCATCGCCTTCTCCAGCACGTCGCCCAGCTCGTCCTCCAGCGGTGCGCGTTCGATGACCATGCCGCACTTTGCAGCCGGATGGCGGCGCGTGCAAGCCGGGGAAGGTGTGGTTTGGGGGCTTTTGCCAGCCCGCCGCGGGGTGAGGGCACCCGGCCCACATTTTGAGCCGGAGCGAAAAAAACCTTGGGCTTTTCTTTCCCGAGCCGCAGCCTCACGGCGATGGATCCCATTCAAAGCGAGGTTCTCGACATCTTCACGCGCACCCGCGCGCTCCTGCGCGGGCACTTTGTGCTCCGCTCGGGGCTGCACAGCGGGCACTATTTCCAATGCGCCCAGGTTTGCCAGGATTTGGCGGCGGTCACCCGTCTGGCCGAGCTCCTGGTCGCCAGGCTGGGCGGTCTCAGTTTCACCACCGTGCTCGCCCCGGCGATGGGTGGTCTGGTCATCGGGCAGGAGGTCGCGCGCCAGACCAAGATGCGGTATATTTTCGCGGAAAAGGAAAACAACGTGCTCGTGCTGCGGCGCGGCTTCACGCTCGCACCCGGCGAACGGGTGCTGATCGTCGAGGATGTGGTGACGCGCGGTGGCCGGGTGGTGGAGTGCCTCAACCTCATCCGCGCCGCCGGCGGCCTGCCGGCGGGGGTGGCGATGCTCGTGGACCGCAGCGCCGGGACCACCCGCTTCGACGTGTCGGCGGTCTCGCTGCTGGAACTCAGCTTCCCCACCTACCCCGCCGACCAAGTGCCGGAGGCCCTCGCCAAAATCGCGATAGAAAAGCCCGGCAGTTGACCGCGGTCGCGGTGAAGCGAGCCTCCTCCGTCCGGGGGGGCATGGCACGACCAGCGCGACCGGACCCCGGAAACGGCAGGCTGACCGCCCACCCGAACACCCCGGCTATAGTTTGGCCCGGGTGACCTCGTCCCGGGTGCAGGTCTGTCCTTCCCGGAAATTGGCAAAGGCGCTCTCCTTCACCGCCAACGGCGGGTACTCCTTGCCCGACTGCACGCCCTTGAGGGTGAGCTCAAATACCGACGGGGTGCGCGTGTAATCGTTGAGATGAAACTTGGGATCGGATTGGACCAGCGTGCCCGGGGTGGTCGTCTTCTTGACGACCACATATTGCGTGTCCTCGACGGCTTTCGCCGCCGCCTTGTCCTAGAAATCGTCCACCTTGGCCTGCAGCTCCGCGATCTTCCTGGCGGCGATGGCGAGCTTTTGCTCCTCCTCCGCCTTGGCGGCGGCGAGGGCCGCCTCGGCCGCGTTTTGTTTGCGCAGGGCGTCGGCGAGATCCTTGCGCAGCTCATTCTCCTTGGACGGTGCAGCGGGCGCGTCTGGTGCGTCGGGCGCGCAGCCGCCGAGCCACAAGGCCGCCATCACGACCAGGACAGAGAGGATTCGTTTGGTGCACACGGCGTTGCTTACGACGCCAGGGATCACCGGAGGTTTCAGGTGAGCGCACGGAGCATCACCCGGGCGTTGCGGCCGCTGTCCTCGTAGGACTTGAGCCGTGCCTCGGGCAGGATGCTCTTGTCGGCCTCGGCAAAGCCCAGGCGGGACGTGAAGAAGGAATAGCTCTGCGTCGAGAGCGCCACCACCTCCGTCGCGCCCCGTTCCTTCGCCATCATGCAGGCGTAGTCCACCATTTTTTTCCCAATGCCCCGGTTCTGGTAAAAGGGCAGCACATACAGCGACCCGACCTCCGCGAGTTGCGGATGGTCCGGATAGTAGGAGAGCGTGACGCAGGCGATGATGTTCTCGTCGATCTCGAAAACGTAGAACTGGTCGATGTTCTTCTCGATGGTCTGCTGCGTGCGGTTGAGGAGCTCCTCGCGCCGCACCGCATGGCGGGTGAGGCTCCAGATAAACCGCACGTCGCCCTTCCGGGCCTGCCGGATCTGCTGGTAATCGCTCGCGTAGATGAGGGAGCCCACACCCTCGTTGGAGAAGATCTCGTTGAGCAGACTGTCGAAGACACGTCCGTCCACCAGGTGGACCCGGGGCACGCCCGTCTCAATCGCCCGCACCGCATGCACTGCCTTGCTCTGGAGCGCCTCGGGCAGGGCCTCGGGCCGGTCCTTGAGCAGGGTGCGGAGGGCATCCACCGAAATCTCGCGGCGCAACACGCCATCAATCTCGAGGCCGGCGTGGGGCGAGAGATAGAGGACTTTGGACGCGCCGAGCGCCTCGGCGACCTCGGCGGCCAGTTGGTCGGAATTCACCCGAAGCGCGAGGCCCTCCGGTCCATAGCCCACGGGCTGGATGATCGGGACAATGCCGGCGTTGAGCAGGTGCAGGACAAACTCCTTGTCCACCCGCTCGACCCGCCCGGTGTGTTGCTGGTCCACGCCGCGCAGGATGCCAACCGGCAGCGCCCGGACGGCGTTGGTGATGGCGCACTTCAACGCGTTCTGGGTGAGACCCTCCAAGATGAGCTGGGAGACCCGGGCCGAGGCCCGGACTGCGAGCTCAAGGGTGGCGGCATCGGTCACGCCGGCCCCGTCGTCGTTGGTGATGGGGATGCCCCGTTGGGCGGCGAGTTCGCGGAGCTGCAGGCCGATGCCATGGACCAGCACGACCCGGATGCCCAGGCTGCGCAGCACGGCGATATCCACGAGGAGATTGCTGAAATTTTCGTCCGCGACGATTGCCCCGTCCAGCGCGAGCACGAAACACTGGCCCTGAAAACGTGGGACGTATTTCAGGATGCCGCGCAGGTCGGCGGGCTTGATGGTCGGGGTGGCGGCCGAAACGGAACCGTTGCCAGTGCTCATGGAAGACCGCGTTTGTCAGGCAATGCGGGCCGCGCGTCAAGCGCGCCGCGCGGTCCGCAAATGTCCGCGGGGTGCCCTCAGCCCGCGTTTGGCAAAGGCTGAGGTTCTCCGCCCCGGACCTGCTTCGGGGCGGTCTCCGCCCTACCGCCGCTCCGCCATTTGACCGCCGGGCTCGTCGCCAGTGCGATGAACGCCAGCTGGCTCACCACAAACGCGAGGAGCCACCAGAAAGTTTTGTCGATGAAACCGTAACTATGGAGCCCTACGCTGAGCATGTTGACGCCAAACCAGCTCCAGCTCGTGACCACGTTGCCAAAGATCGCCAGCGCCATGAGCCCGCGCTGGCGGACCAACCCGCCCCAGCGGGCGTGAAGAATGAGCGCGTTCCACAACACGATGATGAGCGCGCCGTTTTCCTTCGGGTCCCAGCCCCAGAAGCGGCCCCACGACTGGTCGGCCCAGATGCCGCCGAGGACGGTGCCGACAAAACTGAACAAGGTCGCGAAACAGACGATGCCATAGACCATCTTCGTCAGCGCGGTGGCGGTAGCCGGTTCCAGGGTCCGCGTGAAGACTCCGCGCACGACGTAAATGAGCGCGAGAAAGCCGGCCAGATAGGTGGCCGCGTAGCCGCTGGTGACCACCACCACATGCGTGCCGAGCCAGAAGTTCGAGTCGAGCACTGCCCGCATCATTTCCATGGTGTCGCCGCTGAGCGCGAGATGGTGGGCGATGAGCAGCGTGCAGAAGCCGATCAGGCCGGCCGCCGCGCTGCCGATGCCGTCGCGGTAGATCACCTCCAGGACGAGACAGAGCGCCACCGCACCCCAGCCGATGAAGAGCGCGGATGAGTAAAGATTGGTGACCGGCGGGCGTCCTTCCAGCCACATTCGGACCAGGATTCCGCCGGTGGCGAGCACCCAAGTGAGTCCGGTGAGCCAAAGTGCAGCCCGACCCAGCGCGTCGGGCCAGCGGAGCCAGGAAAACACCGCCAGCACGAACGCAGCCACATACAAAACCATGCCATGGTAAAACGGCGCGGCGGCATTGAAGGCCGCCTCCGTGTCCGTCTTGCCAATCCGCTCCCCGTATTTCCCCATCAGGGTGGCCCGATTCAACCCGACGAGTTTGTTGAAGACGGTGGCATCCTCCGCCCTCCAGGCATGGCCCATGGCGGCGTAAGCGAGGACGCCGGGGTCCAATTTTCTGTCCTTGACGCCATCGAGCAGCGCGTTGCCGGCGTTGCGCCAGTTGTCGCGGTTGGGGTCGTCTTCGGCCGGGGGAATGGCAAGCACCGACCCATGGTCGGCCATGGCCTGAAACTGCTTCACCGCGTCCAGCGTGGCATTGGCGGCCTTCTCGTCATAGGGCTGGCCGGCCTGCTCCGCCCGGACGGCGGCCACGCCCGCGGTGAGACCACCCTGGTAGGTGGCGAGGTCGGCCTGGAAATCACTGCTCGCGGGAATGGTGAGCGAATACCGGAGGCCAAAATACAGCGACAGATGGGAGCTCAAGGTCATCACCGCGTGCTGGAAGGCGTTCCGGGCATTCTCGGGCGTGTCTCCGGCGAGTTTGTCCTGTTTCTCGATTTCATCCAACTTGGGGATGATTTGGGCGGCGGAGAAGCGCTTCCCTCCCGCGCCGTCCTCGGTCGCGAAACCGAGCAGGGCGAGCAGATCCGGATGCACAATCTCAATGTCCTGATAATGGTCGGCCTGGTCCCCGCGGAACAACATATCGAGCAGCCATTCGTCGGGGGTGAGGGTGCGCCCATCGGGGGTGACCACTGCCTGGCGGCCCTGGAGCAGCAGCAGACTGGTGCGGGCCACCGTGTCGAACGGTTTGAGCCGGCCCTCCATGAGCACCGGCAGCCGACCGAAGGCCTGGAGATCGAAGGCCCCGGCAGGTTTGGCCGGGAAAAGCGCGAATGCCAAATACAGCAACCCAAGACCAAGGACGAGGTGGGGGATGAAACGTTTCATTTTAGGGCGAGGTCGGAGAATGGATGAGCAATAAAAACAATCGGAGTTTTACACAAAGATCGCGAAGAACGCAAAGGTTTCAGAGAGAGAGTGAGGGAGGCTTCTTGACGGTCTTGGCGATTTCTGTAAAAAACTCTGGGTTCAGGGCTGATCAGCCCCCTGAAGGATTAGGCGGCAGATGCCGTCCTTGAGGACGGGCTCGTGATAATTTATGAGCAATCCGATGGGGGCATCGAGCAGCTTCATGTAACTCAAGAGCTGCGCCTTGTGAACCGGCAGGATCTTCTCCACCACCTTGTTTTCCACGATGAGACACCGCTCCGCAAAGACGTCCAAGCGCAGCGGTTCCTCAAAAGTCAGCCCCTTGTATTCGATTGGCACGAGCAGTTGGTTCGAGGCTTTGATGCCTCGCAGCTCGAGTTCTCTCATCAAACAGCGCTCATAAATGCTTTCGATCAGGCCGGGACCTTTGAGCCGATGGACCTCGATAGCCGCTCCAATGATCTGTCCGGAGAGTGCGTTGGCTTTGGCGAATTCCGGATGCATGGACTTTGCGGTCTTTGCGACCTTTGTGTAAAAACTCAGGCGGCCGCGGAGGACTTGCGGCGGGAAATGAAGGTGACGAGAGAAAGGCCAAACTGCCACAGCAATCCGCCGGCCACCATCAGGCAGCTGATGTAGGGCAGCTTCCAGCTCGGGTTACGCACGACTTGCAGGACCGACTTGTAGTCGGGTGTGTCCATTTGTTGCTGGTAAAAAGTCATCCCATTGTAGCGGAGCGGGGCGTTCATGTAGATGAGCTTTTCGCTGTCCTCCCGACCGTCGGCTGACGTGAGCCGCACCCGGCTGGAGAAATTCTTTGGGATGTCCGATCCCGGATAGATATCGTGCGACGCTTTGATGAGCGTGAGCGAGAAAGGCTCGTAGTCGCGCACGGGGCGTAAGTCGAGCTGCCAGCTGTGACCAGCGTCGTCCGTGAAGGTCTGCGGGGAGAAGGCTTTGGGTGCCAGGTAGAAATAGGCTGAGACCAGCCAAGTGCCAAATGAATGGTCCTTGCCCATCAGCTCAACCGAGGCGACCGGCAGGTTCAACTCGTCGTCGCTGTAAGTGAACGGCAGCGGGGTGACCGAGAGTTGGGGGCCGAGACCGGTGGTGGCAAGCCGGCTGCCCGGCAGTTCACCGGGCGGCTGCTGGGCCGGGCCGCGGATGTCCGCGTTCGGATAATAGGCCCGCGGGATCACCGTGAACGGCAGGGCCTGACCCTGCGAGTTCGTCAGCGGCAACGGCTGCCCTTTTTCCAACAGCGCCGCCGGGATGGCCACGACTTCGTTATAGCCGGGGCTGGTGGTGTCAATCAGCGCGAGTTCGAAATCGCGTGAGTTTTCGGCGTAGTTCTTGGTGTCGCCCTCGTTGAACTTAAGCTGGAATTCCTGCTGCCAGAGGCCGGAAAGCAGCTCGCCCAGCAAAAGGAGTATCACCCCCGCGTGAGCGAGATGGATGCCCAGTTTGCGCCAGGTCAGTTTGAAGCGCTGAAGGTGGGCGGTGACGAGATTGACGAACAACAACCCGCCAACGAGGTAGCCACCGGGAAAAACCGGCACCGAAACTCCCTTGATGTTCTTCCAGACAATGAAGGTGTGAAAATATTGCTGGTGCACGCCCCAGACGCCGAGCTGGGTCTGCGCCAGCGTCGCCACGAAAACGAGCACGATGGACAGTGCAAGCAGGACAACGGTGAGCCGCAGGGAGGCGAAAATCTTGAAGAGGGAGGCCATGAGAGATTGGCGGTTCAGGGCGCCTTGACGGTTTTCAGGAAGGTGAGAAATGCCGTCTTCTGTTTCTCGATCACCACCGTCGGGCCGGACAGCTTGAAAAACCAGGTGGCATCCCCCACCGGCACGATGGCGCCAAGGATCCGTTGTGGCGAGGCCGACGGGGCGCCGGTGAAATCGGCGAGGATGAACTTCAGGCCGACTTGCTCAAAGCGGGTCACGTCGGGCGTGGAGGAATCGTCGGCCAGCGGGGGCAGTTGGACCTGGCCCCGCCAGCGGTTGAGATTGGCCAGTACACCACCGACATCACCCGGGAACGCCGTGATGGAAAGCTCCGCCTCCGCCCCATTGTCGCCGGGGACGCCAAAGGTGGCCTTGCGCATGGCGCTGGCAGGCTTGGCGCTCCAATCGCCCGGTGCGGTCCAGGTCAAATCCTTGCCCTGGGCAGTGGGCACCCCCGTGGAGGCCATCGGCATGGTGGCGGGTGGAATTACAGAGACTGTCGGCGCCACCGGGGCCGCGCCCGGCCGGATGGTTTTTACGAACGCAAGAAACGCCTCTTTTTTCTGATCCAGAAGCGCAGCCGGCCCGGAAAGCTTGAAAAACCAGGTGTTGTCGCCAACCGGCACGATGACCCCGAGCATCCGTTGCAGCAGTGCGGGCGGCAAACTGGAGAAATCAGCGAGGGTGAGCTTCAGGCCGGCCTGATCGAGATGGGTGACACCGGCGGCGGCTTCCCCGTCGGGCAGCGGAAGCGGGGCAAGTTGGAGCTGGCCGCGCCAGCGGTTGAGATTGGCGAGCTCCCCCCCCACCGTACCCGGAAAGGCGGTGACTGAAAGCTCGGCTTCCGTGCCGTTGTCGCCGTGGATGGCGTAGGTGGCCTTGCGCATGGCGGAGGCTGGCTTGGCTTCCCAGTCCGACGGGGCGGTCCAAGCTAATTCCTCGCCACCTGCGACCGGCACAGGGGCTGTCATCCCTCCGCCTCCGGGGGCGGTCATCGCCGTGCCACCGCCCGGTGGCACGGTGGACGGCACATCCTTGGGGGCGCGATAGGCCGTAACCTTGGGTTCACGACAGCCGGCCACGAGGAACAGCAGCGCAGCGGCGGGCGGGAGGAAGGCACGAAGGGGCAGCATGAAGGGGAAAACTTCCCAAGATCGCCGGTGAAATGCAATCCGCAAGTCACCGGTGGTCCGGTCTGATATAAGCACGGCTCAAGTCACACGATCACGTGCCTAAGGTTTGTTGAGATCCATGCGGAGGTCTTTCACGCACAAAGCGTCCCACCCTGTCAGCTTCTACGTTTTACGTGCGCGGACTGGTCGCGATACGTGCTTCTTCTCCAAGGCTTTGATGCGAGCCTCGAGTGCGGCGATCCGTGTCTTCGTTGGTTCGTCAATCCGAGCGAGGGTTTCCTTGATCTTATCGCCCAAGGTGTGACTTGCCGTCTCAAACTCCTTGCGCCCTTGGACGGTAATCTTTTCCGCCATGATCCGGGCGTCGCCCGCACTGACCTTGCCCTGGCGTACAAATTCGCCGAACGCCTCCTCCGCTCTTTCCCTGGTCACCACCGCCGCACCAACCGCCGAAAGGATAGTTTTCTTGAAGAGGTTGGTCATAATGGGAACCAATAGCCCGGTTTGTCTCCCAGCGCAAACGCAAAGTCCAAGACTCGCTCAACAATCGGGCATGGACCAGCCGAATCTCACTCCTGCCAAACCAAAACCCGCACCCGAAACCAAAGATCGGGTGCGGGTCCGGTGCAGGGCGGCGGACATGGTCAGCCCGCCGAAGTTCTCCATGCGCCCACCGGCTCGGCGAGTGCTTCCGCCGGCATGGGCTCGGCGGCCGGTTCTTCCGTGGCCGCCGGGGGCATGTTTTTTTTGAAGCTGCCGCGGGCCTCGGCCACGGAGGGGAAATACTGCCAGGTGCTGGTGTCCTCGTAGCCTTGGCTGTCCTTGACGACCTTGCCGGTTCCGACCAGTGCAAACTCAAATCCCAGATCGCGGCAAATTTGCATGCTGTTGATGACAAGTTTTATATGTCCAACATCAAGATTCCTGACCAAGAGCAGGTCGAAAACCGCCTGATTGATGCCGGCGTTGACTGCATTGGTCACCTGAATCTTGAGCTGGTCGGAAATCTCTGTGATCAGGGTCGTCGGGCAGTTGTCCGGCAGCTGCAGCACGATCAGGTCGGGCTCGGTGCGGAAATAGCGTTGGGAGGTGTCGAGCCGCATCGCCTTGGCCGCTTTGACCTCCAAATCCACGAGATCGATGGGTTTGGTGACAAAGAAAGTAAAACCGACCTGCTGTGCCTGTTGCTGGATCGCGGCATCGGTCTTGACCACGAGCGCCATGATGGGGGTGTATTTGGTCTTGTGGCTGCTGCGCAGCTGGCGGAAGAGCGTGAAAGCACCCTCGTCGGAGAGGGACAGCGAGATCATCACCAGATCCACTTCCTCCTGTTTGCAGAAATCGAGGGCCGCCTCGGCGTTGGCCACACTCTGCACCTGCCAGGGAGTATGCTTGAGACCGTTTTGTATCTGACTAACAATGAGCGGCTTGTCATCGACAATCAGGATCACCGCCGGGTCAAAGATGGACTTGGGCTTGATTTGCACCTCGGAGATGGATTTGAGGTCGATGATCCGGCCTATTTTCTGCACGAGCACATCCTCCTTGAAGGGCTTGACCATGTAATCCCGGACCCCGATTTTGGCGATTTTGATGATGTTTTCCCGACCACCCTCGGCCGTGAGCATGAGCACCGGCACCGACTTGAGGACAGCATGAGCCTTCAACTTGCAGAGCATCTCAATGCCGTCCATGATGGGCATGGTGACATCGAGCACGATGAGGTCTGGGCACTCCTTGGTCGCGAAGGCCAGCCCCTCGACGCCGTTGGCCGCCTCGAAGATCTCGCAATCATAGATTTTCAAGGTGTTGACGAGGATGGACCGCACGATGGCGGAGTCATCCACGAGAAGAATTTTGGGTCGCATGGCGGGTAGGATTTAGGCACTGGGTCCCAAGTGAAGGTCGGCCATCAGGAATTGGCCTCCAAGGTCAAACCGGTAGCAGCGGCGGACGGTGTGCTCGACTTGGTCGAGTTTGAACGTACACCCCCCGCTGGACTGTAGGGAGGGTGAGCCGGCAAGGGAGGCCAAGCTCGACCAGTTGGTTCTTAAAAGTCCCGAGGGTCATGTTGGTCAGCTCCCCGACAACCTCGTTGACGACCTTTTCACCAGTCGAGGCGATTTTCAGCAGCGAAAGTCCCAGCATCCGGGAGGCACAATATTCGGCCAGAGGCTGGCTGAAATAGAGATAGATCAGACCGGTGAGGTCGCCCACCACCCCGGCGGTGCCGACCACATGGATTTGCTCCAGTTTGACGGTGTAATTGGAAGGATCCATCAGGGTGGGGACGATCCGGGCGGGTTTGCCGATCATGGTCCTGAACACGGCCTGTACGGCCCGGTCGATGGAGAGGTCCAGGACGCCATTATCGATTGCTTGGATGCTCGCCATGGATAGGAGGTGGGGAGGATTGTTCTGGATTTCAGGCCAGGATGGCTGGGTACGGTCAGGTGCCAACCTCAGGCGGTGACGAGCTCCCTGGGAGTGATTTCCCCGCGGGCTATGGGTGTCTCCTGGGCCCCAAGGGCGGGCGAGGGCATGATGTCGGTCACGTTTCCGGCCGCAGTGTCCCACGCAAAACCGAGGGCGCCGCTGAAGAATGAGCGGGTGGTGATGACTTCGCCATCGACGCCGTGCCAGCTCGCATACAGGTTGTGCTCGCCGTCGGCCAGCAGGCAGCCGCGGAGGGTGAGGGTCAGACCGAGCGTCGGGTGGCTGAAGCAGGCGGTCCCGGCGTGATAGTTGACGCGTCGGCACCAACCCGAGGCGATTTCGGGACGCCGCACACGGAGCTGGTTTTCGACCAAGGAGAGAAAGGAAAGCAGGCGCATGGGAAAAAGGGTGCTTGAATCACAGTGCCTATCGGCTCGCATCCGGACAAAGTTAAGGGCCGGACGGGCGAAAAATTCGGCCCCGCGGGGAAATATTTTTGGTGTGCCACCCGTGATTTTGTGCAAAACGGGGTGAAATTCCCTTCCGTTTGGCACTGTGAGCCCTTACATGGACTTGTTCGCTTTCCGCCTTCACCCATTCCTCCCATGTCCCTTGAACGTATTTTGGTCATTGATGACGAACCCCTGGTGCGGCGTTCGTTGGAGGAGATCCTGCGCAGCCGCCGTATTCAGATGGTGGCGGCGACCACCCTGGCGGCGGCGGATGAGTTGCTCGGCAAGGACGTTTTTGACCTGATTCTGCTGGATCTGCGCCTGCCTGATGGCGACGGCCAGCGGTTTCTGGAACAGGTGATGGCCCGACCGGTGCATCCGCTGGTGGTGATGATGACCGGCTACGGCTCGGTCGCCAGCGCGGTCAACTGCATGCGGGGGGGCGCGTTCGACTATCTGCTCAAGCCCTTTGACTCCACGCAGATCGACATTGTTCTGCGCAAGGCCGACAACTACAGCCAGTTGGTCAAGGTCAACCGCTACTTCAGCGAGCGCACCGGCAACGAGGGGGAGCAAATGCTCGGCCGGAGTCCGGCGATGCAACGCACCCGGCAGTTGGTTGAACGCGTGGCCCCCACGGACGCGACGGTTCTGATCATCGGCGAAAACGGCACCGGCAAGGAGATGGTCGCCCAGGAAATCTACCGGCACTCCCCGCGCCGGGCCGAGCCGTACATCAAGGTCAATTGTGCCGCGCTGTCCGAACAGCTGATCGAGAGCGAGCTCTTCGGGCACGAGCGGGGGTCTTTCACCGGCGCAACGGAAAGGCGTGAGGGCCGGTTCGAGCTGGCCAACCGTGGCACCCTCCTGCTCGACGAGGTGAGCGAACTGCCGCTCAACCTCCAGTCGAAGCTCCTGCGGGTGCTCCAGGAGCGGGAGTTCGAGCGCGTCGGCGGCTCCAAGACCATCAAAGTCAACGTCCGCATCCTCGCCACCTCGAACCGCGACCTGCAGCAGTTTGTGGCGCGCGGGTTGTTTCGCTCGGACCTGTTTTACCGGCTCAATGTGTTTCCGGTTGAGGTCCCACCGCTGCGCGACCGACCGGATGACGTTGAACCGCTCGCCGAGACCTTCCTGAAGCGTTTTGCCCGCAAGCACGGGGTGAAGCTGGTGGGTTTTACCGACCATGCCTTGGAGGCACTCCGTCATTATCCCTGGCCGGGCAATGTGCGCGAGCTGCAAAACACCATCGAGCGCGCAGTGATCCTGTCGGAGGACCACCAGTCGGTCACCACTGCCGCCTTGAATCTGCCCAAGCTGGGACGGATCGAGCCGGGGCACCAGGTCGCCCATGTTGGCCTGGCCGACGATCTCTCACGGGAGCCCTTTACCCGGGTGGCACCGCCTGCGCCGTCGGTTGCCGCCGTGGCACCTGCACCTCCAGTGATGCCGGCGGCGACAGCGGTGGTGGCGGATCCGGAACCCCCGATGGCTCCAGCCCCGGTCATGGCGACTGAACCCTCAAAGCCCAGCCTGCTACCATTGAATGAGATCGAGAAGAAGGCCATTTTGGATACACTGGTGGCCTCGCAGGGCAACCGCACCAAGGCGGCTGAGTCGCTGGGCATCTCCATCCGCACCCTGCGGAACAAATTGAACGAGTATCGCCTGGAGGATGGCGTGCCGGCGGAATAACCCTCAGCCCGGGCGCCGGGGGGAGCGTCTGCGCCAAAACCTATTCCCGCAACCTGCCAGAACCGGTCGTGACCATCAGGTCCCGCCCCCCATGGGCGTGAGCTGACCCTCACTGGGTTCTCATGTTCATCAGCATGGCCTGCAATTGCTGGGTGGTCTGCCGGGCGGAGTCGCTCTCCGACTGGCGATTGATGATCACCTTGGTACGCGCGATATTGACATCAATTTGGTAGCCCAGTTCGGCCTGCCGATCAGCGGTGAAGGCGGGGTCGGACCTGTCGTCATTGGCCACATCCTGGGCCACCCGCTTCAACGCCTGCAACGACGAGTACAAGCCGCTGTGAGCGGTGGGGCTCACATAATCCGGGTCCTGTTGAAAAAGCGCCACGAGATTGATGGCCGCGGGCGCTACGTCGGCGGGATTTGCCAGGTTACCTTCCTCTCCCGCCGGCATAGGATCGGCCGTGTCATCCGGTGGCGGGGCGTAAAATATCGGAGCGGGCATGTGGTCGCCGGACGGGGCGGGCGGCTCCTTTTTGTCCGGCACGGCTGTGCCCCTGGCGATGGCCTTTCCGGAAGCTGATGCGCGGGGCGCGCGGAAAAAGGCAAAGTAGCACGCGACCCCGGTGAGAGAGGCGATGACCGCAATCAGCATCGCCGCGCGGCGCCATCCCCATGACTTCGGGCCGTAACGGCGGGCCGGCGTCGGGACGGGTGCGGGCAATGACGATGGTGGGCCGAGGGGCGTCATGGCGGGCAAAGGCTAGTGCAGCCGCAGCGGCCGGCACGAGAAAAAAACATCGCACTCCGGACGCACGCCATTGAGGAAAACGGGCCAAAAATCCCGTTGACGCCGCCCGCTGCCTCGGTTGGCCTGCTCCCTCCCTCTTTGGCAAGATAGCTCAGTTGGTAGAGCAGAGGACTGAAAATCCTCGTGTCCCCGGTTCGATTCCGGGTCTTGCCACCATTTTTCTTTCCAAATTGGAAAGAAAAATGCCGCGCCGGAGCTTCAGCGAAGGCGGGCATCTCCCGGCCGCATCCTGACCCACCGCCTAACCTTGGCTCCCGCCCGCCCC
>CAIYUN010000004.1 GCA_903929355.1 uncultured Opitutaceae bacterium
GCTCACCACGCTGGTCGAGGTGACCAGGGTCCACGTGTAGTTGGTGAACGGCACGTCGATCAGGTTGCCCGCCACCGGGTTGAGCTGGATCACCGCCCGGTTGCCGCTGGAGAGGCTGCTCACGTCAAAGGTATTGGTCCCCGAGACGTTCAGCAAGCTGGAGGTGCCCGTGCCATTGGCCGTCAGGTTGAACGCCAGGATGCTGCCGGGATTGAGCTTCAGCGCCCCGAGCGTCAGCGTGCCCGCCGCGCCGCCGCCGGCCGTGCCGGGGTTGACCCTGGCGCCCGCGCTCACCGTCACCAGGCCCGTGGTGTTCGTGCCGTTCCCGAGGACCGTGCCGTCCCCCGCCAGCGTCCCGCCCGTCACATTCACGTCCGACGACAGCGCCGTGCCCTGGCTGAGCGCCAGTACGCCGCCGGCGATATTGGTCATCCCGGAGTACATCTGGCTGACCAGCACATTGAGCGTGCCGCTGCCGCTCTTCGTCAGCGGGACCGGGGTGGTCGCGCCCGTGAAGGGGTCGCTGCCGTCAAACAGCACGGCGGCGAGGGTGCTGGTGCCGCTGCCCGTGACCACGACCCCGTTGTTCGGGGTGGTCCCGATGATGTTGCCTTGACCGTCCTTGATCGGGCTCCCCGCATTCACCAGGATGTTGCCGCCGCCCGCGCTGTCCATGATCATGCCGGAGGACAGGCTGATGCCATTCACCTGCTGCCCGGTGCTGTTGATATCCAAGGTGCCACCGCTGACGGTGAGGGTGCCCACCCCGGTCCCTTCGCCCAAGATGGCGGCGCTGCCGAGCTGCAGGGTGCCGCCGAGCACCGCCGTGCCGCCGCTGTAGCCGTTGGCGCCGTTGACGTCGGCCAGAATCAGGACCCCGGGGCCGGTCTTGGTCAGGCTGAGCGCCGGACCGCCTTTGCTGCTGCTGTCCGTGATCCAACCATTGACGGTCAGCGGATTGGCGGGGGAGTTGTCGATCTCCCACGTCTGGTTGTTCCCGAGCACGAGGTTGAGGTCGGAGCCAATGGTGCTGGGCCCGGTGCCGGCCTGGACCACCAGGCCGATGCCGGCCGAGTGGGTGACGCTGCCCTGCTCCTGGTACGCATTGGTCGCGTTGATCGTCAGGGTGGAGGGCGTGCCGAGGTTGGAGTTGCCGCTGTTGAGGGTGGCACCCGCCACGCCCTTGAAGTTCAGGCTGTTGACCGTGAAGTTCACCTGGCTGCCCGTCGACAGCGCCGAGGTGAGGTTGGTCGCACCCGTGGCGGACAGGAACACATTGCTGATCCCGTTGATGCCGTGGGTCTGGGCCGGGCCCGTGACGGAGTCGCTCGTCGCGAAGTTGTTCGAGGCCCAGACCGCGCTGTGGGCGCCGGTCCAGTAGTCGTTGGTGAAGTCCACCGTGATGACGCCGGTCGTATACAACTGGCTGACATCCCAGGCCGCCAGGAGGGGCGAGCTGAGCGAGGCCGCGCTGAAGTCGAGGTTGGTGAAGGTGCCGGAGACGGTGCTGGTGCTGGAGCCGGTGAACACGAAGATATTGAAGCTGTTGCCCGGCGTGGCAACAAAACCGTTGTTGGTCGTCAGCTTGAGGGTGTCGTTGTTGCCCAGCTTCACCGTGGTAAGATTGTTAACCGTGTAATTGTCATAATCAGTGCCGGGCGTGGTGGCGCCGGTGATGCCGATGCCAACGGTGACGCCCGCGCCGGTGAAGTCCGGATTGGTTTGGGTGATGCCGTCACCAAGGGGGGTCGTGCC
>CAIYUN010000005.1 GCA_903929355.1 uncultured Opitutaceae bacterium
GGGCTTGTCCCGGGGGCCAAGGTTTCCGCTTGTGCCGCGATTGGTCCCCGGGACAAGCCCGGGGATGACGTTTGTTGGAGCCCAAGCCCGTCCAGGTAATTGTATCACGGCCAAATGCGATACCCCTGATGACCCCAGCCCCGCCGCTTGACGCGGCCAATCCCCTCGTTACCATCCCGGCCCATCCAGACCGGAACCCGCCGATGTCCGAACGCCAGACCTACCGCGCGTTCCTGTCCTACAGCCACCGCGACAAGCGGAAGGCGCAGCGTTGGCACACGCGGCTGGAGTCGTTTCGCATCGACCCGGGCCTTATCAATCGGGATACACCGCTCGGCCCAGTGCCCCCCAGTCTCAGCCCAATCTTCCGCGATCGGCTCGACTTTCCGGTCGGGGTGGAGCTGACGAAGGCAACGCTCGACGCGCTGGAGCAGTCGGCTGCGCTCATCCTCGTCGCGACTCCGAACGCCGCCGCAAGCGAGTATGTGAACGAAGAGGTGCGCGTCTTCCGCCATGCCCACAAGGACCGCCGCCCGGTCATCGCGATCTTTGACGCCCCGCGCGGGGCGTCACTGCAGGACTGTCTGCCCCCGGCGATGCGATTCGCGCTTGATAACAGTGGCGCTGTGAGCAGCATACCGAACAACCCTCTCGTAGCTGATCCGCGCGCGGGCGCCGAGGGGGTGGCGCAGGCCAGCGCAAAAGTCGTGGCACGCCTTCTCGGGGTCGAGCCCAAGGACATCTTGCCGCGGATAGAGGCGCAACTTCGCAGCGAGAAGGAAACGCGTGCCGCCCTTGCCGCCACCCGTCGTCAACTCAAGGCCGAGGCGGAAAAGACCCGTAGCGTGGTCACCCAAGGTCTCGACAGCCTCAAAGAATTGTTCGCCTCCGGCGGCCGGGCGCTCTCGGAAATCCGCGGCTTCCTGCGCGCCCATGTGCCAGAGATCGACGCCATCCCCGACGAGCAACTGCCCCGGGTGGTCCAGCGCCTGATCGATGACCTGTCCAAACCCGGCGCTAACCCCAACGACTTCGCGGGTGGCATCCGGCAGGCTCTGGCGGACGCGCAGGCCAAAGTCGGTGCTCTGGCTTTCGGCGAGGCCGCTCGGTTGCTGAAGGCGGAACTGGCGCGCACCAGCGATCTGGCTCGCGGCCGGGCCGCGCTGTTGGCCGAAAGTGGCCGCGTCGCCCGGCTGCAGCTACATTATCGAGAGGCCGCCGATTTCTACACCCAGGCCCGCCATACCATCGCCTCAGCCGATTCCGTCGCGGTCTGGCGCTACGAATCCGATGCCGCTGAGGCGCTTTATGACCAGGGCAATGAATTCGGCGACAACGCGGCGCTGACCGAGGCGATCCAGCGCTACCGCACCGCCTTGCCGTTGGTGCCGCGCGACCGCTCACCCGACGACTGGGCCACCACCCAAATGGCCCTCGGCAACGCGCTGCGGGTCCTTGGCGGCCGTGAAACCGACACCACCCATCTCACCGAGGCCGCCGCTGCCTTCCGCGCCGCGATGGAGGTCCGCACCCGCGCCGCCAACCCCCAGGGCTGGGCCGCCGCGCAGGTCGGCATCGGCAACGCGCTCTGGACCCTCGGCGAACGCGAGAGCGGCACGGCGCGGCTGGAGGAGTCCGTCACCGCCTACCGCGCCGCCTTGGAGGAACGCACCCGCGCCCGCGTGCCGCCGGATTGGGCGCAGTCCCAGTACAACCTCGCCAACGCCCTCGCCACCCTGGCCGAGCGCACCGGCGACCGTGCCCGGATGACCGAGGCCATCGCCAGCATGCGCAACGCCGCCGCCGTCTACCGCGAGGGCAACAACACCTACTGGGGGCCGATCGCCGAACGGCGCGTGACGGAGATGGAAGCCACCCTGGCGAAGATGCCGCGCTAGCCCCGGCTTTCGCCTTGGCGCGGCTCCGGAGGCAGGCTATCGAACAGACCATGAACAGCAGGCATCGCGCCAACCCGACCCTCCCACCCCCGATCGGCTTCACCGGCGCGTCGCATGCGTTTGCCGAGGAAACACCCCATGCACCGTGAGCGGGCCGCGCCGCTGCACGACCGCCCAGGCTGCAACGGCTGGACCGGAGGCAAGGCGTGGATGCCGACCTGCGTCGGCATGACGATGATGCGAGGCCGGTGGGCTACACCCCCGCGCCGTCGCCAAGACCTCATGCACCGTGAGAACCGGCTGACACCCCGCCCCTCGGATCACGCCCGGGGACCAGCCCGCCTCACCAGCCTCAACGGCCGGGGCCGAGGCAAGGCGTGGATGCCGCCGGAGCCTGCCCATGGACTCGATCCGTGGGTCGGCATGACGATGGTCCGAGGCCGGTGGGCCGCACGCTCGCCCCGCCGCCAAGACCTCATGCACCGTGAGGAACCCACCCAGCCAGGCACTCCCGCCCCGAGACCGCTTGCGCACTGCCGCTATGACCCCATGCACCGTGAGACAGTCACCGTTTCGACCGTCACCGCCCGGTGGTGCGGTGCTCTGACCAACCGACCCAACCGCCCGCGTCATCCTCGGCCGTCGCCGAGGATGACGCGCGTATGGGACCGGGCGAGCACCCCTCAGGCCCCGCATACACCCTGCCGCCAAAACCTCATGCACCGTGAGAACCGCACCCAGCCAGGCGCTCCCGCGCCGAGACCGCTTGCCCACCGCCGCCATGACCCCATGCACCGTGAGACAGAAACCGCTTCCACGATCACCGCCCGATCGCGCGGTGCTCTGACCAGTCGCCACACCCCCGTGCGCCACCCCCGGCAAAGGCCGAGGACCCACGCCTTACCATCGGCACCAACCCAAAACCTGGATCCTCACCCTTCGCCGGGGATGCCACGGACACCCCATCGAGGGTACGGCCCCCGCCCCGGTTCCACCGCCGGCCGGCCGGAATTACCGGTACCGGTCCTTGATCTCGGACACGACCCGCTTTGTGTCATCGCTGTTGGGTATCGCCGCGGTCAGAAACGCCGCGATCCTGGCTTTCTGGGCAGCGTCGAACTGCCCACGAAACAGGCTGAGGAACTCAACCGTATTATAGATGCTGGCAAGCTGCTGGTAGGTCTTGTCGTCCGCGGGCTTGGTCCAGGCCGCCGCCTCGCGCGTTTTGATGTCGGCCATCGCCCGAGCCACCAGACGCTCGGCAATCGAAGGGTCATTCGTCCACCCTTTTTCCAGCGTGGCGAGCGCCTCGAGCCGGGTCTGCCGCACGGCCGAAAACATATCGGCCACCAGCCGGTCGCGGGTGTTGGCCAGCGCGTCTTTGGCCGCGCTGACAATCGCGTCGTCCCCGGTGTGGCCGGCGTTCGTCGTCTTGGCCGCGAATTTTTCAACCACCTTAACCAGCCGCTCCGCCTCCTCGGGCAGGGCGATGAAGATCGCTTCGATCGCGAGGCTCCGCCGCCGTTCGTCAGGCCCGGTCAGGTCATTGAGGAAATCGCCGATAACCTTCACCTTATCGATCTTGTTGTGGAGCGCGATCGTGTTGGTTTCAGCGACGGTTTTCAGATCCTGAAGTTTCGCGCTGTTGGCTTCGATCTCACGCTTGTTCTGCTCAATGCCCTGGTTCAGAAAAAACCCGATCACCAGGACGAGGGTCGGGTTCAATACCGCCGTGAGTGTCGGCAATTTGTCCCAAAATCCGGACCCTCCGGTCGTGCTCATCGCGGCGGCAGGTTGCGGTTCGGCGGTTTCCTCAGGCATGGCATGCTCCATCCAAAGTCCATGACGGGCGACACGTTAACGGCCCGTATTCGATTTGCCAAACCTGACATGTCCGCCGCGATTACCCCGTACGCCGTGGGCCCGGGCGCTATCCCCGGGCCACCACCCCGATTGACCCGCCGCCGCAAACCCGCTCCCATCATGCTCGAAACCGCATTGGGGCTGGTCCATGAAAATCTGTGTCTACGGTGCCGGCGCTATCGGCGGGCACCTCGCGTCCCGGCTGCATCGCGGCGGGGCGGAGGTCTCCATCATCGCCCGCGGCCCGCATCTCGCCGCCATCCGCGCCAACGGCCTGACGGTCCATGCCGTCGACGGCGAACACACCGCGCGGCTCCAGGCCACCGACAACCCGGCCGAGCTTGGCCCGCAGGACGCGGTCTTCGTCACCGTCAAAGCCCCCGCCTTGCCCCAGATCGCCGCCGGGATCGGCCCCTTGCTGGGGCGGGAGACGAGCGTGTCCTTCGTCATGAACGGCATTCCCTGGTGGTATTTCGACCATCTGCCCGGCCCGCTGGCCGGCACCTCCCTGCCGCGGATCGATCCGGACGACGTGCTGCGCAAGGCCCTCGGCCCGGGCCGCGCCATCGGCGGCGTGGTCTATTCCGCCAGCGCCGTCACCGAACCCGGCGTGATCGAGGTCGAGCAACCCAAAAGCCGGGTCATCCTGGGGGAGCCGGATGGATCAATGTCCGA
>CAIYUN010000006.1 GCA_903929355.1 uncultured Opitutaceae bacterium
AGAGTGCAGACACAGAGTTCACAGAGCAAACCACTTAAAAATTCAATGGGGGCTGCAATACCCGCACCCGCCGGATGACATCCAAAGCTTCCCTCCTTCCGATGTTTTTCTGCTCTGTGAACTCGGGTTTTATCTCTGTGATCTCAGTGTCCAACTGCTGAATTTAGGATGTATCGAGCCAGCAAGGGAGTCGCCACTAGCACTATCGTCTCATGATGTGTCCGGGCCGATCCGAATAATCCGTGGCAAACTCCCACCTTCGGATTTGGGCTAAGGAGCCTGCTTCAGCCCCTCCCATTTGACCGTCCACGAACCGTCACCCGGGAAACCGGGGGCGGGCCGGTCGGGCGCGCCGTCCCAACCCGCCGCCATCATGGCGGTCGCGTAAAGCAGCCCGCCGTTGCCGGGAAGATAAGGGCCGGGGCCGCCCGTGCAGACACCGCGCCAATCGTAGGCGTTCTTCGGGGAATCCTTCAGCAGCGCATCCACCGCGAGGCCGGGTTCGCCCACCCGGGCGGCCGCCATCGCCATCCAGGGAAAATCCCAACCCCAGCACCGGTTCCAGTCCCACGTCGTCCACACTTTGAGCACCGTGCGGTGCGCCGTCTCGCGATCCACGCCTGCGATGGGCGGCAACATGCCAAAAACGCCAATCGGATCCGGATGCTCCCAGGCGCGGGCCGGGTAGGTGTTGGTCCATTCCGCGGAGTGCACAAAGAGGCCGTCCTTCACCGGCAGCGGCGCGAGCTGCCGGCGGACTTCGTCCCAATGCGGCTCGCGGGCGAGGCCGAGGCGCTCCCGCCAGACCTGCGCCTGGTCCAGTGCCCACCGCCAGTAGGCGAGGTCAAACACCGTGTCACGCGTGATGCCCTGTTCGCTGGGTGGCATGTCAGGCACCAGCGAATACAGTCCCGTTTGGGCGTCGCGCGTCGGGTAGTCGGCCATGTTCTCAGCCGTCTGCCGCACAATGTCGGCCCACTTGTCGAGCGTGGCGCGCGTCGGATGGAGGCGGTAATCCAGTTCCGCAAAGAAGATCGGGTGGGGCTGTTTCCAAAGCAGCACCACGTTGCCCTGCCATGGCTGGCTGATGCCCTCCGGTCCGACCCCCTTGGGCCATTCCGCCCCTTTCAGGCCGAGCTGCCGGGCCCGCGCAGTGGCGGAGGGCAGGAGACGCCGATAAATCCCCAGCGCCGTGTCGGCCATGGACCACCGGTCCCACAGGGCGTAATGCGCCAGATGCCACCACACCATCTCCATGTGAAACCGGTCGCCCCACGGGTCGATCCCCATCAGTCCGATTTCCGCCGGAGGAAAATCGCCGGACGATTGCGCCGCCATCTGATATTGGGACAAAACGATTCTCCGCTCCAATTCAAACCAGCGCGGGTCCTTGCTGCCGGACAGATCGATGGCCCCGCCCGATTTCCAGTAGGCCTCCCAGCGGGCGGCGCACGCCGTCTGGGTTTCCGCCACGGCGGGCGGGGCCGCGCCCAGGCCTTGAAGGGCATAGACGCAGGTGAATTCCATCGTGTCGCGGCCTGGGGCGCGCAGGGCAAAAACGTGATGGGTCTGGCCCGGATCGGCCCGCGGCTGCAGCTCGCTGCCCTCGGACCAGGCGAGCCGCGCGTGATAGGTCGTCGCATCCACCTGCCGGAGAAAGTCGGCCCGGTTGGCTGCGGGACGCGTCAGTGACGTCATCGCCGTGTCGTCCTTGGTGAAATCGCCCACCCACGCGCTGTTTTTCAGGGCGGGATAGGGAAAATCGAGCGTCACCTCCAACTGGCCGCCCGCGAGCAAGGCTGACTGGATGCGCACCGCCACGGCGTCCAGGGTGGGATGCACGCACGTGGCCACGTGCACCGGCACGCCGGCGAGATCGAAGCTCGAGGTTAGTTCTCCCGACCAAAGATTGAGCTGGCAGGTGAGATTCGTGATCTCACGGGCGGCGACGTCGCGCCCATCGCTCCAATGCAGCCGCAGCCTCCCCAAGTTCAGGCCGTGCGGATTGAGGCGCATCCAATCGTGCAGCGCCTGGGTGTTGGCTGGAAATGGATCTGCTCCCGTGGGCCGCCCCTGCTGAAAAGTGCCCGTGGCCGGGACCTGGTCCATCGTCACCCCCGCCGGCAGGGGAAACGAATGCCAGGCCCAGTGCGCCATCGTATTGCCGCCGAAGGTTTGGAGGCCCGTGCCGTCGGCGTTGAAACAAAATTCGCCGTTGCCCAGCGGCATGACGTCCTGGGGCTTGGTCCAGGTGACATCGTGCCGCGAAACCAGGGCGTGGCGGTCCATGGGTGCACCGCTGGCCGCAGTCGCTCCGGCGCTGCCCAGGGGGATGAAGGTTCCGGCGAGAACGGCGCAAAGATATCTCAGGAGAGATTTCCTCCGGGGTTTCCCATTGGGATGGTCGTTCACGTTCAGCAGGGGTTGTACCCCAAATTTTCTCCCTCCCCTCTCCTGCTTTACAAGATTTTTCCCTTCATCCTCAGCCTTCGACACCGCTGATTCACGAAGGATGGAAGTTCAAAAGTGCGGAGAGATTAAGCGCAAAGACGCCCTCCTTCGCCAAGGCTATGGAGGGCAAGCAAAGACGGCAAAGGGACGACGGAGGTCAGAATTATTAATCGCTAATACCAACGTCTCGTAAGTTTTAGACTTTTGGGCAACGGTCCCAACAGTTTGACTTACGGACGGCGCGCCCATCAGCCGTCGCCCCGCCGTCGCATGGCTTTGGCGTGGCAAGCAAGCCTTCGGCGCGACAAGGCGGTCGCGCCCTACCCCCGGAGCAAACACAAAATCTAAATCACAACAGACGTTGGTATGACTCCCAGACCTTCCCGCCGTATGATGCATTTCTCTGTGACCTCGGATTTTATCTCTGTGTGCTCCGTGACCAACTGCTGATTCTAGGATAAAGAGCCATGGCATCAGCTCTCGAGGACCACGAGGGTTTCGCCGGCGTTGACGGGCCGGCCCTCGGCGCAGCGGACCTCGCGAACCTTGCCGGCGCGGCCGGCCACGACCGTGACCTCCATCTTCATGGACTCGAGGATGACGAGCACATCGCCCTCGCGGACCTCGGCGCCGGCGACGACGGCGATTTTCCAGATGTTGCCCGGGATGTGGGCGGGCACGGCGGTGCAGCCGGCGGGGATGGCCTGCTCGTCCCCGACCGCGGCGGCCTCGGCCTCGCCCGCATAATCCAACTGGCCGTTCTGTTCCCAGCGGTGGCGCTCCGCCTCGAACGCGGCCTGCTGGCGGGCCTTGAAGGCGCTGATCGTCTCGGCGTGGGTCGCGAGGAAATCCTGGTAGTCGCGCAGGCGAAAGGTGGTCTCCTCGATCCTGAGCCCCACCCTGCCCTGCGGAAAATCCTCGCGGAACTTCGTGAGCTCGGCGTTGGTGACTGGATAGAAGCGGATCTGGTCGAAGAAACGCAGAAGCCACGGGTGCCCGTCGGTGAACTCGGCGGTCTGCTGGTAACGGTTCCACATCTGGCAGGTGCGGCCGATGAACTGGTAGCCACCGGGGCCCTCCATGCCGTAGATGCAGAGGTACGCGCCGCCGATGCCGACGGCGTTTTCGGGTGTCCAGGTGCGGGCCGGGTTGTATTTCGTGGTCACGAGGCGGTGGCGTGGATCCACCGGCGTGGCGACCGGGGCGCCCAGATAGACATCCCCGAGCGCGAGGATCAGATAGCTCGCTGCAAAGGCGATCCGGTGCACGTCGGCGACGGCGTCGAGGCCGTTGATGCGGCGGATGAACTCGAGGTTGCTCGGGCACCACGGCGCGTCCGGGCGGACGAGCTGCATATACTTGCGGATGGCGAGCAGCGTGGACTCGTCCTCCCACGAGAGCGGCAGGTGGACAATGCGCGAAGGGACCTCGATGTCGTCCACTGCGGGCAGCTCGCCCTCGGCGCGCCGGAGTGTCTCCATCAGCTGTTCGAGCGGGAGCACCCGGCTGTCGAAATGAACCTGCAGCGAGCGGATGCCCGGGGTGAGATCGATGAGGCCGGGCGGCGGATGGCGTTCGAGCCACGTCTGCAACGCATGGATCCGCATCCGCAGGGCGAGGTCGAGGACCAGCGGGCCGTATTCCACGAGCAGGTTGGAGTCGCCGGCGCGGCGGTAGCAGACGGCGGGGGCGTCGGGGCGCCCGGGGATTTGCTGGACGATGGCCGGGGCGGCGAACGAGGCGGGGTGGATCTGGCCCCGGGACTCGGACGGACGGCGGGCGGGCACCAGCGACTCGAGCTCGGCGTCCTGCGCGACCACGGCAATCCGGGCCTCGTCGACCGTGAGCGCGCGGAAGCGCACCTTGTCACCGGGCTTGAGCTGGCCGATTTTCCAGAGCTCGGCCTGCACGATGGTCGCGGGGCAGACGAAACCGCCGCAGCTCGGGCCGTCGGGCCCGAGGATGATCGGCATGTCCCCGGTGAAATCGATCGCGCCGATGGCATAGGCGTTGTCGTGCAGATTCGACGGATGCAGCCCGGCCTCACCCCCGTCGCGGCGCGCCCATTGCGGCTTCGGCCCGATAAGGCGGACGCCGGTGCGCGCCGAGTTGTAGTGAACCTCATAGGCCGTGCTGAACAGGACATCGATGTCGCCGGCCGTGAAAAAATCCGGCGCACCATGCGGGCCGTGGAGGACCCCGATCGTCCATTCGTGCGTGAGCGGAGGGAGGAGCCCGGCGGGCGCGCCCAGGAGCGGGGCGGCGGACGCGGCGGGGGTGCCGCGGTTCACGCGCAGCACGTCGCCGGCGCGCAGCGCGCGGCCGGCATGCCCGCCGAACCGCCCGAGGGTGAACGTGGCCTTGCTGCCAAGGTAATCGGGCACGTCGAAACCATGGCGGATGGCCAGATAGGTGCGCAGACCGGGGCCGACAACCGCCGCGAGCCGGAGCGTCTGGCCCGGACTGACCCGGAACGCGGAATGCCAGGGGACCGGCTGGCCGTCGAGCGTGGCGGGCATCCGCGCGCCGGTCAGTGCGATGACGGCGGCCGCGTTGAAGCGGAGCGCGGGGCCCTGCACGGTGAGCTCGAGCCCGGCGGAGGCGGCGGGGTTGCCGACGAGACGGTTGGCGAGCCGGAAGGAGCGGCCATCCATCGGGCCGGAAGGCGGCACGCCGACCGCCCAGTAGCCGAGGCGGCCCGGGTAATCCTGCACGGTGGTCTGGGTGCCGCCCTCCAGAACATCCACCGTCGAGGCGGCGTAGCGCAGGGTGCCGAGGTATTTCGTGGTCACCCCCCCGGCGCGAAAACCGTCGGATGCCACGATCTGGCGGAGGTAGTCGAGGTTGGTCTCCAGGCCGTGCAGGCGGGTTTCAGCCAGGGCGACGTCGAGGCGCTCGAGCGCCTCGGCGCGGTCGCGCCCCTTGACGATGATCTTGGCCAGGAGCGGATCGTAGAACGAGGAGACCTCCGTGCCTCGCCCGACCCAGGTCTCGATGCGGGCGGAGGCGGGGAAGTGAACGTCGGTGAGCGTGCCGGCGGCGGGTTGAAAATTCTTGCCCGGATCCTCCGCGTAAACGCGGACCTGGATGGACGCGCCGCGGGGGGCGGCCGACCAGGAGGACAGATCGAGCTCCCCGGCGGCGGCCCGGAGCATCCATTCGACCAGGTCGACCCCCGTCACCTCCTCGGTGACACCATGCTCCACCTGGAGGCGGGTGTTGACCTCGAGGAAATAAAACTCGCCGGTGAGATTGTCGTAGACGAACTCGACCGTGCCCGCGTTTTGGTAGCCGGCGGCGACGCCGAGGCGGGTGGCGCAGGCGAGGAGCCGGGCGCGCTGGCCGGGCATGAGGCCGGGCGCGGGGGTCTCCTCGATCACCTTCTGGTTGCGGCGCTGGACGGAACAGTCCCGTTCCCCGACCGCCACGACGTGGCCGCGGCCATCCCCAAAGATCTGCACCTCGATATGGCGGGCGTGCTCGACAAACTTCTCCAAAAACAGCCCGCCCTCCTTGAAATTGTTTTTCGCCAGCCGGCCGACCGAGGCAAAGGCGGCGGCGAGCTCGGCGGGCTGGTGGATGAGCGCCATGCCGATGCCGCCGCCGCCGGCGGTGCTCTTGAGCATGACGGGGTAGCCGATCCGCGCCGCCTCGGACCGGGCGTGCTCCTCGTCGCGCAGCAGCGGGGAGCCGGGCAGCAGGGGGACCTGGTGCTGTTGGGCGATGGCGCGGGCGGCATGCTTGAGGCCAAACGCGCGCATCTGGTCGCCGGTGGGCCCGATGAAAACGAGGCCGGCGGCGGCGCAGGCATCGGCGAACGCGGGGTTCTCGGAGAGAAAACCGTAGCCGGGATGGACGGCCTGCGCGCCGGTGGCCAGCGCGGCGGCGATGATCTTGTCGGCGTCGAGGTAACTTTGCGCGGCCGGCGCGGGGCCCAGGTGGACCGACTCGTCGGCCTGCCGGACGTGGAGCGAGTGCGCGTCGGCGTCCGAATAGACGGCCACCGAACGCACCCCCATTTTTTTCAACGTGCGGATGACGCGGCAGGCGATGGCGCCGCGGTTGGCGATGAGGACTTTGGTGAACATCACGGCTCCCAGATCAACACCTCGATGGGGGTGGGGTTGTAGGCGTTGCAGGGATTGTTCAGCTGCGGACAGTTGGAGATCACGCAGACGACGTCGCGCTCGGCGCGGAGCTCGACATAGCAGCCCGGGGCGGAGACGCCGTCGGCGAAGGTGAGCCGGCCGTCGGGGGTCACGGGCACATTCATGAAGAAGTTGATGTTGCAGGTGAGGTCGCGCTTCCCGAGATCGGCGCGCCACGCGTGCACGCCGCAGATGAAGCTGTCGCGGCAGGCGTGCAGGGGCTCCGTGGCGGGCGAGTAGCGCATGGTGTTGCTCTCGCGCGAACAGGCCCCGCCAAGCGTGTCGTGGCGGCCACAGGTGTCCGCCACAATGGTGAGCAGCGGATCGCCGAGCGACGACATCAGCACCGTGCCCGTGGAGAGATAAAGGGCGGCCTGGTGGCGGATGGTGTCGCTGGCGCTGTAGCGGTTGACGGGATCGTGGGCGTCGTAGAACAGCGTGTCGGCGGCCTGGTTGCCCTCCACATCCACGATGCGGAGGATCTGGCCGCGCTTGATTTCGTGCGTCCACGGGTCGCCGGCGGGGATGACATGGCGGTGGGCGGCCGTGGCGGGATCGAGGGAACTGGTGGTCATGGGGTCAGTCGCGGAGGGTGACGTAGGTCTCGGTGTTGCGGAAGGCCCGCTCGTTTTCGGGGCACGAAAGCCGGCAGGCGTCGTCCACGGCGGCCGGCGGCGTACGGAAGACCTCGAGCCGGACCTGGCGCGGGTGATAGCCCGGGTCGGGGTCGAGCGGATGCTGGCAGGTGTTGAGCACGACCAGGGTGTCCAGCTCGAAGCGGAGCTCGATCTGGTCGCCGGGCCGGGAGTTGCCGGGGATGAAGGTGAGACGGCCGGCGTCGTCGGCCACGACCTTGCTGAAAAGATTCAGGTTGGGCACCAGATCGCGCGGTCCGAGACCCCACTTGGCGAGCTCGATCAGGAAACAATCGCGGGCGTTGCGGTGAAAGTCGTTGCGCGCCGTCTGGTAGTTGCTGGTCCCGCCGTATTTTTGGGCGACCAGTTTGGCGTCGGAGCAGCCGCAGACGGTGTCGTGCCAGCCGACGCTGTCGGCGGTGAGCGAGGCGAGGATGCGCCCCATGTCGGAATGGAGACAATAGGGCTGGCGCAGATAGAAAATGTGCTGGCCCTTGAGCGTGTCCGGCAGGTTGTACCGCTCGGAGGGGACGTCGGCATGGTACAGCAGCAGCCCGACATTGGCCCCGCCGTCGAGGTCGGTGAGGCGCAGGGATTTGCCGCGCGAGAGCACGGCGGACCACATGCCCGCATGGGTGAGGATCCGGGTAAGGATGGGCGCGGCGGGCGCGGCGGGAAGGGCGGGGGCGACCATGGCGGAGGAGCGAGGGTGTTACGTTATTCCAGTTAGGTGTTACCGGGGCAGCGAAGCAAGGGCGGGCGGGAAGATCGGGCGGCGGCCGCAGCCCTACAGGAGCGGCGGGATGGCGGTGGGGGTGAGGTTGAGCTTGGCGTATTTGACGCCCTTGCAGGCCCCAAGCGTGTCGGCGAGATCGCGGAGCGCGCGGGCCGGGCCCTGGACGAGCAGCACCTCCAGGTAGTGGTGGTGCTCCAGGTGGACGTGCATGGAGGTGACGACCATCAGGTAGTTCCGGTGCTGGATGTCGGCGAGTTGCCGCTGGAGGTTCCGCTTCCGGTAGTCGTACACGAGGGTGATCGTGCCGGCCATCCGCTGCGTGCCGAGCTCCTGCGCGTGTTCGATGAGCTGTTCGCGGGCCATGGCGGCGATCGCATGGGACCGGCTCGGGAGGCGGCGGCGCACGACCATGTCGTCGAGCTCGTCGAGGAGGGCGGCGGGCAGCGACACGCTGAAGCGGGCCAGCGGGGGGGCGGTGACGGGGGGCGGTTTCATTCGACATCGTCCCCCACGACGGTGAGGCGCACAATGGGCAGCTTCTCCCCGGCCGACTCCAAGGGAGGGTGGATCAGCTCGTCAATGCGGCGGCGCGTGGCGAGGAACTCCGGGGTGGCAAACTGCGCCGGGCCGCGCGGGCGCGGGACGGGCACCTCGATGAGCTCCTGCACCTCGCCGGGATGCGCCTTGAGCACGAGGATGCGGTCGGCGAGGTAGATGGCCTCGTCGAGGTCGTGGGTGATGAAAACGATCGTCACATCCACGTTGCGCCAGATCTGGAGCAGGTAGCTCTGCATCTGGGCACGGGTCTGCGCGTCAAGCGCGCCGAACGGCTCGTCCATGAGCAGGATCCGCGGGTTGGTGGCGAGGGCGCGGGCGATGGCGACGCGCTGCTTCATGCCGCCGGAGAGCTGCGCGGGATAGGCGTCCTTGAACTTGGTGAGATTGACCAGGTCGAGCCACTGGAGCGCCTCGCTTTTGGCCCGGCCGGATTCCATGCCGCCCATCTCCAGGCCGAACATCACGTTGCCCAGCACCGTGCGCCACGGGAACAGCGTGTAGCCCTGAAACACCATACCCCGGTCCGGACAGGGACCGGAGACAGGCTGGCCGTCGAGGAGGACCTGCCCCGACGTCGGCTCGTCGAGACCGGCGAGCAGGCGGATGAGCGTGGACTTGCCGCAGCCGGACGGACCGATGAGACACATGAACTCGCGCCGATGCGCGCAGAAGTTGAGCGAGCGCAGGGCGACCGTTTCGCCGCCCTGGCGGGTGGCAAACGTCCGGGTGAGATCCCGCACCTCGAGCACGACGGGGCGTTCCCGCAGCTTTTGGAAACGCTCCGCCACCGCCGGCGACTGGCGGCGGTAGTCGGCGAGTTCGGTCGTCACGGCGGGCGCGCTCATGCCGGGCCGCCCCCCTTGCGGCCGAGCAGCGCGAGCACCGCGTTCAGCCGGCTCGGCGCCCGCGGCTGCCACGGAAAGATCCGCCGGCCGATGAACGCCAGCCCCTGGTCGGTCACGAGACCGATGACGCCGATGATGAGGATCGCGGCATAAACGTTGTCGAAGTTGCGGTACTTCGCCTGCTGGTTGATGAAAAAGGTGATGCCCGTGCTCACGCCCACGACCTCGGCGACAATCAGGTAGGTCCAGGCCCAGCCCAGGAGGATGCGCTGGTCGTTGTAGATGTCCACCAGGCAGCCGGGCACGATGACATGCAGCAGCAACTGCCTCGGGCGCGCGCCGAGGGTCTGCGCGGCCTCGATCAGCGCGGGGTCGTGGCGGCGCACGGTGTTGGCGATGACGAGCACCTGTTGGAAAAACGTGCCGATGACGATGATGGCGATCTTGGGCGCGGCGTAGATGTCGAGCACGGCCACGGTGAGCGCGCCAAAGGCCGGCGCAGGCATGTAGCGCACGAAGTCAATCACCGGCTCGAACAGCCGGGCCAGCGGCGGATAGGCGCCGCACAGGATGCCGAGCGGCACCCCGAACAGCGACGAGATCAGGAAGCCCCAGAAGATGGTCTGGATGCTGAGCCAGAGGCTTTGGTGCAGCCACAGCTCGTCGCGCAGCACGGGCTTGGTGGTGAACGCCGTCCACAGCGCGCGGGCAACGGCGTGCGGCGCGGGCAGGAACACCGGGTTGGCCCGCTCGCCCACGGCCGCCCGGCCGCCGGCGGCGACGGCCTGGGCGTTTTCCGTGGCGAAGACGGCGCGCTCGACCAGGAGGTCCGCCTTGAACCAACTGACCGTGCCCGGGTCGGTCACGTGGATCAGCGGGTGCCAGATCCACGGCACATAGCTGACCAGCGACCACAGCACGAGCGGCAGCAGGAAAGAACAGACCAGGAGGACGCTCCGCCGCCGGGGCGAGGGCTCACGACCGACGGCGGGCCAGCGGGAGCGGGTCATGGGAGGAGGCGGGACGGCGGCGCGCAGGGGAACCGGCGCGCCGGGGGGGAACAAGCGCGACGACCGAAGGTGGTCGCGCCCGGGATCATTTTTTCGCGGCGATGGCCTCGTCCGTGAGCTTGAAATCAATGGACGCCTTGGGGTCCTGCGACTCCTTGTAGACCTTGTTTTTCACGTTGAAGTCGTTGGCCACGCCGGAGGACCCGAGCAGCGAGTCAAAGCCGGGGCCGGCTTTGGCGATGATTTTCGAGCTCTCGGCCAGGGTGAGGAAGCGGGTGCCGCCGATGAAGCCGGCGTAGTCGGCCGGGGCGGAGCCGGAGCGGGCGGCCATGATCTTGAGCGCGTCGTCCTTGGTGGCGGGATCCTTGAGGTAGGCAACGACGCGGTCCCAGATGGCGACAAATTTGACCCAGTCGGCGCGGTGCTGGGCGAGACTCTGCGGCGTGACGGCGATGGTGTCGTAGATGAGGCCGGGCTCGTCAGCGCTGGTGTAGACCGGGGCGGAGCCGGCGACGGCCTTGAGGGCCTGGCCGGCGTTGGGCTGCCAGGCGGCGACGGCGTCGAGCGTGGGCGAAGGGAAGGCCTGCGGGGTCTGGGGGGTGGGCGTGTTGACCAACGTGACGTCGGACTCGCTCATGCCGTTTTTCTTGAGGGCGTTCAGGAGCATGAGGTGCTCGACGACCCCGACCTCCAGGCCGATCTTTTTGCCCTTGAGATCCTTGACGGTTTTGATGCCCGGTTTGCCGATGATCATGTCGTTGCCGTTGGAGTAGTCGGTGAGCATGATGACGATGTTCTTCCCGCCGCCGGCGCCGGTGACGAGCGAATCGCCATTGGTGACCATGACGGCGTCGGCCTTGCCGGCGGTGAAGGCGTCCATGGAGGGGCCGTATTCAAACCAGAGGAACTGGACATCCAGGCCGGCGTCCTTGAACCAGCCCTTTTGGGAGGCGATCTCCCAGGCGACCCAACCCGGCCAGTCGCTGTAGGCGACCTTGAGGGGGGCGGCTTGGGCGGACGGGAGGGCCGAGAAGGCGGCGACGACGAGCAGGACGGAGGAGACGAGGCGGCGGAGGGAGGACATGACGGATGGGTGTTACAATGTTGTGGGAAGGTGTTACGCGGGACCGGAGACCCATGAGCAGGTCGCGTGCCGAACCCGGGACGGATGCGGGCGGAAAACGCCGGCCGGGCTGAATCGAACCCGGATTTGGACACAGAGCACACCGAGCAACAGGATCGGACCGGAAATTTTTACAGGAGGGAACAGAGAGAACGGAGGCCGGATGAGGATTTACCGGGGGGACACACAGAGCACAGTGGGACGAGCCGTCCGCCGTCGCTTAAGCTTCCTCCTTCGCTGAAGCTACGGCGGACAAGTTGGCGCGACGAATGGGGAATCCAGGGGGAAACAACCTGGAATGATTTTACACAAAGTTCGCCGCCGCCTTCGCCGGGCTATGGCGCGCCAAGAAGCACGCGAAGACGGATTCAGTCGGAACTGCTCAAGCCGGCAAAAGACTCAGATTCGCCCACGGGAATGGCCTCGTAGCGACCGCACTTGACCTTAACCTCAACCCCGGCCAAGGTTCCACCATGTCAATTGCTGAGATCAAGGCCGAGGCTCAGCGGCTCCCCGCCGATGAGGTGCAGCACCTTGCCGCCTATTTTCACCATCTTTCCCGGCGGCTGGAACCGGGCTATGGCGCGAGTTTGGATGCAGCCGCCCAAGCGGCCGATGGCGGGGACAAGATCGCGCTCACCGAGGTGAAACGGCTTGAGGCCGAGCTGGGACGGGCCGGCCGGTGAACCCTGGTTACGAGTTTGTGCTGGTTGGCTCCTGCGCGCGGGCGTTGCTCGCGCAGCCACGCGCCGTCCGCCGCCGCACGCTGGATCTGCTCGCACAGTTGGAGCTGCATCCCTTCCGCGAGCCTGATTTTCTTGAAGCTGGCACCAGCGGTCGCACCTACTCGGTCATAGTTGATCGCGACATGGTTGTGACCTAGTGGTTGGACGATGCCGCGAAAGAGGTGCGCATCGTTCAGCTCGAGTGGGCCTGAGGATGTGATCCGAGGACACGGTCATCAAAATTTGATGGTGGGCATGATCGAACACGCGGACGGCCTGTTCCCGCGTGACGGAAGGAAAGGCCTCAAGCCAGTCGTCAAGGCCGACGCCGGCCTCCAGATTTTAAAACAGGCTGCTCACCGGAAGCCGCGTGCCGTAAAAGCACGGGGCCCCACTGACGCGCCCCGGGTTGATCCAGATCAGCGGCTCACGGGCGTCGGGAAGAAGCGTGTCTTGCATGCCTGCGTGGTAATCGACGGCGGGCGGGTGAAAACAAAAACGGGCGCGTCGGGGAAAGAACGGACGCGAGTGGGGCGTGTTGCAGGCTTGCCAAGCACGGACATCGGCCGCAACCTGTTCTCATGACGACGACTGTCGAAGCCATTTACGAGGGGGGCAAGCTGTTGCTGCCGCAACCGTTGATGTTGCCAGAAAAGACCCATGTGCGCGTGACCATCGAATCTGACCTGGAACGCGCGGCATGGCTGAAACTCTCCGAATCCACCCTGATGAAGACCTGGGACAACCCGGACGACGACATTTTTAATGAGCTGCTCACGAAATGAAGTCGTGCTGCTGCCGGTTCCCTTCACTGATTTGACCAGCCGCAAAGTACGCCCGGCCATCGTGGTCGGTCGTCACGGGGCCGACCTCCTGCTGGTGCCCCTCACGTCGAAGCTGGCGAACGCGGATTTTCCGCTGCAAGCCTGGCGTGCGGCCGGACTCAATGTGGCAACGGGCGTCAAAGGCCAGGTCGTCACAGTGGAGGAGCGCTTGGTCGTGAAAACGGTCGGTGCCCTGGCGGCGTCCGACCAGCAATTGCTCGATGACCGACTGCGGGCCTGGCTGCAATTGTGAGGTGGAGGCGAAACCCCGGGATTTGAACGGCACCGATAACGGCGCCGATGCGTTTTTGTGGACATTGCACAGATCGCTGCTGCCGCTGGGAAAGGTGCTGACCGCGCACCACGGCCAAAATAGGAGCCGTGCTTCTTTGCGTAGGCTGGGGTGAAGGGTCATGGCGGACGGGGGGCCCTGTCGCTTCTGAGTCAGGGCGGCACGAACTCGTCGCGCAGATATAAGATCTCCCATTCTCCATTTGGGAAAATTAACACCCCGAAATTCTTCACACGATCGGTGGCGGCGGGATCTATCGGGCTTCTCTGACCATAGGCCTTGAGTTCGTCTTCGTCGAGTTTCCAACGCTCCACGTGGAGTTGCAGGGTGGTGTTCCTGAGCCAGAACTTGGTCTGGGCCGATAGTTTTCCGGTGGCCTGAAACTCTGCCTGTGATACCTTCGTGTTGATCGAGTGCCCTGTCGCGGGCAGCGGCGGCGGTTTTAGCGCGTTGAACGCCGCCTGCGTTTCGATGATCAACGGAGTATAATGCATGCACCTTCCCATGGTATCCACTGTGCGAAGAAATGATATTTGTAGTCCGCCGAGCACCGCAATCAACGCGACCAGCCGGACGAGCGGCCACATCCATTTGGCGGGCGGCATCCGGAACGCTCTCCAAGACTGCATGCCTACTGCAAAAGCCATCAGGATCACCGCGGGCCAGAAAGAAAGCGGGGGCCCGTAGGAATCCCAGTTATCGTAGTCGAGTCTTCCAAATTCCGCCCCAGACAACTGCCAATGAGCTGCGATCCAAGCGGTAAGTTGGGTGAAATATTCGGGCGGGTTAAGGTCATAAATTTTATGGTAATACCCGCCGTCCCCGGTGGTGAAGTAACTTATCGCCGTTACCGTAATACCGCCATGGTTGAGGTTTATGCCCATGCTGCCTCCTGCAGCCCGAATTCCCAGCCAACCTGCAACCGCGAATAAAGCAGCGGCGAAGATCGTGAGGAGGACCGCTTGGGTGAGACGTCCAATCATCGTGGCGCTCCAGAAACTGAGGAGCAGCAGCAGGCTGAGCGCGGCGATTCCGAGACAAACATACTCTCCCGATTTGATGCATCCCGCGAGGGGCGATGCAATCGCCGGGGCCGTCAGGATCGAAAGCACAACCGGCAGGACCACACATGCCAACAGACCCGCCAGCAGTGAAACGAGCAGCTTGACCCGCCATTGAATCCGGACCGCCAGAGGAAGAATGAGGTTGGTCTGGTGCAGGCCCAGCGCCCGCTCCTCGCAGAGCGGCAGGCAACCCGCAAGGATCAAGCCAAAGGTCATATAAATGCAGGTTCCCGTCGCCAGCAATATCTCGGCTCCGTCCTTCTGCCGGGGCAGCAGCACCGCCAACGCGGTCAGGGCCAGCCAAAACAGGAAAAACAGCAGGGCGAGAGTGAGGAGAGGGCGCAGGAGGCGAAGTTCCTTCCGCACGGAATTGGCGACGGGCGAACCGCCCCGGCTGCGGAGCAGGGATGCGATGGGGGCCTTGCTTTCGGATGAATTACCCCAACCGCCTTCACCGGCCTCCGCCGCGTTCAGCTCCAACCCGGCAAATTTCCGCCAACCAAGCCAAAGAAACAGGAGCGCGTAGCCGAGACCGGCCACTGACATGGCGACGGGAATCCATTCATTAACCTGCGCAGGATGGCCCTTCCCAATTTCACCAACCACAAAGACGACGGTCAACATCACGGCCCCCAACGCGGCGATGGAAAAAACGAAGCCGCCGATGACGGAACGGGCGACCAGAGACCAAAATCCCGCGGAACAAACCAGCGGGACGAACATGTAAAGCACCGGATATTCGAAGACCCCACCCATGCGGTCGAATTTGGAGAAGGGATCGTACGCAAAATCCAAAAGGCCCACCAATTGAAGTGCCGGGATAGAAAGTGCGGCCAGCACGAGCATCTTCTCGCCCCACAAACGTCGCCGCGAGCTAGGCTGGCTTAACAACATCAGGAAGGTGCGCGCATGGAATTCTACGCCAAACGACAACGCGGCGAGCAAAGCGCCCCCCAAGCTCAAGATCAGCGAGGCCGAGCCCAAGCCATCATTCCAATACTGGGTGGTATCCTGTGCGTGCCAGGTCAGCCACATCGCCAACGTGAGCATGACCGCGCACCACGGCCAAAACAAGACGTGGACTTCCTTGCGGATGCGGGGATGGATTTTCATTTCGGCCTCCTCAGGTTTTCAGCGTGGCCACGAAGATCTCCTCCAGCGTGAGCGCCTCGCTCGTCAGGCTTTCCGGCGAGAGGGCGCGCAAGCGTTCCATCATCTCCGGGCCGCCGCCGTTGACGACCAGCTCCAGCTCACGGCCGCTGCTTTTCACCTGCAACGCACCCGGCAGGTCGAGCTTCGGCGGCGTTTCGGCGAAGCGCACGCGGATCTTTTGGTACTTCGCCCGGGCCTCGTCGGCGCCGAGGTGGACCACCGCCCGGCCTGCGTCCATGATGGTGAACTCGTCAATCAGGCCCTCGAACTCGGTGATGAGGTGCGTGGAGACCAGGATTGTGCGGTTGCCCGGGTCGCCCTCCTGGTAGGCGCCAATCACCGTCTCGATGAACTCGCGGCGCACGATCGGGTCCAGGCCGGAGGTGGGCTCGTCGAGCACCAGCAACTCCGGCTCGGGGCAGATCGCGCCGACCAGCGCGACCTGCGTGCGCTGGCCCTTGGAAAGTCCGCCGGTCTTCTGGGCGGGATCGAGCCGGAACCGGTCCAGCAGCGCCCGCTCCGTCTCCTTGTTCCAATGGGTGCGGAACGAGGCAAGGTAGTCCAGCGTTTCGCGCACCGTCATCCATGGGTAGAATGCGACCTGGTCGGGCACATACGCGAGGCGGCGCTTGACCGCTACTTCGTGCTTCGCCGGATCGAGGCCGAAGAGCCGCACGGTCCCGTGCTTCGGCCGGAGCAGGCTGAGCAGGCACTTCATCGTGGTGGTCTTGCCCGCGCCGTTGCGGCCAAAGAGCCCGTAACAGCGGCCCGCCGGGACCGTGAGGCTGAAGTCGTGCACGGCGTCGGCGCGACCATAGGCGTGCGACAGGTTTTGGATGTCGATGACCGGGGTGACGGGTGGGGTGTTCATGCAGGGGTGGATTGAGGTTCGCGGGGCTGATCGTGGTGGCGCTGGCGCTCGGCCAGCACCTCGAGGCGGTCGCGCACGAGGTCGAGAAACTCGTCGGGCGGCACCTGCAGGTGGTGCGCCTGCACCACGGCCTGGTCGATGTCGCGGATGAGCAGCTTGCGGCGGGCGTCCTTTTTCAGCGGCGAGTGGTTCGCGGCGAGGAAGCAGCCCTTGCCCGGGATGGTCTCGATGACGCCCTGGCTCTCCAGCTCGGTGTAGGCCTTGGCGATGGTGTTGCGGTTGACGCGCAGCTCCTCCGCCAGCGGCCGGATGAAAGGCAGCGCCTCGCCGGGCTTGAGCGCGCCCGACGCGGCGGCAGCCTTCACCTGGTCGACGACCTGGAGGTACACCGGCAGACCGGATTTGAAGTTGAGCGAGAAAATCATGACTGGCCTATCTGTCATAGGACAGTGGGACAGTTTGGGCGCGGGTCAAGCGGAAAAATGAAAAGATCTGCGGCGGGTTCGCTGCCGCTCCCTTCAGCCAAATTTCAGCATTTGGTCACAGAGCCCACAGAGATAAAAGCCGAGTTCACAGAGCAACAGCATCGGCCGGACCGAAGTTTCTGGTTTCACCCTCCAAGGGGGAAATCTCATGCTTGAAAACAAGTTTCGCAAGTGGTTTTCTCCGTGAACTCTGTGTCATATCTCTTTGCTCTCTGTGTAACCTTGCTGCCGTTTTAGGTTCAGGCGGTTTCCCTGTTTGCGGAGCCGGGGACGTCGTTGAAGCGAGCTTGCCACGGCGCGGCGGCCTCGGGGTGCACGGGATCAAAGGCGGCCACGGCACCGAGGAGACCGAGCCACGCCGGCGGAATGCGGTCCGACTGGATTCCGCGGGAGAAAACGAGGTGCCGCGCCTCCGCCCAGGCGGCCACATCCAGGCCAAAAGGCTGCAGGCCGAGCGCCGCGGCCAAAGTCGCGGCGGGCCACGCCTGCCCGTCGCAAAGGCCCTGGCACACAAGAGTGGCCGGGCGCTGGCGCAGGCTGGCCAGGGCGGGTTTTAACCGGTTCGCGAGCGGCTGCATGATTTTTGCCCCAAGTCCGGTGAAATCATAGTCCGGGCCGTGGAGCAGCCGCACGGCGGTGCCCCGCAGCCGGAGCTTGAGCGCGGCCTGCAGGGCGTCCGCCACCGTGCCCAGACCGGCTGCGACCGTGACCACGTTCTGCACGCCGCCAGCGGTGATCACCAACAGGTCGGTGCGGGTCTCACTGATGTCGCACAGCAACAGCGGCACGGCGGACGGCAGCGCGCCGACTGTGCCAGCGAGGGCTCCGGCCAGCGCGAGTCGGGCTGACTGGGAGTGGAGCGGCGCGACACCCCAGCGGGCCAGCTGGCCAAAAGTCTCCGCGCAGCCGGGCGCGAGCAGCACGTCGAGCAGCCAAATCTGGCCGATGGCCGGCGGACCGCCCGAGTCGGACGCGCACCAGGCCCATGCAGCCGACGCGCCAGCGTGGTCGAACCGGTGGCTGAGCAACCGGCGCACGGCCGCCGCGTCAGTGACCCGCATGGACTGGTCGGAGGATGCGCGCACGATGCTCCGCAGGCGGGGCCGCAACAGCACCACCGACCCCGGCTTCCCGCCGGCGGGGACAAACTCCCGGATCGCAGCCAGGGCGTTTCCCGGGTCGCCCAGCCAAACCTCACGCAATTCCTCCACCTCGCGGCGCTTCGGACCAAGGCGGACCCGCGCCAACACCACCGTCTGTTCCCCCAACTCAAGGAAACATAGCGTGGGAAACGGGTGCTTGGTCATCGGGCAAAGAGGTCGGGAGGGCGCGGTGGGCTGGCGGTTTAACCGGGGGCGAAGGGCGGGCTGGGTGGGCGGGCTGCCGGAGGCGGCTCACCGGCCGTTGGGCGTGGCCGGACCGGGGACGGGGGCCTTGACGGTCTCGGCCGCCTCCCGGCCGAAGCCGGCGAAAAAGGATTTGCGGGCGGGCTTGTCCGCCGAGGGAGTGTCGCCCTTGTCTGACGGGCCGGGTCCGTTTTTCGGCCGATCGGACCCGGGGGAGGCCGGGGAGCTATTCGCGAGGCTCTGACGCTTGATCTCAATGTCAGCCTCGGCCTTCTCCAGCTCGGCCAGCTCGAGGGCCAGCAAGGCGCGCAACCGGGCGATTTCGGCCGCTTCCAATGCACCGTTGGTCCCATCGGAGGGTTGGGCGCTGGCCACCGTCAACGCCGCAGCGTGAATTTCGGTGCGGCCCGCGGCCTCCTGTTGTTGGAGCGTGGCCTGACGCGCCTGCCACGACTCCTGATGTTCGGTCGTGCGATTGGCCAGGTCCGCCTGCTCGGTGGCGAGACGGGCGGCGGTCTCGTTCGTGCGCTCGGCGAGGGCGGTGACCCGGGCGAGCTCGGCCTGCAACCTCGCCTCGCCCTCGGTGAGGCCGGCCCGCCCGGCCTGAAGTTCCGCGGCGGAGGCGGCGAGGGCGGCGCGCTCGGCCGCGACACTTTCCCGCAAGGCCTGCAGTTCCTGCTCCAACTGCTGTCGCTGACTCCCGGCCTTCTGCCGCTCGGTTTCAAGTTCCTGCTGGGCGGCGGTCAGCGCGGCCCGCGTCGGGCCAAACTCACCCGCTTTGGCGTGCTCCGCCGCCAGTTCGGCCGCCAAGGTGGCGCGTTCGGCGGCGATCCCGTCCCGCAAGGCCTGCAGCTCCTGCTCCAACTGCTGTTGCCGCTGCTGGGCCCCCAGACGTTCGCGCTGGAACTCCTCACGGGCAGCGGCGAGGGCGGCCTGGGCCGGGACGAGCTCGCCGGCTTTGACGCGTTCCGCGGCCAGCTCGGCCGCCAGTTCAGTGCGCTCGGCCTTGAGGCTGTCACGCAAGTCCTGCAGATCCTGCTCAAACTGCTGAAGCCGGCGCCGGGCTTTCTCCCGCTCGTGCTCGAGTTCCTTGCGGGCGGCGATGAGCGCGGCCCGGGCCGGGCCGAGCTCACCGGCATTGGCGCGTTCGGCGGCCAGTTCGGCGGCCAGCGTGGCGTTTTGCGCCGCAGCGCTGTCGCGCGCGGTTTGCAGCTCATGCTCCAACTGCTGCTGTTCCGCCCCGCTTCCAGCTTTTCGGTCTCCCGTTCCTGCAGGGCGGCGGCGAGGGCGGCCTGGGCCGGGGCGAGCTCACCGGCTTTGGCCCGCTCCGCGGCCAGTTCGGCGTCCCGTTGGGCGCGTTCGGCGGCGATACTTTCGCGCAAGCCCTGCAGCTCCTGCGCGTACTGCTGTTGCCGACGCTCGGACTCCTGACGCTCAGCTTTCAATTCCTTCCGGGCGGCCGCGAGCGCCCCCCGCGCCGGGGCGAGTTCCCCGCCCTTGGCGCGCTCGGCGGTCAGTTCGGCCGACAGTTTGGCGCGTTCGGCCGTGGTGCGGTCGCGCAACGCCTGCAGCTCCTGCTCCAACTGCTGTTGCCGGCGCCCGGCCTCCTGACGCTCGGTGGCGAGTTCCTCCCGGGTGGCGGCCAGGGCGGCCCGCGCCGGCGCGAGCTCACTGGCGGTGGCGCGCTCGGCGGCCAGGGCGGCCTGTTCCGTCGCGAGGGTGTCGCGCAAGGTCTGCAGCTCCTGCTCCCACTGCTGTTGCCGACGCCCGGCCTCCTCGCGCTCGGTTTTCAGTTCCTTCCGGGTGGCCGCGAGCGCCCCCCGCGCCGGGGCGAGTTCCCCGGCCTTGACGCGCTCCGCCGCCAGTTCGGCGGCCAGGCTCGCGAGTTCGGCCGTGGTGCTGGCGCGCAAAGTCTGCAACTCCTGCTCCCACTGCTGTCGCCCGCGCCCGGCCTCCTGGCGCTCGGTCACGAGTTCCTGTTGGGCGGCCGCGAGCGCGGCCCGCGCCGGTGCAAGCTCGGCCGCAGTGGCGCGCTCCGCGGTTAATTCGGCGGCCAGACTGGCGCGCTCGGCCGTGGTGCTGTCATGCAAAGCCTGCAAATCCTGCTCCAACTGCTGTTGGCGATGCCGGGCTTCCTGGCGTTCGCGCTCGAGCACCTGGCCGGTCGAGGTGAGGCTGTCGCGCAAGGCCTGCAGCTCCTGCTCCCACTGCTGTTGCTTCCGCCGGGCCTCCTGCTGCCCGGCCTCCAGCTCCTGCCGGACGGCGGCCAGCTCGGCCCGGGCCGGCGCGAGCTCACTGGCGATGGCGTGCTCCGCGGCAAATTCGGCGCGAGCCGTGGCGAGGCTGTCGCGCAAGGCCTGCAATTCCTGCTCAAACTGTTGTTGCCGACGCCCGGCCTCCTGGTGCTCGGCCTCCAGTTCCTGGCGGGCGGACGTGAGCGCGGCCTGGGCCGGGGCGAGTTCACCGGCCGTGGCCCGCTCGGCGGCGAGGCTGTCGCGCAGGACCTGCAACTCCTGCTCCAACAGCTGTTGCCGACGCCCGGACTCCTGGCGTTCGCTCACCTGTTCCTCGCGGGTGGCGGCGAGCGCGGCCCGGGCCGGGGCCAGCTCACGGGCGGTGGCACGTTCGGTGGCAAGCTGGGTGGCAAGTTCGGAGCGTTCGGTGGCAAAACCATCCCGCAGGGCGTGCAGCTCCTGTTCCAACGCCTGGTGCCGGCGCCCGGCCTCCTGCCGCTCGGTCTCCAGTTCCTGACGCGTGGCGGCGAGGGCGGCAAGGGCCGGTGCGAGCTCGCTGGCCGTGGCGCTCTCGGCCGCAAGTTTGGCGTCTGATTCCGCCCGCTCGGCGGCAAAGCCCTCGCGCAGGGTCTGCAGTTCCTGCTCCAACTGCTGTTGTCGGCGCGTCCCTTCCTGACGGGCGCCCTCGAGTTCCTGCCGGGCGGTCGCGACGGCCGCCTGCTCGCCGGCGAGGCCGACCCGCAAGGTCTGCAACTCCTGCTCCACCTCCTGCTGCCAGCGCAAGGCCGCGTCGCGTTCGGTCTCCTGTTCCTGCCGGGCGGTGGCCAGCGCGGCCCGCGCCGGCGCGAGCTCGGCCGCCGTGGCACTCTCGACGGCAAGTTTGGCGGCCAGTTCGGTCCGCTCCGCGGCAAACGCGTCGCGCACGGTCTGCAGTTCCTGCTCCAAGTGTAGTTGTCGGCGCCCAGCCTCCTGAAGCCCGGCCTCCCGTTCCTCCTGGGCGGCGGCCAGCGCGGTGCGCCCGCTGGCAACGCCGTCCCGCAAAGTCTTGAGTTCCTGCTCCACCTCTTGTTGCCAGCGCAACGCCGCCTCACGTTCGGTCTCCTGTTCCTGGCGGGCGGCGGCCAGCTCGGCCCGGGCCGGCGCGAGCTCGGCCGCCGTGGCGCTCTCGACGGCAAGTTTGGCGGCCAGTTCGGTCCGCTCCGCGGCAAACGCGTCGCGCAGGGTCTGCAGCTCCTGCTCCAAGTGCTGTTGCCGGCGCCCGGCCTCCTGAAGCCCGGTCTCCCGTTCCTCATGGGCGGCGGCCAGCGCGGTGCGCCCGCTGGCAACGCCGTCCCGCAAAGTCTTGAGTTCCTGCTCCACCTCTTGGTGCCAGCGCAACGCCGCCTCGCGCTCGGTCTCCTGTTCCTGGCGGGCGGCGGCGAGCTCGGCCCGGGCCGGCGCGAGCTCGCTCGCCGTGGCGCTCTCGGCCGCAAGTTTGGCGGCGAGTTCGGTCCGTTCGGCGGCAAACGCGTCGCGCAGGGTCTGCAGCTCCTGCTCCAAGTGCTGTTGACGGCGCCCGGCCTCCTGACGCCCGGCCTCCCGTTCCTCCTGGGCGGCGGCCAGCGCGGCCCGTCCGGTCGCGACGTCGTCCCGCAAAGTCTTGAGCTCCTGCTCCACCTCTTGTTGCCAGCGCAAGGCCGCCTCGCGTTCGGTCTCCTGTTCCCGCCGAGCGGCGGCGAGCGCCGCACCTTCGTTCGCGACGCCGTCCCGCAACGCCTGCAGCTCCTGCTCCAAGGCTTGTTGACGACGCCCGGCCTCCTGGCGCTCGGCCGCAAGTTCCTGCTGCGCGGCCTCGAGCGCGGCCTGCGCCGGCGCCAGCTTCCCGGCAAGGGTGCGCTCGGCGGCAAGTTCGGTGGCGTAGCCTTCCCGCAGGTCCGTCAGTTGCTGCTCCAGATGCTGTTGCCGGAGCAGGGCCTCCTGGCGTTCGGTCTCGATTTCCTGATGCGCCGACTCAAGCTCCCCGGCCTTGGTGCGCTCGGCGGCAAGTTCGGCGGCCACTTCGGCGCGTTCGGCGGTGAGGCTGTCCCGCAAGGTCTGCAACTCCTGCTCAAACTGCTGGAGCCGGCGGCGGGCCTCCGATTTTTCCGTCTCGAGCTCCTGCCGGGCGGCGGTGAGCTCGGCCCGGGCCGGCGCGAGCTCCGCGGCCGCAGTCTGCTCGATGGCCTGGTGGGCGCGCAGGGCCTTCAGTTCCTGGTCCATCTGCTGCATTTGCGCCCGGTGGTTCTGGCGTTCCTGCACGATGGCCTCCCGTTCATCGGCGAAGGCGACCTCCTGGCGGTCGAGCTTTTCCTGCCGGGCCTGGAGCGCGGCGCGGTCGGCGACGAGTTGTTTGATCAGGGCCGGGATGTTGGCGGCCCCGGGGGTCTTGACCTCGATGCCGCCTTTTTTGCCGGCGGTCTTGGCCAGGGCGGCGGCATCAGGAGCCGCGGGGGCGACCGTTTTCCCCTCATCCTTCAGAAATTCCACCGTCAGGGGCGTGACCGCGGTGCAGAAAACCGACCGATGCTGTTGGTCCAATCCCATGAAATCGGCCAGAAGGGACACGACGCCGTCGAGATTGTAAGGCGGGGTGTACATGTCCTTGAGACCAAGCCGGATTCCCCGTACGACTGAAGCCACGTCGAGACGGTCGGCCACGAGCACAACCTTGGCGGAGGGTTGGGCCCGTCGGATTTTCTCCACAAATCCGAGGCCGCAGTCCTTGGCCTTGCGGCAGTCGGCAAAGACCACATCGCTGTACTCGAAGTTCAGAAACTCGTCGAACTGAACCTCATCCCCAATATCCAGCACGTGCATGTTGGTGCCGCTAAAGACCATGGATCGCGCACGGATAAACGTCTGTTGGTATTTCACCAACAACATTTTAACAAATACATTGCCGCCACCTGAGCGCTCAGTCAAGGGGATGTAAGCCTGATTGGGAGCGATCGCAGGACTGGGCTTGGCGGGCGGCATTTGGGTCGCGTTAAAGTTCGATCCTAATAGGGTGTAAACCCCAATGGGATGCGAATATGGGGCAAAAAGCCGGGTGTTTTGTCAAGGTTATTGTCTGGGGTGAAATACCTAATTGACATCAGGTGTAAATCTGACGAATCTGCTGGGCATCAAGTCTTTTGCCACTGCTCCCTCCATCTGAGTCCCGGGTGGGCTGGAAGCCTTAAGACCGACACCACCATGCCCACAGGTTCCGCCACCTCAACGCCTGCCGCCGCCATCGCGTGGCTGCGGCTTGCCAGGTTCATCCTGATCCAAAAGAACCGAAACATCACGATCGGTGTTGGACGCCGAGAGTTGGAATAGCATTTGCATGGAGAACCAAATGGAACTGCCTGAAGACATCATCGGCTGGCTGCGCGACGAGGCCTACCTGAGCCTCTGCGGAGAGGCTGTGCGCGCCGCACTGGACAGCGCCGCCAAGGAGAAGGATGCCGTCGCCAGCACGCGCCCGCCCTTTGGCGTGCTCGCGTCCAAGAAGGCCCGCGAAACCTTTGAGCACTCGATGCACACCGTGCTCACCACCGAGGTCGCCCTGCATAACCGTCAGGAAAAAATCCAGGCGCTGGAAGGCGCCGTGATGGCAAGACTGCGGCCCGCGCTGCACCGGTACCTCGAAGGCCTCTCCACCGACTACCGGCAGCGCCCCGAGGTGCTGGCCGCAGTTGACGCCTGGGAGGCGCTGCTGGAGGGCTACGGCGAGCAGCTCCAGGCGTTCGCACGCGAGCTGCGCCAGACCCTCAACGCCATCAGCGGCCCGGCCCCCGTGACGCAGGAGGAGTTTGAGGAGCGCATGCGCACCTATGCCGCGCTGCACCACGCGGCCGGCGGCGTGGACGCGGTGGCCGGGGGGCTCGAGGCGGCCGCCCGGCGGCTCACCGCCTGCGCCAACCCCCTCTTCCCCTCGCCCACGGTGGGCGGTCCGCCGCTCACCGGCCAGGAACAATGGGCCGGGCGGGCGACCTCGCTCGGCGACACCGCGCTGGTCGCCGAGATCGGACGGGCCGAGGCGACGGTGCGCGAGCTGCTGGCCGACAATCTGGGCAGCCTGCATGCCCGGGCGGAGGCCGCGCGCGAGCAGATTGAACACGCGGCCGGCCAATACCTGCAATCCTACTGGAACCAACTGCGCGCCCACGCCACCGCCCATTATGTCGAGGAAAAGGACGTGGACGAGGTGATCGCAGAGGTCACGGAGCGCCACCACACAGCCGAACTGAAACGCCAGCGGACGCGCCTGGCCACGGATGATCCCTACATGGGCGAGCGGTGAGGAGGGCGGAGGGTGGAGGCCAGAGGTCAGATGTCAGATGTCAGAGGGCGGAGGCCGGAAGCCAGAGGCCAGATGCCGGAGGGCAGAGGGCGGAGGGCGGAGGCCAGAGGTCAGAGGTCAGAGGTCGGAGGTCAGAGGGCGGAGGGCGGAGGTGGAGCGCGTTGACCCCAACGCGCTTCCGCCATCTCCGGGGTCGGACGTGACCGCCTTGTCGCGCCGGCTTGTCCGCCGTAGCATCAGCGAAGGTGGAAGGCTTGGCGAAGGCGGATGGGCGCGCCGCTCCGGGCGGGAGGCGCGACGCCCCCCGTCGCGGTCGGGAGGAGGCAACGCGACGAGGGCGTCGCGTCACCAGGAGACGGAAAGGAAGCCGGTTGAGTCAACCGGCTCCACCTGCCGGACGGAATGGAAGCCCTTAGGGACAGCCATAGCGCCGCCGAATACCCTTGTCCGGGGCTGGCGGCCTGTGTTTACCCTTCCCCTCCCCTTCCCCATGAAAATCTCCCTCCCCCGCCGGCTGCTTGTCCTTTCGCTCGGTCTGACCGTCCTGACTTCGGCCGCCTTGGCCGCTGATACCCCGCCCGCCGTCTATGATGTGCGCGCCTACGGCGCGACCGGCGACGGCAAGACCATTGACAGCGGCGCCGTCAACCGCGCCATCGACGCGGCGGCGGCGGCCGGCGGCGGCACCGTGCGCTTCCCGGCCGGCACCTATGTCTCCTACACCATCCACCTGAAGAGCAATGTCGCGCTCTACCTCGACGCGGGGTCGACCATCCAGGCGGCACCCCAGCCGACCGGGGGCGAACCGGGCTATGACCTGGCCGAACCCAACCTTTTCCAGGGCAAGGACAATGTGTATCAGGATTACGGGCACAGCCATTTCCACAACAGCCTGATCCTGGGCGAGAACGTGGAGAACGTCTCCATCCTCGGGCCCGGCCGGATCTACGGCCACGCGCTGTTCCGGGACGGCGGCACCCGCCCGGGCGAGGGCAACAAGGCGATCGCGCTCAAGCTCTGCCGCAACGTGACCCTCAAGGATTTCACCCTCTTCGAGGCGGGCTGGTTCTCGCTCCTCGCCACCGGCGTGGACAACCTGACCCTCGACAACCTCCATGTGGACACCAACCGCGACGGCTTCGACATCGACTGCTGCCGCAACGTCCGCGTCTCCAACTGCACGGTCAACTCCCCGCGCGATGACGGCATCTGCCTGAAGAGCTCCTTCGGCCTCGGCTTCGCCCGGGCCACGGAGAACGTGACCATCACCAACTGCTCGGTGAGCGGCTATGACATGGGCACATTCCTCGACGGCACCTACAAGGTCACGCGCGGGATGGGCGGCACCGGCCGCATCAAGTTCGGCACCGAGTCCAACGGCGGGTTCAAAAACATCACCATCTCGAACTGCATCTTCGACCATTGCAGCGGCCTGGCGATCGAGAGCGTGGACGGCGGCATCATCGAGGACGTGACGGTGAGCAACCTCGCCATGCGCAGCATCGCGAACGCGCCGATTTTCATCCGCCTGGGCCACCGGATGCGCGGGCCCGCCGACACCCCGATCGGGACGATCCGCCGGGTGAGCATCAGCAACATCGTCGCGTCCAACGTGAGCAGCGGCTCGGCCATCCTGATCGCCGGCACGACGGACCATCCGATCGAGGAGGTGCGCCTGAGCGACATCCGCATCATCTACCAGGGCGGCGGCACGGCGGCGCAGGCCGCGATCAACCCGCCGCAGGACGAGCGGCAGTTTTACCCCGAGCCCGGCAGCCTGGGCGTGATGCCGGCCTACGGCATGTTTGCGCGGCACATCAACGGGCTGACCCTGCGTGACGTGGAGGTGAGCTTCACCAAGGACGACGTGCGCCCGGCGGTGGTGCTGGACGACGTGGCGGGAATCGCGTTTGATCATTTCAAGGCCCAGCGGACGGCGGGCGTGCCGGTGGTGGTCGGCACGAATGTGCGCGATTACACGGTCCAGAGCTCGCCCGGGCTCGCGGAAGGGCATCTGGACACGCTCGGCGCGGCGGCGGCGGCGGTGAAATAAGGCAGAGGTCAGAAGTCAGAGGTCAGAGGTCAGATGTCAGAGGGCGGAGGCCGGATGCCGGGAGGCCGGATTTCAGAAGGCAGAGGGCGGAGGCCGGATGCATGACGGTGGAGCGCGTTGACCCAACGCGCTTCCGACCCGCCTTGAAATGGGGCCGCGACGCCCTCGTCGCGGTCGGGGTCAACGATACGCGACGGAGGCGTCGCGTCCCCACCACTTCGAGCCAGCGCGTTGGGGTCAACTCGCTCCACCTCCCGGCCAGCGTGTTGAGGTCAACTCGCTCCACCTCCCGGCCAGCGCGTTGGGGTCAACTCGCTCCACCCCTCCCCCTCATCGGCATTGACCCCGGAGCCGAACCGGTGTCCGTTTCGTTCCCACCATGTACCCGGAAACCTCCACCGCCCCCGTGCGCAAACCGGCCTGGCTCCGCGCCCGGCTCCCCGGCGGGCCGGGCTATGCCGCCACCCGGCGGCTGGTGGACGAGAACCAGCTCCACACCGTCTGCCAGAGCGCGCAGTGCCCCAACCTCGGCGAGTGCTGGGCGCGCGGCACCGCCACGGTGATGATCCTGGGCAACATCTGCACCCGCTCCTGCAACTTCTGCGCGGTCCAGACCGGCCGGCCGACGGAACTCGACCTCGGCGAGCCCGCCCGGGTCGCCGACGCCGTGGCCAAGATGAACCTGAAGCACTGCGTCATCACCAGCGTGGCGCGCGATGAGCTGGCCGACGGCGGCGCGAGCGTGTGGGCGGCGACCATCCGGGCCGTCCGTAACCGCAATCCCAATACGGCAGTCGAGGTGCTGGTGCCGGACTTCAAGGGGCGGCTGGGCGACGTGGACACCGTGCTCGACGCGAAACCGGACATCTTCAACCACAACGTCGAGACGGTCGAGCGCCTGCAGAAACCCGTCCGCGTGCAGGCGCGCTACGACCGGTCGCGCCTGGTGCTGCGCCACGCGAAAAGCCGCGGCTTCGTGACCAAGACCGGGATCATGCTCGGGCTCGGGGAGGAGCAGCCTGAGATCGAGCAGACGCTGCGCGACATCGCCGCCGACCAGACGAACATTGTGACCATCGGCCAGTATCTCCAGCCCACGCCGCAGCACCTGCCCGTCGCGCGCTGGGTGCCGCCGGAGGAGTTTGCGCACTGGAAGACCTTCGGCCTCGGCCTCGGACTGGGCGTGGTCGAGAGCGGCCCGCTCGTGCGCTCGAGCTACCACGCCGACGAGCAGTCGCAGAAATATACCGGCGCCGAACATTTGAATACGGAGAACGCCCTCGCGGGGAGAGGCTGAAGGTTGAGAGGGGGAAAGGTTGAAGGGTTGAAGGGCGTCGGCGGAAAGACTGACGGAGCGGGCGGGTCGCCCGCCGGGTTTGGCAGGTGGAGCGCGTTGACCTCAACGCGCTGGCGGGTGCCGAAGCCAGGTCAACGACCTGGCCTACAGGGGACGATGGAGCCGCGACGAGCGCGTCGTGGCCCCAGGGAGACCCGTGCGGAAAGCGGGTTGGGGTCAACCCGCTCCACCTTGGAGCCGCGACGCACCAGGCATCCGCCTTCGCTGCAGCTATGGCGCGACATGCCAAGCGCGGCTGCGCCGCGCTTGTATCCATTTTGTCACGCTTTCCGGCGTGAAAACTGCTTTAAAACGCGGAGGAAAGTCGCGGACAGCGCCGCAAGCACAAAATCACACAAACTTTGCAAATTTTCCGTTGACCCGGCTCCACCATGATTCCATACCGGTTGTGTTCTGCGCGGCCTCCGACCACAACCCCTTGTGGTTAGCAACGCGTCAATAAGTTCCAGCAACTTTGATTCGCCTAGCGCCTTCCATCGCCAAGAAAGGCCCTTCGTCACGCCCACTTTTCCCACTTCCCGCCCTCCGACTTCCGTCCTCCGGCATCTGACCTCTGATGTCTGACCTCTGACCTCTTCCTTCCGCTCCGCCCTCCTCCTTTCCGCCTCCTCCCTCCCCGTCCCTCTTTCGTCCGGTCATGCAAAAGTCATTTCAAGTCGGTACCAAAACCTTCGTCCTGGACGAAGCCAAAGCCGAGGCCGCCTTCGCCGCCAAGAAGGTCATCAACGGCCGACAGGTGCCCTATTTCAACATTCTGCCGCTGAAATTCCAGTGGGCGTATGACCTCTACAAGACGATGAAGGCGAATCATTGGGAGCCGGAGGACATCCCGATGGGCAAGGACATCGAGCAGTGGCGCGACACGAAGCACATCAGCGACACCGAGCGCTGGATCATCCGGATGGGCATCGGCTACTTTTCGGCGGCCGAGGGCATCGTGGGCGACAACATCCAGCACGTGGTCCGCGAGCTGGTGACGGCGCCCGAGCTCAAGCTGGTGCTGGGCCGGCACGCGCACGAGGAGAACATCCACGCGGACTCGCTGCTCTACATGATCTCGTCGCTGGGCATCAACCCGCACGAGTGCGAGGCGATGTTCGAGGACGTGAAGTCCATCGAGGCCAAGAACGAGTTCGTCAACGCCATCTCCCGCCCGCTGCGCCGCGACCTCGACCTGAAGGATCCGGCCAACCAGCGGCTGTTCGCGAAGAACATCTTCACCTTCGGGCAGTGCATGGAGGGCACGCAGTTCTACGGCCTCTTCGGCATGGTGCTCTCGCTCTACCGGCAGAACAAGTTCCCCGGCATCGGCCAGATGTTCCGCTACACCCTGCGCGACGAGTCCAACCACATCGAGGTGTTCCGGAACCTCTTCATGGACCTGGTCGAGGAAAACCGCGCGATCTGGACCCCCGAGTTCAAGGAGGACCTGCGCGCGACGATGGCCGAGGCCGTGGCGCTGGAGAAGGATTTCATCCGCGACTGCCTGCCGGTCAACGCCGTTGGCCTGTCGATCGCCGAATTTCTAACCTACATCGATTACATCGCCGACCGCCGCCTTGAAGGCTGCGGCCTCGCGCCGCTCTCCGGCGGCATCAAGAACCCGCTGCCCTGGCTCGCCGAGATGATGGACATCAAGAAGGAGCAAAACTTTTTCGAGGGCCGGGTCACCGAATACCAAAAAGGCTCCGCCCTCCACGCCGTCAGCGACGACGATCTCTAAAACGCAGCCCGCGTCGCTTTTTCCGCACCCAGCCCTGCTTCCGCCCGCCTCCGGCGTGCCCGCACGGCATTTGCCATTTTTCACGCCCTCCTCCGCGCCTTCGTCTCGTTCTCGTTCTGTCTCCGGACCTTTATCTAACTCCCTCCCTGCGCCTTCGCGCCTTTGCGCCTTTGCGTTAAACTTTCCGTCCTCCTTCCTGACCCGCTTCTCCCATGAACTCTCTCCTCCAGCAAGACCTCGCGCTCAAGCGCGCCACCCACATCCCGTTTGAAAACACGCCCGTCTACGCGTGGCGCGACTGCGTCCCCGCCAATGTGGCGGCCCTCCCCGAGATCACCCTGCTGGTGCCGCAGGGCGAGGCGGCCTTCGACCTGGCCGAGATCGCCGACACCCTCGGCAAGGCCGTGACCAACGTCCATCGCGCCAAGGGCGACACCGGGGACATCTTCAACCCGACCACCCGCGAGTTCGTCGGCCGCATCGTCAGCGAGGTCGCCTCGAATCTGGCGGCGGAGGCCGTCCGCCGCACCCCCCTGCGCCTGTCGCTCAACGACCTCTACGAGCTGATCGAGAAGACCCTCGTGGACAACAACGCCTTCGACATCGCCAAAAGCGTCCTCCTGAGCCGCAGCCGGAAGCTGGCGGTGGCCGGCCCGCACACGGCGAACGTCAAGCTCATCCGCCGCAACAACCAGGTGGTGCCCTTCATCGAGCAAAAGATCGAGATCGCCATCCGCAAGACCTTCCTGTCGCTCCAGCGCGACTCGGCCCCGGCCGTCGGCGTCGCCCGGGCCATCACCGAGCGCGTCCTCGCCTCGCGGCAGTCGTTTGCCCACATCGAAGAGATCCAGGACATGGTGGAGGAGGAGCTGATGAAGGCCGGCCACTACAAGGTCGCCCGGGCCTACATCCAGTACCGCGCGCTCCGGGCCGAGCAGCGCGCCGCCGGCGGCGACACCGTGGTGAACCCCGCCCCGCAGCCCTCGATGATCGTGGTCAAGCAGCCTGACGGCTCGACCATCCTCTGGGACCGCGCCGACCTGCAGCGCCGGGTCGAGTTCGCCCGCATCGGCCTGGACCTCTGCCTGACCCCCGACCAGATCGAGGCCGAGCTGCTCCGCTCGGTCTATGACCAGATCACCCGGAAGGATCTCGACGCCACCATCGTCCTCAACTCCAAGACCCTGATCGAGAAAGACGCCGACTTCGCCAAGTTCGCCGGCCGCATCCAGCTCTCTTATATCTACGAGGAGGTCCTCGGCTGGGACATCCTGCGCGACGGCATCGGCAAGCTGAAGGAGTTTCACCAGCGCGCGTTCAAGAAATACCTCGAGTATGGCGTCAGCATCAAGCGCCTGAACCCCAAGCTGCTCGGCTACGACCTCGCCAAGCTGGCGGCGGCGTTCGACCCCTCGGCCGACATGGAGTTCGACTTCCTCGGCATCCAGACGCTCTACGACCGCTACCTGATCATCGACAAGACGGGCGGCAAGACGCGCCGGATCGAGACGCCGCAGTTCTTCTGGATGCGGGTGGCGATGGGCCTGTTCCTCGGGGAGCAGCCGGAGGGCCGCGAAGCCAAGGTCACGGCACTCTACGACCTCTACAAGTCGCGCCGCTTCTGCTCGTCGACCCCCACCCTGTTCAACTCGGGCACGCTGCACTCGCAGCTCTCGTCCTGCTACCTCTACTACGTGGACGACACGATCGAGAGCATCATGCTGCGCGGCATCGCGGACAACGCGTTTCTGGCGAAGTGGGCGGGCGGGCTGGGCGGATCGTGGACGGCGGTGCGCGGCACCGGCGCGCACATCGCCGGGACCAACGGCGAGTCGCAGGGCGTCATCCCCTTCCTCAAGCTGCACAATGACCAGCTCGTGGCGGTGAACCAGGGCGGCAAGCGCAAAGGCTCCGGCTGCGCCTACCTCGAGGCGTGGCACAACGACATCTTTGAGTTCCTCGAGCTGCGGAAGAACACCGGCGACGACCGCCGCCGCACGCACGACATGAACACGGCCAACTGGATCCCCGACCTCTTCATGAAGCGCATGGAGGCCCGCGAGTCCTGGACGCTCTTCCGCTCCAACCAAGTGCCGGACCTCCACGAGCTGTATGGGAAGAAGTTTGAGGAGCGCTACCTCGAATGCGAACGGCTGGCCGACGAGGGCAAGATCCAGGGGCACAAGGTCGAGGCCATCGAGCTCTGGAAGAAGATGCTCTCGATGCTATTCGAGACCGGCCACCCGTGGATCACCTTCAAGGACGCCTGCAACGTGCGCTCCCCGCAGGACCACGTCGGGGTCATCCACTCGTCCAACCTCTGCACCGAGATCACGCTCAACACCTCGAACGACGAGACGGCGGTGTGCAATCTCGGCTCGGTCATCCTGGAGACGCATCTCAAGCCCGACGGCTCGATTGACCACCCCAAGCTGCGGGAGACGATCCGGCTGGCGGTGCGGGCGCTGGACAACGTCATCGACATCAATTTCTACCCGACGCCCTCGGCGCGGCTCTCCAACGAGCGGCACCGTCCGATCGGGCTCGGGGTGATGGGCCTGGCGCACGCGCTCTACCTGAAGGGTGTGGCCTTTGCCTCGCCGGAAGGGGTGGAGTTCAACGACGAAGCGATGGAAGCCGTGGCGTTTTATGCCTACGAGGCGAGTTCCGACCTCGCGGCCGAGCGCGGCACCTATTCGAGCTATGCGGGATCGAAGTGGTCGCGCGGACTGCTGCCGCAGGACACGATTGATCTGCTGGAGCAGGAGCGCGGCGTGCCGGTGGAGGTGCCGCGCGGCAGCCGGATGGACTGGACACCGGTGCGGGCAAAGATCGCCGAGCACGGCATGCGGAACAGCAACGTGTTGGCGATCGCGCCCACGGCGACCATTTCCAACATCACGGGCACCTCGCCCTGCATTGAGCCGACCTACAAGAACCTCTTCGTGAAGTCCAACCTCTCGGGGGAGTTCATCGTGTTGAACCCCTTCCTCGTGAAAGACCTGAAGGCGCGCGGCCTCTGGAACCAGGAGATGCTGGACAACCTGAAGTACTTTGACGGCGAGCTGGCGGAAATCGCGGCGATCCCGGACGACCTCCGGCAGAAGTACCTGACGGCCTTTGGCATCGACGCCAAGTGGGTGATCGAGGCGGCGGCGCGGCGCCAGAAGTGGATCGACCAGTCCCAGAGTGTGAACCTCTGGCTGGCGACCCCGGACCTGAAAGTCCTGTCGCACATGTACCGTCAAGCCTGGCGCTCGGGACTCAAGACGACCTATTACCTCCGCACCCTCGGCGCCTCTGGCATCGAGAAGGCCACGGTGGCGTCGAAGGCGGAAGTCCGCGGGCATGCCGGCAGCGCCGATGGCGCTGCGGGCCTTCAGGCCCCTGTCGTCCCCAACAAAGAACTAGGAACCAAGAACGAAGAACTAGGCCTCACAGCTGAGGCATCGCTCCCCGCTACCACTGCCGTGAAAACCTTCACGGCTGAGCAGAAACTCGCGTGCTCAATCGAGGCGATGCGGAATGGGGAGGCGTGCGAGGCTTGCCAATAAAATCTTCGGAATTTTTAACCACGGATCACACGGAGTTTCACGGATCCGAGAAATGGTATTTATATAGAACATTATGGCACCCGGTGATATATTTGATGGATGGCATTTTGACATAAAAACAGCGGCGATGACGCTTCTTGGAACGCCTCTTATATTGTACTTTATAGGTATCATTAGAAGGAATATAAAAAGCTCTGGAACATACGCACTCGAAGGTGGTATGTATTGGGCGAGTCGCTCGCTTAAACGGTCTCTCGCCGGAAGTCTTAGTTTAAAACAGTACTGTCGACTGCGCCTCGCGGATGAGAACCAATATTTGTTCGTGCCTTCAAGTCTCGACATCAAACTTCATATTGACAAAGTATTCGTTAAGCTATCGCTGATTAATCAAGGGCAGATTGATTCACACTACAGCCATAGTGATATTCTTAATATTGGTAATCGTCTCAGAGTTATCGGAGATCCGGGATCTGGTAAATCATCGCTTGTAAAAAGGCTTTTTCGTGACGCATGTTACACTGCACTATCAAAGCCATCCCAAGCAAAACTACCTGTCATTATAGAACTTAAGACTATTGTTGTTGGAAACCAGAAGACAGATAAACTGGGTGAATGGTTCTTAAAGAGAATTAGAGAAGGGGTCCGTAAAAGTTCCGTATATAAGATGGACGAATGCTTTGATTCGTACACGCATAATTCCGGAGTGCTTGTACTTCTTGATGGTCTTGACGAAGTATCTACCACGAATTACCAGAAAGTCCAACATGCAATTCTTGGTTTAAGTAAAACACTTTCAGAGAAGGGGCCAAATAATTCTCTGGTCCTAACAATGCGTACGCAGTTCCATCAGCAGGTTAAGGATGATTACCGAAATATATTTGGAACAGCTCTATTTCTTAAGCCTTTTTCTCCAAGTGATATATATGAGTTTCTTGTGCGCTGGCCATTTCAGAAAAGTCGATCCAAACATATTGCGCGAATCTATGGCGAGCTAACCGATCGACCGACATTGAGAGAGATGTGTAGCAATCCGCTAATACTTTCTATGTATGTGGCGGAAGATCAAGCTGCTGGTCACGTCGTTGCACCTGAATCAAGAACAGAATTTTATCGTAAGGTAGCCAAGGTAAACTGCAGCGACGTAGCCGCAGATCCGACTCGGAGCGTCCGCCGTCGCCCCGCCGTCGCATGGCTTTGGCGCGGCAAGCAATTTCGATTTGTCCAGTCAGTTGAGCGTCAGAGCTGTGTAAAATCATCTTGCCGTCGGGCGAAACCCGGATCATCACAAGCTCATTCACCATCAACCAGTCGCCCACCATTCCGGCCGGAATATTGTTTGCGGCGGGTTGAGCGGCTAACGCCACCAGGAAAGGGAAGCTGGCGGCAAGGTACCGGCGGGATGTTTTTGAGTCGGCGGGTGCCGCCCAGGCCTTCGTTACTGTGCTGGAGGAAACACTACCTCGGTATGGCTGGCGATTGCACGCCTACGTGATCATGCGGAACCATTTTCATCTGGCGCTGGAAACACCCCGGCCGAACTTGGTCGATGGCATGCACTGGCTGCAGAGCACGTACGCCACCCGTTTCAACCGTTTCCGGGGAGAGAGCGGACACTTATTTCAGGGACGGTATCAATCGATCTTGATCGAGGATCTGGTGGCTTTGGGGAAGGTGGTGGATTACATTCACCTCAACCCGGTCAGGGCTGGAATTGTGCCGGTCGAACAGGTGGCGGCGTTTCGGTGGAGCAGCCTGCTCCGTTTCGTCAAAGGCCCGCGCTTTCCGGGGCTCGTAGCGGTGGACTGGCTCCCGAAACGGGGCGGGTGGAGTGATACGACCGAAGGATGGCAGGGGTATGTCACGCATTTGGCGGCGTTGTCAGGAAATCCAGAGAGGCAAAAGGAGGAGGGGTTCGAAGGGTTTTCGCACGGTTGGGCGATTGGCACCTCCGGTTGGCGCCGGGCGGTGGCGAAGGATCACGCCGACCTCGCGCTCAGTCCCGGCATCCAGGCGGGCGAGGTGAAAGAGATCAAACACACGCGTTGGGCAGAGCGTCTGGAGCTTAAGCTCGCAACGGTCGGCCATTCGCTGGCCGAGTCGGTGGCCGCACCCAAAGGCGCAGCGTGGAAGTGGGAGGTCGCCCTCCGCATGCGGCAGGAAGAGGGAGCGTCCGTGAAGTGGATCGCCGAGCAGATGGGGATTGGAAACGTGAACGCGCTCCGGGCCCGCCTAAGCCGTGAACAACGGAAGCCAGGGCGAACACGCCGGGTTGGCGATGGGCATCGCGAGGGAAAGAATGCTCTAATGTCACATCGTTCGGCCTGACCCCTTAAATTGAGGGTCACCTAGTGTAGTGTCTCATTAATAGCGTGACAATGAGTATTCGCGGCCTTTACTCTGCTGCGATGAGCAGACTCAATGCCCGGGTGGATATCAGCGGTGATCAACGCGCGGAGTTGGAACGCCTGGTGGCGGCGCCGACGACG
>CAIYUN010000007.1 GCA_903929355.1 uncultured Opitutaceae bacterium
CGTCGTCGGCGCCGCCACCAGGCGTTCCAACTCCGCGCGTTGATCACCGCTGATATCCACCCGGGCATTGAGTCTGCTCATCGCAGCAGAGTAAAGGCCGCGAATACTCATTGTCACGCTATTAATGAGACACTACACTAGATTCAGCAGTGGGTCACAGAGACCACAGAGGTAAAACCCGAGTTCACAGAGAAATGCATCGGAAGGGGAATAGATTGGGGTTTCACCCACCGGGTGCGATGTTTGCCGCTTCTCTGGGTTATATAAGTGGTTTGCTCCGTGAACTCTGTGGCTGGGCTCTGTGTTCTCTGTGTAACCCTTCTGCGCTTTTTAGGTTTATTGCAAGACAACCCAGCAGCTGCTCGGTTTGGCCTTCGGATTAAGCGCAAAACCGCGAAGCCGCCAAGGCCGGATCATGGAAACACGGAGGGACGAAAGCGCGGAACCGAACCCGGATTTTCGCCCCCAAGAGGCACCAAGGTTCATTCACGTTACGCCACACGGTCTCCACTCGACTATCGGCCGCTGGGACGCCTCGCCCCATGAAAGAGCTTTTTGCGCCTTTTCGTGGTCAAACTCCGCCCCTCCGCGTCTTTGCCGCTTGGCGTCTTTGCGCTTAATCCGAATTCTGCCTGCCCCTGGCCCTCAGCGCGACAGCTGCGTCCGCAGAAACTCGATGGAGTTTCGCGTCGAGGCGTCCTGCTCCATCATGTTGTCCACGGACTTGCAGGCGTGGATCACGGTGCCATGGTCGCGGCCACCGAAGTTGTCGCCAATCTCCTGGAGCGAATGTTTGGTGAGCGTGCGGGCGAGATACATCGCAATCTGGCGCGGGATGGCGATGTTGTTGGGCCGGCGCTTGCTCGTCATGTCGCTGTGGCGGATCTGAAAGTGGTCGGCCACGCGCTTCTGGATCGTCTCGATGGTCAGGATCGTCTGGGCCTGCTCCATCAGCACATCCTGCAGGAGCATCTCGGTGGCGGGCAGGTCGATGGGCCGGTTGTGCAGGGCGGCATAGCTGGCCACCTTGAGGAGGGCGCCCTCGAGCCGGCGGATGTTCCTGGAGATATGTTGGGCGATGAAGTTGGCGACATCGGCGGGCAGGTCGAACTTGAGGGTGGCGGCCTTGGCGCGGAGGATGGCCAGACGGGTCTCGAAATCGGGGATCTGGATGTCCGCCGTCATGCCCCACTCAAACCGGGACACGAGCCGGGCCTCCAGCTTCTGGATCTCTCCCACCGGGCGATCACTGGAGAGGACGATCTGTTTGCCGGACTCGAACAGCTCGTTGAAGGTGTGGAAAAACTCCTCCTGGATCCGCTCCTTGCCCGTGAGGAACTGCACGTCGTCCAGCAGCAGCATGTCCATGGAGCGGTAGCGCTGGCGGAACTTGGTCAGACTGTTCTCCTGCAGGCCCTGGACATATTCGTTGGTGAACTTTTCAGTCGAAAGGTAGGCGATGCGGGCGTCGGGGTTGTGGCGGAGGATGGCGTGCCCGATGGCGTGCATCAGATGGGTTTTCCCCAGACCGGTGCAGCCATAGAGGAAAAGAGGGTTGTGCGCGGTGCCGGGGCTGTGGGCGACCCCCAGGGCGGCGGCGTGGGCCATCTGGCTGTTCGGACCGACCACGAAGGTTTCGAACGTGTTACGCGGGTTGAGCGTGCCGTTGACGGCGGTGCGTTCCTCGTGCCGGGCCTGGCGCCGGGCGGGTGCGGCCTTGGTCCGGGCGGGGGTGGCCTCGGCGGGTCCCGCGGTCATCGGGCGGCTTTCCGGACCGGTTTTGCGGAGACGAACGCTGATGGGACGGCCCGCCGTCAGCCGGAGGCGCTGCACAATGTGTTCCAGATAGTTGTCATTGATCCAGATTGCCGCGAAATCGTTGGGCACCCCGAGGGTGAGCGCGTCCTCCGTCGCCTCAAGACAGACGATGGGCTCGAACCAGAGCTTGAAGACATCGTCGGGGAAGAGCGCCTTGAAGTCGTTCTTGACGGTGTCCCAGAGCTTGGGCGGTGGGGAGAGGGAGGGCATGGACGGGTGGTCGGGGGCGCGGAATTACTCACAAACACGGCCGACGGCGGAATCAGACACATGACCCTGGGAGTTGTCCATTCTCCCACGGCGCAAAAAAAGGGGGGGCCGGGTGTCCGGGGGCTCGGGAGGAGCCAGACTGGCCTAAATTATTCGGGCCAATCGTGATATGCCGCAAATCGTGGGGGGAGTGTCGAAACTCGCAGAGGGATGTGCCAAGGAACCGCCAACCGTGCTGTGGGATGAAGCGAAGGCGTCAGTAACGGGCAAGCGAAAACTGGGTTCAAGCGGAAGTTTCCGACAACTTATTCACCGGCCCGCTGCGGATAAGTTTCGCGATTTTTTTGTTGCCACCACGGGCGGGGCGCGGCCCGCGCCCTCCGGGGGTCGTTTTCACCCGTTTGTAACCATTGTGACAATACAAGCGCCCGGACCGCCCGCGTCATGGGATTGTCACGACACCGACACCGGAACGTCACCCGGCGCGGCCGGCGGCTCGGTCCACCGGCCCTCCGCGCGGATGAGCGCCACGAGGCGGTCGTCGGCGTCGGCCGAGGGGAGGTTGTATTGCACGCAGTTTTTCCCGACGTAGAGGTTGATCTTCCCGGGCGCCCCGCCCACATAGCCGAAGTCGGCGTCGGCCATCTCCCCCGGGCCGTTGACGATGCAGCCCATGATGGCGATTTTCACCCCTTTGAGGTGGCCGGTCCGCGCGCGGATGCGTTGGGTCGTCGTCTGCAGGTCGAACAGCGTGCGGCCGCACGAGGGGCAGGCGACAAATTCCGTTTTCGAGCTGCGCGCGCCCGCCCCCTGCAGGACGTTGTAGGCGAGCTTGGTCGCGCGGGCGGGGTCGGCCTCGGTCTCGATGCTCACGAGGTCGCCCAGGCCGTCGCAGAGGAGCGCCCCGGTGAGGATGGCGGCGTCGAGCAGGCGGGACAGGAACGAGGGGTCGCCGTGGATGGCGGTGGCCCGGGTGTTGCGAATCCAGACGGGCGTGCGCAGTCCCTGCCGGTGCAGGGTGGCGATCAGCCGGCGGTAGGCTCCGACCGCGTGTCCGGAATCCGCCGGGCCAGTTGGATCATCGAGGGTGAAAAGCAGCGGGCCTTCACCAAGCTCGTGAAGCACGGGTGCGAGCTGGTCCAGGGCGGACGGGGTGACGGCGCCGGCCAGGACACAGCCGGTGCGGCGCGCCAGGCCGACAAATTCCCGGAAGGCGCCGGCCTCTTTCCCCGCGAAAGCGCGGACGAGCAGCGACCCCGGGGGCAGACCAGCGAGCAGGGGTTCGAGGTCCGCCGGCAGGAGGGTGGGGGCGACTTCCAGCGCGAGGAACGAGTCATGGGCGGCCATCGCGGGTTGGCCACGGACCACCTCGGCGAGCTCGGCGGTGGAGCCAATTGCCACCAGCAACCCCTCGGCGGGCGTCTCCGCAAACTTGGGGAGGGGAAACAACGCGACTGGGTTCGCCAGATCCTTGGGTGTCACCCGCACCACCACCCGGGGTGGATGCCCGGGTCCGATCTGGCACGATTCTCCGAGCGTAAGCGCGGTGGTCGGCCGCCGCGTGTAGCGAAACGGATCATCCGCCTCCGGTGCTCCCGTCCGATCGGTCTGATCTGTCTCATCGGTCCCATTCGTCATCTTGCTCATTGGCCCTTGGTCGTTGGTCGTTGCCTCTGGCGCTTCGCGCCAGAGGCTCATCGCCTTGTCGGCCAGCGCGCGGGCCACGGGGATCTCATACACGCTGTCCTCGGTGAGCGACACCCGGATGGTGTCGCCGAGACCATCGAGCAACAGCGAGCCGATGCCGATCGCGCCCTTGATCCGGCCGTCCTCGCCGTCGCCTGCCTCGGTGACGCCGAGATGCAGCGGGTAGGGGCGGTGGGCGGCGTCCAGGCGCGCGACGAGCAGGCGGTAGGCCTCGATCATCACCTTCGGGTTGCTCGCCTTCATGGACAGGATGATGTCGTAAAAGTTGTGCGACTCGCAGATGCGCACAAATTCCAGCGCGCTCTCGACCATGCCCAGCGGCGTGTCGCCGTGGCGGTTCATGATGCGGTCGCTGAGCGAGCCGTGGTTGGTGCCGAGGCGCAGCGAGCGCCCCAGCTCCTTCGCGCGCCGCACCAGCGGCGAGAACGCCTCGTGCAGGCGCGCCAGTTCGCGCTCGTAGTCGCCGTCGCTGTATTCCCGCACCGCAAATTTCTTCTTGTCGGCGTAGTTGCCGGGGTTGACGCGGATCTTCTCGACATGCTCCACCGCCTCCATCGCCGCGCTCGGCAGGAAATGGATGTCGGCGACCAGCGGGATGTGGCCAAAGCCGGCCGCCGTCAGTTGTGCGCGGATGTCGCGCAGGCACCGGGCCGCGGCGACATTGGGGGCGGTCACGCGCACGATCTCGCAGCCAACCTCGGCCAGGGCGATGGATTGTCGGACGGTGGCGGCGACGTCCTGGGTGTCGCTCGTCGTCATGGACTGGATCCGGATGGGATGGGCGCCGCCGACCCCGACCGCGCCGACCATCACCTCCACCGCCCGACGGCGGACGGTCCGGTGGCGGGAGACACAATAGGCCATGACGGGGACGGGGCTGCCGGGCCCGCAGTTATTTGGCGGGCTGGGCCGCCGCTCCAGTCGCCGGGGCCGCGGCCGGCTGTTCGGCCCGGGACTCATGGGTCCAGCGGCTGATGTCGAAGAAGCTCACGTAAATGACCATGGAAAACAGCAGGGCCAGGAACACATTCTGGGCGGTGGCAATGAAGCTGATGGGCAGGGCCTGCCCGCGCAGCTTGCCGATGGTGGCGAAGAGCATGTGGCCGCCGTCGAGCACCGGGATCGGCAGCAGGTTGAAGATGGCCAGGTTCACGTTGACCAAGATGGCAAACCAAAGGGCCAGTCGGACATCGACCCGCGAGGCTGCCGAGAAAACATGGGCGATGCCCACCGGGCCGCTGAGCTTGGAGAGCCCGACGTCGGAGCGGGGGTTGAGCAGGCTGGCCATCGTGCGGAAGGTCATCGTCACGAAACCGGCCACCAGCTTGAACGGCGAGGGATGGGCCAGCAGCGGTTCGGAGATGAACTCGGCCCCGATGTCGTCGGGCTCCTTGGCGTCGGGCCGGGCCGGAATCGTGAGCGTGACTTCCACCGCCCGGTCCAGGCCCCGGCGGACTTTCAACGCCAGCTCGCGGTTGGCGTTCCCGGTCATGATGTCGCCATAGGTCTGCAGGTTCAGGATGGGCGTGCCGTTGAGCGCGAGGATGCGGTCTTCGGCTTGCAGGCCGATGCCGGCCGCGATCGAGTCCGGTTCCACCCTTTGCACAATGGGCTCGTAGGCCGGACCGATGCCGACCCGGCGCATGTGCTCCTCCCCGGCCAGCCGGGGATGCAGGGTGATGTCCATCGTCCGGCCCTGGCGCTCAACGGTGAACACCGCCTCGCGGGTGCCATCGGCGGCGTGGCCCGCGCTCGTCATCAGGGTTTGCACGAGATCCTGCCATTCGCCGACCGACCGGCCGTCGATGGCCCGCACCGTGTCGCCGATTTGGAGTCCCGCCTCCGCCGCCGGGCTCGTCACGGGGGGCCCGTCGGGCTGGTCGAGCTTGGCCTGGATATAACCGATGCGCGTGGTGGCCAGATCCGCGCTGCTCGGCTGGCCGACCGCCCAGAGGAGGCCGGCCAGGACATAGGCGAGGATGATGTTGCCGGTCACCCCGGCGACGAAAACCATCATCAAGGTGCCGTAGCTGGGGGCGGGGAGCTTGGCGGTGTCGGTGGTGCTTTCGCCCTCAATGGCCCCCATCGCCGCGATCTGGGGCAGCCGGACGTAGCCGCCAAACGGGAAAATCGCCAGGCGGTATTCGACCCCGTCCCGTCCCCGCCGCGACCACAGTGCCGGGCCAAAGCCGAGCGAGAAGCACTCCACCACCATGCCCCGGCGGCGGGCCACGATGAAGTGGCCGAGCTCATGCACAAAAATCGAGCCGCCCAGAAAGAGCACGATCAGGAAGCACGTCCATACGTTGCCGAAAAGGGATTGGAGGAGTTCCACGGTTGAAGGGTCGGGCAGGGGGGGGTGGTTTAGAGGGCGGCGGTGGCCTGGCGGCGGGCTTCGGCGTCCACCGCCAAAACCGCGGCCAAGTCGGCAGGTTTGGAAGGATGCATGCTTCCCAGGGTTTTTTCAACCACGGAAGCGATGCCCGTGAACGTCAGCTTCCCGGCGAGGAAGGCGGCGACCGCCACCTCGTTGGCGGCGTTGAACACTGCGGGGGCCGCGCCCCCGGCCGTCATCGCCTCCCGCGCGAGCCGCAGCATGGGGAAACGCCCCTCGTCCACCGGGCGGAATTCCAGCGCCTGCAGCCGGGTCAGGTCCAGCGACGCCTCCACGCCGGGCGCCCTCGCCGGGTACAGCAGGGCATGCTGGATGGGGAAGGTCATCGAGGGCGGGCTCAGTTGCGCCAGCATCGTGCCGTCGGCAAATTCGACCAGCGCGTGGACGATGCTCTGCGGGTGCAGCACGGCGTGGCATTGCTCCGGGCGCAGGCCGAAGAGCCAGCGCGCTTCGATCAGTTCCAGCCCCTTGTTGGCCAGCGTCGCGGAGTCCACTGTGACCTTGGGCCCCATCGCCCAGTTGGGGTGCTGGAGCGCCGCCTCCGGCGTGGCGTGGGCGAGGCGTTCGGCCGGCCAGTCGCGGAACGCGCCGCCGCTCGCGGTGAGCGTGACCCGCCGCACGTCGGCGGCCGAGTGTCCCTCCAGGCATTGGAAAACGGCGCTGTGCTCGCTGTCCACCGGCAGGATTCTGGCCCCGCTGGCGCGCGCGGCGGCCATGACAAACTGGCCGGCGAGGACGAGAATCTCCTTCGAGGCGAGGGCGAGATCCTTGCCGGCGGCGAGCGCCGCCAGCGCCGGCGCGAGTCCGTCGGTGCCGACGACCGCGACCAGCACGATGTCCGCCTCGGGCAGGGTGGCCAGCTCCACGAGCCCCGCCGCGCCAGCCCGCAGCCGCGTGCCGGCGGGCACCTCGCCGGCGGCCATGGCGCGCGCGGCCGCGCCCTCATCCGCGAGCGCCGCATGCCGCACCCCGAACTCCCGGCAGATTTCAAACAACAGGTCCGAGCGGTGATGGGCGGCTACCCCCACCAGGTCCAGCCGGTCCCGGTGGGCGCGCAACACCCTCCGGGTGCTGTCCCCGATGGACCCCGTCGCGCCCAGCAGCACGACCCGTTTTCTGCCAAAAATTGATCCGTTGGATGCCATATTTGTAAATCGTTCTCGTTCCTTGTCGCGCCATAGCCTTGGCGACGGCGGATCATTCCCTTGTTCGTTCTCTCCAGGTAGGGACGTCACTCCGTGGCGTCCGCCGGTTCCAGGTAGGGACGTCACTCCGTGGCGTCCGCAGACGGCTCGGAGAGCCGTCCCTCCCATTGCAAGCCGTTGCAAAACCCATCACGGCTTGCCGGTTTGATCTGTTGTGCATCATGGATCCGCCACACTTCATTGCAGCAAACTGAACAGCAGCCACCCCGCCGGCGCGGCGAGGATCAGGCTGTCGGACAGGTCGAACACCCCGCCGATCCCCGGAATGGTCGCGCCCGAGTCTTTCGTGTCGGCGCGGCGCTTGATGACGGATTCCACCAGATCGGACACCACCGCCAGCGCCGCGATGGGGATTGCCGCGAGCGCGGCCACGAGCGGCGTGAAGCTGGCGGGCATGGTCTGGCCCCAGAAATGGGCGATGAGCGCGCCCACGGTCGCCGAAAAGAGGATGCCTCCCACGAATCCCTCCCAGGTCTTCTTCGGGCTGATGCCCGGGGCCATCTTGTGACGGCCGCAGGCCATGCCGGTGAGCAGCGCGCCCATGTCGCACCCTTTCGACACCGCCACCAGCCACACCGCCAGCACGAGTCCCTCGTTCGGCGGACCGTCATGCTGGCCGAGCTGCATGATCCGCACGAGGAATTGCAGCATGAACGGCACATAGAGCAGCCCAAACAGCGTCCACGCCAGCGTTTCGACCCGGTTCTGCGGCTTGCGTTCGCCCAGAATGCGCACGGAAAACGCCACGATTGCCAGCCCCAGCACCATTTCGGCGGAAAATGGGGGTGGAAAATACGCCGGTGCGAGCGTGATCAGCACCCCGAGGGTCAGCCCCAGCCGGTTGAAGGGCCGCAACCCCATCCGCCTGAGCATCTGGTAAAACTCATGCTGGGTGAGCACGCTCACCACCGTCACGAGCCACACCCCGCCGGCGACCCGGAGGTAGCCGATGCAGCCTAGCACCAGCGTCCAGAGGAGAATTGTGCTGATCGTGCGCTTGAGCATGGGCGGAGTTCAACAGTCCGACGCACTGCCATAAAGCAGGCCCCCCCCCCGCCCTAGTCGGCGTGGCCGTGGTGGAGGTGGCGGATTAACTTCGTTTGGTTGTATACAGGTAGGGGCGCCTCTCCGAGGCGTCCGCGGATGGCTCGGAGAGCCATCCCCACCAAAATGACCCACCGCCGATGTAGGATCCTGCATGCATGCGATTAGATGGATTGGGTAGGTTGCGAGCTCGCCTCGCCACTCCGTCCTCCCGATGGCTGACATGGCGCGACGAACGCGCCACCTACCCGAAGCAAAAGGCCAGATCATCGTCGTCATGTGATTCCGGCCGCCGGCGCGGGCCGGAGCTGCTCGCTGGTGAGGCCGAAACGTCGCTCCCGCCCCGCATACTCGGCGAGCGCCGCAGCCAGGTCGGCCTTGGTGAAGTCGGGCCAAAGCACCGGAGTGAAGACAAACTCGGCATACGCGGCTTGGAGGAGGAGGAAGTTGCTCACCCGCTTCTCGCCGGAGGTGCGGATGACGAGATCGGGGTCGGGCAGGGTGGCCGTGGAGAGGTAGCGGTTGAAGGTGGCCCAGGAGCGGTCATTGAGCTTCTCCTGGCCGGCGGCGACTGCGGCCGCATAGGCGCGCGCGGCGTCAACCACCTCGCTGCGGGAACCGTAGTTGAGCGCGAGCACCAGCGTGTAGTCGGTGAACTGCTTGGTCTCCTCGATGGTCGCGCGCAGGTGCTTTTGCACGCCGGCGGGCAGATCCTCGGTGCGGCCGATGGTGAGCAGGCGCACGCGGTCGCGCACAAAGGTCGCCAGCTCCCGTTTGAGGTAAAGCTCCAGCAGGCCCATGAGGGCACCCACCTCGTCCGGCGGCCGCTGCCAGTTTTCGACGGAGAAGGCGTATAGGGTGAGCATCTTCACCCCCAGGTCGCGCGCGGCATAGGTGGCGGTGCGGACGGCCTCGACCCCCCGACGGTGGCCCTCGAGACGGGGCAGCCCGCGCTGTTTCGCCCAGCGCCCGTTGCCGTCCATGATGATGGCGACGTGGGCGGGGACAGAGGAGGGCGACGGTTCGGACATGCGGGCGGGGAAAAAGACGGAGCCGCCCAGTTAGGTGCCCTCAGCACCCTTTGACAAGCCACCGTTCGGGGCTTCGGGTAGGGCCGCACTGCTGATTCACGAAGGAAGGGATGGGGCGACCACAAGGAGGGGCCTTTGCCTCTGACCGACCAAAACCGAAACCTTTAACTACTTATGCACAATAATTTGCACTGATCCGATCCTCAGCATCAGTGTTCATCAGTGTCCATCAGTGGTTGAAATCCGACCGTTAGAAAAGTTCTCATCCAGGTTTTCCAAAAGTTGTTGGGTTATTCATAATCATTGGATTGGAGTCATCCATGAATCGGCACTGGGACGCCACTCCGTGGCGTCCGCCGGCGATTCTGCCGAGTGGGACGCCCAAGGCTTGGCGTGGCGAAGGTCCGCCCCCTCCTCCCCCAAAATACAACCAAAAACATCTTGACCCTCATAGCTTACGCCTGTGGTCTTCACGTCGCCCACACTTGTAGGCGCAGCCCCCATGAAATTCCGTATCATTCTGTATCCGTGTAAATCCGTGCAATCCGTGGTTAAAAAATGCTGGGTGTTTGGCCTTCTCCGTTTCCCGGCTTCATGGCTTCCCCTTTTTGAATGTTCAGTCTCCGTGCCCTCTGCGCCCTCCGTGTTAAAACCAGCTCCGTTTCAATCCGTCCCACTTGTCGCGCCACAGCGCAGCGACGGCTGATCCGTGTAATCCACAGTAAAATCCGACTGCCGAAATTCAGAAAATGAAAAATCCCCCACGCATTTCCGACACCGAATGGGAGATCATGCGGGTGGTGTGGGCGCACCATCCCCTCACCGCCGCCGCCATCATCGCCCGCCTGTCCAAGGGGGATGACCGCTGGCACCCCAAGACCACCCGCACGCTGTTGGCGCGCTTGGTGGCGAAAAAGGCCCTCGGCGTCGCGTCGGTCGGCCGGGCCTATGCCTACACCCCCCTCGTCCGGGAGGCCGACTGCATGGCCGCCGCCAGTGAGAGCTTCCTCGCCCGCGTGTTCGGCGGTTCGCTCCGCCCCATGCTCGCGCATTTCGTGGAAAAACAAAACCTCACCGCCCGGGAGCTGGCCGAGCTGCGCGCTTTGCTGGATCAACGGACCACTGACCGGTCGAAACCGGCCAAGGAAAGGCCGGCCCCATGACCGCTTCGGACATCCTCTATTCACTGGGCCGCTGCTCCGCGCAGGCGGGCGTCCTCGTGATGCTCATCCTCGCGGCGCAACGCCTTTTCCGCCGCCAGCTCTCGCCCCGCTGGCGCTGCGCGCTCTGGCTCTTGGTGGCGGCTCGTCTCCTGCTCCCCATCTCATTCAGCAGTGTCACCAGCATCTACAATGTCATGCCGGCCTGGGGCCGGCCGGCCGTTTCGCCGCCGCCCTCGATGGCACCCGAGCAGACCGGGTCGAGGACGACCCCTCTCCAGGTTGAACCTGCTTTTTCGCCTTTACCAGTCGCCACGCCCATGCCGGCTGCGGCGGAAGCGCCGCAGCTACGCGAGGCCGCAGGGAGCGCGCCGGTGCCAGAACTCGCGCCGGAGCAGACCGGGACGAGGGCGTCCCGTCTCCAAGAGGAACCCGCGACCCCGCCGGTTGCCATCAATTGGCCCAAACTTTTGATCGCGGTCTGGCTAACGGGGGTCGCCACCTTGGGCGCCGGTTTGGCGATTTCGACCTTTGCGCTGGCCCGGCGCATCCGGCGCGCGCCGCGGCTGTCCGATTCGAGGGTGGAGGCGCTGTTGGGCTCGGCCCGGCAGGAGTTGGGCCTGACCGTCCGGGCCCCCGCCATGTTTGAATGCGCCTGGCTGACCAGCCCGGCGCTCTACGGCTGCTGGCGCCCGCGGCTGCTCCTGCCGGTTGCTTTTGCCGGGCGTTTCTCGGCGGAGGAACTGCGCTTCGTTTTTCTGCACGAGCTCGCCCATGTGCGGCGTCGCGATCTGGCGGTGAACTGGCTGCTTGCGCTCCTGCAGGTTGTCCACTGGTTCAATCCGTTCGTGTGGTTCGCCTTTCACCGCTGGCGCACCGACCGGGAGTTGGCCTGCGACGCGATGGTGCTGGAGGCCACCGGCCCGGCGCACAAGGACGCCTACGGCCGGACCATCCTGCATATCCTGGAGAGCTTTGCCCGGGGTGGGCTGACTCCGGGCCTGGTGGGCATCATGGAGGACAAACGCCGGTTGCGCGAGCGGATCAGTTTCATTGCGACTTTTGCTTCTGGACCCCGCTGGTCGTGGCTCGCCGTTGCGCTGCTGGGTGCGCTCGGGGTGATCGGCCTCACCGACGCCCAGGTGACCGCTCCGGCACCCAAGCCCATCACCGCTTCGACCTCGGCCGGTCCATCAAAATCCGACGCGGTCGATTCCGGCCGGCCAACTGGCGCCGCTGCCACCACCCCGGCAGCGGTGATATCACCCGGGCCCACCGCCAATGCTTCGCCGGCCAATACGGCAGTCCCTGCCGCCATCCACCAGCTCGGAATCGCGGGCTTTTTAAACCCCACGCAGGCGGTTCCGGCCGGGGCGGAGGTCTCCCTTGCGCTGCCGGCGAAGGCCCGAATCGGCGACGAGATTGCAGGCAGCTTCAACGTCAGGAACGGGGGCGCTGCCGACTTCGATGTTTCGACCGGCGGTGATTATATGGGAACGGGATTCCCGGTGCGGCTGAAGATTCGGGTGACCGATGCCCAAGGCAACGTGCTGCCGGACTCCGTCCCCAAAACTTTTAACCCACCGGACATCGCACTTTCAGCCGACTCCACCCTCAAACCAGGGGAGTCAAAATCCATCCCGTTTCCATTGCCGGGCTACGTGGCGTTTCCCGGACCGGGGGTCTATACTGTGGAAGCAAGTCACGACCTGGGTTGGATCGTGGATGACACGCATCCGCATCCAGTCGCCAAGACCCAGATCGAGATCCTGCTGCCGACACCCGCGGAGGCGGCGGCCAGGGTGCATGAGCTCTGCACCAGTGACGCTCCCGACCGCCTGGCTCAACTTGCTCGCTTGCGGCACCCGATTTTCCTGCCCGCCCTCCTCGACGAGGCCGGCCAGGGACACCTGGACGCCTGCGAGGGTTTGGAATTTATCCCGGGTGCGGCCTCGTTTGAGGCGCTGCTGCGGTTGCTGGACAACACTTCGCTCGCAGTGGTGAAGGCCGCCGGCCGCCAGGTGCTGCGCCGGATGCCATCGCTCACTGGAACGCGGCCCCCTTACCTTGCCTGGGGACCTGAATCAGGCCTGCTCATCGGGGAAAACTGGACTCCCGCCGATCGCGCCCAAGTGCTGGCGGTCGCGCGGCGCTTGTTGCAGGAAAAAGACGACGCCGCCGTGGACCTGGCATCGTCATTGATCGAGCTCGAGGGTGATGAAACGCTGGCCCCGCCATTGCTCGCGGCCGTGCAGACCGCGCTCGACGGACCGTGGCAACTGCGGGCGGGCAAGGAGGCCGACGTGCTCGATGCCCCGGGGCATTTGCGTAGCCTGCTGCGCGCGACGGATGCGCTGCGGGCACGCGGCTGGCGCGTGGATCCCGCCGTGCCGGGAAACCTCGCAACCACGCTCGTGGTCTGCCGTCAACTGGCCGATCCCAAGTTTCCCCGGCCGCCGGTTGAGCAGTGGAAGGCGACCCTGCTGGCCGCGCTGAAAAGCGAACTTCCGGTGCTCCGCGAGAACGCGGTTCTGGCGATTCCCCTGCCGCTCCCAGACGAGTTTGAAGCACCCCTCCTCACTGCGTTGGCGGACCCTGACTGGGCTGTCGTGCGCGCAGCCTGCGATGTCGCAGGCAAGACGGGGCGCAAAACATTCATTCCTGCGTTGACCCGGCTAATCACCACGATCCCGGAGCATTGGGTGCGGTACTCGGCCGATCAGGCGGCCAGCGCGCTCGGCGCCCGCATGGACCTGTGGACTGCGTGGTGCGAAGTGATCACAGACAAAAGCGAGATGTATTTTGCGCTGAGCCATTTGGTCCATGGCACCATTGACCTGGGGAAGGGGAAAGGTAACAGCGGGAACACCAATTTCACCCCTGAACAGTGTGCTGCTATTCGTGATGCATGGCGCGCTTTCCTCGACCATAACCAGATGCGGCTGGCGGCTGGTGAACGCATCCCGATTGATGATCCTTCCATCACACCGGAGATGACGGGGAAAAACTTCAACCTAAGGTATCTGGCCATAGACATTAGCCAGGACAACCGCCAATCCCGGCCTGCGGTCGAAGCATCCACGCCGGCTCTCGCGTCGGCGGCCACCACAAACAATCAATCCGGAAGCGTCCAGTCCAGCACGGCTTCCGGCCCACAGGTCGTGCCGCAGAGTTTCACCATTCCAGACGTGGGGTTGGACATGCTGTATGTCGTTCCGGGCACGTTTTTCATGGGCGATGACGGTTCCTATGCCACGGCCATGGAGTTCTACCAGAAGCAGGAGGCGGCCAGGCCGCCTGACCTGCCCGGGATAGGGAGGTTTGGATCGGGGATGGTGCCGTCTAAACCACCCAAGGTGACCCTGAGCAAAGGCTTCTGGTTGGGAAAGTTCCTAGTTACGCAAGGCCAATGGGAGCACGTCATGGGCAACAACCCAAGCGAGTTCACGGAATCCCCGCAGAACCCGGTGGAGCACGTTTCATGGGACGACTCCTTGGCGTTTTGTATTAAGCTGACGGATCAGGAGCGCATCGCTGGACGTCTGCCGCAGGGGTATGCCTACACGCTCCCGACCGAGGCCCAGTGGGAATATGCCTGTCGGGCTTCGCCGTGATCGGCATTGACATCACCGCCAAGGCGCAAGGCCGGCTGCCGCCAACCGTGGGCTGTGGGCCGGATGAGCGCGTGGTCTGGATTCCCCGCAAGACTCTGGTGCTCGCCAAGGCAGACATCCCCGCCGCCTGATTCCTTCCTCGAACCCTTGGGCTTGGGCCGCCCATGGGGTATAATTCCGAGTATGACATGGCTGGACTGGCTCGGTGAAAATTGGACACACTTGCTGGAAGGCACGGGCATTGTCTCGGGCCTCTGGTTCTCGGTGATAACGATGAGCAGGGATGAAAAATCCACCCGCGTTACAAACCTCATCACGCTGACGCGCGAGCACCGCGAGTTGTGGATGGAATTTTACCGCCGCCCGGAACTCTGGCGGGTAATTGACGCAAAAGCAGACCTGCGCCAATCGCCGGTCACGCTGGGAGAGGCACTTTTCGTCAAACAGTTGATCCAGCACTTGCACGCGACTTATCAGGCCATGAGGCAAGGCGTGTTTATCGAGGTGGAGGGGATGCGGGCCGATGTCCGCGATTTCTTCGCGCTCCCTATCCCGCACGCGCTCTGGCCAGACCTGCGCCCCCTGCAAAACCGCGATTTCGTGGCGTTCGTGGATCACGCATAAAAAAACCTCTCCCGTGGGGAAGAGGTCAGAGGAGGTCGCGAAACTCGTCCTCGGTCAGTCCGGCTTGCTTGATGATCGTTTTCATCAAACCCCGGTGCAGATCGCCAGCGTGCATCGGCACCGTGGTGAACAAGTCGCGCCCCGCGTGGTAGAGGTAAAGATGGCTGCCTTTCTGGCCCATCTTCTCAAATCCGCCGCGCTCAAGCGCCTTGACCGCCTCCTTGGCGGTCAGCATGGGAAGGCGGCTCATGCGGTGACGGGAACGTTCAGGTGCAACTCGCGGTGCTTCGACTCGACCGGGATGGGCTTCCCCATTTTTTTCAATGTCTCCAAGTAGCCTTGGATCGCCTCCTGGGCATTGGACACAGCCTCCTCGTAGGTCTTGCCCCAAGTGTGGCAGCCCTGCAAAGCCGGCACCTCAACGAGGTAGCCGCCGTCCTGTTTATCAATCTGGATGGTGTAGGTGTAGTGCTTGTCCATACCGAAACATTATCATGGCACCCCCAGCCGGTCAACTGCTGTTCGGCGGCTTTCCTCTGGGCTTTTTCATGCTCTCTGCGAGCAGCTTGATCGCGGCATCCTCGCGGGCCTTGGTTTCCTCTGGGGTGAGCTGCGGGTAGTTCGTCCGCACTTTCCAGCCGCGAACGGTGGTGGTGACGGGGGCGGGCGCGGTCGGCGGGGCAGGCGGGGCCGGTGGCGGCAATGCCTGCAACCAAGCCAGAAAAGCGTCCGGCAAAAAATATCCGACATGAGCAGCTACCTCCGCGCCCAGGCTCGCCGCCACGGCCGCAGAAATCTTGCCGAGCCGGTCTTCGCTCCCGGCCAGCACTGCGATTTGTGAAAAACCCGCTTTGATGCACTTGGCGACATTCCCGACCTCGTGGTCAATCGTCGTGGTCACGGCGATTTCACAGGCGATGGCAACACCTCCGCGCTCAAAAACCAGATCAACGCTGCCTGCGCCGTCGAGGATCGGCTTCTCAATAAAAACTCGGAAGCCAAGTTCCTCCGCTCCGGTTTTGAGACGGCGCTGAATCATTTTGTGTTGGTTGCCGCCCCGGCCGAAATCCGGCAACGCAGCCTCGGGCTTTGGAGTTGCCGCTGGCGTAGGCACGGGCGGCACCGGCACCGGCGGCGGGGGCGCTGGCGGAGCGGCGGCTGCTGGTATCGGCGAGACAGGGGGAACGTCCTTGGCGGGCGCTGGCGCGGGGGCCGCTGGCGTAGGCACGGGCGGCGGGGGCGCTGGCGGAGCGACGGCTGCTGGTATCGGCGAGACAGGGGGAACCTCCTTGGCGGGCGCTGGCGCGGGGGCCGCTGGTGGAGGCGGTGTAACGTCAGGCTTCTTGCTGGCCGGTGGAGCCGTCACGTCGGCCCGCGCCAGCAAAGCCGCTTCAACCTCGGCACGCGGGGTCGCATATTTTTCCCGCGAAGCCGTGATGACCTCGTTGCGACGTGCCGCCGCCGCAACCTCGTCCGCTGGCTCCGGCAACGGCACGGCCAAGTTGAAATCGTAGTCGCTGCGCTCAACGCGGCAGATCGCCTCGCCGGTGCCGAGATTTTGCAGATCACGCGCCTCGAAAAAAGAAAACCCGCTTTCCAACGCCCGCGCGTCCTGATCACATTTTGGGAGGGTCACGGAGTCGCTTGAAACCGTCAGTAACCTTCGCTCTGCCCTCGAACCCGTGTGCCTTGCGGCCACCAAGCAGTCTCCGAGCATCCCGCGCAGGAGTCTGCGACTGGCCGCTCTTTTGGTCCTTTTTCCAAAAGGAGGGAGGAAGCAGGGGGTTGGAATTCCGGCCCGCAAGTGGAGGCTCGGCGGAACGGCGGGGCGGCATTTCAACCGCCTGCGGGTGGCCCCGTCGTTGACTGCATGATGGGCCTGGGCCGAAACCCCTGTCCGCTCCCGCAATCAATTGAGAGCCGTTACTGGCTGATGCCGGCAGGCACTCGAAAGGTTGCCGGTGCGTTCGCCGGAGCCATTGGGACAATGCTCTCGATAATGTCCGTTTCCACCGTCCCGTTGCTTTTCGTGATTTTGACGGTCTTGGCAAAATTCAGGCCGTCGAAATTTTGGTAATTACCATACTCATTGGTGAAGGTCACATTTTTGCCGTCCTTGTCCTTTTCAACGAAAGAGGATCGGACAAGAAACCCGCTCCGCTGGTCAAAATTCAAGGTGATGTCAGGTTTGCCGGCTTTGTGAACGGTGATCGAGGTGGTGACTCCGTTGGCGAAAACTTTCTCCAACTGCACGTCATCGCCAAGGAGCATGAGGAGCTGCGTGCATTGGTTTAGGTAGAGAATATCTCGCACTTCCGCTTCCGTCACCTTCGCCATTTGCCGGGCGGTGTTGTCCCTCACTTCCCACGCGGCGCGGCCGTTGATGCCCAAAGTGGCACTCATGACGGTATCGCCCCCCGTGTTAACGCTCAACGTGCCGAGCAGGACACCGAGAAAGCCAACGCTCTTGTTGAAATCGTCTTTGTGGACGGTGACAGTTTGCGTGACTTTCAGCTTGTCGGGGAACTGTTGAAAAACGGTGGACTGGCCGCTGAAAGTGTAGTCGGCATTCAGATTGCCGCTGACCGCGAGCGTCACCTTGGCAGAGGAGAGACGATTCAACACCTCGCGTCCGCCAAACGCCGCGATGGCCTTTTCGATCACCGCAACAAGTTCCGCGTGCGCCGCCGCCTTCGCAGCCTGCCCGTCGTGGGCGGCCGTTCCGCCCTTAATCCTAACACGACCCCGCCGCCTGCCAAAAGGGGCGGGCCGGGGCGGTTTTCCAAAAGGTCAACGGAGGTTGGGCCGGAAGTCTGCCGTTGGGTTCGCTATTTTGGCTGCGGGGGATCAAAGCCAAGCCATGCGACAATCCGAGCACGGGCCTTGCTGGTGGGCTGGTGACGGTTGCCCTCCCAGCAAACGAGGGTTGCCAGCCAAACCCCCATTTGGGCAGCAACTTGCCGCTGCGTCAGGCCAAGCTCGGCCCGCCTTTTGTGGAGGTGTTCGCCGATGGTCTTGGGGTCGGTCGGCAGGGGAGTCCTGACGATGCTGGCAACCCTGCACCAAGCGGGTCTTTTAACCGTGATTTTGCGTTCACAAATACCCAACAACTCGCAATGGTGTCAGGACTGGTATGGGGACAAGCTGCCGGGCGGAGAGGTTACGAATCCGACGGGGCCGCCGTCGGGATCCTATCTCGTTCTCCGCGGCGGCTGTTGGAACTACGACGCGGCGCATTGTCGCTCAGCGACCCGCATTATGCTTTCATCCCCGCCTGGGTGAACCCGCACCACCCGGCCGTTGCCCAGGCGTTGACCGAGCTATTCACCCGGGCGGGATCGCCATGGTTGCCGCTCATGCAGCCTCACCTTGGCCGCATGGCCATGATGGGCATGATGTTCGGCACCCCGATGATTGATGTGCCGAGTTTTCGCCGGGCGATCATCAACGGACTCTCCGATCTCACCCCGGCCGGGTCGGTTACGGTGACCGGCACGGTCACCACGGATGGTGGTGGGGTCGAAATTGCTGTGGACGGATACAGCCCCAACCAGATGATGAGCGACCCCCCAGCTCCCGATGTGCCCAAGGGACTCGATTTGCCGCCCCTCGGATCTAAAGTGAGCATTCGGTTGGCTGACATCTACGCCTACGAGCTGCATCGGTGGTATCATTTCAAGCAGTGCCCCGACTTTGCCCTGTACTGGCCGGAGGTAAAACGGGACGCGGCCCTCGCCGCCATCAAGGCGTTCCTCCAGCAACCCGGCAACCTCGGTCATACCGGCTCGTGGCGGTTGTGAATGTGGAACGCAGGAACTCAGGTCGGACCAATCGCTTTGCCTTGGTTTGCTCGCCGTTCCCCATCCGCTTGATCTGCCCCTCCGTGCTCTTCGTGACCTCCGTGTTCCAATCCGTCCGCAGTTCCTGATTTCCTGATTTCCAAATTAAATTAGAATCCGGAACGCAGGAACCCAGCAGGACCAATCGCGTTGCCTTTGTTTTCTCGCCGTTCCCCATCCGCTTGATCCGCCCCTCCGTGCTCTTCGTGACCTCCGTGTTCCAATCCGTCCTCCGTTCCTGATTTCCTGATTTCCAAATTAAATTCGAATCTGGAACTCAGGAACCCAGGCCGGACCAATCGCTTTGCCGTGGTTTTCTCTGGCGTTCCCCATCCGCTTGATCTGCCCCTCCGTGCTCTTCGTGACCTCCGTGTTCCAATCCGTCCTCCGTTCCTGATTTCCTGATTTCCAAATTAAATTCGAATCTGGAACTCAGGAACCCAGGCCGGACCAATCGCTTTGC
>CAIYUN010000008.1 GCA_903929355.1 uncultured Opitutaceae bacterium
CGCGCTTGGGGAGCATGAGTTGCCGGAAAGCGCGTTGGGGTCAACGCGCTCCACCTTCGTGGTCACCCTCACCACCGGCGAGCAGATGCCCGCCGACCGGGTGCTGCTGGCCACGGGCGGCAACAAGGGCTCCGCCGGGCTGGCCATCGCGGAGGCGCTTGGGCATACGGTCGAGCCGCCGGTGCCGTCGTTGTTCACCTTCAACCTTGCCGACGCCCGCCTGCGCGATCTCGCGGGCCTCTCCGTGCCGCTCGCCGCCACGGCGGTGCGCGGAACCAAGCTGCGCGAATCCGGCCCGCTGCTTATCACGCACTGGGGCCTGAGCGGCCCCGCGATCCTCAAGCTCTCCGCCTGGGGTGCGCGCGAGCTGCACCCGCTGGATTACCGCTTCACCCTCACCGTCAACTGGGTGGCCCCGCGTACGCTCGAGCAGACCCGGGCCGAGCTCACCGCGCTGCGGACCGCGCATCCCAAGCGCCAGCTCGCCACCGCCAACCCCTTCGGCCTGCCTGCCCGGCTCTGGGAACGCCTGGTCGCCGCCGCCGGGCTTGCTCCCGACGCAACCTGGTCCGGGGTGGCGAATGCCGCGCTTGGGGCGCTCACGGCCCAACTGGCCGGCGCCGAGTTCGCCGTGACCGGCAAGAGCACGAACAAGGAGGAGTTTGTGACCTGTGGTGGCGTGCGCCTGCGCGAGGTGGATTTCGCCACGATGGAAAGTCGAATCTGCCCCGGCCTGCATTTCGCCGGCGAGGTGCTCGACGTGGACGGCATCACGGGCGGGTTCAATTTCCAGTCCGCCTGGACCACCGGCTGGCACGCTGGCCGGGCGATGGCGGGGTGAGGAATGGAATTTAGGAAGGGCGGAGCAGGACTCCGCCCCTACGAACAGCAATCATCCCCTTACTTCCCCCGGGCCAGCAGTTCCCAGATGAGCACGGCGGCGGCGGCGGAGACATTGAGCGACTCCACCCGGCCGCGGCCGGGGATGTGGACCAACTGCGCGCAGGCGGCCGCGACCGTGGTCCCGAGACCGCGCTCCTCGTTGCCGAGCACCAGCGCAATGGGCAACGCGCCGGCGCGGGCGCGCAGTTGCGCCGGGGTCAGCGCCCGGCCGTGCGCCGCCGCCCCCGCGACCAAATAATGGGGTGCCAACCCGCGGCAGAACTCCGCCAGGTCAGGCACGCGGAAAAGCTCCACCGCCTCCAGCCCGCCCTCCGCCACCCGGAAGGCCGACGCCCCCGGTTGCGCCGCCGTCGGGTCGGACGAAAGCACCAGGCGCGGCACGCCGAAAAACGCCGCGGTGCGCGCGATCGCACCCAGGTTGTGCGCGTTGCCGATCCGGTCGAGGATTAGCAGCGGTGTGCGCTGCGCGGCCCACTCCGTCACCTCGGCCTTGGTCGGCGCGCGGAGCTTGGGCGCGGCGACCACCGCCACAATGCCGCCGTGGTGGATCGTGCCGGAGATTTTCTCCAACTCGGCCGGCTCGACGCAGCGGTAGATCTTGCGGGCAGCGGCGAGGCCCTTGCATAGGGGTCCGATCTTTCGGCCTGTCTCCAGGTCAAAAAACAGTTTCTGGACCGACGCCGCGTCGCGCTCGAACCGCGCCCGCACCGCCGCCAGCCCGCAGAGACAGATTTCATTTTTGGTCATGGGTCAGCTTTCGAAGGCAATGTGGGCCACAAAAAGGCACAAAGGACACAAAGGGAACGGAATTTGGATGCCGCGCTCCACCTCAGCATTTTGTGAACTTTGTGCATCTTTGTGGCCAAATTCTTATTCAGCCTCTCAGCACCGCCTCGAGTTCCCGCAGCAACCGCTCGTTTTGCGCGGCGGTGCCGACGGTGACGCGCAGCCACTCCTTCATCCCATAGGGCTGGAGCGGGCGCACGATCACACCGCGTTTTTGCAACTCCGCAAACACCCGGGCTCCGTCGCCCACGCGCACGAGCATGAAGTTCGCCACGCTCGGCACCAGCTCCAGCCCAATGGTGCGGAAACCCGCCTCCAACTGCGCCAGCCCCGCGAGGTTCCCGCGCACGCAGTGCGCGGTGAATTCGTCGTCATCGAGCGCGGCACACGCGGCCGCCTGGCCGATGGCGTTGACGTTGAACGGCTGGCGCGCCCGGTTGAGCAGCGCGGCCAGCTCCGGGGCCGCGTAGCCGTAGCCCACACGCAGCGCGGCGAGGCCGAAAATCTTGGAAAACGTCCGCAGGCAGACCACCGGCCTCCCCTCGGCGATCAGCGGCCGCAGGTCGGGGGGTTGCGGGAGAAACTCCGCGTAGGCCTCGTCGAACACAAAGACGACGTGTGGCGGCAGCGCGCGGACAAAGGCGAGAATCTCCGCCTCAGAGTTGGCCGTGCCGGTCGGGTTGTTCGGACTGGGCAGGAACACCAGCTTAGTGCGCGGCGTGACCGCCGCGGCGAGCGCCGCGAGGTCGTGACGGTGGTTGACCAGTGGCACCTCGACCGGCTTTGCGTCGAAGAGCAGCGCGACCAGCTTGTACACGACAAAGGCCGGCACGCCCATGACCACCTCGTCGCCCGGCCGCAGGAACACGTGACCGAGCAGCTCGATGATCTCGTTGGAGCCGTTGGCGGGCACGATCTGCCCGGGCGCCAGCGCGTGCCGCGCCGCGAGCTTCTGCCGCAGCGCAAAGGCGCCGCCGTCCGGGTAGAGCTGGGCTTCACCGAGGGCGGCCCGGGCCGCCGCCACCGCCTTGGGCGACGGGCCGAAGGCGTTCTCGTTGGAGGCGAGTTTGATGATCGTGGCCGGATCGAGCCCCAGCTCGCGCGCCACCGTCGCGATGGGCTTGCCCGGTTCATAGACCGGTTGCGTGAGAATCGCGGGATTGACGAGGGCGTCCAGTTGCATGGTGGACGGGGAGTGAAGCGCATCCGCTAGCGGGGAAAAAGACTATTATGCGGGTGTTCGCATCGCGCAGAAATGGAGCCGCGACGCCCTCGTCGCGGCCCGATCCGCCGCCGAAAACGCGACGAGGGCGGCGCGTCCCCATTTCTGAACAAACACCGCCGCTGTTGGCAAGCAGCACGGATTCGTGCAACCTCCACTCTTTCCCATGACCACCCACGACCAGCTCGTCACCAAACTCAAGCGCGCCCACACGCTCGGCACCGTCGCCGAGCTCCTTGGCTGGGACGAGCAGGTCAACCTGCCGCCCGACAGCTCCGACGTGCGCGCCGAGCAGCTTGCCGTCATGGCCGAGGCGCAGCACGCGGCCGCCACCGATCCGGAGATCGGGCGGCTGCTGGGGGAGATCGAGACTCAAATCAGCGCGTTGGGGTCCCAGCCTTCGCACAAGGCTACGGCGGGCACGGCAACGCGCTCCACCTCAATCGCGGATTCCGACCAGATGGTCATCGTCCGCCATGCGCGGCGCGACTACGACCGGGCCACCAAACTGCCCGCCGATTTCGTGCGCGAGAAGGCCACGCACTCCAGCCAGGCATTTCACGCGTGGGCCGAGGCCAAGGCCCGTGACGACTTCGCCAGCTACGCGCCGTTCCTCGAAAAACACCTCGCACTCGCCCGCCGTGAGGCCGAGCTGCTCGGCTGGGGTGACCGCCCCTACGACTATGCGATCGACAAGCACGACCCCGGCCTCACGGCCGCCCAGATCACGACGCTGTTTGCGGAACTGAAGCTCGGGCTGGTGCCGCTCGTCCGGGAAATCCGTGAGTCGCGGGTGCGCGCCGACCTGGGGTTGTTGCATGATTTCCCCGTCGAGTCGCAGCGGGTGTTTCTCCGCGAGGTCACCGAGCGCCTCGGCTTCAACTACCGGCGTGGGCGCATTGACGTGTCACTGCACCCGTTCTGCTCCGGCACCGGCGCCGACATCCGCATGACGACGCGCTTCGACGCCGACCGTCCGCTCCGCTCGCTGTTTGGCGCGATCCACGAGACCGGGCACGGCCTCTATGAGCAGGGGTTGCCACGGGTTCACCTGGGCACCGCGCTCGGCCAGGCCGCCGGGATGGCGGCCCACGAGTCGCAGAGCCGCCTGTGGGAAAACCAGGTGGCGCGCGGGCGCGCGTTCTGGCAGTTTTTCGAGCCCCGGTTCCGTGCGCTTTTCCCCGCGCAGCTCGCCGCCGTGTCGTCCGAGGCGCTTTACCTCGCCGTCAACGCCGTCCAGCCAACGCTCATCCGCGTGGACTCCGACGAGGTCCACTACAACCTGCACATCCTGCTGCGCTTCGAGCTGGAGCAGAAGCTCTTCTCCGGGGCGCTGGCCGTGCGCGACCTGCCCGCCGCGTGGAAGGCACTCTGCGCGGAGCTGCTCGGCCAGACCCCCGCCAACGACCGCGAGGGCGTGTTGCAGGACGTCCACTGGAGTGGCGGCGGTTTCGGATATTTCCCGAGCTACTGCCTCGGCAACATGATGGCCGCCCAGCTCTGGGCGACGATCCGCCGGGCCCGGCCGGGCCTGGAGGAGGAGTTCGCCCGTGGCGATTTTTCGGGGCTGCTCGGCTGGCTCCGGGAGAACATCCACGCCCACGGCCGCCGCTTCGACACACTCGAGCTGGTGCGCCGCGTGACCGGAGTGGAGCTTTCGCCCCAGCCGCTGCTGGGGTATCTGCGGGAGCGGTACGGCGGGTTGTATCTGAAATAATCGTTCTCCTGCTCTGACTCGAGCTCGAATAATAATCTCATCACTAAAGACACGGGAGAACGAGACCACTCTTTGATGACCCTCATCGACACCCACGCCCACCTCGAATCCTACGCGCGTCACGGCACGCTCGACGCGATGCTGGCGCGCGCGCGGGCCGCCGGGGTGGGGGCGATGATCAGCATCGGCACGTCGCCGGAGGACTGGGCCCCGTACCGCGACCTCGCGGCGGCCCATCCGGGCGTGGTCCATTATTCGGTCGGACTGCACCCGTGCTCGGTGGAGAAAAACTGGGCGGAGGCCGTGGCGCAGATGGCGGGTTTTTGGGGTAGGGCGCGACCGCCGGGCGCGCCGATAGGCATCGCGGCGGGCCCAGGGGTCCCGCCCTGCCCCGTTGCCCTCGGCGAGTGCGGCCTGGACCGCTTCCACCTGCCGAAGAACGACGCCGCGCACGCGGAGGAGGTGTTCGGCTGGCAGCGGGCGGCCTTCTCGGCGCAGCTCGCGCTCGCCAAGGAGCTGGGGTGCCCGCTCGTGATCCACTCGCGCGGCGCGTTCCGCGAGACGGTGGAGATGATCGACGCCGCCGGGGTGGACTGGGCCCGGGTGGTCTTCCATTGCTTCAGCGAGGGTGCCTCCGAGATCGCCGAGCTGAACCGCCGCGGCGGGCGCGGCTCGTTCACGGGTATCATCACCTACAAGAACGCCGACGCCGTCCGCGCCGCAATGGTCGGGCAGGGGCTCGCGCGGCTCATGGTGGAGACCGACGCCCCCTGGCTCGCCCCCGTGCCTCATCGCGGCTCGCCCAACGAGCCGGCCTATGTCCGGCACACGGCGGAAACGGCCGCGCAACTCTTCGGCCTCGGCCTGGACGAGATCGCGGCCCTGACTACCGTTAACGCCAGGGCCTTTTTTGGGATTTAGGCCGAGGGTTGTTCGTATGATTTGGTTAAGCGCAAAGACGCCAGGGTGCAAAGGGTCGAAGTCAGGATAAGGATCAGGAACTTCGCCGCCTGGCGTCTTGGCGCTTTATAATCATAAAAAGCGCAGAAGGGTTACACAGACACAGAACCCAGCCACAGAGTTCACGGAGCAAGCCACTTCAAAAACCCAGGGTGGCGGCAAGCATCGCACCCGGTGGGTGACACCAAAACTCTCTCACCTTCCGATGTATTTCTCTGTGACCTCAGATTTTACCTCGGTGGTCTCTGTGACCAACTGCTGAATTTAGGAGTGCGCCAATGAATCTTCCCGCGTCCGCGCCACCGTGTCCTGCGAAGCCTTGGCGTAGTAGGATCCGCGGAGGCTCCGGCTCAGGCCTCGTCGAACTTGCGGATAAAAAGCGCCTCGAGCTCAGCCAGCATCTGCAGGGCGTCGTCGCCGGTGACCAGAAAACGCACCCGCGAGTCCTTGCCCGCCGCGAGCATCATCAGGCCCATGATGCTCTTGCCGTTGACCTGCTCGTCGTCTTTCTCGACGAAGACGTCGGCTTTGAACTTGTTCGTGATGCGCACGATCATGGCGGCCGGGCGCGCGTGGACGCCCATCTTGTTTTGCACGATGAACTCCCTCGTGTGCTGAGGGCTGGTGGTGGTGTCGCTTTTGGACGTCATTGGGCGGGAGGGAATGTCCGGTGCAGGCGGATGGCTTGCAACCTTAAATCCCACCCCCCATCCTGCAAGGATCATGCCGTCCGCCGCGATTATTATCCCGTGCCGGTTGGAATCCACCCGGTTTCCGCGCAAACTCCTGCACCCGGTGCGGGGCAAGCCGCTGCTGCTGTGGGTCGCCGAGCGCGTCGCCGCGCAGGCGCCGGGGCTGCCCCTGTACTTCGCCGTGGACCATGACCTGCTGGCCGCGCCCCTGCGGGCCGCCGGCTTCCAGACCATCATGACCGACCCGCGCCACGCCAGCGGCACCGACCGCCTCGCCGAGGCCAACCGTACCGTCCGCGCCGCGCAGGTCATCAACGTGCAGGCCGACGAGCCGCTGGTGACCGGCGCGCAGATCCGCCTTCTTGCCGCGCTCATCGCCGGCCCGGAGCCGATGGCCACCCTGGCCACTCCCTTCCGCACCGCGGCGGATTTTCTCAACCCCAACCAGGTGAAGGTGGTCTTCGCCCCGGCGGGCGGGCGGGCGTTGTATTTCACCCGCTCACCGATCCCCTTTGCCCGCGACCGCGCGGGGAGAGTGGACGACGCCTGGGTCTGCGCCCACCCGTGCTTCAAGCACCTCGGGCTCTACGCCTACCACGCCGATTTGCTCGAGCGATTCTCCGCGCTGCCGCCCGGCCGCTACGAGCAGATTGAGAAGCTGGAGCAGCTCCGCGTGCTGGAAAACGGCCACTCCATCGCGGTGGGCCTGACCGACGAGGCGACCATCGGCGTGGACACATTGGAGGATGCGGCGAAGTTCGAGGCTTGGCTCAGCTGAAGGGGTGGGTTGCCATTCCGAGCCGAGGCCCGAAACCGGAGGGATTGGCGAGACGTCTTTGCCACCACACTGGTCCCCCGCTCACATTTCGGGGCTTGCGACCATTTCCCAACCCATAAACTTTTTCCCACCATGGCCACCTACAGCTCCATTCCCGTCAAAACCGCCAAACCCGCCTCGCCCGGCACCAAGTCGGGCTCAATTGGCCCCATCGCCATCATCCTCTTGGTCGCATCCTTGGGCGTGGGTGGCTATGCATGGAATGATCTGCACACCAAAGTGAACACCTTGGAGCAGGATCTCACCAAACTGAAGGCCCAGGTCGCCAGCGCCAGCGCGGCGGCGCAGCGCGGTGGTGGGGTTGGCTTTGCTGGCGGCGGTGGAGGCGGCCCTGGCGGCGGCGGCGGACGGCGTGGCGGCGGCATGGCCAATATCATTCAGAATCTTGGCCTCGACGATGCCACCGCCGCCCAACTCACCGATTTGGGCGCCCAACGGACGGCGGCGATGCAAGCGGCGCAGTTGGACGCCCAAAATCAGGGCATCAACCGACGTCAGGATCCGGAGGCATACCAAGCCATAGTGGATGCCGCCACCAACGCCATTGATGCAAAAATCGGGGCGATCAGCCCCGATGCACTTGCGGCCCTGCAGCAACAAGGTGGGGGTGGTCGTCGCGGCGGCGGTGGGGGCGGTGGCTTTGGTGGTGTCGGCGGCGGTGGCTTTGGCGGCGGTGGCGGTGCTGGCGGTGGCGGTGCAGGCGGCTGATCGCGTCAGCCACGACGGCAACTCATAGATAACCTCGTTAATGCGGCAGGAGATCGTCGATCTCCTGCAACGGGCCGATCCTCACTTTGAAGCGGTCTTGGAAACACGGGACACGGTGGTAGTCGGTGAAAACCTTTTCCACCGTCACCTCCCCGGGGTGCATCAACAGGAACCGGCCGCTGAACTTGGCCGTGATCCTGGCCACCAACTGGGGCGGCTAAATGGTTCCGGCCTTCCGGCGCTCCACCAGCCGGTAAAAATCGTCGAACAGCGGGTCGGCGTCGTTCGGGCCGGGCGCGGCCTCGGGGTGGTATTGCACGCTGAAGACGGGCAGTTCCCGGTGGCGCAGGCCCTCGACCGTGCCGTCGTTGAGATTGACCTCGGTGACGATCGCGCCGGTTTTTTCGAGGCTCTTGGGGTCGGTGGCAAAGCCATGGTTCTGCGCGGTGATGGAGACTTTGCCGGTCTCCAGGTTCTTAACCGGCTGGTTGCCGCCGCGGTGGCCGAACTTGAGCTTGAACGTGGTGCCGCCGAACGCATGCGTGAGCATTTGGTGCCCGAGGCAGATGCCGAAGATCGGAAACTCCGGCAGCAGCGCCGTCACCGTTTGGTGGATATAGGGGAGCGCGGCGGGATCGCCGGGCCCGTTGGAGAGAAACACCGCGTCGGGCGCGTGGGCGCGCACCTCCACGGCGGAGGCGGTGGCGGGAAACACCTGCACCTCGAAGCCGTGGCGCACGAGCTTGCGGTAAATGGAGTGCTTGGCCCCGTAGTCGAACGCGGCCACGCGAAACCTTTTCCCCCGGGTGGCCGGCGCGCCCAGGGTGGTGCCGACGGGCAGGTAGGGGGTGTTGTGGTTGGCGGGATCGTCGTCGCGCCAGATGAACGGTTCGCGGCACGTCACGTCCTTCACATAGTCGCAGCCGGCCATGTCGCGCCAGGCCCGGGCGCGGGCGACGGCCTCGTCGGCGGTGAGGGGCAGCGTGGAGAGACAGCACTTCATCGCCCCGGTCACGCGGAGTTTCTTGGTGAGGGCGCGGGTGTCCACCTCGCTGATGCCGGGGATGCCGTGGCGGGCGAGGTAGTCACCGAGGGAGAGCTGGCTGCGCCAGTTGCTCACGACGGGCGAAAGCTCCCGCACGACAAAGCCGCTGGCCTTGGGACCGGTGGACTCGGCATCCTCCGAGTTGATCCCGTAGTTGCCGATCTGCACGGCGGTCATCGTCACGATCTGGCCGAAATAGGAGGGATCGGTGAGGATCTCCTGGTAGCCGGTCATCGAGGTGTTGAACACACACTCGCCCGCGATGGCGGCGGCGGCGCCAAAGGCGCGGCCGTGAAAGACGGAACCATCTTCGAGGGCGAGAACTGCGGGCTGGGCGGTGGACATCAAAGGGGGAGAAAAAGCGTCCCGACGCCTTCTGCCAAGCGGTTTCGACTGCCGGCCTTTGGCTAAATCCAAGGCAGCCAATAGAGGGTCACCACCCCAGGTAGCGCCGCGTTGCCGCGCCGAAGCGCAGCGAAGTTTGGAGGCCTTGGGCCGGCGGATGACCCCGGTCCGGAGCTTAAGGAGCATTGACCGCTTCGCTGGGTTTGTAGAACCCGGCCAGATCCCGGACTGGCGGCGGCAATCCGGTGCCGTTCGGCCCCAGATTGAAGGAAGGAGGGGTCTGCTGTTCCTGCAGTTGATTCTTGGCGGCGATGATCAGGATCAGGGTGCCATTGGCGATGCCGCTCACCGGCTGGTCCACCCGGTTGAGCGCGACGAGCACATCGGTCTGCAATTTATGCACCTCTTCGGTCCGGTCGGCGGACAGATGCGCGTCGTCGGCGATTTTCCACCATGGATCGTTGGGCGAGCTGCCCGGGGCCAAGGCCTCAATCCGGTCGCCATAGTGGCTCCACATCTGCAGGGGTTGGAGCTCGGCGGGCGAAAGGTTGATCGCATCTCTTTCGTCCACGGCGTAGGGTACGACCGGAAAATTGGCCGCTTTTGGCCGGGAGGGTCTTTGGTGAAGTTCGATGGAGGTCACCACCAGCAAACCAAGGACGGCGATCCCGACCGACCCTGCCACCAGCCAGGAGAAATGCGGTATCGGCACCGATTGATGGTTGTCGGGACTTTTGCCCAGATCAACGATGGCCAGCGTTTGTCGCACGGGAGGCGGTGGCAGCGTCTGCCTGACCTCGGGTACCTTGCCCAGATCAATCATCGCCGGCCAGTGCGGTTGATTGGATGGCAGAAGCGATTTATGTTCATGAGTTTCAAGCTTCTCGCCCAAGTCGTATTCAACCAACGACCGCTGGGGCACCGGGGGTTCCTTGGTCACCGTCAGCTCCGAAACTTTGCCCAAATCGATCAAAGACGACCCCACCGGTTGTCCAAGGTTGGAACCGCGTTTTGGCTTGGATCGATTTCGCAGATTGATGTGAATCAGCATTTAGGTTCCATGGTGCAAATTATATGCAGTTTTGCAAGTCACATAATTGCATTAAGCAGGTTTCTGGCCAAACAGGTTACGATTCAATGACTGGAGTCGAGTGGTGGACAAATTCGTCACTGAATCGGGATCATTCTTTCGTTTGGTTCCGACCTGTCCTCCGGAGCCAGAGCGCAGGACGAGGTAGGGCGCGACAGCCTTGTCGCGCCGTAGGCTTGCTTGCCGCGCCAAAGCCGTGCGACGGCAGGGCGGAGGAGGATGGGCGCGCCGCGCCAAGGGGAGACGGACGGCCCAGCGGTCCGTCCCTACCGCGCTGCCGCGCCCATCGTCGCTAAATATCAGACGTTGGATTGCTCCAGTCCCTCAATGGTCGAAACGGCCGTCACGCAGAAATAGCTCCACCTGGGCGATGGCGTCGCCGCGCCACATGATCCAGGTGTGGGTGGCCGGCAGGGTGACGTGGTCGGTTTCCCCGGCCACATGGGTGGCGGCCACGGTGACCTTGCCATCGTTGGGCCCGGGCAGCAGGGCGGAGAAAAAGGGGTTGAGCGTATGGTCGCCGGCGATCACCCCCACCTCGACCCCGGCCGGCAGCGGGCCCAGTGCCCGCGGACCGTCGGCCTCGCCCGTGCCCAGTTCCAGCCCGGCGGGGCCGTTGATGAGTTGGAAAAGTTTCCATTCGCGCAGACGGTCCACCACCTCGCTGCCTTCGTTCGGTGGCGCGAGCATGACCACGCGGCCGAGTGCGGGTGGCACCCCATGGTCGTGGAGGTATTGGCGCACCAGGATGCCACCGAGCGAATGCGTGACGATGTGGATGCGGGATCCGTCCGGCGGGGCATCGCCCAATATCGGGCCCAACGTGGTCGTGGCGAGCGCGGCGATCTCGGCGGAACGCGAGGCGTAATCGAGGTTGCGAACCCTGTAGCCGGCGGCGCGGAGGGCGGCCTCGAGGCGGATCAGCGAAAGCGGGCCGCGCGCCAGCCCGTGAAGAAGAAGCACGGTGTCGGGTGCGGCGGCCAGAGGGAGCGTCGCGGTCATGAGGAGGCAGAGCAGCAGGAGACGTGGCATGGTGACACGGGTCAGCGGGATACGCCCCCAGCCTGGCCGGACGCGGGGGAAAAGCGAATGGAAAAGGCCGGCGGGGAACCGCCGGTCCGGCCCGGTGTCAGTGTTGCCCCGCCGCCGACTCCCGGTGGCCTATCCGTCTGTCCCCTCCGCGCCCCGTTCATGAAATACCATCCGCGCTCCGCCCGCAACTATGTCCTCTATGCCGGGGCCGTCGCGGCCGCCGCCCTTGCCGGTTGCGCCAGCCAGGGCGTCCGGAATCCCGACGGCGTCCCGGTGGTCGAGATGAAGCCCGACGATCACGGCTTTGTCAGCGGCACCGGAATCGAGTCCCAGGACATCGTGACGGTGACCGACCAGATGGCCCGCAGCCTCCTGGCGGCCCCGGTCATCGTGGCGGCCAAGACGCCGCCCTTTGTGGCGATCGACCCGGTGGAAAACGCCACCCGTTTTGCCGTCAATAAGACGATCTTCACCGACCGGATCCGCGCCGAGCTCAACACCAAGGCCGCCGGCCGGGTCAGCTTTCTCGCGCGCGACCACATCGCGGCGCTCGAGCGCGAGCAGCAGCTCAAGCAGCAGGGCCTGGTCACCGCCTCCGCCGACCCCAACCTCGTGGAGTTTCGCGGGGCCGACTATTTCCTCACCGGGAAACTCAGCGGCCAGTCCACCGGCACCGCGCAGGGCATCAGCGACTACGTTCTCTTCGATTTCCAACTGATCGACGCCCGGACCAACGTCATCGTCTGGGAGGGCACTTACGAGATGAAAAAGCAGGGTCTGGCCGACGCCTCCTATCGCTGACCGCGTCCACGTCATGAAACGCGCCATGTTTTTCCCCGCTCCAGCTCCGAAAGGTAGCGCCGGCAAGGATGCCTGCGCTACCTTCTCCGCGCTCTGTCTGTTGGCTCCTTTGCTGGCACTCACCGCCTGCCAAAACCGCATCCCTGCGCCCCCTCCCTCCGGTGCCGTGACGGGTCTGGCGATGGCCGGCCCGATCGGGGCGGACCCCCATGTGGCCTATCTGGACCCGGCAATGCGGGCGACGGTGGCCGATGTCGGCGACCGGGCCGTGACCCGTTCCGACGGCCGCCTCCATGTGGAGGTTGATTTGAAAAATCTGGGGGGGCTCCGGCTCCAGTTCCAGTTACAGTGCGTGTTCAAGGACGAGCGAGGGGTGCCCACCGGTGACGAAACCCCGTGGGAGACGCTCTTTCTCACGGAGAACGCGACGGAGACGGTGCCTTTCGACTCGCTGAACCCCCTCGCCCGCACCTACACCATCCGCCTCCGCAACACCCGCTGACCTCCCATCTTTCTCTTCCCCCCCCCCAAAGCTTGAAAAATACCCGGAAGGATGAAGGGAAAGCTAAAGTGGAAAGAAATCTCCGGACTGCTGTCCCACCCACTGTCATGAAACGCTCCTTGCCCGCCGCCCTGGTCCTGCTCGCCGCCACGGCGGCCGCGCAGCCCGCACCCGCGACCGGTGGTGGTGGGGGGGGTGGCGGCGAGCCGCCCATCGCCCGCGCCTATGAGCAGAAGCTCTATGCCCCCGCCACGACCATGGTGCCGCCGGAAAAAGCGCGGCAAACCGTGGAAACCTTCCAGGCCGCCTACGAAAAACTGGGCCGGCCCAGCCTGCTCCTGTATGTGAATCGCGCGCGGGGGGACGAAACCTCGGGCCTCCCTCGGGTCGCCCGCACCGAACCCACCGAGGGGGCCCAGGCCGGGGTCGCGCCGGTCGCCGCCAGTCCGGCCGGGCCCGGGGTGGGTTCGCCGTTGCCACCCGCCACCCCCCGGGTCACGGCCGGCAACACCGACACCGGCACGCCAAAACCCGCGCCCTCGCTCGCCGACCGGCAGATGGTGCGCGACATTGAACGCCTTTTCGGCCGGCCGTTGCGCGCCGGTGGCGCCCGCCTGGCCGACCAGGGGGCCGCCACCGAGCTGATGGCCGACCAGCCGCTCGACCATTTCACCACCGCCACCAACGACGCCGCGCGCCAGGACCGCGCGGCCCTGGCCCGCGTGGCCGATGTCGTGATCGAGGTGCTCGTCTCCAGCCGCACCCTCACCGTCCCGGGCATTGCCGGCGACCAGACGGTCACCGTGCCGGACATCCAGGCCACCGCCATCCGCCTGAAGGACTCCGTCATCATCGGCCAGGCGGGTTCCCGCGATGTGCTGGGCCAGGGCGGCCAGGCTGCCCGCCTTGCGCGCCAGTTTGACGTGAATGACATCGCCGAGGCCACCGCCCTCGCCCTCATGGCGGACATCGCCCTGACCGGCGGCCATTGAGCCCCATGGCGGTTTTTTCAAAAAGGTGCGCAGGTACTGGTCGTGCCATGGTCTTCCGGCGCAGGCGGATCCTTGCCTGCCTCCGGCGGTTTGCCTGCCCGGATGTGTTCCGGCCGCTGACTTCCGGCCTCTGGCTTCTGACCGCTTTGCTTATCCTCGCCGGCTGCGTCACCGCGCCCCCGGCGAATCCGGTGGTTCGCCGGACCGGCGATCCGGTGGTGGACGACCAGGCGCGCCTTGCCACCGCCCCGCCGCAGGACCGTGTGCTCTGGGAATACAGGGTGGCCGCCGCCGCCCTCCGCCGTGGACAGTATGACGAGGCCCGTGCGCAGCTCGACGCTGCGCTCAAAACCGCCGAAGGCATACTCGGCACCACCGGCCCCGAGACCGAGGCGGCCGCGGCACGCGGCCGGTTTCACCAGGAGGCGGGCAAGCCCTTTGTGGGCGAGCCATACGAGCGCGTCATGGCCGGCTTCTACCGCGGGATACTCTACTGGCAGGACGGTGAGCCCGACAACGCCCGCGCCCTGTTCCGCAGCGGCGGGTTCATCGCGGGTGGCACTGGAGGCAAATCCCCTGAAGGCGGCTGGGTGCTGGCCGACTATCTCGACGGGCTGGTGACGGCCAAGCTTCACGGCGATGGCTCCGACGCGCTCGCCCGTGCCCGCGCCCGGTCCGCGCATCCGCTACCCGATTACGATCCGGCGGCCAACGTGCTGGTCTTGGCCGAATACGGCGCCGGCCCGCTCAAATATGCCGCCGGTCAATATGGCGAACAGCTCAAGTTTTACTCGTCGGCGCCGCCCACCGTCACCGATGCCCGGCTCGCGGTCGCCGGCCAAACATTCGACCTGGCGCCATGGGACGACGTGGGGCTGCAGGCGACCCTGCGCGGCGGCACGGTGATGGACCAAATCCGTGACAACAAGGCCGAGTTCAAGCAGGCGACCGACCTCGCCGGCGACGTCCTGCTGGCCGGTGGGGCCGCGGTCGCCGTGGCCGGCAGGGGCCGCCGCAGCGGGGAAGCGGCCATCGGCCTGCTCGCGGCCGGGGTGACCAGCAAGCTCGCCAGCGTGGCCACGCAGCCTGCCGCCGACACCCGTGCCTGGGACAATCTTCCGCGCTACCTCAGTTTTGCGGCGTTGCGCCTGCCGCCCGGTGCGCATCCTGCGACGCTCACGTTTTACGATCCCTCTGGCCGCCCGTTGCCGAATCCGCAGGTTTTCAGCATCACCGTGCCCGCCCCGGCCGCGGGCCCCAGCGCCCCGCCACCGTCCGACACCATTGTCTTCCGCAGCGCGCTGACCAATTGAGCGCGGGCGAAATGAAGCCGGGGTCGCTGACCCCGGTCTGATGCCTTTGAATTGGTCCAGGGCGAAAACCGGGAAACCCCACTGAAGTGGACCAGACGCAGTTCTTCCAGGTTCGATTCCTCCGCGATCCGTCTTTGCGTTCTTGGCGACCTGCGTTGCGTGAGTTGCTCCCGGTTTCTTCAACCCCGTTTCCCCCTTCGCGTTTATTCGCGTCCATTTGCGTTTAAAACCGCCCCGCTCGCCCCTAAAAGATTTTTCTTGCGCTCCCTCGTTGCCTGTCACATCCTTGCTGCCGTTATCGTCAGAGCTACGTTAGGTGACAGGAACTGGTGGGTCGTCAGTGGGATTCTCCCGTGATGATTTGAAACCCGGCTATCGGGAACAGACTGGCAGCGGACGGGATTCAGACGAATCATCACACATCATGAGCAACTCCAAACTGTACGTTGGAAACATGTCCTTCAAGACCTCCGAAGACGAGCTGCGCTCGGCCTTCGCGCAATACGGTTCCGTGACCGACGTTTACGTCGCCATGGACAAAATGACCGGTCGCCCCCGCGGCTTTGCCTTCATCACCATGGGCACCGCCGAAGAGGCGAAGCTCGCGACCGAGAAGCTGAACGGCGCCGACCTCGGCGGCCGCGCTCTCACCGTCAATGAGGCCCGTCCCAAGGAAGATCGTCCGGCTGGCGGCGGCTACGGCGGCGGCGGCGGCGGTGGCGGTTATCGTGGCGGCGGCGGTGGCGGCGGCGGTGGCGGCGGCCGCGATCGCGGCGAGCGCCGTTATTGAGCCATAGTTCCCACACTTTGGTATTTCGAGGGACGGAGCTCCTTTGGGGCTCCGTCCTTTTTCGTTTTCAAGTTCTGAAGCCGGGAAACCACGAAATTCCCGCCACCCGCCTCGCGCGGTTCGGCCTGTCCCTTCCTGGCTTCCGAAACAAACCCTGATTCTGTTTCCCGATTTAGAATCCAAGAAACTGGTCGTCCGCTGCATACGGCTTGGCCACTTTCAGTTCCCGATTTCCTGATTTTCACCTTAATTTCCGTCTTTTTCCCATGTCTTTCAAAGCTCTCAATCTCTCCCCCAACGTCCTGCGCGGCGTGGATGCCGCCGGTTACACCGTCCCGACGCCGATCCAGCTGCGCGCCATCCCCGTGGTCCTCGGCGGTGGCGACCTCATCGCCTCCGCCCAGACCGGCACGGGCAAGACCGCCGCCTTCGCGCTGCCCATCCTCACCCGGCTCGGCACCCATGGCCGTGCCCGTGTGCTCGTCCTCGAGCCCACGCGCGAGCTTGCCGCTCAGGTCGAGACCGCCTTTCGCGACTTCGCCCGTTTCTCCGATCTTCGCACCGTCGCCGTGTTTGGCGGCGTCGGCTACGGCCACCAGCGCACCGAGCTCCGTCGCGGCGTGGACATCATCGTCGCCACCCCCGGCCGCCTGATGGATTACCTGAAGGAGCGCACCATCAACCTCTCCGACATCACCATCCTCGTGCTCGACGAGGTGGATCGCATGCTCGACATGGGCTTCCTGCCCGTCGTCAAGGACATCGTCGGCCGCTGCCCGCGCGAGCGGCAGACCCTCTTTTTCTCCGCCACCGTGCCCCCCGAGATTGCCGCCATCGCGTCCTTTGCGCTCCGCTCCCCGACGCGGGTCGAGGTCGGGGTCGCCCGCTCGGTCACCGCTTCAGTCAACCACGCACTCTACCCCGTTGCGGCCGAGCAGAAGTTTGAGCTGCTCGAGGCGCTGCTCGCCAAGATCGACTTTGACAGCGTCCTCGTGTTTTCCCGCACCAAGCACGGCGCCGACAAGATCGCCCGCCGGCTCAAGACCGCCAATCACTCCGTCGCCGTCCTGCACGCCAACCGTTCGCAGAACCAGCGCATCGAGGCGCTCGCCGGCTTCAAGTCCGGCAAATACGAGGTCATGGTCGCGACGGACATCGCCGCGCGCGGCATTGATGTGGCGGGCGTCTCGCACGTCATCACCTACGATGTGCCCGAGAAACCGGAGGATTATGTTCACCGCATCGGCCGCACCGGCCGCGCGCAGGCCGTCGGCGACGCCTTCACGCTCGTCACCCCGGAAAACGCCAACGACATCCGCGACATCCAGCGCTTCATCGGCGCAAAAATCCCCGAGCTCAAGCTCGAGGGCTTTCCCTACCGACCCTTTGTCGCCCGGGCACCGCAGCCGGCTCCGCCGCGCGGTGGCCATGGCGGCGGCCGGCCGGGCGGTGGCGGTGGCGGCGGCGGCGGCTGGAACCGCTTTGGCGGCGGTGGTGGTCGCGGCCGGCGGTAAAACTTTTAACCACTTATGCACACTAATTTGCACTTATCCGATCCTCAGAATCAGTGTTCATTAGTGTCCAACGTGGTTCAAACCCGATCGTTCTGAAAGTTTTCACCCCGGGTGTCCAAATGGTATTTTGGTTCTCATAATCATTGGCTTGTCACCCCACATGAATCGGCGCTGCCAAAGGCGAAATTCGCCCCACCCTCAAAACTTTACACTGACCTCCACCCCGTAGGTGCGGGGTGCGCCGGGGGTGCCGGAGTTCACCCCGGGCGTGATTGCGCTGTAGTAACCCAGATTCGTCAGGTTGTTGCCATAGATGCTCACCCGCCAGCGGCCCGTGCCGTAGCCGAGGTGCGCCCCGAGCAGCGCGTAGGCCCTTTGCGCGTAGAGGATTTTTTCCGCCTCCGTGTAGTAGGTGCGTCCATCGCCCGTGACCCCAACGCCGCCGAACCAGCCGCTGGGATCCTGATAGTCGGCACGGATGCTGGCGGTATAGTTGGGCACCGCTGGCGCGCGGTTGCCGTCGAAGTTCGCGCCCGTGACCGGATCGTTGAACCGGACCAGCGTTGCATCGGTGTAGCCCAGGGCGCTCGCGAGAGTCAGGCCCGCCACCGGCTTCCAGGCCAGCTCCAGTTCGGCGCCGCGCGAGCGGGCGCGAGCCGCGTTGGCCACAAAATAGTCGGTCGCAGTGAAGGAGCGTTCAATCTGGTAGCCCGTGATGTCATACCAGAAGCCCCGCAGGGTGGTGGTGAGCTTGTGATCCGCGGACGTCCGGGTGAGGCCGGCCTCGTAGGCGGTGGTGCGTTCGGGGCCGAAGGCGGCAAAGGCCGGATTGCCGGTGAACGAGGAAAAGCCGCCCGGCTTGTAGCCCGCCCCGACGCTGGCAAAAAGTGACGTCAGGGGTGAGAGGGTGTAGCCGACCGCGAGCTTGGGGAGCACGGCCGACGAGGTGGTGCCGAGGCCCAGGGTGGCGGGCGCGGGCACGGTCTCGTGGCGCCCGAAGGTCTGGTGATTGTCCTCGATCCGCAGGCCCGGCGTGAGGGTGAACGCGTCGCCCAGCTTGAACGTCGCCTCGCCAAAGCCGGCAACCGAGTACTGGTCGGTGTGGAAACTCGAGGCCTCGACCGGGGCGCCAAATATTTTTCGGGCCACCGTGCCGTCGGTGGTGCCATCGGAAAGAAACGCGCCCGCCGACCAGCGCACCGGTGCGTGGTCATCGCTGGTCAGCTTCAGTTCCTCGTTCCAGGTCCGCTGGGCCTGGAGCACGGTGTTGCCGAGGAAAAGCACGGGGCCGAGCGCGAGCAGGTTGGAGTAGGGACCGAGCTGCCAGTCGGTGTAGCTCGTCGTGGCGCTCAGGCGGCCGACGGGCGTCGTGACCGCCGCCGTGAGCGACGTGTTGAAGGCCTCGGTGTCGGCCAGGCCCTCGGAAGGGCGGCTGACGCTGAACAGCGGGCCGCCGAGCGGCACCAACGGCTGCACCCCGTCGTGCGCGTCGAGGGCGGTGAAGAGGACGGTGAGCTCGGTGTTGGCGGCCGGCCGGTAGCGCAGGCGGGCGAGGGCCGACGCGCCGTCCTGTCCGTCAATGTCGCGGCCGAGCCGAGTGTTGGTGATGTAGCCATCGCGCTCGGCATAGTCGGCGGCGACCAGCACGTCGCCCGTGGCGTTGCCTCCGCTCGAAGTGGCGGCGACATCGCGGGCGTTGTAATTGCCGAAGCTGGTGCGGACCTCGCTGGAAGGCGCGCCCGTGGCGGGGGTCGCGGGGGTGGTGAACTGGAGCACACCCGCGGGGCCGGCGCGGCCGAAGAGGGTGTTCTGGCCCGGACCGCGGTAAAGGCTGCCCGAGGTGAAGCCGGTGAGCGCGGCGGGGAAGGTGAAGCCGCTGCCGAGCGGCAGGTCGTCGAGATAGATGGTGACCGCCGGGGTGCCGAAGATCGGAGTGTTGGTCAGCCCGCGCAGCGCAAAGATGTCCGTGTAGGAGCGGGTTTGGTTGCTGGCGATGGAGAAGTTGGCCGTCTGCGCGGCGAAGCCGGCGAGGTTGTCGGAACCGACCGGGAGTGAGTCGAGCGCGAGGGTGGTGACCGTGGCGGGGGAGTCAGCGAGGCGCGGGGCGCTCACCTCGATTGGGGCGATCGGTACAGGGATGTCGTTGGACACGGGGGCCTGGGCCCGGGCGGAGAGGGCGGCGGCCAGCAAGGAGCCGACCAGCAGAAGACGGGGAAACGGGGTCATGCGGAAGGCGACGTTGCCCCGGCCCGCCACGGATTCAAGCGCAACCGGCGGGGCATACGGTCACTGGAGCCGCGACGCCCCCGTCGCGGTCCGACCATGGTTGATGTCAACGTCTTCTATGATTTGGACAGCACGTGTAATCGGACCTCATATGCGGATGGTGACGGCAAACTGATGTGAGCTGTAGCCGGGGAGGCCGATTTTCTTGGTGTAGTTGAGTTCAAGGATGACGGACATGGTGTTTGTGCGCGAAAAAACCCGCACCGGTGATGGTGCAGGTCTGGGTTGGCGAGGGGCGGGGTCTGGCCGTGGTGGCGAAGACTATCCTCAGATAGTTATACCCTCGGTATGGCTATTTTAAGGCGGGGGGTGGGTGGCAAGAAACTGCCAAACTGTCCCCTAATCTTCTTTGCAGGGCGGATTTCTCATTTGGCAGCTCGCTTTGAGTGGGCCGTGCCGCGACCATAATCGGCTTCTTTCGTCCAAGGAATTTCCCTCTCGCGTGTCTTATAGTCTGGACCAACCCCAATGAAAGCCACCGTCTTCAAAAATGCTGCCAATCTGTTGCGGGCCTGCGCTGTGTTAACCTGCCTGCTTTCCCTCGCGTCCAATCTCGCCCAAGGCCAGCTCTCCGAGACGGCAGTTCCACCACCAGCAACCCCCATCATGGCGGGTCGCTGGCCGCTCGATGACGCCAACGGACAGCGAGCGCATGGGCGCGGTCATTGCGAAGCTCGGGGAACAGATGTTGGCATCCGACGGCGAAGAATATGAGGCCGAGAAGGAGCTTGCGACCATTGACGATCCAAGGGTCATCCCGCTGTTTGGGCGGGTCGGTGATGCCAAGGTCGATATAAAAGTCACGGCGTTGAGAGCACTCGCAAGATTCAATTCGGCCGAGGCCTTCGAGTATCTCCGGGCCGCAATGGCAACGAATGAACTCAAGGATATCCGTGACAACGCGGCATGGGTGTTGAGCCAGTCAGCCTATCCGGGCGCCCGGGCGTTTCTCCTCGAACAGCGCCATGATGCAGACAACGATGTGCGCAGCATCATCGTGGGGATGTTGGAGCATTTCGCAACCGCGGAGGAGCTGCCGATCTTGCAGGAAATGAGTGGGGACCAGAACGAAGTGGCTCGAAATGAGGCCAGATACTACATCATCCTCGGCATCAGCCTGAGCGCGATGCTGGCCTTCGTGCTCTTCCGCTCGGTGGGTCCGGGGTCGCCGAAGTAAGGGGGCGCAGGCGCGGTGATCATTTTTCGTCCATTCCTGGAATGAGCGCACCGTGGCCATGCTAGGGAAGCGGGATTTCTCTCAAACCCCAACCGTCCCCCGTTGCCGACCCGCAGATGCTCCTGCACCACAAACAGCCTAACAACGTGCTACCCTTGACTCGCCGCATCTCCTGGTTTGCGATGTGCGCATGAAGCGCTAGCCCCTCCTTCCCCCACTGCGGAACCGACCGTGTTTCGCGCCATGGGCAAGGAAGTAACGTTCAAGATGAGCCATGGCCGCTCTGGTCCGTTGGCTCAGTCGTCTGGTTCACCTCTTTCTTCAAAAACTCCTTCGCCCCTTCAGTGAGCGGCGAATCTGCCGCCTCAATTAGCGTCCTCTCCTTGATCCAATGCTCAAACCACGGCATGACACAACGCTCGATGTAATCCCGTAATTCATCGGCGCACCTACTCAGGCTTTCATCGCTGTCTTGGAATCGAAACTCATATCGACGCACGCGAGCACCAAACTTCTTCTCTTCAAACCAGCCGTCGTGGCTTGTTGGGCCGTTCAGCCACGGGGCCTTGTCTTCGAAGCCGACGGCATGAATCGCGGCATGAACACGAAAATAATCTCCAGCCCTGAACTTGTGGATGTGGACACGATACCAAATTCTTCCACGGCGAACTTGCCACCATGTGCTTCCGTGCCGAGTGAAACCGAGCGGCACGAGACGCACGGTCAAATTCTTAAAAACGCGTTCGTAGGGTTTCATCTTAGTCGAACCTAAGAATTTGGACAAGCGACGGATGTTTCATTAGGGATGGAAAAGTCCCTGAGATTGAGTGACCGCAGGAGGAGAGGCAGCGAGGCGGCGCTCATGAGGCCACCTCCGTGAGCAGTGCGTCGTAGACGGCCAGTGCCCGGCCTGGGACCCGCGGATAAGTGGCAACCTCTTCGCCCCGGTAAAGGAACCGCACCGTGGCTTCGCTGAGGTGGGCTTGCAGGAACGCGCCGATGAACCGGGCCGGCACCGAATAGGCACAGTCACGCACCCGTGCGGTTGAGTAGCTCGACACCCGCACGGTCACTTCCTCGGTCTCGGGGAAACGCGCCGCAGGCAACGGCCGCAGGAGCGGGCGCTCCTCGGCGAGCTTCGTCTGGCGCAGTGCGTTGGCGCCCTGACACACGCCGGCCACGAACGCGGCGTAGGCGGTCGGCGAAGCGAAG
>CAIYUN010000009.1 GCA_903929355.1 uncultured Opitutaceae bacterium
CGGTGGCCTAGGAGGCCAGCGCGGAGCTGCGCGACACGCGCGGGTACATCTCGATCACGACCATGCGGCCGGTCTCCGGGTCCACGGCAAACTGGATGTTGGAACCGCCGGTCTCGACCCCGATTTCGCGGATCACGGCGAAGGAGGCGTCGCGCATGACCTGGTATTCCTTGTCGCTGAGCGTCATGGCCGGGGCGACAGTGATGGAGTCGCCGGTGTGGACGCCCATCGGGTCGAAGTTCTCGATCGCGCAGATGACGACGCACTGGTCCTTGTGGTCGCGCATGACCTCCATCTCGAACTCCTTCCAGCCCAGCAGGCACTCCTCGACGAGCACCTCGTGGACCGGGGAAAGGTCGAGCCCGTTGGCGACGATGCGCTCGAACTCCTCGCGGTTGTAGGCGATGCCGCCGCCGGAGCCGCCGAGCGTGAACGACGGCCGGATGATGAGGGGGAACTGGCCGAGCAGTTCGGCGGCGGCGCGGGCCTCGTCCATCGTGCGCACCGTGCGGGAGCGCGCCACATCGAGCCCGATGCGGAGCATGGCCTGCTTGAAGAGTTCGCGGTCCTCGCCCTTGGCGATGGCGTTGGGCTTGGCGCCGATCATCTCGACGCCGTGGCGGGCGAGGATGCCGGCCTTGTTCAACTCCATCGCCAGATTGAGCGCGGTCTGGCCGCCGAGGGTGGGCAGCAGCGCGGAGGGGCGCTCGGCCACGATGATCTTCTCCAAAATCTCGACGGTGAGCGGCTCGATGTAGGTCACATCGGCAAACTCCGGGTCGGTCATGATGGTGGCCGGGTTGGAGTTGACGAGTATGACTCGGTAGCCCTCCTCGCGGAGGGCCTTGCACGCCTGGGTGCCGGAGTAGTCAAACTCGCAGGCCTGGCCGATGACAATGGGGCCGGCGCCGAGAATGAGGATGGACTTGAGGTCGGAGCGCTTGGGCATGGATTCCCGCAAGGGTTGCGGGCGGGGAAACGGGCGGCAAGCGGAAAGGCGGGGGCGGGCCGAAAATCGAGGAGGAAACCAATCTTTAACCGCTAATGGACGCGAATTAACGCGAATGGACGGAGACGGGATGAGACGGAGTTTTTGACCACTAATCTTCACTAATTCACGCTAATGGCAGAGGTGAGAAGTACGTTCGAGGTCAGGGGGACTTGGCGGGCGGCTTGTATTCGCTGATGCGGGTGCCTGGTGGCAGAGCCTCAAGAATATCGGAGGTGGGCTGCTGCGTGCCGAACTTCACGAACCCGTCCCTAATGCTCCCTTTGAAATACTGGAGATTGTTGCCGGCGAAAAAGACGAATCCGCCCACGGTGCCATAGGGGCTATCTGCACGCCAGGCGCCATTAGTTTGGAGGCCGCGGGTCCAGGCGAGGGGCGTGGTCGGCGGCAGCGTGGCCAAGTGGGTGCCCTTGGGGAACAAGGCGACCGCGAACGCCAAAGGGGCGCATTGGAACTTGGGGTTGATCACTGCGACCGCTCCGGCGGCATGAGGGTCGACAAAGGTCGAGGGAAGCTGTGCCCCAGCATCGAAGCCTTGGTCGACTTTGGAAAACCACTGCCTGGGCTCGGCCATGGCACCGTCGCGGGCCAACCGAGCCGCAAATGCGTATATGTCGGGCACAGCATCCGCCGTCAGCGTGCCCGGGTGATCCTGATCGTCCATGAGCCACGAATGGGCAATGACAGCCAAACTGTTGCCGTCCACACCTTGTTGGCCCAACTTTACCCATCCGCTCACTATGTTTATGCAAACGGCGGCAAGGAGGCCAATCACCGCAATGATCGAAATATCGCCCCGGAATCGGACGCGCGGGCGGAAGGAAGCAGGGGCGTCGTTCACAACGGAACCAGCCTGCCGCGACCGGCCGGTGGCCGCAAGGCGCAAAGCCGCCCGCCCCTTGACCGCAGGCGTGAAACATGTTTCACTGGCCGGCATGGAAACCGTGACCATCCGCGAGCTGCGCCAGAACTGGCCCGCTGTCGAGAAGCGCCTCGCCGCCGCCGGCGGGTTGACGGTGACGCGCGACGGCACCGCCGTCGCCGAGCTGCACCCGGCCCGCCAACCTGCGGCGAAGAGTAAACCCAAGCAGTTTGAACCGGAGGCGCACCGGCGGAGGCTGGAGAAAATCTGGGGGCCAAATCCACCGGCATTTTCCTTTTCCGCCGCTTTGGCGCACGACCGGGCGGAGCGGAAATTTTAAGCACCGTGAGCCTTTACCTCGACACCAGCTGCTTGGTGAAGCTGCTCAAAGTGGAACCGGAAACCGACGCCGTGTCGCAACTGGTCCATGGCGAGACGGAAGTGGTGGTCTCGGAGCTCACCTTGTTGGAGGCGGAACAGCAAATCACCGCCGCGCGGTTGGGCGGCCAGCTCACCCCGGCGCAAGCGCGGCAGGCCGAGGCGGCTCTCAAGGAGACCACCGCGGAGCCCCCTTTTGTCGTCCGCGCCATCGCGACCGATGTCTTTCAGATTGCGCGCCGCCAGTCGGCGGGCAAGGGCTACTGCCGCACCCTCGACCGGCTGCATCTCGCGGCGATGGAAAGCCTCGGGGTCCGGCGCCTGCTCACCCATGACGACCAGCAGGCCGCCGCAGCGCGGGCGCTGGGCTTTGCGGTGGTGCGGCCGAGGTGAGACGGCCCGGAGGTTATGCAGGAAGGGCGGAAAAGGCCCCCGAATCAGTTGCCAAAGGAATCGAAGCCGCCCCTGTTCGGATACAGGCTGTCGGCACGCCCCACCCTCGCCCCGCCAGAATCAAACAAGCGCGTTGCGACAACTCGCTCAACCTCAATATCTCCGACCTTTGCGGCCTTGGCGATCTTGGTGTAAAACGCGTCTGAGCTTCGCCCGCTCAGCCCAGCTTGCCCACGTCCACCGCGAGGACCTTGGCGGCGGCGGCCTTGTCGTTGTGGCAGGCGCGCAGAACCCGGTCGGTGTATTGTTTCTGCTGGCCGGCCAGATAGTCGGAGAGCGTGGGCCAGTCTTTCAGCTCGTGCACCCGCATGGGCAGCTGCTGTGAGGTGATGACCCGCGCATCGGAGCTGGCGGCAATCTTCGAGACCACCTGGTGCAGCTCGGTGAGGTTGCCCGGCCAATGGTAGGCGCCCAGGACCGCGAGCGCGTCGGCGGTGAACTCCACACTGCTGGTGTCGAAAAAGGGGTTGGCGGTGCGGGCGGAGAAAAACTGCACCAACTGGGGGATGTCCGCCGCCCGCTCCCGCAGCGGCGGGAGCAGCACGGGGAGCGCCGCGATGCGGTAGAACAGCTCGTCGCTGAACCCGCCCTCCTCGACGAGCTTCTCCAGGTCCACGTTGGTGGTGCACACGAGGCGGAAGCTGTGGGCGGTGTTGCGGAGGACGCTGACGAGCTCCGCCTGGAGCGGCAGCGCCAGGGCCTGGATGTGCTGCAGCAGGAGGGTGCCGCCCTTGGCCTGCTTCACCCACTCCCCGCCGGCGCCGCCCTGACCGAGCAGGCCGGTGCGAAGGTCGGGCTCCGTGCTGAGCGCGCAGTCGATGCGCACAAACGGGCTGGTGGGCGACTCGCCGGCGGCATGGAGGATCTCCGCCACGGTGGACTTGCCGCTGCCGGGCTCGCCCTGCAGCAGCACCGGGTTGCGCGCGGCCGCGAGTTTCTTCACCTGCTGGACGAGCTTGCGGTTCGGCGGGCTGTCGCCGACGAGGCGGCTGGTCGCATCCGCCGCCGGTTGCGCCTTGGCGGGGCCGGGGGCGCGGTTGGTGGTGGCAAACAGCCGGAGCTCGAGCCCGCGCTTGAGGGTGGCGATGAGCTCGTCCACCCGAAAGGGCTTTTGCAGATAGTCGAATGCGCCAAATTTGAGCGCCTGGATCGCGCTTTCGGTCGAGGCATAGGCCGTCATGATGATAACGACGGCGGTGGGATCGTAGAGCTTGAGCTGCTTGAGCAACGTGATCCCGTCCATCGGCTTCATGTCGATGTCGGCGAGGACCAGGTCAAACTTTTCGGCCTTGTAGCGGGCGAGCGCCTTCTCCCCGTCCGTGGCAAACGCGGTCGCAAAGCCCGTGGGCTGGATCACAGCGTCGAGCATCTCGTGAATCGAGAGGAGGTCGTCTACAATGAGAACGGAGGGCATGGAGCGGGAACGTTCCAACGTTGGCGCCGCGAAGTCAACCGGGGTGTGCGGCCGGCATCAATTTACCCCGCCGGCGACCGCACCCATCTGGAAGATGGGCAGGAACATGGCCATCACGATGCCACCGACCACAATGCCGAGAAAAACGATGAGCAGGGGCTCGATGAGCGAGGTGAGCGCGCCGACCGTGGCGTCGCACTCCGTGTCGTAAAAGTCCGCGATCTTGTTCATCATGCCGTCCACATTGCCCGTCGCCTCGCCCGCCTTGACCATGTGCTTCATCATCGGGGGGAAAAAGGCGTTGGCCGCGAGCACCTCGGAGACCTGCCCGCCCTGGCTGACATGCTTGGAGATCTCGGCGCAGGCGTCCTCAATCTGCACCTTGTTGCTGGCCGAGGCGACGATCTCCAGGGTGCGAAGGATGGGCACGCCGGAGCGAATGAGCGTGGCATAGGTGCGGCAGAAGCGTGAAAGGGCGATCTTGTGCACCAAGCTGCCAAAGATGGGCGCGCGCACCAGGCCGAGGTCCTTGATCCGCCGGCCACGCGGGGTGGAGACAAACTTGTTGCCAAGCCAGTAGGCGCCATAGACCAGCCCGGCGATCAGCCACCAATAGGCCTTCAGGAAATCGCTCACATCGATGAGGAACTGGGTGGGCGCCGGCAGCTTGGAGCCGAAGTCCTTGAACATCTGCGCGAACACCGGGATGACGAAGATGAGCAGCACGTTCACCAGGGCGACGGCCAGCAGGATGACCGCCACCGGGTAGGTGAGCGCGGATTTCACCTTCTTGGCGAGCTTGACGCTGGCCTCGAAATAGCCGGCAACCTTGCCCAGGATCTCGGACAAGGCGCCCGAAGCCTCGCCCGCCTCGACCATCGAGATGAACAGGGTCGGGAAGCTCTTCGGAAACCTTTTCACCGCCGCCGAAAACGAGTTGCCCGAGGAGATGTCGTTGCGCACATCCCGGATGATGATCCGGAAATAGGGGTTCTCCGTCTGGTCCTGGAGCGCCTCGAGGCATTGCACGAGAGGGAGGCCGGCGGTGAGCAAAGAGGAGAGCTGCTGCGTGAAAATTGCGAGGTCGGCGAGCTTGAGCCGGTAGTTTTGGGCCTTCTTCTCAATCGCCTTCTGTTTGGCCAAAGCCTGGGCCGCCTTGAGGTTTGGCCCCTTCGCCGCCGGGTTGGCGCTGGGACGCAACGCGGCGGACGGCTGGCCCGGGGAAGCGGAAGTGATGAAGCCCATGTCCGCAGCAAAAACCTCCCGCCGCCCGCACGCAACCCAAAATCCCGGGCGAAGCTTGACCCGCCCCGGGTCGGCCCTGATGCTCCCGGCCGCGCTGGCGGCTATAGTTTAATGGTAAAACCTCTGCCTTCCAAGCAGGTGTCGTCGGTTCGATTCCGACTAGCCGCTCCAATCCTCCCCACCCCAGCCCATGAAACCTGCCCTGCCCTTGCTCTGTCTGCTCCTCTTGCAGGGGGCTGCGGTCCCCGGCACGGCCGCCCAAAATCCGCCGACGGCGGCCGGGGTGCTCAACGACGCCATCCCCAATCTGCCGCCGCCACCACGCAGCACGACCGAGCCGCACGTCAACACCGCGGCCATCCCCTATCCGCAGTATTACGACGACGCGCTCGCCGTCGGCCGGGGCAATATCCCCACGTTCAATCGGCTCCACGCCGCCAATGTCGTCCGCGCCAAACAGGGCGGCATCGACCTGCTCTTCGTCGGCGACTCCATCACCCAGTTTTGGGCCAACGCGGGCCGCACGGTCTGGAGCCAGAATTATGGCGCGTTGCACGCCGCCAATTTTGGCGTCAGCGCCGACCGGACTCAAAACGTGCTCTGGCGGCTGCAAAACGGCGAGGGCGGGGGCTTCTCGCCCCAGGTCATCGTCCTCATGATCGGCACCAACAACCTCGGTCCCGAGGTGGACAACCACACCCCGCGCAACACCCCGGCCGAAATCGCGGAGGGGATCGCCGCCATCCTCCAGGAGTTTCGCACCCGCTTCCCCGTCGCCCGGACGCTCCTGCTGGGCATCCTCCCGCGCGAGGCGAAAAACGATCCCGACCGCAGGGACTTGGAGGAGGTCAACCGTCTCATCGCCCGGTTCGACGATGGTCGCCAGGTGTTCTTCCTGGATCTCGGCCCAAAGTTTCTCCGCGCCGACGGCTCCGTGAACCCCGACCTGATCAACGCCGACTTCAGCCGGCAGCTCGGCAACCGCAACCTGTATGTCCACCCCAAGACCGCCGGCTACACGGTCTGGGCCGACGCCATCAAGGAACCCCTCGCCAATCTGATGGCGGGCAGGGATGTTTATGGCTTTCCCCTCCCCGCCGACCAGCCCGCACCCGCCCAGCTGAGCAATCATTGATGGCGGCGGGCCGCAGGAAGTGGTCGTGCCCTTTCATCCAAAAAACCTTATGATGAAACCACGGATTGTCGGACTGTCGCTTCGCTCGGTACATGGACGGACACTGATGATCGTGGTAAATTCCGACTGCCGAATTTAGCATCATCTGACTCTGCCCCTGTTTCACACCCCCGCCATGATGATTACAGGCAGGTATGATCAGTGCAGCTGGTAGGTGTAACCGGTGGTGCCGTTGGCCGTGAGAATTCCCGTCGTGAGGTCGCCGTCGTCGAGGAGGGCATCCACCATCAACATCACCGTGGCGGAGGTCGATGGGGTGTTGCTGATAAACAGCTTGGCGGCAGGGCCGGACCATGAGAAATTTCCGCCCACCACCGTGGTCTGCTTGTAGACCGCTGGGATATAGAAGTCCATGCCGGCAGGAACCAGACCGGGCGCGTTGGGTGGCGGCCAGCCCCCGTTTTCCAAGGCAAAGCGTTGAAACGCGTTCTCACATTGGCGGATGTCATTGGCCATGCGGGTGGCATACGACCGGTTCTGCACGCGCTGGAAAGCCGGCAGCGCCATCGCCGCCAACAGCCCGATGATCACAACCACGACCATGATCTCGACCAAGGTAAAGGCCCGGCGGTTTTCTCGGAAGATGTGGCGGGACGAACGCAGCACGAGACAAAGTGATTCATTCTCGCATTTACTTTGCAATACTAAATGATCGAAGACCTGCGCGCCGTGGGCTCAAGGCGGCGTGGCGCACGTTGCTCCTCGTCCGCACCCAAACCAAGCACCCGGCACCTCGCACCAAGAACAAAGCCCCCCAATTTCAGCCTTTCAGCCCTTCGGTCTTTCAGCCTTTCTACCCCCATGCCTCTCAAAGTTCTCATTCTCGGCGCCAACGGCTTCATCGGCAGCTCCCTCACCCATGCCATCCTCAAGCAAAAGGACTGGGAGGTCTACGGCATGGACGTGGGCGACCACAAACTGGGCCAATGTCTGGGTAACCCCCGCTTCAAGTTCGTCGAGGGCGATGTCATGATCTCGCGCGAGTGGATCGAATACCACGTGAAGAAGTGCGACGCCGTCATCCCGCTCGTCGCCATCGCCAACCCCGCGCAATCCGTGAAGGACCCGCTGCGGGTGTTTGAGCTCGATTTCGAGTCCAACCTCGCGGTCGTCCGGCTGTGCGTGAAATACAAGAAGCGCATCATCTTCCCCTCCACCTCCGAGGTGTATGGGATGTCGCCCGACGCCGAGCTCGACGAGCTGACCACCAACATGGTCTATGGCCCGATCGAAAAGCAGCGCTGGATTTATGCCTGCTCGAAGCAGCTGCTCGACCGCGTCATCTATGCCTACGGCGTGCGCGACAACGTGGATTACACGCTCTTCCGCCCGTTCAACTGGATCGGACCCAAGCTCGACAACGTCTTCGAGGCCAAGGAGGGCAGCTCGCGGCTCTTCACGCAGTTCATCTCCAACGTCATTTTCAAAAAGCCCATCCAGCTGGTGGACGGCGGCAAACAGAGCCGGTCGTTCACCTTCATCGACGACGGGGTGGACGCGCTGTTGCGCATCATCGAGAACAAAAACGGCCGCGCCTCGCGGCAGATCTTCAACCTCGGCAATCCCGCCAACGATGTGAGCGTCGCCAAGCTCGCGCAGCTCATCATCGCCGCCTTCAAGGAGTATCCCGACTACGTGGAGCATGCGAAACAGGCCAAGGTGGTCGTTGTGCCGTCCGGCACCTATTTTGGGAAATACGACCAGGACATCCAGAAGCGCGTGCCTTCGATTGCCGCGGTCAAGCGCCAGCTCGGCTGGAAGCCCAAGGTGGACCTCAAGACCGCGATCCGCCTAACCCTCGACTACCACCTCGCGCACAAGGATTACTCGCTGGAGTAAAGGTGGGGCGCGTTGTCCCCAACGCGCCTGCCTGCCGAATACCCCCAATGTCTTGGCCTCAACTCTGGAGTGTTTTCCTCCGCCTTACCTTGGTGGCGTGGGCGCTCGCCGTGTTTGTCCCGTTGCAATGCGGCGCGCAGTCACCATTGCCCTCGCCAGCGGGCACCCCGGCCGGACCGGTCAGGATCGGCCTTGCCGGCGGAGACGATCTTTTGGTCGCGATCGGCAAAGCCGACCTTGTTTTCACCGGCACCATCACCAGCATCGAAGACAATCAGCCCGGCCGGGGAAGCACCGCCCAAGCGGGGGCCTTCAACGTGCCCAACCGCGCGACGGTGGAAAAATCCACCGTTCTGCGTGGCGAAAGCCTTGGGCTACGTCGGAGAAGCCGCTTGCCTTTAGTACCCGCAATGCCAACGATCCGTCCATGAAAATCATCGCGCTCGAACCTTTGCCGGCTCACCGGCTTTGGCTGCGGTTTGCCGATGGCACCGAGGGCACCGTTGATTTGTCCGGCGAGGTCGGCGAAGGGGTGTTTGCGTTGTGGCGCGACCCGGTGGCGTTTGCGGCTGTGCGGCTCGGCGAGGCCGGCCAGCCGGTTTGGAGCGACCAAGTGGACCTCTGCCCCGACACGCTTTATTGCAAAGTCACGGGCCGCACCCCGGCCGATATCTATCCGGCCCTGGCAAGCCACGCCGTTCATGCCTGAGTTAAGCCGCTTTTACGTTATCGTGGTGCAGATGTATGTGCGGGACCATGCTCCACCGCATTTTCACGCCAGCTATGGGGACCAGACTGCGGTGGTGGACATCCGGGCGGTCGCGCTCATTGGCGGACAACTTCCGCCCCGCGCGCGGGGTTTGGTGTTGGACTGGACGGCACTCCACCAGCGCGAGTTGTTGGAAGCTTGGGAACTTGCCGTTCGCGCCCAGCCGCTGTTCAAAATCGAGCCCCTCGCCTGAACCCATGCCCCTCCGCCTCGCACTCAAAGTTGACGTCGACACCGACCGCGGCACGCGGGAGGGCGTGCCCAACCTGGTCGCCGATTGCCGTGAGTTCGGCGTGCCAGCGTGCTTCCTGTTTTCCCTCGGGCCCGACCAGACCGGCCGCGCCATCACCCGCATCTTCCGGCCGGGATTTTTCCAGAAGGTCAGCCGCACGAGCGTGGTGCAGATCTACGGCGTCCGCACCCTCCTCAACGGCACGCTGCTCCCCGCGCCGCACATCGGCCGTCGCAACACCGCGGCTATCCGCGCGGTGCGCGACGAAGGCTTCGAGGTCGGCATCCACTGTAACAACCATTACCGCTGGCAGGACCACCTGCACAAAATGCCGCTGGCGGCCATCCGCGCCGAATTCGCCGCCGCCCGCGCGGAGTTCCGCCGCATCTTTGGCACCGACGCCGCGACCGCCGGCGCACCCGGCTGGCAGAGCAACGCCCGCAGCCGCGAGGTCTATGACGAGGCCAACCTCCTCTACGCGAGCGACACACGCGGCGGCGGGCCGTTTTTTCCCCGGGTGGAGGGGAAGGTCTTCCGCACGCTCGAAATCCCCAGCACTTTGCCGACGTTCGACGAACTGATGGGCCGGCCGGAATATCCCGACGATAAAATCGTGCCGCACTACCTGTCGCTCCTCCGCGCCGACCAGCCCAATGTCTTCACGCTGCACGCCGAGATCGAGGGCATGGGCCGGCGCGCGTTGTTCCGGGAATTGCTCGCCGCCTGCCGCTCGGCGGGGGTGGAGTTCATCCGCCTCGACGCGCTCGCCCGCGAACTGCTGGCCGACCGCGCCGCGATCCCCGTCCGCGATCAGGTGCTCGCCGAGATCGACGGCCGCTCCGGCTTCGTCGCGGCGCAGGTGGCGGCGTAGGGACCGGCCGGAGGCCGGAGTTCTTCGTTCTTGGTGCGTGGTTCTTGGTCCGATAGCTCAAGCAGGTTCAGTCGGACTCGAGCTGTCGCCTATTTCAAGGGGGCCGCGACCGCCGTGCGCGCAGCGTCGCTTGGAGCTGCGGCGACCCCCACCGCAGTTTCCTCTCCGGTTGGCTCAGTGTGCCTCGTCCCATCCGTTGGCAACCCCTCCTGCCTTCCTCTGTGACCTAGGCTGGGACCTCACTGCCCTCTGTGTCGTCGTGCCGGAATTTCATACCGCAATCCGCACTCCGCAATCCACACTTCTCATCTCCGGTCCAGCCGCCAGAACAGCGTCCCGCCCACCGCCAGCAGCACCAGGTTGGGGATCCACAGCAACAAATCCGGCCGCAGTTCGGGGTGTCGGCCCAACCAGCCGACCATCACCGTGAGGAAATAATACCCCAGCGCGCAAAAGACCGCGACCGCGAGATTGGCGGAGGTCTCCTTGCGCGACACGCGGATGCCCAGCGGGATCGCGAGCAACGTCAGGGAAAACGCCGCCAGCGCCAGCGCACCCTTCTCGTTCAGTGTGATCTCAAGCTGCATGGCGGCACGGTCGTTTTCCGGTGAGCGCGGCAACGCCGCCAACCGCCGGCGCTCCGCGAGCAGCTCGTCCAACGACCACCAAGCCTGTTTGCGGGTGAATATCTGGGGGTTGAAGAAATTCTTCAGCTCAAACGGGGCCTCCCCCAGCGTGGCCAACGGTTGCGGCGAGGAAAAATCCTCCGGGTCCTTGACGTCGCGGGTCTCACCCGTGGCATCGGTGAGGGTGAGCAGCAGCTTGCCGGCGGCGAGGTCGTAGTCGACGCGGCCGGAGTTGGCGTGGACAAGCTGGGTCACCCTTTTTTGGTCGTCGAGGCGCCAGACCCAGCAGTCGCGGAGCACCGTGCCCTGCTTGTCGCCCACATAGACGACCACCCCGGGGAAATCCCGGATGAAGGTCTTGGGCACGAGAAACCCGAGCGGGCTGGCCTTGAGCGCCTCGGAGAGCAGCACATGGTACTCAGTCCGGGCCCGCGGCAGGTAGGAGTAGTTGATGGCCAGGGCCAGCACCACCGCCAGTGACCCGAGAAAAAAGACCGGACGTGCGATGTAGCCAAAACCCAGGCCGGCCGCCCGCATCGCCGTGATCTCGTGCTGCGCCGACAGCCGCCCCAGCACAAGCAGCACCCCCGTCAGCAGGCCCATGGGCAGCGCGTAGGTGAGGACAAAGGGGAACAGCAGCAGCACGAGCCGGGTCACGTCCCAAGCTCCGAGCTGCCCGGCAAACACATAGCCAAACAGATCCCGCGCGGCACTGACCCCCACCATCACGAATGCGAACAACCCCACCGCCGTCGCGCAGGTGCCGAGCACGCTGAGGAAAATGTGGCGTTGGAGGGTGTGCATCCGTCAGAGGTGAAAGACAGGTTGAAGGGTGGAAAGGTTGAGGGGTGAGCGGAAAAACGTGTTGACCACGGATTACGCAGATGAACACGGATATAACCTCAGACCAGACCGAATCCAAGTTCGTTCCGAGATTGATCCGTGTTTATCCGTGTGATCCGTGGTAAAGGGTTCGTTCCTGTTTGCGTCCGCCCACCTGCCTTCAACCACGATGAAATTCACGCCCGCCCAGCCTGCCCTCACCGGCGAGACGCTCGACACGCTCACGGAAAAGCTCCGCGAGCGCGGCGAGCCGGCGTTCCGCGCGAAACAAATCCTCGACTGGCTGTATAAGAAACGTGTCGGCGAGTGGGACCAGATGACCAGCCTGCCCAAGCCTCTCCGGGCCTGGCTCGCCGAGACGTTCGACCTCCTGCCCGCCGCGCTCGTCCTGAACAAGCAGTCCACCGACGTGACCGACAAGCTCCTCCTCGGGCTGCGGGACCAGTCCCTGATTGAGACTGTCATCATCCGGGTGCCGCAGGAGGGCGTCGGCCTCGAACATTCACGCAAGACCATCTGCATCTCGACGCAGGTCGGCTGCGCGATGGGCTGCGTGTTCTGCGCCAGCGGCCTGGACGGGCTCAAGCGCGATCTCTCCGCCGGGGAGATCGTCGCGCAACTGCTCCAGGTCTGCCAGATTGAGGACGCCCGCACGCCGCGCGCGCGCGCGGAACTGGCCTCGTTCGACAACATTGTCGTCATGGGCATGGGCGAGCCGCTCGCCAACTACGACGCGCTCATCCGCGCCCTCACCATTGTCAACGCCCCCTGGGGCCTCGGTTTTGGCGCCCGCCGCATCACCATCTCGACCAGCGGCCTTGTCCCGAAAATCCTGAAGCTGGCCGACGAGCCGCTCGGCTTCCGGCTGGCCATCTCGCTCCACGGCGCGACCGATGCGGTCCGGGAAAAGATCATGCCCGTCAACAAGGCCTATCCGCTGGCCAAGCTGATCCCGGCCGTGCGCGCCTTTTCCGAGAAACATGGGCGCATGGTCACGCTGGAGTTCATCCTCATCGCCGGGGTCAACGACGCGCTGGAGCAGGCCGAGAAGCTCCGCGACCTCGCGCGCGACCTCCATGCCCATGTGAACCTGATCCCCTACAACACGGTCGCCGGCCTCCCATGGGAGCGCCCCAGCATCACGCGCCAGGAGCGCTTTGCCGAGGTGCTCCGCCGCGCCCGCATCTCCGTCACCCTGCGCCGCGAAAAGGGCCACGACATCGACGCCGCCTGCGGCCAGCTCCGGTTGCAGACGGAGAAGGCCAGGGAGAACTAGGAAAATTTTAAGCGCAAAGTCGCGAAGGGGCAAAGGCGGAGCGGGAATGCAAGGGGGAAGCCAGGAAACCAGGAGATTGAAAGGCTGAAGGCCCAACGAGCCGCGACGCGGGCGTCGCGGCTCCAGGTCGGAAAAGCCCTGAGTTTGCGGATTGCGCTCTCGCAGCCGATTCCCCAGTTTGCGCCCTTTATATTGCCCCACCCCATGAAATTCCCCGCATTGCCACCTGCCCTCGTCGCCGCCCTGGTTTTCGGTTTCGCCGCGTTGCCGGCTCTCGGCGCCAGTGAGTCTCCCCTGCCCAAAGCCTTCCTCCCGGCGGCCGGCACCAACACCGGCGGCGCGGTGCTGATCGTTCCGAGCACCAGGACCGCTTCGGACCCATCCGGCCCCGGCGACGGCGAGCAGATGGCCCGCTGGCTGCAAAGCCACGGGGTCGCCGGATTCGTGCTGGTCCCCCAGGGGCCGAGCCTCACCACCGACGACGTCAACCATGCCCTGCAGTTCCTTCGCGCCCACGCGGCCGAATCGAAGATCTCGCCCAATCACATCGGACTGCTCGGTTTTGGCGACGGCGCGGCCCTCGCGGCCGACGCCGCCTACAATCATCAGATCGCCGCCAAGGCCGATGCCACCGATCCGGTGGAACAAGTGTCCAGCCGACCCAGCTTCACCGCGCTGATCTGGGGCTCCGCCCCGCTGGGGACCGCCGGTGCGGCTCCGGCCCGGGGTGGTCGGCGGGGCGGCGGCGGCCGGGGTGCCGGCGCCGCGAGCACATCGGGGCCGCCCCCGACCTTCCTGGCCGGCTCAACCAATGCCGCCGACGGGCAGGCGGGCATGGTGGATCTCTGGACCCAGTTGCGCCAGGCGGGGGTGCCGGTGGACGCGCACTTTTTCGCCAAGGCCGACGCCCATGCCGGCCTCGCGGCGGACAATCCCTCACTCGGCTCCTGGCCGGAGATGTTTCTCACCTGGACGAAATTCATGGGCTATTTGACCGACCAGCCGCGGGTGCCGGTCCAGGGCATGGCCTATCTGGATGGGCGGATTCTGCCTCATGGCTACGTCATCCTCACGCCGGTTGATTTCGTGGGGGCCGGGCCGATCATCGGTCGCGTCATCAACTCCGACGCCAACACGACCCTCGGCCAGTTTTCCATCCCGGCCGGCCAGGGCGCGGTGCCGGGTCGCTACAAAGTGGACGTGCGCCAGAACATGAACCGCTGGTTGAGCAATGCCTTCACCCCGGGGCTGACCGGCGGCGGGCGCGGCGGCGGCGGGGTCAGCCCAGCGGCCGCGATCTTCGGACACTACCGTGTACTCGCGCCCAGCATTGATGACCAGCATTCCTACACCAAGGTTCATCCGTCGGACAAAGATGACTATATCATCGAGATCAGCGCCGACCCGACGGCGAACCTGGCGCTGAATATCGGTGTGTTCAGCCGCGACACGCCCGACACCTCCCCGCCCGGCCCGGATGTTGCGATGAACGCCGGATTGCCCGCCGACACGCAAAATCCCGGCCAGATCGCCTACTTGGATCAGATCAAACACACGCCAAACCCGGTACCCGGGATTCCCGAACCGATCCTCCTGTGGCCGAATGGCGCGCCCGGCGCGGTGCCCGACGCCAACGGCGTGTTTACCGACGAGGACAAACCCGCCATCTATCCCTTTCCCGCGTCAGCTGGGAAAAACACCGGGGCGGCCTTCATCGTGCTGCCCGGCGGAGCGTTTTCCAATCGCTGCATGGACAACGAAGGCGTGCAGATCGCCAAATTCCTCAACCGCAATGGCATCGCCGGATTCGTTTTGCGCTACCGCATCGCTCCGAACTATCCAAGCCGCAACACCTCCACCTTGGATGCCCACCGGGCCATGCAATACGTCCGTGCCCACGCCGCCGAATTTGGCATTTCGCCCGACCGCATCGGGGCGATCGGCTTCTCCGCCGGCTCCGAGCTCGAAGGCGACGCGTTCTTCAACAACATCCTCCCCGGCGATCCGACGGCCGCCGACCCACTTGACCGCGTGTCCACCCGTTCCAATTTCAACGCCCTGATCTATGGTGGACGCAACCTCCAGAATCCCGCGGTTGATCCGCCGACCTTCCTGTTCAACACGCTGGAGGATGGCGGACATCTGACGCCGGAGATCAGCGTCCTGAATTCGTTGCGCGGGGCGGGCATTCCCGTCGAGGCCCACTGGTACCAGGTCGGCCCGCACGGCACCAGCATGTCGCCCGGCGATCCGGAGCTCGGCCAGTGGCCCGGGCTCATGGTCAAGTGGCTGCAGGTCGGCGGAATGCTCGGCAAATAGGGGCGGGGGGATTCTGCCGGCTAATGTAGGCGGGGTGCCCTCACCCCGCTCGGTCGAATGCGGGGTGAGGGGGCACCCCGCCCACATTACATCCCGGTTGCCATCCAATGGTTGAGCGCCCATCAATCCGCCCATGCACAAAGGCCGCCTTGAGGCGTTCAGCGACGGCGTGATCGCCATCATCATCACCATCATGGTGCTGGAGCTGAAGTTGCCCGATGGCTCCGACCTCCATGCTCTCCACGAGTTGCTCCCTGAGTTCCTCGCCTACGCGTTGAGTTTCCTCTACGTCGGAATTTATTGGAATAACCACCACCACCTGTTCCAAGCCGTGCAACACATCCGGGGTGCCGTGCTCTGGGCCAATTTGCACCTGCTGTTCTGGCTCTCGCTGTTTCCATTGGCGACCCGGTGGCTCGGACTGGGCGAGCGCAAAGACCCAGGCATTGGTGAGTACCATCTTTCGACCGTCCCCGTCGTGGTCTACGGCGGGGTGCTGTTGATGGCGGGAATCGCCTACTACATCCTGGTCCGTGTATTGCTGGCCCACCACGGTCCGGGATCGACGCTCGCCAAGGCCCTCGACTCCGATTTCAAGGGGAAGATCTCGCTGGTCATCTACGCGGCCGGAATCGCACTCGCCTTTTACCGGCCGTGGCTGGGCAACGCGCTCTACCTTGTCGTGGCGTTCATCTGGCTTTGCCCCGACCGCCGCATCGAAAAAACCCTCGGTCAGTGAGAGGCAACCCGGAAGATTTTACACCAAGATCGCGAAGGGCGCAAAGCCGGACCGAAGGGTTTTCCGCAATACCCAATCCTGCGCTTGTTTTCCATTCGAACCGGTCCTTCCGGTCTCGCCCTTTGCGCGCTTGCGATCATCTGTAAAAAAACCTGCGGGTTTGATCGGTCGTGCTTTCCGGCATGGACATCCGCTGCATCACGGGCAGCTTCTCTTCTGTGAGCGCCGCCCCCAGCATTTCTCCAACCCCGCGGCGTAGCGGCCGCCGCGCCGCCGACCGGACATGAACCCGAACCCGACCACCGGGCCGGATGCCCACACCGTTTTTCTCGCCGCGTTGGAACGGCTCCTGCCCGAGGAGCGCGCCGCCTTCCTCGACGAGGCCTGTGCCGGCCGGCCGACGCTGCGAGCCGCCGTGGATGCTTTGTTGCAGGACTACCGGGAGCGCAGCAGCCGGGAGGAGAGCGTGAACCTCTCGACCGTCCCCAAGGCACCGCTCAGCGAGGGTGCCGGCAGCACGGTCGGCCGCTACAAGCTGCTCCAGAAGATCGGCGAGGGCGGCTGCGGGGTGGTGTTCATGGCGGAGCAGACCGAGCCGGTGAATCGCCGGGTCGCCCTCAAGATCATCCGCCTCGGCATGGACACCGAGGAGGTGGTCGCACGGTTCGAGGCGGAACGCCAGGCGCTCGCGATGATGGAGCACCCCAACATCGCCCAGGTGCTCGACGCGGGCGCCACGCCGGCGGGCCGGCCCTACTTTGTCATGGAGCTGGTGCGCGGAGTGCCCATCACCAAGTTTTGCGACGACCACCAGCTTGCCACCGAGGCGCGGCTCCGGCTCTTTATCCAGGTCTGCCAGGCCGTGCAACACGCGCACCAGAAGGGCGTCATCCACCGCGACCTCAAACCGTCGAACATCCTCGTCACGCTCCACGACGGCGTCCCCGTACCCAAGGTGATTGACTTCGGCATCGCCAAAGCCACCGCCGGCCGCCTTACGGACAAGACGCTCTTCACCGCATTCGAACAGTTTGTCGGCACCCCCGCCTACATGAGTCCCGAGCAGGCCGAGATGAGCAACCTCGACGTGGACACCCGGTCCGACGTTTACAGCCTGGGGGTGCTCCTTTATGAGCTGCTCACCGGCCAGCCGCCACTCGATCCGGACAAACTCCAGGTCGTCGGGGTGGACGAGATTCGCCGACAGATCCGCGAGGTCGAGGCGGTCCGCCCCTCTGCCCAGCTTTCCACCCTGGGCGGGGACGCGCTCACCACCCGCGCCCGACTGCGCGGGACGGAGGCGCCACGGTTGGTTTCCATGATCCGCGGCGACCTCGACTGGATCGTCATGCGGTGCCTGGAGAAGGACCGCCGGCGCCGGTACGACTCGGCCAGCGCCCTCGCCGAGGACATTGCCCGCCATCTGCGGAACGAGCCGATCGCCGCCCGGCCCCCAAGTCGCTGGTATCTGCTGCAAAAGCTCGCCCGTCGACATCGGACAGCGTTCGTGTCGGTCACGGCAGTGGCGCTCGCGCTGGTCCTCGGCTTTGGCGCGGCGCTTCGGTCCTATTTCAACGAGCGGGCCGCGCGCCAGGTCGCCGAGGAGCAGAGCCAGCGCGCCGACCAGGAGAGCGTGGTCGCGCGCACGGCCCAGGCCGAAGCGCAGGATGCGCTGAACCGCGCCGACTATCTCGTGGCACTCGACTTGATCCGGCGCGATCGGGATCCTGAGGCGGTCGCCCACTTGATCCGGGTGCTTCAGAAGGAGCGGGCGCTTCAAAAAGAGCCCGACCAAGCCTCGGCCACGTTGCTGGCCTCGGTGCTGATGTCGCGGACCTGGCTGGTGCTATCGAAATCGACGCAGGTGCCATTGACCTTGACCGGCACTTCCCCGCCGCAGTTCAACCTGCCGCCCCGCACCGGGCGGGGCGGCGGTCAACGCGGCGGTGGGCGCGGTGTCCCGCCCGCAGGAAATCGCGGGGGCCGGTCTGGTCGGGTGGCACCGGGTGCGGTGGACTTCCCAACCGACGTGAAATCCCCCGACGGGCAATGGACTCTCCGCCGGCAGCCGCTGGACAATGCCCCCCGGCTGTATGTGAGCAATTCCAAGGGGACCACCAACCCGGTCGCCGAACCGATGCGCGAGGACGGAGACGTGGGCGAAGGCAGTAAATTTACCGACGGTCGGCATTTGACCCTGGAGGTGGTCGACGCGGCCAAGCGTCCCGCCGAACAACGGGAGGAGAATTGGGAAATCCCCGCGAGTCCCGCCCGATTGCTCGCCCTGTTCGAAGCAGGTGCGCCCACTCTGGCCATTTGGAGCGGAGACGGGCGCATAATTTTCACCGCCTCCGAAAGCACCGGCGGGATCTGGGATGCGGGCACCGGTCGGGCGCTGGCGGGGCCGTTGTCGCACGACCAACCGGTGCGCGAGGCAATGTTCAGCCCCGACGGCACCAAGTTGGTGACGGTGACGCAGGACAACACCGTCCGCGTGTGGGACGCTGCCAGCGGCCAGCCATTGACCGCGTCAATCCCAGAGGAGACCAGACTGGGCGGCGCTCCCGGGGCGGCCAACGGATTTGGACCACGCGGCCAGCCAGGCCCTTCCGGACCCGGAGCCGCCCCGGCCCGCAGCAGCCTGGGCATCGTGGTGAACTTCAGCCCCGACGGACGGCACCTCTTGGTGGCCGGGGCAAACCGCCAGGTGCGCGTACTCGAAGCGACCACCGGTCAGGCGCTGGCAGTGTTTAAAAGTCTTGGGTCGGCCGCGTCGGCAGTGTTCAGTCCCGATGGCAAGCTCATCGTCACGGTGACCGCCACCGAAGGCACCGGAGTCGTCAGACTCTGGGACGCGGCTACGGGCGATGGCCTGAAGACGTTCAAGCGGGACAAGGATCCCGGGCCGTTCAACTCCGTGGCATTCAGCCCCGACGGGAAATTCGTGGTCACGGGCTCCACCACCGGGGTGGCCCATGTGTGGGACGTGGCCAGCGGCGAGGTCGTGTCCAAGGCCATGATCCTTGGGGAGAATAATCTCTGGGCCTCATTCAGCCCCGATGGGAAGCGCGTTCTCACCTACGCACGGGGGCAGGAACCCTCCGCGCGGGTGTGGGACGCCGCCGGCGAAGCGGAGTCCACGCTGATCCAGCCGGAGATCCCCTCCAATGCCTTCACTGCGGCCTTCAGCCCGGACCCCGAGGGACGTTGGGTGGTGACCGGAGGGGCCGGTGCGCGCGTGTGGGATGCAACTACGGGCCGGCCGGTTTCCGTCCCGCTCCCGGGCGAGCGGGTGGCGTTTAACCCCGACGGCAAACGACTGCTCATCACGGGGGCCGGTGGTGGCGCCGAGGTCGTGCTCTTTGCCAGCGACATCGGGCCGGCCTGGATGCTCGAACTCGCGGAGACATTGGCGCGCTGCAAGCTCGACCCCAATGATCCCACTGACACTCCGGTGTTCATCCGAGGCCAGACCTTCGAGGAGCTCCAACGCGACGCGATGCAGGAAAAGGATGCTGACCATCCCATGGTCATCTGGGCTCGCCACCTGCTCGGGTTGACGCCCTAGTTGGCGAATTGGGCCATTCGCGGTCGCCACCGGCCCGCCACCCACCCAACTCTCCCCGCTGTCCCCGATGTTGTGCCACAAAATCAATCCCGGGCTGGAGCTGCGGCTCCTCCAGCCGGCGGATGCACCCGCCCTGTTTGCACTCGTGGACGCCAATCGTGCGAGCCTGCGGGAGTGGCTGCCGTGGGTGGACGACACGGTGAAAGTCGCCGACTCCGCGAAGTTCATCGCCGGCGCGCTGCGGGAGCGGGCGGCGACGCGCGCGTTCGCCTCGGGCATCTGGGCAAGCGGCCGGTTGGTGGGCGTCATCCGGCACAACCGCATAGATTGGGCCGCGCGGATCGCTTTTCCCGGCTGGTGGCTGGAGCCTGGGTCGCAGGGCCAAGGCATCATGTCGGCGTGTTGTCGCGCTTTGTTCGAACATGCGTTCACCCAGCTCCAAGTCCACCGCATCGTCGTGGGTGTGGCCATCGGCAATCTCCGCGGGGAGGCGCTGGTGCGGCGGCTCGGCTTCACCCCACTGAGCACGCTGCGCCACGCCGAGTGGCTCAATGGCCGCGGCGTGGACCACATCATCTACAGCCTGCTGCCCGCGCCGGCCGGCCCTTGAGGCACCGGGGTGGTTGAGTGGCACATGCACGGGCTGATGTAGTGCACCATCGGGCGTTCGAATCTAGGGTTTGACCCCATACCGGCGCACCGCGCTTGGGGCTATCTTGCGCCATGCCTCTCCTAACCGTGGTCCTAACCCTCATCGTCATCGGCGTCATTCTCTGGCTGATCAATACTTTCATCCCGATGCAGGGCACGATCAAATCCATCCTCAACGCCGTCGTCGTGATCGTGGTCGTCCTCTGGCTGCTCCAGGGCTACGGCATCATCGGCCACTCCGGTGAGATTCATCTGCCGACGGTGAGCCGACGGTAAGCTGAAGACGCGGACGGGCCTGGCCTGGCGAAACCCGACCGGCCAAGATTTGGCTGATTCCACCTCTGGACTGAATCTCCGTCCTTCATCCATCCGTGTTGATCCGCGTAATCCGTGGTTAAGATCCGAGTTCCGGGTTGACGGTCGATCGCCTGTCCATGAACACCCCAAAATTCCAGCAACATGGTGGCGACCACCCTGCGGAGCATCCCCCGCATGGTCCCCGCTGGAAGCGGATCCATCACAGCCCGTTTTTCTGGGTGGCGGCGTTCTTCATCATGATGGGCATGATCATCTACATCGGCTCAAACAACCTGTCCCTGCGCCCCGGCAAGGGCGTGCAGCTTCCGGTCCCTGCAATCGCGCCGTAAATTCGACCTGCGACCGCTCACCCCACCCACGCGCGCGCGTTGTAAAACAGCTTCATCCACGGCGAGTCCTCGCCCCAGTCGGCCGGATGCCAGCTCAGCGCGCAGGTGCGGAAAACCCGCTCGGGGTGCGGCATCATGATCGTCACCCGACCGCTCGTCGTCGTGAGCGCGGTCATGCCGAAGGGTGAACCGTTGGGGTTCAGCGGATATTGCCCGGTGACCTGGTGGTGATTGTCCACGAAGCGGGCCGCGACCAAGCCGGAGTCGCTGCAATGCCGGGCGGCCCCCGCGTCCGCAAACTCGGCGTAACCCTCGCCGTGCGCCACGGCGATGGGGAGGACCGAGCCGGCCATGCCGGCGAAAAAAATACTCGGGCTGGGCTCGATCCGCACCGAGGCAAAACGGGCCTCGAAACGCTCCGACTGGTTTTGCACAAAGCGCGGCCAGTGGCCCGACCCGGGGATGATCGAGTGGAGATTGCTCATCATCTGGCAGCCGTTGCACACCCCGAGCGCCAACGTGTCCTCCCGCGCGAAGAACGCCGAAAACTCCGCCCGGGCGCGCTCGTTGAACAGGATGCTCTTGGCCCAGCCCTCGCCCGCCCCGAGCACATCGCCGTAGCTGAAACCGCCGCAGGCCGCGAGGCCGCGGAAATCCTTCAGCGAGATCCGCCCGCTCAGAATGTCGGTCATGTGGACGTCAATGGCCGTGAAACCGGCGCGGGTGAACGCCGCGGCCATCTCCACCTGCCCGTTGACGCCCTGCTCCCGGAGGATGGCAATCGGCGGACGGACAGAACTTTTCCAGGCGGGAACAGAGGAAACTGAGATCGGAGAGCCCGGACTAGTTGGCTTTCCCCCCTCTGTTTTCTCTATTACCTCCTGTAAAAATGGCATTGAGAAGGTGAGTTTGGGCGTGATGCCCGGATCCGTGCGGTCGAGCCGCACCTGCTGCTCCTGTTCGGCCGACGCCGGGTTGTCGCGCAGGGCGGCAATGCGACGGGTCACGTCGGACCAGATGCCGCGCAGGGTGATGAGGCTCTCGTTGTAGATTTCCTGGCCGGCACGCCGGATCCGCAGCGCAAAATGGGGGTTGGGTGTGCCGATGCGCGTGGTGCAGGCCTTGAAGCCATGGGACCGCAACACCAGGTGGACCTCGTCGAGGTCGGCGGCGCGAATTTGGATGACGGCCCCGAGCTCCTCGCTGAAGAGCGCACTGAAGGCGTTGTGCCCGGCGGGAATTTCAAGATCCACCCCGACATGGCCGGCAAACGCCATCTCCACGATCGTGGCCAGCAGGCCGCCATCGGAGCGGTCATGGTAGGCGAGCAGCTTTTTCTCCCGGCCCAGCTGCTGGATCGCGTTCCAGAAATTCTTGAGGTCGGCGGCGCGGTCCACATCCGGCGTGACCTGCCCCATCTGCGACACCACCTGCGCCAGGATGGAGCCGCCCAGCCGGTTCTGCCCGCGGCCGAGGTCGATCAACAGGAGAATCGTTTCACCTATCGGTTCGGAGTTTTTACAGGAGGCAACGGAGAACGGAGCATCCGGATTCCGAGCCTTGGATTTCTCTGTTCCCTCTGTTCCCTCCTGTAAAAATGGTTCGGAGGGATCGGATTGCAGTTGCGGCGTGAGGGTCAGACGCACGTCGGTGACAGGGGCGAAGGCCGAGACGATCAGTGAGATTGGGGCGGTCACGCGCCGGGCCGCGCCGGTGGCGGGGTCGGTCCAAGCGGTGCTCATGCTCATGGAGTCCTTGCCGACGGGGATGGTGATCCCGAGGGCCGGGCAGAGTTCCATCCCGACCGCCTGCACGGCGGCGTAGAGATCGGCGCCGTCACCGGGGACGGCCGGAGCGGCCATCCAGTTGGCGGAGAGATTCACCCGGCCGATGTCTCCAATCTGCGCGGCGGCGAGGTTGGTGAGCGCCTCACCGACGGCGAGGCGGGCCGAGGCGGCGGCGTTATTGACCGCCACCGGGGTGCGTTCACCCACCGCCATCGCCTCGCCAGTGTAGACGTCGAAGGTGGCGGCGGTCACGGCACAGTCGGCCACGGGCACCTGCCACGGGCCGACCATCTGGTCACGACAAATGAGCCCACCGAGGGTGCGATCGCCGATGGAAATGAGAAAGGTCTTGTCGGCCACAGCCGGGTGCGAGAGCACGAGCCGGATGGCCTCGGCCAGCGACAGATCGCCCAGATCGAGGGGATGTTGCGGTCGGACCAGCGTGGTGTCCACGCGCGCCATGCGCGGCGGTTTGCCGAGCAGCACCTCGAGCGGGAGGTCAATCGGCGTGTTGTGGAAGTGCGGATCCTCCAGCACCAGCTGCTTTTGCTCTGTCGCCTCGCCGACGACGGCAAACGGACACCGCTCGCGCCGGCAGAGTTGCTCAAAGACGGCCAGGCGGGCGGGCGGGACCGCGAGAACATAGCGCTCCTGCGACTCGTTGCACCAGATCTCAAGCGGGCTCAAGCCTGGCTCGTCGTTGGGGATCCGGCGCAGATCAAACCGTCCGCCCCTCCCGCCGTCGTGGACGAGCTCGGGGAGCGCGTTGGATACGCCGCCGGCGCCGACATCGTGGATGAACGAAATGGGGTTGTCGTCGCCGAGCGCCCAGCAGCGGTCGATGACCTCCTGGCACCGCCGCTGCATCTCGGCGTTGTCGCGCTGGACGCTGGCAAAATCGAGATCCTCCTGGCCCGCGCCGCCGGCCATCGAGCTGGCCGCGCCGCCGCCGAGACCGATGAGCATGGCGGGCCCGCCGAGCACCACGAGCTGGTCGCCGGGATTGATCGCCGCTTTCTGGACGTGCCCGGGCCGGATGTTGCCCAGGCCGCCGGCCAGCATGATCGGCTTGTGGTAGCCGCGCAGCTCCGCGGGGGCTGCGATTGTGGATTGCGGATTGCGGATTGCGGATTGGACGGAAGCGGAGGATTGGGCGGCGGGGACTTTTTGTTCGAACGTGCGGAAATACCCGCAGATGGCGGGGCGGCCAAACTCGTTGTTGAAGGCGGCCCCGCCGAGCGGGCCCTCAATCATGATGTCCAGGGCGGACACGATGCGCCCGGGTTTGCCGTGATCTTTCTCCCAGGGCTGGACGGCGCCGGGCAGCCGGAGGTTGGACACGCTGAAACCGGTGAGACCGGCCTTCGGCTTGGCCCCGCGACCGGTGGCTCCCTCGTCGCGAATCTCGCCGCCGGAGCCGGTGGCGGCGCCGGGAAAGGGCGAGATGGCGGTCGGGTGGTTGTGCGTCTCGACCTTGCAGAGCAGGTGGATGTCCTCCTCGTGGGCGGCATATTCACCGGTGCGCGGGTCCACGTAAAACCGCCCGCCGCGCGTACCGGCCAGCACGGCGGCGTTGTCCTTGTAGGCGGACAGGATGCCGTCGCGGTGCAATTCATGCGTGTTCCTGATCATCTGGAACAGCGAGCGGTCGCGCGGGGCGCCGTCGATCTCCCAGGTGGCGTTGAAAATCTTGTGGCGGCAGTGCTCGGAGTTCGCCTGGGCAAACATCATCAGCTCGATGTCGTTCGGGTCGCGACGGAGGGCCGTGAAGTTCTTGACGAGGTAGTCTATCTCGTCGTCGGCGAGCGCGAGGCCGAGCGTGCGGTTCGCCTCCACCAGCGCCGTTCGGCCCCGGGCAAGCACCGGCACGCTGGCCATCGGGCGCGGAGCCTGGCGGCTGAACAAAACCGCCAGTTCCTCCAAGCTGCCAAAAACCGTCTGGGTCATCCGGTCGTGGATCCGGGCGGCGATTGACGGGGCAAAGGCTGAATCCCGGCCGGGCGGGCCGGTTTCGGGCCCCAGGTCGATGGTGTAGGTGATGACGCGCTCGATGCGTTTGATGGCGGCGATCCCGCAGAGATGGGCGATGTCGGTCGCCTTGGACGACCAGGGCGAGATCGTGCCCGGCCGGGGGGCGACGACCTGGACCAGCCCGCTGACGGGCGCGGTGGCCCGGCGCGGACCGTAGGTCAGCAGTTTCTCCAAGATTCCGCGTTCGGCGGGTGAAAGCTCCCCGGCCAGGTCGGCCACATGCCCAAACTCGGCGCTGATGGCACGGGCGGGGAGGCCGGAGGCGAGCAGCCCGTCGAGGAGCTTTTGGAGCCGGAAGTCGGAGAAGGCAGGCGAACCGCGCAGGATCAACATGGTTGAGGAGAGGGGATGTTTCGCATATCCCCGGCCGGGTCAAGGGGCGGGAAGCGGCCCCGTCATTTGCTCTTTTTGAGAAAGCCGTTGACCATTCCCCCCGTCTCATCGGAATGAGCGGTCTTGCACCACCCGTGAGGAGCCTCGCCTACCACCCGCCCAAACCCGACCTCCCCACCCTCCCCGGGGCGGCGTGGGCGCCTCCCGGTTCAACTTCATGAGCGATCCCATCACCCACGAATGCGGCATCGCAGTCGTCCGGCTCCTCCAGCCGCTGGCCTACTACCAGGAGAAATACGGCACTCCGCTCTGGGGGTTCACCAAGCTGTTCCTGCTCATGGAAAAGCAGCACAACCGCGGCCAGGACGGCGCGGGCGCGGCGTGTGTGAAGCTCGATGTCGGCCCGGGCGAACCGTTCATGTTCCGCGAGCGGTGCGTCAAGTCCAACCCCCTCGACCGTATTTTCCGCGCGCTGCTGGAGCAGTATGAGGAGAAGAAGTCCGCCGGCGACATCCACCCGGAGTTCGCCGCGACAGTGAAGGAGCACTTTGATTTCGGCGGCGAGCTGCTCATGGGGCACCTGCGCTATGGCACCAGCGGGGGCTACAACCTTTCCGCCTGCCACCCTTACTTCCGCCGCAGCCCGTGGCCCACCCGCAACCTCGCGTTGTGCGGCAACTTCAACATGACCAATACAGCGGAGCTCAACCACTCCCTGATGGCCATGGGGCAGCATCCGATCTTTGCCACCGACACCCAGGCGTTGCTCGAGAAGATCGGCTTCAACCTCGACGAGGAGCATGAGGAGATTTTTCGCTCGCTCCGCGGCCAGGGTCTGTCCGGCGAGGAGATGTCGCGCCGGATCAGCGCCGAGCTCGACCCCACCCGTGTGCTCACCCGTTCGGCGCAGAAATGGGACGGGGGTTACACGCTCTGCGGCCTGATCGGCAACGGGGACGCCTTCGTGGCGCGCGATCCGTCCGGCATCCGCCCGTGCTGGTGGTTCCGCAACGACGAGGTCATCGCCTTCGCCTCCGAACGCGCGCCGCTCATGACCGTGTTTGACCTGGCCGCCGAGGACGTGACCGAGGTCGCGCCCGGCCATGTGGTCGTGATCAAGGCCGACGGCGTGGTCACGGAAAGCGCGTTCACCGCCCCGCTGCCCCGCGCGTCCTGCTCCTTCGAGCGGATTTATTTCTCCCGGGGCAACGATGTCGACATCTACCGCGAGCGCCAGGCGCTCGGCGGCCGGCTCACCGAGCAGGTGCTCGCATCCGTCGGGCATGACTGGGCCAACACCGTGTTCAGCTTCATTCCGAACACCTCCGAGGTCGCCTTCTACGGCCTCATGTCCGCACTGCGCTGCCGCCGCCGCGACGAGGTCAAGGCGGCGGTGCTGGCGGCCTCGGCGCAGGGCAAGCTCACCGAGGCCATGCTCGACGACCTCATCCTGCGCAACTGGCCGCGCGGCGAGAAGGTCGTCAGCAAGGACATCAAGCTCCGCACCTTCATCGGCCAGGAGTCGCTGCGCAACCAGCTCGCGAGTCACGTCTACGACATCACCTACGGCTCGGTGAAATCCGGCGAGGACAATCTGGTGTGCGTGGACGACTCCATCGTGCGCGGCACCACGCTGCGCAAATCCATCCTCCGCATTCTCATGCGGCTTAATCCCAAAAAGATCGTCATCGCCTCCACCGCGCCTCAGATCCGGTATCCCGACTGCTATGGCATCGATATGGCGGAATTGAGCAAGTTTGTCGCGTTCGAGGCGGCCATCGCACTGTTGCAGGAGCGCGGTCAGTCCGACCTGATCAAGGAGGTCTACCAACTCTGTCTGGAGGCGGTCGCGCACGGCGACTCAGTCAACCATCTCCGCAATATCTACGAGCCGTTTACCCCCGAGGAGATCTCACGCAAGATCGTCGAGCGGGTGCGCCCCAAGGGCGTGGAGTGGAAGGGCGACATCGAGCTCATTTTCCAGACGATCGAAAACCTCCACGCCGCCGTCCCCGGACACACCGGCGACTGGTATTTCACGGGCAAATACCCCACCCCCGGCGGCTACCGCGTCGTGAACCAGGCCTTCGTGAACTACTACGAGCAGAACGACGGCCACCGCCCCTACGAGACCCCTGTGCCCAGGGTGAAATAACTTTCCCGGGCGGCCCCAGCCTCTTCCCTCGGTGCCTTCATCAGTGCCCTCCGACGTCCGGAATTCCGCATTCCGCACTCTGAAATCCGCCATTTCATCAATGTCTCTTTCCTACGAATCCTCCGGCGTCCGTTACGATCAACTCGATGCGTTCAAGCGTGCCTGCCAGCAGGCGGCCAGGACAACGGCGGGCGCCCTAGCGGCCCACGGTTACCGGGAGCCGGCCGCCACGCGCGGCGAGAGCGCCTACCTCCTCGAGGGCGCGGATCATTTTCTCGCGCATGTCGAGGAGGGCCTCGGGACCAAGAACCTCGTGGCCGACGCCGTTTACGCCGCGACGGGCAAATGTTTCTACCGCGAGATCGCGATCGATACCGTCGCCACCATCGTCAACGACCTCGCCACCTGCGGTGCCCTGCCGGTCTCCGTCGCGATGCACGCGGCCGTGGGCGACTCGGGCTGGTTCGCCGACACTGTGCGGATGCAGGCACTCGTCGCCGGCTGGGCCGAGGGCTGCCGCCTCGCCGGGGCGGTGTGGGGCGGCGGCGAGACCCCGGCGCTCCAAGGGATCGTCGAACCGGGCACGATCGTCCTCGCCGGCTCGGCGGTCGGAAAAATCGCCCCGAAGGACCTCCGCATCACCGGCGAGGTGCGCGACGGCGATGCGATCATTTTCCTGGCCAGCTCGGGCGTGCAGACCAATGGCCTCTCGCTCTGCCGGCTCATCGCCTCCCGGCTGCCGCAGGGTTACCAGACGCCGGTCGGCCACGGCGATCCGCGCACCTACGGTGAGGCGCTGCTCGCCCCGTCGGTCATTTATGTGGCGTTCGTGCGCGAATGCCAGCGGCGCGGGCTCCGGCTCAACTATGCGGCCCACGTCACCGGCCACGGCTGGCGCAAACTGATGCGGCTGGAGGAGCCGTTTGTCTATGAGATCACCGCGCCCCGGTCCGCGTCCGCATTGTTCCAGTTTCTGATGGAGGCCGGCCCCGTCGGGCGGCGCGAGGCGTATGCGACCTTCAACATGGGTGTCGGCTTCGCCACCTACGTCGCCCCCGACCTCGCCGAGGCCACTCTCGCCGCCGCGCAGGCCGCCGGCTACGACGCCTGGTTGGCCGGCCGGGTCCGGAAGGATGGCACGCGCAAGGCGGTCGAGGTACCCTCCCTCGGCCTCACCTTCGAGGGCGACACCCTGCAGGTACGCTGAACCCACCCACTGGGCGGAGCAGTGTCTTGCTGCACCCTCCGATCAAGCGTGTTGAGGTCAACGCGCTCCACCTCAGCTTAGCGTCACACCCCTCGCCTTCGCCGCCCGCAGCAGCGCGTCGGCCAGATCACTGGGTGTCGCCGCGACCTCGATGCCGCATTCCCTGAACACAGCGATTTTGGCGGCCGCCGTGTCCTCCTCGCCGCCGACGATCGCGCCGGCGTGGCCCATGCGGCGACCGGCGGGGGCCGTCGCCCCGGCGATGAATCCTGCAACCGGTTTCTGGCAGTTCGCCTTGATCCAGCGCGCCGCCTCGACCTCAGCCGTGCCGCCGATCTCGCCGATCAGGATCATCCCGTGGGTCTCCGGGTCGGCGTTGAACAGCTTGATCACGTCCAGATGCGAGGTGCCGTTGACCGGGTCGCCACCGATGCCCACACAGGTGCTCTGGCCGATGTTTTTGACCGTGAGCTGATACACCGCCTCGTAGGTGAGCGTGCCCGAGCGCGAGACCACGCCGACATGGCCCTTTTTGTGAATGTAGCCGGGTGCGATGCCGATACGGCAGCCGCCAAACGAATCCTTGCCCGTGCCAGGCGTGACGAGCCCGGGGCAGTTGGGTCCGACGAGGCGGGTGGACCCGCCCTGCATCGCGCGTTTCACGCGGACCATGTCGCGGATCGGAATCCCCTCGGTGATGGCGACCGCGAGCTCCAGACCCGCGTCGGCGCCTTCGAGAATTGCGTCGGCGGCAAACGGCGGCGGCACGAAAATGGCCGAGACGGTCGCGCCGGTGGCCCGGGCGGCGTCGGCGACCGAGTTAAAGATCGGCACACGGTGCGTTCCGTGCTCAAACCACTGGCCGCCCTTGCCGGGCGTGACGCCGGCCACGACCTGCGTGCCGTAGTCGAGCGAAAGCCGGGTATGGCGCGCGCCAAATTCTCCGGTGATGCCCTGGATGAGGATCTTCGTTGCGGGTGTGATGAGGATGGACATGCGGAAAGGAGTCAGGAGGGAAGGATACAGGAGCCAGGAGAAATCAAGGCTTGGCCTTGCGCTGGTGGAGGCCGATCTGGTTGCCGTCGGGGTCCTTGAGGCCGAAGAGGCGGCAGGGAGGGAATTCCATGATGTCAAACGCGATGGGGGCACCGGCGGCCTTGGCGGCGGCCAGCGCGGCGTCGAGGTCGGCGACCTCAAGGTTGAGGCTGGAGGCCGGCGCGCCCGGCATCGCGTTGGAGATGGCCAGCGCCTGGCCGGCGATGTCGTACTCGATCCACCATTGGCCGGGGGAAAACTCCAGCTGCACGCCGGCTTTCAGACCCAGGAGCTTTTCATAAAAATCCCGCGCGCGAGGGATGTCGGTGACCGCATGGAAAACGAAGGCGATTTCCTTGACTTGGATGCTCATGGTTTGTTGGGGGAGGAGACTTTTAGCGCTAAGACGCGAAGTGGCAGAGGCGCAAAGGACGGAAAAACGCGGGCGGAAGAAAAGTTTCTTGGCGGCTTGGCCTCTTTGAGCGTTTGTGTTGAAGGATTGAAAGGTTTACGCGACGAGCTTGACGATCTTTTGCGCCGCGTCGGCCATCGTGTCGCCGGAGACGAGCGCCAGCCCGGAGGCGGCGAGGGTCGCCTTGCCGGCCGCCACATTGTTGCCCTCCAGCCGCACCACCAGCGGGAGACTGAGGCCGACCTCCTTGACTGCGGCGACGATGCCGGTGGCGATGACGTTGCAGTCCATGATGCCGCCGAAGATGTTCACCAGGATGCCCTTCACGTTGGGGTCGCCAAGGATGATCTTGAACGCCGCGATCACCTGGTCCTTGGAGGCGCCGCCGCCCACGTCGAGAAAGTTGGCCGGCGTGCCGCCGTAGTGCTTGATGATGTCCATCGTGCTCATCGCAAGGCCGGCGCCGTTGACGAGACAGGCGATGTTGCCGTCGAGCGCGATGTAGCTGAGCGAATACTTCGAGGCCTCGATCTCCTTGGGATCCTCCTCGTTGAGGTCGCGCAGCGCCACGAGCTCGGGGTGGCGGAAGAGCGCGTTGTCGTCGAACGACACCTTGGCGTCGAGCGCGAGCACCTCGCCCGCCGGCGTGGTGATGAGCGGGTTGACCTCGACCATCGCAGCGTCGGTCTCCCAGTAACAGGTGTAGAGGTTGCGGATGAGCTTGGCGGCATTCTTCGCCTCGGCCCCGGCGAAACCCAGGCTGGCGACCAGCTCGCGCACCTGGAAATCAGCCAGGCCGTAGGCCGGGTCCACGAAGACCTTGGTAATCTTTTCGGGCGTATCGTGGGCGACCTTTTCGATCTCCACCCCACCCTCGGTCGAGGCGACGATGACGGGGCGCGACGTGGCGCGGTCGAGGAGGATCGCGAGGTAGTATTCCTTTTTGATCTCGCTCGCGACGGTGAAGTAGATCGTCTGCACCTTGCGGCCGGCCGGGCCGGTCTGGATCGTTACCAGGGTGTTGTTCAGCATTTTCCCGGCGATCTCCCGTGCGTCGGCCTTGGTTTTGCAAAATTTCACGCCGCCCTTGAAGCCGTCGGTGAACGTGCCCTTGCCGCGCCCGCCGGCATGGATCTGCGACTTCACCATCGTCGGCCCCTCAGGGAGCGAGGCGAGGGCGGTGTCGAGCTCCGCGGCGGATGTGGCGGCCGCGCCCCGGGGGACGGGGACGCCGAATTTCTCAAAGAGGGCCTTGGCCTGATACTCGTGGATGTTCATGGAGTGCGGGAGGCACAGTCAGCCACAAGGTGGCCGGGCAACGCACGAAAAAAACGCAGGGGACGCCGTGAACTTTCTTTGTGCGTTTTGCGCCTTTTTGTGGCCAACTCTTCCGATCCATCCGTCATGATCTACTTTGATGTCACCAAGACCGGCCGCACCGGGCCCGCCTCGGGGCTCAACCGGGTGAGCGCTCGGCTGCGCGACGAGCTGGGGGCGGACGCCGTGCCGGTCGAGTGGCACGCCCGGCGCGGGGTCTGGCGCAGGGCAGCCGGCCACGCGGCCGTGTCCTGGGCAAAGGCAGACTGGCTGCTCACCGGCGAGCTGTTCAGCGAGGCCGAGCGACCGGGGCTGACGGCGTTCGTGCGGGCGCGACCGGCGCGGCTGGCGGCAATCTTTCACGACGCCATCCCGCTCAAGTTTCCCGCCATCACCTGGCCGCAGAGTGTCGCCCGGCATCCGTCCTATCTGAGCCTGCTGGCGGAATTTGACCGGGTGCTGGCCGTCTCGGCGGCAAGCGCGGCCGAACTGCGCGAGTTCTGGCGCTGGCAGGGACGGACTGCCTGTGCGACGGTGACCACCATCGCGCTTGGGGCGGATTTTGGGCGGCAGGCGCGGGTTGCGGGGACGCGGGGTGTGAGCACCCCGCCCACCGGGATGAAGGGGCCGGCGCTGCTGTGTGTGGGGATACTGGAACCCCGCAAGAACCAAGGCTTCCTGCTCGACGTCTGCGAGGGGCTCTGGAGCGAGGGGCTGGGGTTTGAGCTCCACCTCGTGGGCCGGGTGAACCCGCATTTTGGCCAGCCGGTTGCCGCACGGGCAAAGGCGCTGCGCATGTCGGGCCAGCCAGTATGGCACCACGAAGGCTTGGACGATGCGGCGCTGCGGGGGCTTTACGCGACGGCGCGCGCGACGGTGTTTCCGACCATCGCCGAAGGCTGCGGGCTGCCTCTGATTGAGTCGCTCTGGCAGGGGGTGCCGTGCGTGTGCAGTGACCTGCCGGTGCTGCGCGAAAACGCCGACGGCGGAGGCTGCGTGCCGGTGCCGGTGAACGACGCGCAAGCGTGGGCCGCCGCGCTGCGCCGCGTGCTGACCGATGACGCGGCCTGGCGGACGCTGGCGGCGGAGGCGGCGGCGCGGACGCTGCCGACCTGGGCGGAGTCCGCACGACAGGTGCGGGCCGCACTGGAGGGTTGAGTGTTCTTGGTTTCTGGTTCGGAGTTCGGAGTTCTTGTTACCTGGCCCTTGAACCATGGCCCGGTGGGCCGGACGTCACTTGGGCTTGCGGGAGATTTTCGCCCGTGACAACATGCCGGCCAAACCTGCCATGAAAACCCCACGGAGCAGCTTCCTTGTGTTCGTCGCCATGTTCTCGACCGGCCGGATGCTGGCTGCGGACGCGCCCCTGCTGACCGAGACGCCAACGGCGGCGGACTTCATGCTCGCCTCGGGCGGACACGCGACGCCGGTCCTCATCGAGACCCAGGACGACAAGGCCATCGTCCGCGCGGCGGGAGATTTTGTGGCGGATGTCGAACGGGTGACCGGCGTAAAGCCGGTGACGTTGGCGGACGCGGGACAGCTCAACGGCGAGGTCGTGCTCGTCGGCGCGCTCGGGCACAGCCCGCTCATCGACCGGCTCGCCGCCGCCGGCAAGCTCGACACCACCGGCATCGCCGACGCCTGGGAGAGCTATGTCATCCAGACCGTGGCCGATCCCGCGCCCGGGGTGCGCCGTGCGCTCGTGATCGCGGGCAGCGACCGGCGCGGGACCATTTACGGGATGTATGCGGTGTCGGAGGCCATCGGTGTGTCGCCGTGGTATTGGTGGGCCGACGTGCCGGTGCGGAAGCACGCCACCCTCGCGCTCACCGCCGGCGCGCACCGGCAGGGCCCGCCCTCGGTGAAGTACCGCGGCATCTTCCTCAACGACGAGGACTGGGGCCTGCAGCCGTGGGCGGCCAAGACCTTCGAACCGGAGCGCGGCAATCTTGGCCCCAAAACCTACGCGCGCATCTGCGAGCTGCTCCTGCGCCTGCGGGCCAACACGCTCTGGCCGGCGATGCACGAGGTCTCCACCGCCTTCAACGCCCTCCCCGAGAACCGCGTCGTGGCCGACAGCTACGGGATCGTGATGGGCTCGTCGCACTGCGAGCCGCTGCTCCGCAACAACGTCGGCGAGTGGCCGAAGGACAACCCGACGGCGTTCAACTTCCTCACCAACGCCGCCGGGGTGACGCAGTACTGGGAGCAGCGCGTGCAGGAGAACGCCGCGTACGAAAACATCTACACCATCGGGATGCGGGGCATCCATGACGGCGCGATGCAGGGGCCGAAGACCCCCGCCGAGCATGTGGCCACCCTGGAGAAAATATTCCCGGTGCAGCGCGCGCTCATCGCGAAGTACGTCAACCCCGACCCGGCGAAGGTCCCGCAGATTTTCTGCCCCTACAAGGAGGTGCTCAACTACTATCTGGGCGGTCTCAAGATCCCGTCCGACGTGACGCTGGTTTTCCCCGACGACAATTTCGGCTACATCCGCTATTTCCCGTCGGCGGCGGAAGTCGCGGCCCGGCCCGGCGGCTTCGGGGTCTATTACCACATCTCCTACCTCGGCGCGCCGATGTCCTACCTGTGGCTGGAGACCACGCCGCCCGCGCTCATCTGGGAGGAGATGTCCAAGGCCTACGACCACGGGATGCGCAACCTGTGGATTGTGAATGTCGGCGACCTCAAGCCCGGCGAGATCGGCACGGAGTTTTTCCTGCAGATGGCCTACGACATCAACCGCTGGCAGGCCGATAACCTGTCCGGCTATCTCACCGAACGCGCCGCGCGCGATTTTGGCCCCGAACATGCGCGGGAGATCGGCGACGTGCTGGCACAATATTACCAGCTGAATTTCCAACGGAAGCCCGAGCACCTGCAATGGTGGCTGCCCGGCAAGGCGGCGCAACCCAGCCCGTTCACGCCGGCAGAACGCACGGCCCGGCTCGATGCCTTTGCGCGCCTGGCCGCCGCGTCCGACCGCCTGGCGGCGGCGCTGCCGCCGGAGACCCGCGATGCGTTTTTCGAGCTCGTGAACTACCCCGTGACCGGCGCGGCACTCGCCAACCAACGGTTTTTTTACGGGGAGATGGCCGCCGCGGGGGGCGCGGAGGCGACCGCCTTCGCGACCCGCGCCAGCGCGGCCGACGCGAAGCTGAAAAGTGAGACTCAGATTTACAACGAGCAGACCGCCGGCGGCAAATGGCGGCACCTCATGAATCTCGAACCGGCGGATCAGCAGTGGGGCTCCATGCGAATCGCCGAATGGAAGCTGCCCCCCGCCACCCGGGCTCCGGCAGCCAGCGGGGTGCCGGCTGCGGCGGAGGCCGCCGGACTTGGCCCCACGGCGGCGCCGGGCCCGCTCAGCTTTGTCGAGAACCACGGGCTGGTCGCGATGGCCGCGGGCGATTTCAGCCGTAGCGTGGCGCAGCCGGGTGCCAAATGGGTGGCGGTGCCGGGGCTCGGCCGCACCGGCCGGGCGGCGCTGGTCGAGCCGACCAACGCGCCCGAGATCGCGCCGGCGAGGCTCGCCGCCGACGCGCCTCGGCTCGAATATACCGTGCAGTTCACCGCCGCCGGCCGGCTCACGCTCACCGTGAACCTGCTGCCGACGCATTCGCTGGTGCTGGCGCGCGGGCTGCGTTTTGCCGTGGGAATTGACGATCAGCCCCCGCTGGTCGTCACAGCCAATATCAAGGACACCTCGGCCGACTGGGCCCAGAGCGTACTCAATGAGACCGCCCTGGCGACGGCGCCGATCGAGGTGCCCAGCGCGGGCGCGCACACGCTGAGCATCTACATGGTGGATGCCGGTGTGGTGCTCGACAAACTCACCCTCAGCGACGGCGCCCTGCCACCCGGGTATCTCGGCGCGGCTGAGACGACCAGTGGTCAGCCATCAGACGTCAGCAGTCAGACGTCGGAGGGTCTGACCGCTGAGCTTCCCTAATGGCCGGGCTCTGAGGTGGAGCGCGGCGTCCCTGACGCACTCTGCCAGTGCCCGGGCGGGAGGAAAGCCCGCAGGCGGAATTCTTTTTCCCGCAGACGGGCGTGAATGACGAATAGGGATGCAGCCGGCCGCGGTGAGGCCGAACCGGGTAGGCGAGCCAGCTACAGGTCAAAACCTGGGTCGGGTGTGCGCTCACTCAATACCGCGCCATTCCTGGCTCTATCTGGTCGGCCCAGGCGGCGATGCCGCCGCCGACGTTGCTGACGGCGGGAAAACCCTGCGCACGCAGATATTCGGTCACGCGCATGCTCCGCATGCCCGTGTGGCAGAGCACCAGCAAATGCTTGTCGCGTGGCAACGCGCCGAGGTGACCGGGGACTTGGCGCATCGGGATGGCCTCCGAGCCGGCGACGCGGCAGATCGCCAGCTCGTAGGGCTCGCGCACGTCAATCAGCACGACCGCCCCGGAACGCGTGTCCAGCAGGCGTTTGGTGTCCTCAACGGAAATCTCCAGCGGGACTTCGCCCGCGGGTGCATCGGTGACAACGTCAACTATTAGTTGACGTTGTGCCGGGACCGGCGGGGCGCAGGTGGTCTCGTAGTTCTCGGCGCGCAGCTCGCGCAGCGTCGCCTTGGGGCCGCAGGCGGGACAGGCGGGATCAGGGGCGAGCGTGAGGGTGCGGAAGCCGGCGGTGAGCGCGTCGGCCAGGAGCAGGCGACCGATCAGGGGCGTGCCGAAGCCGGCGGCGAGTTTGAGGGCCTCCAGCGCCTGGAGGGAACCGATGACCCCGCAAAGCGCCCCGAGCACCCCCGCCTCGGCGCAGTTTGGCACCGTGCCGGCAGCTGGTGGCGCGGGAAAGAGGCAGCGATGGCATGGCCCGCCCAGATGCGGCGCGAACACCGCCACCTGGCCCTCAAACTGATGGATGCTGCCATAGACCAGCGGGCGGCGGGCGAGCACGGCCGCGTCAGACGCGAGATAGCGGGTGGGGAAATTGTCGGTGCCGTCCACGATCACGTCGTAGCCCGCAAAGAGCGCGAGGATGTTGGCGGTGGTCACGCGACCCTCGTGCGGGACCACCGTGATATGCGGGTTGGTCGCGCGCAGCCGGGCCGCGGCCGAGGCGGTCTTGCTTTGACCGACGGTGGTGTCGTCGTGGAGGAGCTGGCGCTGGAGGTTGTGCGCCTCGACGCGGTCGAAATCGGCGATCCCGAGGGTGCCGACACCCGCGGCGGCGAGGTAGAGCGCCGCCGGGCTCCCGAGGCCACCGGCACCCAGGACGAGCACACGCGCCGCCTTGAGCCGCTCCTGGCCGGCCAAGCCCAGCTCCGGCAGGAGGAGGTGCCGGCTGTAACGGGCAAGTTCGGCAGGAGTGAGGTCGGCCATGGGAGCGGGACAACCTTCAACGCTCAACCTTCAACGTTCAACCCTCAACGTTCAAGTCGAGGAGAGAACGGAAGAGATTAAACGCAAAGTCGCGAAGGCGCAAAGGCGGGGTAACGGTGACGTCATGAGGCGCTGCGCCTTCGCGCCTTGGCGCTTAATGCCTGTGCCTGCTTGCAAGTTTTCACCGCAAAGCTGAAGGAATTAAAATTGCCCAAAACCTGCGCTAGCCACACCCTGCCCGGATGCCGCAGCATTTCATCGTCATCATCGCCGGGGGCAAGGGGGAGCGGTTCTGGCCGCAGAGCCGCGCGCCCCGGCCGAAGCATCTGCTGCCGATCGTCGGCACCACCCCGCTGCTCACGCAGACGCTCGCCCGGGTGAAGGGTCTGGTGCCGGCCAAGAACATCTTTGTCCTCACCAGCGCGGTGCAGGCCGCGGCGGTGCGCGCGGTCTGCCGGGGTGTGCCGGCGGCGAACATCGTGGCCGAACCGGTCGGGCGCGACACCGCAGCCGCCGTGGGTCTGGCGGCTGCGATGGTGGGCGCGCGTGACCCGCAGGGCGTGTTTGCGATCCTGCCCGCGGACCACGTGATCCACGACACGCGGGCCTATCGGGCGGATTTGCGGGTGGCGTTCGCCGCAGCCGCGGCCGCGCCGGTCATGGTGACGATCGGCATCGCCCCGACCGAACCGGCGACGGGCTTCGGCTACATCCAACGTGGATCGAGATGGCGGACGGTGGGCGAGCGCGAGCTGGACCGGGTGAAACGCTTTGTGGAAAAACCCCGGCTGGCCGTCGCGAAACGCTACCTGGACTCGGGTGATTTTTATTGGAATGCGGGCATGTTTGTCTGGAGCGTCCCGGTGGTCGGAGCAGCCCTGGCCCGTCATGCGCCGGAACTCGACGCCGGCCTCGCCCCCGTGCGCGCGGCTTTCGCGCGGGGCCAGACGCCCGCGCCGGTGCTGCGCCGGATTTATCCCACGCTGCCGAAGATCTCCGTGGACTACGCGCTGCTGGAAAAGTCGGACAACGTGGTGGTGCTGCCCTCGACCTTCGACTGGGACGATGTGGGCGCCTGGCCCGCAGTGGTGAAGCACGGTGTGCCCGATGCGGCGGGCAACGTCACGCGGGGCGCGGTCGTGGTCGAGCAGGGTCGCAACAACCTGGTGTTCAGCGAGGGCGGTCATCTGGTCACGGTGCTCGGGGCGGACGACCTGATCGTGATCCACACCCCGGACGCCACGCTGGTCTGCCCCAAGGCCCGGGCGCAGGACCTTAAGGCGCTTATCCAGCGCGTGGGCGCGCTCAAGGGCGGCGCAAAATGGCTGTGATGATGCGCTGCCTCGGCATTGACCCCGGCACGCGCCGCCTCGGACTGGCCTATGGCGACGAGCTCGGCGTGGCGGTGCCCCTGCCCGCGCTCATCCAGGCCGACCCGACCGCGCGCGAAGCGGCGCTGGCCGCGGTGGTGCAGGCCCGAAGGATCACGGATCTGGTGCTGGGTCTGCCGCTCAACATGGACGATACCGCCGGCCCGAAAGCCAGGGAAGCCGAGGCCCTGGCGGAAAAACTTCGCGCCACCTTCGGTCTGCCGGTGCACCTGGTGGACGAGCGCCTCACCAGCCACGAAGCGGAGGCGACCATCCCCAAGGCCAAGCGGCGCGAGGTGCGCGCGAGCGGGATCATCGACTCGCGGGCGGCGACTCTGATCCTCCAAGATTTTCTGGACGAGCAATTCCCCCGGCCGGAGGGAGACGAAGAGGCAGGAATGAATGAATGAGGCAGACGGAAGGGGCGGGTTATTAACCACGATGCCACGAGTTCATCCGAATGGACAAAACAGGCCGACCTCCTCAGCGACGCAGCTAACACAAAACGGGCAAATGATCGATAAGCGCAGATAATCCAGGTCACAAAAATATGTTTGACCGGCCAACGGACCAAGGCAAAAAGAGGTTCACCCCAACCCCCTAGAATCATGCCCCCAGACAACAATCCCGCCGCCGGAGTCGCCGTACTTATTTTCCTGCTGATTGAAGCCGCGCTGGTCCTCGCCTGGGTGGCGGGGGCTTGGAGGGTATTCAGCAAAGCCGGCCAACCGGGGTGGGCGGCCATCATCCCCATCTACAATATCTATGTCTGGCTCAAGGTGGCGCAAAAGCCCGGTTGGTGGGTGTTGCTGTTTTTCATTCCGGTCGTGAGCCTAATCCCCGCAATCTTGGGATCACTGGCGGTGGCGGCTAACTTTGGGAAGGGCGCAGGATATGCGGTCGGTATGATATTTCTGCCATTTATCTTTTATCCAATGCTCGGATTTGGCGACGCCAAGTATATCGCCGCGCCGCCGCTGCCGAATTGAGCAGAGGGAAGGCGCCATGGGTGGCGTGGCACACCGGCAGGAGCCCGCTTGCAGGCGAAGGGGAATCCACCATGCTCGACTGACTGCGATCCGCCTTCGCCCAACTTTCGCGGCGCAACGAAGCAGGCTCCTCCATGACCGATTCCGAGACCCAGCCCCAACGTTGGAAATGCACCGTGGCCTACGACGGCACACGGTTTGCCGGCTGGCAAAGCCAGGCCAGCGGCGACGCGATCCAGGATGTGCTCGAGCGGTGCCTGGCGGGGATTTTCGGGCGCGAGATCCGCATCCATGGCAGCGGACGGACGGACTCGGGGGTCCACGCGCGCGGGCAGGTGTTTCACTTCGACGCGGACTGGCCCCATGGCGCGGCGAAACTGCTCGCGGCGTTCCGCACCTGGCTGCCGCCGACCATCCAGGTGCGGATGGCCCGGCCGGTGGCGGCCAATTTTCACGCCCGGTTCTCTGCCAGGGGAAAAATCTACGATTATGAGATCCGTCACGGGGGCGGCGGGGCGGACCCGTTTGAATATCCGTTCTGCTGGGCGATGCCGCACCGGCTCGACGTGGCCGCGATGCGGGCGGCGGCGGGGCGGCTCACGGGGCGGCATGACTTCAGCGCGTTCAGCGCGCGACGCGGCGAGCCGCCGGAGGACCCCGTGCGGACGCTGCGCCGGCTCGTTGTGAACGGCCGCGGCGGGCGGCTCCGGATCGCGGCGGAGGGCGACGGTTTTCTCTACAAGATGGTGCGGAGCCTGGTCGGCGCGCTGGTGAGCACGGGATTGGGCAAACTGACGCCGGACGACGTGGCCGGCATTCTCAAGAGCGAGGAGCGCACCCACCACGTCAAAACGGCGCCGCCGCAGGGGCTGTGTTTGATCAAGGTGCTTTACCGATGAAGGCGGCCACGCTCGAACTCATGCGCGGGCTGGCCGACGTCGCGTTTCCACCGGTCTGCGTGGATTGTGGCGGGCTCGTCGAGGGAGGGGAATTGCGGCAGGTCTGCCCGCGCTGCGCCCTCCTGATTGCGCGGGTCGAACCGCCCCAATGCACGACCTGCGGGCATCCGTTTTACGGCGAGCTGGCGGGCGAGCGGATGTGCCGGCATTGCGAAACGCTGGTCCCGGTGTTCCGCGAGGGCCGCACGGTGGTGGTGCTCAAGGGCGCGGCGCGCGCACTCGTCCACGAGCTGAAATACCGCCGGGGACCCCATGTGCTGGCGGACATGGAGACCCTGGCGCGCACCAATCCGCACGTGATGGAGTTCATCCGCGGCGCGACCCTGGTGCCGGTGCCGCTGCACCCGCGCAGGCGGCGCCAGCGCGGCTACAACCAGGCGGCGCTGCTGGCGGCGGCACTGGCCCGGGCGGCCGGTGGTGGCACGCGGGTCGAGCCGTTGCTGCGACGCGTGGTGAACACCGCCTCGCAGACCCGGTTTGACCGCGCGACCCGCCGGGAGAACCTGAAAAATGCCTTTGCGCTTGCGCGCGGCGCGACCATCATCCCCAACCAGCACCTAATCCTGGTTGATGACGTTTTCACCACCGGCTCCACGCTCAACAGCTGCGCCCGCGTCCTGCGCGGCGCGGGGGCGCTGAGCCTCGACGTCGTCACCTTCGGCCACGGCTAAAATCCATGCATTTCGACAAACCCACCTACAAGGTCCACCGCCGGACCAAGAAAACGGACATCCCCAAGGGCACCTACACCAAGTGCCCGCTGACCGGCGAGCCCGTCTTCACCAAGGAGATCGAGGACAACCAGATGGTGGTGCCGAAGAGCGGCCACCACTTCCCCATCGGGGCGCGGGAGCGGATCGCCAAACTGTGCGACGAAGGGACTTTTCTCGAGACCGACGCCGGGGTGCGCTCGGCCGACCCGCTGACGTTCACCGACTCCGCCAAATACACCGCCCGCATCAAAAAATACGAGCAGGAGAGCGGCCTGCCCGAGGCGGTGATCACCGGCACGGGCCAGATCCACGGCATTCCCGTGTCGCTGGCGGTGATGGATTTCCGATTCTGCGGCGGCACGCTCGGCTCGGCGGCGGGGGAGAAGATCACGCGTGCGATCGAAACCGCCACGGCCAAACGCACGCCGTGCATCATCTTCAGCACCTCGGGCGGCGCGCGGATGCAGGAGGGGATCCTCTCACTCATGCAGATGGCCAAGACCAGCGCGGCGCTCCGGCGACTGGCCGACGCGGGGCTGCCCTACATCTCGGTGCTCACCCACCCCACCACCGGAGGGGTGTCGGCCAGCTATGCGACCTTGGGCGACGTGATCCTGGCGGAACCCGGCGCGCTGATCGGTTTTGCCGGCCCGCGGGTGATCAAGGAGACGACGAAGCAAACCCTCCCGGCGGGCTTCCAGACTTCGGAGTTTCTGCTCAAAAAGGGCCTGGTGGACCAGATCGTGAGCCGTCTGGAGATGCGCGAGCGGCTGCGGGATCTGCTCGCCGCCCTCCATCTGCGGAAAAAGCCGGTCGCCCCCGCCGCGTGAGCGGCGGCGGGCGAGGAACTACCAGCGCGTTGGGAAAACGCACTCCGCCATGAACGTTGAAGGTTCCATGTTGAAGAATGGACGTGGCGTGGGCAGCGCCGACGCCTACGCGTCGACGCAGGACTATCTGGTCTCGCTGAAGGCGCAGGGACCCAAATTTGGCATTGATCGGATGCGTCTGCTCGCGGCGGCGCTCGGGCACCCGGAGCGCGCGGTGCCGTGCCTCCATGTGGCCGGCACCAACGGCAAGGGGTCCGTCGCGGCGATGCTCGCTTCAATTCTTCAGGACGCGGGCTGGCGGACCGGACTCTACACCTCACCCCACCTCGTGCGGCTCGGCGAGCGCGTGCAGGTCAACCGGCGGCTCCTCGGCGAGGCGGAAATCGTCGCGCACACGCGTGAGCTGCGGCCGGTGGCGGAACGACTCGCCGCGGCCGGCGGCCCGGACGACCACCCGAGTTTCTTTGAGTTCATGACCGCGATGGCGTTTCACCAGTTTGTGCGCGATCAGTGCGATCTGGCCGTGATCGAAACCGGCCTGGGCGGCCGGCTCGATGCGACCAACATTGTCACGCCGCTGGTGAGCGTGATCACGTCCATCGGGCTCGACCACTGCGAGCTGCTCGGTGGCACCGTGGAGGAGATCGCGGCGGAAAAAGGGGGCATCATCAAGCCGGGCGTGCCCGTGGTGCTGGGTCGGATGCCCGCCGCCGCCGAGGCGGTTCTCCGCCGGATCGCGGGGGAGCGGGGCGCGCCGGTCCATGGGGTGCGCGAGGAGTTTGGGGGCGCGACCGGGGATTACCCGGCGACCAACCTGGAGGGCGACTATCAGCGGTGGAACGCGGCCACGGCCACGCTCGCCGCGCGGGCCCTGCCGGTGCGATGGCGACCAGCCGGGACGGTCATCGCACGCGGCCTGCAAAGCACGTCATGGCCCGGCCGGTGGGAACGGACTATCCTCGGCGGCCGCACCCTCGTGCTCGACGCGTCACACAACCCCGAGGGGGCGGCCGTGCTCGACGCCAACCTGACGCGGCTCCGGGCCGAAACGGGGCGCGCGCCGGTGGTGATGATGGGGGCGCTGGGCGCGGCGCGGGCGCGGCCCCTGCTGGAGGTCATCTGCCGCCACGCGCGCGAGGTCCACCTGCTCGTGCCGCAACAGGCGCGCGCGTCCGGCCACGCGGAGCTGGAGGCCTTGCTGCCGGCTGACTTTCGCGGACCGGTTTTCCGGGCATGGGTGGCGGATTTGTTTCCCGACGAGCGCACTTGCGCGGCGGGCGGTCCCGGTGACGTGCTGGTGGTGACGGGGTCGATCTACCTGCTCGGCGAGATCATGGAGCGGCTCGACCCCGGCCGCGGCCCCGGCGAGGGACGGCTGCAGGATTTTTGAGGGGGATCCGGCCGTCGGATTTTACCGCGGATGACGCGGAGCGACGCGGATTCGGAGGGCTTCTGAAGCAACCATGTCCAGGACGGTGAACGCGCCGGCTCCATCGCGTTCCACGTGGGCCCGCCCGGCGCTACACTTTGACCGCGAACAGCTCGGGCTGCATGGTGCCCTCGGCGACATGGTTGACCGTTCCGGTCATGCGGATGGCAAAACCGTCGCCAATCTCGATGCCAATCTCGCCTCCGGGCATGTGGACGGTCACATGGCGGTCCACCAGCCCGAGCTTGTGCGCGACGGCTGCGGACGCGCTGGAGCTGCTGCCCGAGGCCAGCGTGTAGCCCGCGCCACGCTCCCAGATCTCGATCCGGATATTGGCCCGGTCGAGCACCTGGAGAAACTGCACATTGGTCTTACGAGGAAAATTGGGATGGGTCTCCAAATGCGGACCGTAACGGTGCGCCAGCTCCGGGGAGATCTCCGGCAGCGGAATGACGCAGTGCGGGTTGCCGATGGTCGCGGCGCAATAGGTGAATCCGCGGCCGGCCACCTCGATCAGTTCGTTGAGCACCTCACGCGGCGGGCCGGCCACAGGGATTTTCTCCGAGGAAAAACTGACCCGGCCCATGTCCACGGTGATGAGGCGACCGTTGTCCTTGATGACCGTCTGGACGTGGCCCCCCGGCGTCTCGACGGTGAAAGTCGCGGATTTGGCCAGTTTCTGGTCCCAGAGATAGCGCGAGAAAATGCGCAGGCCGTTGCCAGACTTCTCGGCCTCGGAGCCGTCGGGGTTGAAAATGCGCAGGCCGAAATCGCTCTGCTCGGAGGGCAGCGGGCCCCAGAGGATGCCGTCGGAGCCGACGCCAAAGTTGCGATGGCAGACGACGCGGATCTGCTCAACCGTGGGCGAGGGTGCCCAGGCGGGAAAGTCGCGCGGATCGAGGACGATGTAGTCATTGCCGAGGGCGTGGTATTTGTGGAAGAGCATCGCAGGGAGAAAGGATGAAAGTCTGAAGCGCTGAAAGTCTGAAAGTCAGCAATGTCAGGATATACGCCGGTTCAAGAGTACGTCCAATGTCACCAATCCAGCCACGCCTCGGGCAGGATGAGTCGCTTGGGCCGGCTTGGATTGTATAAGATCTGCACCGTGTGGCCGGTCGCGAGGCGTTCGCGCGCGAGTTTGACCGTATCCTTTCGCCAATCGCGCATGATCCATGGCGGGCCGTCCGCCACATCGGCGGGTTGCAGGGTGATTTGGTAAATGGGCTCCCAATTGCCCAGACATTTGCTGTTCGTCAGGTCCACGGCCATCACCCGGGCTTCGGCCGCCGCGCCATATTCGAACAGCCACTTTACCCGCCACCGCGCGGTCCAGACCCAGCCAAAGATAAAGATGAAAAAGACCGGCACCAACATTCCCACCAAGTTGAATGAAAACGAGTAGAGGGTGGTGCGTGTCCCAACGATCCGGGCCACGGTGGTATTTGCTGGAATGAACTCCACCATGATGCGGTCATTTGGCTTCCTGCGCCGGGCGTCAAGATAGCTCACCCCATTGACCGCCTGCCCGCTCATGGGGGTGAAGGTGAAATCATACTCAAAGATGGGCCAGCCACGGGAAACATGTCCCCCTCCCTCTGTCCAGCTGGTGTCACTGACAGCCATCACCCTCCCGGGAATTTGCACGGCTGATCGGTTCAACCACCAGTCCTTCCATGCTCCCCAGGGAACGAACCACCACAAAACCAGTAGACAGATGAGCACGATTCCCACGCCGAAAGCGACCACCTGTTTTGGAACCGGCATGCTCAACTCGCGGGGCACGCTGCGCGGAGGCGCGGTTGCCAACAATTCGACAAGTTTACGCTTCTTCGATGAGCCGGGTGCTTGGGTGGAAGCCGTGGCGTCAAGTTTGCCGCCGGAATACCTGCGGGTCTCCACTTTCAGCTGCAGAAGATTCCGAATCTCTTCCGTTTGCGCCATTCCCATCGCCACCGCTTCCTCATGAGTCTCAACCACCCCCTTCGCGGTGCCAAAAAATGGGATTCGCGCATGACAATCCGCAAACAGCAAAGTTGCCGCCACCGGTGAGGTACCGCCACCGGTGATCTGCATTCTTGACGGAATTTCGCGGATCGTGCGCCGGAGAAACCAAAGGTAGGTTATTATTGTTTCACCCTCTGTCACTTTGAAGTATACCTTTGTGATCATTTGCGCCGGAAAAATCCAGCAGGCCAGAAAGAGCATGCCCAACGGGCCAAGAAGGAATGGCGAAACTATGAGATAGTTCTTCCAGACCTCCGGGTGGGTCAAATGCGTGACCACCCACAATCCAAACAACATGAAACAGGCCACGCCTCCGGCCCAAAACAGCAGGAAATAAATCGGCCCCGTTTGCTTTCGTCGCAAGCAGACATCGCTTCCGACCGTCTCAATGCCGAAAAAAGTGCATTGGCTCAATCCGCTGGTGGGGCGTCGGGGCATGGATTGGGTCAGGAAACAGCTGCAGGGCGCAGCAAGTCTGCGCCCCTCCAAGGCTCCTCACCGCTTCTGTGCGATCAGTGCCTCCAGCTTCACGATGTCGGCGGAGAAGGTGCGGATGCCCTCCGCCGTCTTTTCCGTCGCCATCGCGTCTTCGTTCAGGGCGAAGCGGAAGGTCTTTTCGTCAAAGCTCACCTTCTTCACGTCCGCTGCGGCGGCCAGCGCCGGGTCCAGCTTGCGGACGAGCGGCTCGCTCGACGCCTGCAACTCGCCAAGCAGGGCGGGTGCGATGGTGAGCAGATCGCAGCCGGCCAGCTCGGTGATCTCCCCTTTGTTGCGGAAACTCGCGCCCATCACCTCGGTCTTGTAACCGAACTTTTTATAGTAGGTGTAAATTTGCGCGACCGATTTCACGCCGGGATCGTCGGCGGGGGCAAAGTCATGGCCGGCGTTCTTCTTGTGCCAGTCGAGGATGCGGCCGACGAAGGGCGAGATCAGCTGCACGCCCGCCTCCGCGCACGCCACCGCCTGCGGGAACGAGAAGAGCAGCGTGAGATTGCAGTGGATGCCGTCGGCGCGCAACGCCTCGGCCGTCTTGATGCCCTCCCAGGTCGAGGCAATCTTGATCAGGATGCGCTCGCGCGAGATGCCGGCCTGGTCGTAAAGCGCGATGATCTCGCGGGCCTTGGCCAGGGTGGCCTCGCGGTCAAAGGAAAGCCGCGCATCCACCTCGGTCGAGACGCGACCGGGCACGATTTTCAGAATCTCAAGGCCAAAGAGGACCAGCAGGCGGTCGATGACCTGCGCGATGGCCGCGCCGCTTCCGGCCTCACGGATCGCCTGGTCCAAGAGTGGGGCGTAGGCGGGCATCGCCGCCGCCTTCAGGATGAGCGACGGGTTGGTCGTGGCGTCCTGCGGCGCGTAGGCCTTCATGCTCGCGAAATCGCCGGTGTCGGCGACAACTTTGGTGAACTGCTTGAGTTGGTCGAGTTGGGTGGGCATGGGAGGAATGGCTGAAAGACTGGAGGCTGAAGGGCTGAAGGAAAAATATAAAGACTGGAGGGCCTGGATTTTAAACCGCTGATCTTCGCTGATTGGCGCTGATCACGGAATAGGAAACTCTGGCGCTGTGCCCTCGGATTGGTCCTCTGTGACCTCTGTGTCAAAATCTGGTTCAGGAATGTGTCAGATGGGTGGGATCGGCGGCAAATGCTTTCGCAGCCACACCGTGCCGCGGGCCTCGTCGGCAAACTCCCCGTCCAGCTGGGCCTCGAACGCCGCGTCGAGCAGCGGCTTGTAGGCCGGCCCGGGCGCGAGGCCGAGCGCCTGGAGGTGGCGGCCCAGCATGAGAGGCCGCGGCGCGAGGTACTGCAGCTCCAGCTCACGGCTGCGGGCGCGAAGTTTCTCGATCAGCGCGATCGTGTCGGTCGAGGTCAGCGGCGGCCGGCCAAAGCTGTCCGCGATCATCACGGCGCAGAGGTCATCCACCGTGGCCGGGGCGAGCTTGCGCGCGAGCCGGCGCACCTGCGACGCGCCAAACTCCGCCCGCGGGCCGTGGTGGTGGACCAGGTGGTGCAGCACCAGTGGCCGCACCCATTCCACGAGCCCGTGGGGCGCGCCGATGCGCTGGAGAAAGGATTCCGTCGGCGGACCGCCGGCCGCCTCATGGCCGGGGCTGATGATGCGCATGACGCCGCGCTTCTCGCCCCGGTGCGTGGTGGCGGGCTTGCCGAAATCGTGCGCCAGCACGGCGAGCAGCAGTACGCGGCGGCGCGCGGGGTCGGCCCGCTGCCACACGCCGAGCCGCGCCAGCGCGTCGCAGCAGTGCTGGGTGTGCGTGAACACATCGCCCTCAGGATGCCACTCCGGGTCCTGCTGCGTGCCGCGCAGCGCCGCCACCTCGGGGAAATGCCGCAGCCAGCCGGTCTCCTCCAGCACCGCGAGACCCCGCGAGGGCTTGGCCGACTTGGTCGCCCACTTGTCCCACTCGCCCCAGACGCGCTCGACGGGCAGCTCGGCATACATGTCAACTATTAGTTGACATTTTTGCGTGGTCTCGGGGGCGAGGGTGAGGTCGAACCGCGCCGCGAGCTGCATTGCCCGCAGCACCCGCAGCGGGTCCTCGGCAAACGCCGCGCTGGTGTGCCGGAGCACACGGGCGCGCAGGTCGCGTTCGCCGCCGTGCGGGTCGATCAAGGTGCCCGTGAACGGATCCCAAGCGATGGCGTTGAGCGTGAAGTCACGCCGCGCCGCGGCCTCCGCGTCGCCGAGCGCCGGGTCGGGCGCGACGGCAAAACCGCGGTGGCCCGCGCCGGTCTTCGACTCGCGGCGCGGCAGGCTGAAGTCATGCTCCGTGCCGCCGAGGCGCAGCTTGATGACGCCGAAGCTGCGGCCGACCACATCGGTCGCGCCAAAGGGTGCGAGCGAGCGGTGTAGTTCCTCGAACGTCACGCCGGGCACTTCGACGTCGAAGTCCTTCGGTTCCAGCCCGAGCAGCCAGTCGCGCACGCAGCCGCCGACCAGCCGGGGCCGGCCCACGCGGCGGACCGCGTCGAGGACCGCCTTCAGATCGGCGGGAATGGGCAGGGTGGCAGGCGACATGACAAAGGATGAATTATGAATTACGCCGGGTGCCTTTCCACCCGGTGACAATGACCAACGTCCAGCCGGCGAGCAGCGCGAGGCCGCCCAGTGGCGTCACCGGGCCCAGCCACGCCGGGCCGCCGAGCGCGAGGGCGTAGAGCGAGCCGGAAAATGCCGTGAGTCCCGCCAGCCAACAGATGGCGGCGGCACGCAGGATCCGTTGCGCCGCGGGCGCGCAGCCCGCTCCCGCCGCGGCCAGCGTCGCCGCCATCGCCGCCACCGCGTGGACCAAATGGTAAAGCGTCGCGGTGTGCCAGGTCTGCACGCTGTCGTGCGCCGCGAGGGTCGCCTTGAGCGCATGCGCGCCAAAGGCCCCGAGCGCGACGCCCGTCAGCCCGGCGAGACCGGCTGCAGTGAAAAGTTTATTCATGGTGGGGAAAGGGGGCCGCGGCCCTGGCGGCGGCCAAACCTGGCCGGGTTCAAAACTTGGCTTGCGCCTCACGATCCCTTGTCGTGACATGGCCGGGATCATCCTTCGCCGCAAACCCTAACTCCATCCCCTTTCCTCCCATGAAGCAAACCCTCCTCCTCCTCACCCTGCTCGCGTCCGGCGCGGCGGCTTTCGCCCAGACCACGTTCACCGGGGATGTCCCGTTCACGAGCAAATATGTGTTCCGGGGCCTGCAGGAGGCCAAAGCCTCGGTCGAGCCTTCAGTCGAACTGGTCTATGAAGACTATTATGGCGGCGTATTCAGCAACGTCCCCCTCACTTCCGGACGGAAAAGCGAGGTCGATTTCTATGCCGCCAAAAGCCAGGCTCTGTCGGAACTCGGGACGGGCTGGCGGGTCGATCTCGGCGGTTACGCCTATTTTTTCCCCCAAGGCTACTACGTCCACGGCCTCAGGGATTCGAGCTACGAGGCCTACACCGGCGTGGCCGGCGGCAAAATCGCGGGCGGGCTCATGCCGAGCCTCTACGCGTACTATGATTTCATCCGGCGCACTTACAATGTCCAGGGCGCGCTGCGTGGCAGCGTGCCGCTGAAAGCCGTCGGACTGTCGCTCGACGGTCAGTTGATGCTGGGCTATCTCGGCGCCAACCGGACAGCCAACTTGACCCATGGGGCGGACTACACCTATTGGGGCGCCGGCGTGAGCGTACCCTACCAGTTCACCCCCAAGGCCAAATTCACCGTGGGCGCGCAATACACCTCCAACAACCTCACCCGGGCGGCGCGCAACCTGTTCACCTACTCAGCCGGCCTCACGTTCAGCTTCTGAGACCGGGGTCTGATTTGTAGCCGGGGTCGCCGACCCCGGTCCGGGCTTCAAAACCGGGGTCAACGACCCCGGCTATACCAGACCCCCACCCCAAAAAACAGGGGTTGACATACACCCGCCGACCCCAGAAGTTAGACCCTTTTCCCATGAAAACCTTCCTCGCCAAAAAGGAGAACGTGCAGCAAAAGTGGCATCTCATCGATGCCGACGGGCAGGTGCTTGGCCGCCTCGCGGTAAAGGCCGCCACGCTCATCCGCGGCCGCCACAAGGCCTCCTACACGCCCTCCGTGGACACTGGCGACTTCGTCGTCGTCATCAACGCCGGCAAAGTCGCCCTCACCGGCAAGAAGGAGACCCAGAACGAGTATATGACCTTCTCCGGCTTCGTCGGCGGCGAGAGCTACCGCTCCACACCGCAGATGCGCGCGCACCAGCCCGAGTTCATCATCATGCACGCGGTCAAGGGCATGCTGCCCAAAAACCGCATCGCCGCCAAGATGCTCACCAAGCTCCGCGTTTTCGCCGGGCCCGAGCACACGCACACGGCCCAGAACCCCGTCCCCGTAGCCATTTGATTTTGTCCCATGAGCGCTGAAATCTCCATTTTCCTCGGCACCGGCCGCCGCAAGACCTCCACCGCCCGCGTCCGCCTGTTTGCCGGCACCGGCAAGCTCGTGGCCAATGGCCGCGGCTTTGACACCTATTTCTCGCACGAGAACTTCGCCAAGCAGGCCAGCCGCCCGCTGAGCACCGTCGAGCTGCGCGACCAGATTGACGTCCTCGTCAATGTGGCCGGCGGCGGCGTCTCGAGCCAGGCCGGCGCGGTCGCCCACGGCATCGCCCGCGCGCTCCAAAAGATGAATCCCGCCCTGCGCGCCGCCCTCAAGAAGGAGGGCCACATCAAGCGCGACCCGCGCGAAAAAGAGCGCAAGAAGCCCGGCCAGCCCGGCGCCCGCAAACGCTTCCAGTTCTCGAAGCGCTGATCCCGGGCCCCGAGTCCACTTTCCAGGCCGCCTTCTTGCCGAGGGCGGCCTTTTTGTTTTTTGCCATCCTCCAAGCCCCCAATTTATTGGCCACAAAGCAGCACAAATGCGTCAGGGGCTACGACAAACATCTCCCGCGCGCCTGTAGGCGCGATGGTCGCTCCCGCCACCACCATGGATTCTTGTGCCTTTTTGCTTGCCGCGCCCTAGCCTTGGCGAAGGCGGGTGGCCAACCTCCGTTTCCGTCATTTCCTCCTCCTGGCTTCTTGGCTTCCCGCTTAAAATCACTTTAATCCCCTCCTCCCATGAAAATCGGCCTCGTCGGCGCGTCCGGCTACTCGGGCGAAGTCCTCGTCCAGCTCCTCCTCCGCCACCCGCTGGTCACCCTGGCGGCCGTCACTTCGCGCACCCATGTGGGCAAGCCCCTGGCCGCCGTCATCCCCACCGTGCGCGGCCAGGACCGCGGCCTCACGTTCAGCGGCTCCGATGCCGCCGCGCTCGCCGTCAGCGACATTGATCTGTTCTTCCTCGCCCTGCCCCACGGCACCGCCGCCGCGTTCGCCCGGGCGTTGGTGCCCGCCGGCAAGAAGGTCATCGACCTCAGCGCCGACTTCCGCATCGCCGACCTGCCCACCTACGAGAAATACTACGGCCCGCACCACGCGCCGGAGCTGCTGCCCTCGGCCCGCTTTGTCCTGCCCGAGCTGACTCCGCCCGCGTGGAAGACCGAGGCTAAACTGGTCGCCGCGCCCGGCTGCTACCCGACCAGCATCCTGATTCCGCTGGCGCCGCTGCTCAAGGCGGGGCTGGTCACGCGCGGGCATATTGTGGCCAACGCCTTCAGCGGGGTGAGCGGCGCGGGCCGCAAGGCGGAGGAGATGTATCTCTATGTCGAACGCGCCGAGAACGCCAAGGCCTACGGCCTCGTCAAACACCGCCACCTCGCCGAGATTGAGGAGCAGCTCGCCCTGCATTCAGGGTCGCCCGTGGTCATCCAGTTCAACCCGCATCTGGCCCCGATGCGGCGGGGCATCGCCACGACCATCACCGTCCCGGCCGCGCCCGGTGCGACCATCGGGGCGCTCTATGACACCTGGCGCACAGCCTACAGCTCGTCGCCCTTTGTGCAGATCCTCCCGTCCGGCGAGACCCCCGACACCGCATCGGTGGTCGGCACCAACCGCATCGACATTTCCGCTGTCCACGACCCGCGCACGGGCAATTTCGTACTCACCTCGGCCGAGGACAACCTGATGAAGGGCGCCGGCGGCCAGGCCGTGCAGATCATGAATCTCTGGCTCGGCTTCCCCGAGACTGCCGGCCTGGTGTAGCCAGCTAGCGTCTGCCAGTGTGGAACGCGACCTCCTGGGGCGTTCGGGCGCGTAAGGAATCAGACTTCGCCCGCCACGTTTCGACAGGCACCGCGCCTCCCCCATCAGCCCAATATCTCCGCGCTGGCGATCGGGTAATCGATGAAGGTCGTCTGCACTGCCGCGTGGATGTCGGCGATTTTCTGCTGAATGTCGTCCAAGTACTGGTGGAGTCCGCCACCGATCACCGCGGCGGTGTCGGTTTGCTCCAGCTCCTGGCGGAGCGCGGCGGCCAGGTCGCTGGCCGGGTTGGCATGGAGGTGCGGCGCGGCGGCGGCGATGCGCGTGAGGGTGTGCCCCGCCTCGGTGATCGAATACAGGATGCTGCGGGGGAACAGTTCGTCGCGCAGCAGATAGTCCACCACGCGCTCCAGGTTCAGCTGGCCGCGGCGGCTCCGGCGGAACGCCTCGAAGCCCGAGCAGGAGCGCAGCACCGAGGCCCATTGCACCATGTCGAGCGCGGCCCCGACCTCCCGCACGTCGGGCAGGAGCATGTAATATTTCACGTCGAGGATGCGCGAGACGTTGTCCGCCCGCTCCAGGTGCCGGCCGAGCTCGAAAAACCACCACGCGTCGCCACGGGGGAGCATCGAGGCCGCCACCCCGTAGAAGAGCTGGATGCGCGCCTTCACCCGGTTGAGGTATTCGGCCGACCCCGTCTGCGCATACACCGTGAAATCGTCCTCGTTCAGCTTCAGGAAAAAGGTGTTCAGCGTCTCCCAGACCTCGCTGGCGAGCAGGTCGCGGATGCAGCGGGCGTTCTCGCGGGCCTGGCTCACGCACGAGATGATCGAGCTGGAGTTGCGGCGGTCGAAGAGCATGTATTCGACGACGGCGCGCTCGCTGGCGGTGTCGCCGTAAAACTCGTGAAACTGCTGCTCGCTGCCGGAAACGAAGACAAGCGGCTCCCAGGAGCGCGGGTCGTCGGCCGCCTGGCGCGACTGGAGGTCGAGGACGAGCTGGGCGTTCACGTCCACGATGCGCGCCGTGTTCTCGGCCCGCTCCAACTGCCGGGCCATCCAGTAAATGAGGTTAGCAACGCGGGAAAGCATGGTTTAAACGATGATTTTTTCCTGGGACTGGTGGAACGGGAGCGGCGGCACGGTGAGGTCGTCACTGCTGAGCACCCAGGTGTCCTTCGATCCGCCGCCCTGGGAGGAGTTCACCACCAGCGAGCCCTTGCGCAGCGCCACGCGAGTGAGGCCGCCGGGCATGATCTTGATCGTCTCGCCGTTGAGGATGTAGGGTCGCAGGTCGATGTGCCGCCCCTCAATGGCATCGCCGCACACGGCGGGGCAGCGCGAGAGCCCGATGGTGGGCTGGGCGACAAAGTTGCGCGGGTTGGCGATGATCTTGGCGCGAAACTCCTCAATCTGGGCCTGCGTCGAGTGCGGGCCCACCAGCATGCCGTAGCCGCCGGCCTCGTTCACACTCTTCACCACCAGTTTCGGGAGGTTGGCCAGGATGTGGCTGAGATCCTTCGGGTCGGACGAGAGAAAGGTCTCCACGTTCGGGAGGATGGCGTCCTCGCCGAGGTAGAATTTGATCATCCGCGGGACGTAGTAATACATCGCCTTGTCGTCGGCGACCCCCGTGCCGATGGGGTTGCAGAGGGCCACATTGCCCTTGCGGTAGGCGTTCACGAGACCCGGCACGCCGAGCAGCGAGTCCTCGCGGAACACCGTCGGGTCGAGAAAGTCATCGTCAATGCGGCGGTAGATCACATGGACGGGCGCGAGCCCTCCCGTGCGGCGCATGTAGACCTTGTCGTTCTCCACCACCAGGTCGCCGCCCTCGACGATCTCGATGCCCATCTGGCGCGCAAGGAAGCTGTGCTCAAAGTAGGCCGAATTGAACACCCCGGGCGTGAGCAGCACCACCGTGGGCTCCGGCACATGCTCGGGAGCCAGATGCAGTAGGAGGGCGAGCAGATCCGACGGGTAGGTCTCGACCGGCCGCACGCGGTAGTCGCGGATGAGGTTGGGGAACACCCGTTTCATCACCTGCCGGTCTTCCAGCACATAGCTCACCCCGGACGGCGTGCGGAGATTGTCCTCCAGCACCCGGTAGGCTCCGGCCTCGTCGCGGATCAGGTCGGTGCCGTTGATGTGGACAAACAGCCCACGCGGCATGGCGAAGCCCACCATCTCGCGCCGGAAATGCTTGGAAGTCTCGACCATCTCGCGCGGCACGATGCCCTCCTTGAGAATCCGCTGCTCCCCGTAGATGTCCGCCAGAAAATGGTTCAGCGCCGCCATGCGCTGGGTGAGGCCTTTTTCGAGGTGCGCCCACTCATGGGCGGGCACGATGCGCGGCAACAGGTCAAACGGGAAGATCTTCTCCGTGCCCCGGTTGTCGGAGTAGACCGTGAACGTCACCCCGCGGTTCACAAATGTCTGGTCGGCGGTGTGCTGGCGCGCGAGCAGTTCCGTCATGCCGTCGAGCTGGTTGAACCGCTCAAACAGCCGCTCGTAATGCCGGCGCGGCACCCCCGGCGAGGCAAACATCTCGTCGTAGAAGCGCCCGTGCTCGTAGTTGGCAAAGAGGTCAGACATGAGGAGGAAGAAATGACCAATGATCAAAACCCAATGTGGCTGATGACGTGAATTGGCCCTTCGGGTAGGGACGCCACTCCGTGAGTCCTCGGACGGCTCGAAGAGCCGTCCCTACCTGGCCAACCCAAGGGCGGAATCGCCCCGGAAACATGGGTTTTCGCATTTCAGAATTCATTGGGATTGGGGCATTGTTCATTAACCCTCATTTCGCCGGCGCAGCCACGCTGGCGGCGGGCTTGGTCCACAAGTAGCTCTGCTCGCTGGCGAGGACCGTGCCGTCGAGCCCGATCACGGCGAGGTGCCAGGCCAGCGGCCGGGTCTTTTCCCCGGGCCAGTCCTGCCCGGTCAGCCCGGCGAGCGTGACGTGGGTGCCGGCGGGCAGGTCGGCGGGGAAAATGGCGGTGCGCGGCTGCTCCATTCCGGGCAACAGCACCTGCAGTTCGATCCTCGCGCCGGTCACGGCGACACCCGTCTTGGTGCGCACCGTGAAGTAATAGCCGGTGCGCTCCGCCGGCTGCGAGCGCCAGATGGTCTGGCCGTCGGTGTTCTCCCGGCCGGTGAGGAACTCGCTGATGCCCGCAAACGTCTCCGCCGCACGCCACTCCGGCCACACCCGGACGAGCGTGAGGTCGGCGGCGCGGAGCGCGGGGGAAAGGGCGAGCAGGGTGAGAAGAAGGAAGGGTCGCATGGGTCAAACATGGGCCGCGCGCCACCGCACGACAAGCGCCTTGATCGCAGATTGTGTGCCAATCCGCGCTTGAGATTCCATGGGGTGGAGCGCCTTGACCTCAAGACGCTTTGCGCCCAGGCAGCGCGTTGGGGTCAACGCGCTCCACCCGCTCAACGCCGGCCCCGGCCGCCAAAACCGATCCCGATGCCCAACCGGATACCCCCGAAAGGATAGAGGTAAGGATAAGGCGAGGCATACCGATAAGGCGAACCGTAATCGTAATACGTTGCCGCAGGATACGAGTAGGTCGGGTAATAATAGGTGGTGGTCGGATAGGCGTAATAGGTGGGCGGTGGGGGCGGCATCGGGACAGCGGCTTCCGGCGGCGGGGGGGCCGGGAGGATGTTCGCGGTCGGAACTTGGGCCGGGCTCGGTGCCGCCGGAACCGGGGGAGTCGAGGCAACCCCATTCGCTGCCAGTTGCGCATACGCCACACTGGTGACGGCACCCGTGGCATTCCGATAAAACGCTGCCACCTGGCCGCTCACGACCTCCACCCGCTCAAGGATCGAGCCCTCCGGGACGGTGGCCGCGAGTTGCTCCACGCTGGGCAGGCGCTGGACGTAAATCACCTTGTCGTAGCCCGCCATAGCCGTTTGGGCAACCGGGGCGGCCGCAGCCGGGATTGAAGGCGTGGCGGCCGCAGGGGCCGACGGCGGGGCACTGGTTGGCGCGAGCGTCTGGCCGCATAAGCCCGGCGCAAACGCGGAGAGGACACCCAGCAGGGTTCCGGTGGCGATGGCGTGAATGGTTTTCATGATGATGGGTGGGTTGAAAGATTTTCCAGGTTCAGCGGGCGATTGGAACCGTTTGAATATAGCCCACTCGGCCTCATTTCGACACCTATATCCTCCAATTCGTTCCGTAAAACTTGCCGGTTGCGCCCATCAGGCTGTAGCCGGCCTCGCTGACGCCTGGTCCGGACTTTTGTTGCCGCCCGAGATTGGAAGCCTGCTGGCAGGAGAAACCAAGAACCCCGAACCAAAATCCAAGAACTCCCCCTCCCCTTTGGTCTTGCGGACAACTGGATAATCCCGCGACGATGCACCGCCCCTCCCTCCTTCCCCGAGGGCCGTCTCCCCCATCCCATGAAATCCTGCTTCCGTCTCCCCGCCTTCAGTCTTGTGGCCGCGCTGGCTGTTTCCGCCGCCGCCGTTTTTGCCGCCGACGGCGATCCGCTTGCCGCCCTCAAAAAGAGTTTCAACGAACCGCCCGCCGAGGCCCGGCCGACCGTCCGCTGGTGGTGGTTCGGCCCCGCAGTCGTCAAGTCGCAGCTCGAACACGAGATGAACATGATGAAGGAGGGCGGCATCGGCGGCTTTGAGGTGCAACCCACCTACCCGCTCGCGCTCGACGGCCAGTATCCGGATCTCAAGAATCTCAAATTCCTCTCGCCCGAATTTTTCTCGATGCTGGGTTTCACCGCCGACAAGGCCAAGGAGCTCGGCCTGCGCATGGATCTGACCCTGGGCAGCGGCTGGCCCTATGGCGGCCCGATGTTCACCCGCGAGGAGGCGGCCCAGTCCATCGCGCAGGGCGGCACGGTCCAGCTCACGCCGGGCCAGACCAGCGTGCCCGCGCCGGCGGGCGGAGCCGGCGGCAGGGGCGGCCGCGGGGGTCGCGCTGGCGGAGGGGGTGGAGCTCCCGTTGCCGCGCTGCTCGGCCCCATCAAGGACGCCGCGCCCGGCGCCAGCCCTTATCTCCCCCTGGTGGTCACCAACGGGGCGGCCCAGTTGCCCGCCAACCTGCACGGCGCGACCCAGGTCACTTTTTACTCCTACGCCCAAGCCGGCCTCATGCAGGTCAAGCGGCCCGCCTATGGCGCCGAGGGCTTCATCATCGATCACTACAGCCCCGAATCGGTTTCCAAGTTCATCAAGGAAATTGCCGAACCCGAGATCAACGCGATGGGGGCCAACAACCCTCCCTACACCATTTTCTGTGACAGCCTCGAGATCAACGGCGAGGGCTGGACCCCCAACTTCCTGAACGATTTCAAGCGCCTGCGTGGCTACGATCTCGCCCCGCTGCTGCCGGCCTTGTTCGATCCGGCTTTCCCCAAGGCGGCGGCGATTCGCGCCGACTACGGCCGGACCGTCGGCCAGGTGTTCAACGAGGTGTTTGTGGACGCCTTCACCAAGCTCGCCAAGGATCACAGCTCCCGCTTCCGCATCCAAGCCTACGGCACGCCGCTGACCACGCTGTCCACCTACGCCCATGCCGATGTGGATGAGGGCGAGAATTACAACTGGAAGGCCTTTTCCGGCACCCGTTGGGCGTCCTCCGCCAGCCACCTGCTCGGCCGGCCGGTCACCAGCGCCGAGTCCTTCACCTGGCTGCACTCGCCGGTGTTCATGGCCGCGCCGATGGACATCAAGGCCGAGCTGAACCTGCAGCTGCTCAACGGCGTCAACCAAGTCCTCTTTCACGGCTGGCCCTACACCGCACCCGGCGTCGAATACCCCGGCTGGCGCTTCTACGCCGCCGCCGTGTTCGATGACAAGAATCCTTGGTGGCTGGTGATGCCCGATGTCACCCGTTACCTGACCCGGCTCTGCTATGTCCTTCGCCAGGGCACGCCGGCCAATGATGTTGCGCTTTACCTGCCCGAGGAGGATGCCCTCACCGAGGTCAGTCCCAGCAACCTGCAATTGGCCGGGGCCAGCGCCGGGCTGCTCTTTAACACGGTGAGCCGTTACCTGCCTCCCATCTTGGAGGCCGGCTACAATCTGGATTTCATGGACGACGGACTCATCGCCCAGCGCGCCCAGGCCGCCGGTGGCAAACTGACCTTTGGCAGCGTCGGCTACAAGGTCGTGATCCTGCCCGCCGTCAGCCGTATCCCGCTGGCCACGCTGCAAAAGCTGGCGGATTTCGCCGACCAGGGCGGCATCCTCATCGCCGTCGGTTTCCCACCCAATCAGGCCCCCGGCTACCTCGCCACCGGCCCCGAGCACAAGGCCGTGCAGGATCTCGTCCAGCGTCTGTTCGTCGGTCCCAACGCCAAGGGAGTTGTGGTCCCCCAGGCCCAGCTGGCCGCCACCTTGACCGCCAAACTGCATCCCGATGTGGGCTTGGCACCGGCCCATCCCGAGGTGGGTTTCGTGCACCGCCACACCGATGCCGGCGAGGTCTATTTCCTCGCCAACACGTCCAATCAGCCGGTGGCGAGCACCGGCACCTTCCGGACCGATGGTCTCCAACCCCAGTGGTGGGACCCGGTCACCGGCCATATCACGGCTGCGACCGTGACCGGGCACGGCGAGGGCACGACCTCGGTCGCGTTCAGCCTGCCGGCCTACGGCGCGCAGGTGCTGGTCTTCACCGGCGAGACCTTGCCCGCGGTTCCCGCGGCCGGCGGGGCCCCGACCGCGCCCATTGATCTGAGCAAGGACTGGGATGTGAGCTTCAAGAACGCCTCGCCCGAATCCGACCCGGCGCCGCGGCATTTCGCGACCCTGCATGATTGGAGCACCGACGCCGGTCTAAAATATTTTTCCGGCACCGCCACCTATGTGAAAAAGTTCGACGTGCCGGCGACCTACGCCCCGGGGCGGGTCGCGTTGAGCCTTGGCGCGGGCCATGCCGCCCAGGTGGTCGGCGGCCAGGGCATGCGGGCGGAGTTTCAGGGGCCGGTCGGGGACGCGGCGGTGGTGTTTGTCAACGGCCACCGGGCCGGCGCGCTCTGGTGCCCGCCGTATCGCGTGGATGTGACCGGCCTGCTCCAACCCGGGACCAACACCATCAGCATCCAAGTGGCCAACCGGGCCGTGAATTTCATGTCGGACCAGGCAAATCACCCGTTGCCGGACTACCGGGCCCTGAACGCCGACCGGACCTACGGCGGCAACCGCTTCGCCGCCCAGGACATGAACCGGATCCAGCCGCAGCCCTCGGGATTGCTCGAGACCGTGCAGCTCGTCGCCGAAAGCGCGCCGTGAGTGGGGGCGCGGCCGGCGCCTGCTCAAATGGAGGAACCCGCTTGCAGGCGAGCTCCAGCTTCTTTCCCCTCGCCTTCTGCACCATCCCGCCGCCCCATGAAATTTACCTGCCCCAACTGCCGGCAGCCGTTGCTGCCGGAGAGCATCAATGTCCAGACCGACCTGGCGTTGTGCAAGGCCTGCGGCTGGACTTCGCGGGTCTCGACGTTGGTGGGGGTGGACGCCGAGACCGAAGTTTTGCAGCATCCACCGCCGGGTGCATGGTATAGCGAGACGGAGTCCGAAGTTGTCTTCGGCGCCACCACGCGCAGCCCAAAAGCCTTTGTTCTCGTGCCGTTCACGATTGGGTGGGTCGCCATCACCATGGGGATTGCCTACGGCACCCAGTTTGCCGATGGCAAATTCAGCTTGGGGCGCTCGCTGATCGGCCTGCCCTTCCTCCTCGCCGGCCTGCTTCTCGTGTTTCTCACCCTGCTCTCCATCGGCGGGAGGGAAGAGGTCAGCATGCGGGACGGGGTGGGTACGGTGTTTGTCGGCATTGCCCGGTTTGGCCGGCGACGTTCATTAAATCTGGCGGGGACTGAATCGATCGAGCTCGGAGGCCGGAACCTTGGCGGAGCGATTCTGCTGCGACCTCAGTTTATTGTCCTCGGTGGCACCCTCACCAAACCCCGACGGGATTTCATTTTTGAGGTGCTCAAACTCCTGAAAGCCCGGCTGGACCGGAAACAGACTGCCTCGCCCGACGCCCCGTGAAATTTACCTGCCCCAACTGCCGGCAGCCGTTGCTGCCGGAGAACATCAATGTCCAGACCGACCTGGCGTTGTGCAAGGCCTGCGGTCAGGTCTCGCAGCTCTCCAAGCTCGTTGATGCTGATTTCGATCCCGCCGTGCTGGACCATCCGCCGCCGGGAGCCTGGTATCAGGAGAGCATGTCCGAATGCATCTTTGGCGCCACGACCCGCAGCCCCATGGCCTTTTTTCTCGTGCCGTTCATGTGCGTGTGGTCGGGCGGATCGCTGGGTGGCATCTACGGCACGCAGTTGGTGCATGGAAAGTTTAACCTGATGATCTCCCTCTTCGGGATCCCCTTCCTGATCGGCACCCTGATGTTCGGCAGCATCGCCCTGATGTCGGTTTGCGGGAAGCTTGAAGTGCGCATCCGCGAGGGCCTGGGCACGGTGTTTATCGGTGTCGGTCGGCTGGGCTGGACGCGCCGTTTCAACCTGGCCGAGGTGGACTTCATCGAGGACAGCTACACCCCGGGGAGCCGTGGCAGCGGCAGCACGTCGATCCTCCTTCGGGGCCAAAGCGTCCTGCGTTTTGGCAGCCAGCTCACGGAACCCCGCCGCTACTTTATCCTCAATGTCCTCAAGCGCCTGAAGGCCGGTTCAGGGGCAAGCCCGCGGAACCTGGGCTGAATTCCGCAATCAACACGGATGAACGCAGATCGTCGGCTAATACTCCGCCCTTTCCGTCTGCCAGATCAGGCAGTGGCTTGACGCTCTTGCCTCCCGGCCCGGTTTGCCTGCTTGTGGACCAAACCATGGCCGCGCCCTCTTACCCCCTGTCCGATCACTGTGACGGGCGTCGCTTTTTCAACCCGGGGACGCACGTCAACCACCACTTGGCCGATTTGCTCCGCTGGCGGTTCACCTCCCGTGGGGAACCTTGGCCAAAGTGGGTGGATCTCCCCCGGATCTGGCCGTTGCCCGAGCGGCCACAGACGGGGCTCGCCGCCACCTGGATCAATCACAGCACCTTCCTGCTTCAGACTCCGGTGGCGAATGTCTTGATCGACCCGGTTTACAGCAACCGGGCCGGGCCATTCTCCCGGTTCGGACCCCGGCGGGTGCACGCGCCAGGGGTGGCGTTCGAGGCGCTGCCCAAAATTGACGTGGTCCTGGTTAGCCACGACCACTACGACCATTGCGATATTCCCACGCTCACCCGGCTGGCGCGGGCGCACGCGCCGGTGGGGATCACCCCGCTCGGCAACGGACCGCTGCTGCGCGCCGCCGGTTTCACCCAAGTGGTGGAACTCGATTGGTGGGGCGCGCACGAGCCGCGGTCCGGGCTCACGGTGACCGTCACACCGGCCCGCCACTGGAGCAACCGGGTGCGCGGTCCGCGCAACGGGCGGCTGTGGGGCGGCTTCCACCTGCGCTGGGCGGACGCCGGTGCATTTCACGCCGGCGACACCGGGACGGACCCCAATTTTTTCCGGGCGATCCGCGAACGGCTCGGTGCGCCCGATCTGGCGATGTTGCCGATCGGGGGCTACGAGCCGCGCTGGTTCATGGCCCAGGCGCACTGCAACCCCGCCGAGGCGGTGCAGATCCACCGCGATCTCGGCAGCCGCCGAAGCGTGGGCATGCACTGGGGCTGTTTCCGCCTCACCGACGAGAGCCGCGAGGCCCCGGTCGCCGCCCTCCACCGCGCCCTCGCGGAGGCCAGGGTGCCGCAGTCCGATTTCAGCGCCCTCTTCCCCGGCGAAAGCGTGATTCTGGAAGGGAAGGCTGAAGGGCTGAATGCTGAAGGCTGACTGTCGCCTCAAATTCAGAAGGTTTTGCCGGTGGTCCACGCGCGCAGCGCGTGACCTTCCCTCCTCAATTCCCAATTCTTATTCGCGTCCATTTTCGGTTAAACTCTTCCGTCTTAAATCTTGCCGCGGTCCGAGCTTCCACCTTCGACTTGTGACTTCGGTTGTCCGTTTATCCTCCATTTCGGCCTCTGTTTCCTCCGTTACCTCCTGTTAAACCCTTCTGTTGGGTCGCCTCCTCACTTCGTCAATCCATACCCCACGGGAAACAATGGATCAATCACCGTCAATGCATCCAACTGACTGTTGTCGCGCGGCCAGGGGCGCGGCAAGGTACCCGTGAATTTTTTGTCGCCGAACAGCACATCGGCCACGCCCGTGCCCTCGGTGCCCGGCAGCCATGCGGCCACCACGGCGGCAGACTGGTCGAGCGCAGTGCCGAGCACCATAGGCCGGCCGGAGATGATCAGCGTGACGATCGGTGCGCCGGATGCTTTCGCCTGCGCGAGCAGTTGCGTCTGGTTGGCCGGCAGGCCCAGGTCGGCTTTGTCGCCCTGGCCTTCGGCATAGGGCCGCTCGCCGACGACCAGCAGCACCGCATCCGCCCCCTGGCCGTCGGTGCCCGCACCAGTGGCGGAAAACGTCACCTGGGAGCCCGTTGACACGGCCTGGCGGATGGCCGCAAGGATGGTCGTGCCGCCGGTCGTGACATTGTTGCCGGCCTTGCCCTGCCAGGAGATGGTCCAGCCTCCGCATTGGAGGCCGACGTCGTCCGCCGCCGCGCCGATGATGTGCAGGTGCTTGATGCCTTTGGCCAGCGGCAGGGTGTTTTTGTCATTCTTGAGCAGCACGAGCGACGCGCTCACGCACTCGCGCGCGACCGCGCGGTGCTCGGCCGAGCCGATGGCCGCCGTGAGCCTCGGGTCGACGGCGGTGCGGGCGAAAACGCCCAGCGCATATTTCACCCGCAGGATGCGGCGGACCGCGTCGTCAATGCGGGCCTGCGACACGGTGCCGGTGGCCACTAACGACTTCAGGTCGCCGATGAACTCCCCGTAATTGTTGGCGCTGCCCGGGCCTTTCGGGATCATGAACATGTCGAGGCCCGCGTTGACCGACGCGGCCACGTCCTGTTTGTAATCGGGCGAAATCTGGTCGATTGCGGCCCAGTCAGAGATGAGAAAACCCTGGAAGCCCATCTCGCCCTTGAGCACCTCGGTCATCAGGTGGTGGTTCGCGCTCATCTTGACCCCGTTCCAACTACTGTAGGAGACCATGATCGAGCCCACGCCGGCCTGCACGGCTGCAGCATAGGGCGGAAGGTAAAGCCGGCGCAGCGTCACCTCGTCGCAGACGACATCCCCCTGGTCCTTGCCGCCGGTGGTGCCACCGTCACCGAGGAAATGCTTGGCACAGGCGAGCACGGAGAGCGGGCCGCCCAGGTCGTCGCCCTGAAAACCGCGCACCGCCGCCGCCCCGAGCGTGGCAGCCAGTTCCGGCGAGGTGCCGTAGCTCTCGTAGGTGCGGCCCCAGCGCTCGTTCTCGGCCACGGCGATGCACGGGCCGAAGCCCCAAAGCGTGCCGGTGCCGAGCATCTCCTCGGCGGTCACCCGCTGCTCCGCCAGAGAGAGCGCCGGATTGTGGGTCGCGCCCATGCCGACATTGTGCGGGAAAATCACCGCGCCGATGATGTTGTTATGCCCGTGAACGGTATCGATGCCGTAGAGGAGGGGGATCTGCAGCCGGGTTTTCAGCGCCTGCGCCTGGAAGCCCTGGACCATTTTTACCCACGCCGCCGGCGAATTGTCGCCGCCCGCCGGGTCGGCGTTGCCGCCGCTCAGCACGGAGCCGAGGAAATAGGTCTGCACATCCGCCGGGTGGCCGCGCAACGCGTCCGAGTCCACCTGTACCATCTGGCCGATCTTCTCGTCGAGCGTCATTTGGGCGAGCAACGCATCAGCCGGGCTGGCCGAGCGCGCGACCCAGGCGGGCGTGGTGGCCGAGGCCAGCAGCGCGGCGGCGGGCAGGGAAAGCAGCAACAATCGGCGCAGGCCGGAGCACGAGGGGCGGAGGGGGTACATGGGGCTCACTTGTAACAGCAGCAGCCTGATCAGGGGAAGCAAGAAGGCGGCATCGAGTCGTCCATAGCCAGGCGACGTAGGACGGAGGGCGACCCCGCCGCGGTCATTCTCTTGCTCACGGCCCAAACGTGATCGTCCGCGCCCCGGCCACGCCGTTGGCCGAGATTGCCCGGCCCTGCACGATCACCGGGGTGTAGGTCTCCTGCGCGACGGTCTGGAACGACATTACATATTGCGAGCGGTTGGTGCCGACGATGGTGGCCGACGCCACGGAGCTGACCCCGTTCTCCAGGAAATACTGGTCGGCCCCGGCCCCGATTTGGCGGAGATTGCCGATGACCGCCTTGTCCTGAGAATTCGCGAGTTTGTGATCGGCGGCCTCACGCCCTGCCCAGTATTCCGGCCCGCCGATGTCGCGAAACCAAGTCCACCCGATGGCGGCCACCAGACCGACCGCAACCACGACACCGGCCACGATAACCCAACCGCGCGATGCCGCTCGGGGTTGGTCGGGTTTACTCATTAGTGATGACCGCCACCACCGTGCCCGCCGCCATCAAAACCGCCCGAATGGCCGCCGGAGTGACCACCGTGATGGCCGCCGGAATCATGATGATGCCCATGATGATGGTGATGGTGACCGTGGCCATGGGAGTGGGTATCTGTGCCGAAGGTGCTGACACCGCCGTCCGAACCACGGGGCCCCCGTCGCCGTTGGCCTCCCATCGCCACCCGCAAAAGGGTGATGAGGATGACAAGGGCCAGCACAGAGAAAAAAATCAGGATGGGCATGGGGGACGCTCCTTGGCGCGAAAGCAAACCCGGGATTTGAAGCCAAGTCAACCTCCTGCAGTGTTACTCAAGAATCGGAACGGCGCGCATGGCGGGGGCGCACTAGCTCGGAGCAGGCAGGATGCCGGGCAATCCCAACCCAGAGGTTTTACAGAAGATCGCCAGGACCGCGAAGACCAGATCCCTCACCTCCAAACTTTGCGCCCTTTGCGAACTTGGTGTAAAAAACCTGCCTTTCCTCACCTTCTTATCCGTGTTTGATCCGTGCCATCCGTGGTCAAAACTCCGCCCTCCGTGACCTCGGCCTTGTCCTCTGTGCTCTGTGTCCAAATCATTTGCTGTTCGCCCTTCTTCCTTTTCATTTATTCCAGCGAGATGAATTGGTAGCGGTGAATCCCCAGCAGATTCGGCGCCCAGCCTTTCACGCCGGGCGCGATCAAAAAGACCCGCGCGCCGTAATAAATCGGGATGATTGGACCCTGGTCGAGCAGGAGCGTCTCGGCCTGGGACTGGAGCGACTGCCGTTTTGGGGTGTCCAGCGTGCGCGCGGCCCCGGTGACGAGCTGGTCGTAGTCCGCGTTGCCCCAGCCCGTCCAGTTGTTGCCGCCGTTGGTCAGCCAGAGGTTGAGGTAGGTGTCGGGGTCCACATAGTCGCCGACCCAGCGCGCGCTGCTGATCTGGTAGGTCTGCGTCTGCTGGTTCTGCAGCCAGGTTTTCTGCTCCAGCGGGATGATCGTAATGTTCACGCCGAGCTCATGCGACCACATCTGCTGGATCGCCTCGACGACCACGCGGTGGATGTCATCGGCCTTGATCTGCACCTCAAAGGTCGGGAGCCCTTTCCCGCCCGGAAAGCCGGCCTCGGCAAGCAGGCGGCGCGCGGCGGCATAGTCGTCGGGCACGCCCGTCGGCGGCTGGTAGCCCGCCGTGCCGGGCGGGGTGAGCGCGTGCGCGGGGACGACGCTGCCGTGCAGGACCGTGGCGGCGAGCGCGGTGCGGTCAATGGCGCGGGCGAGCGCCTGGCGCAGCTTCACGTTGTCCAGCGGTGGCTTGGTCACGTTGCACCGCAGGAAGAAGGTTTCGAGAAACGGGTCCACCCGCAGTTGCGCGGGCGCGTCCGCCTGCCACGTGGGAATCTTTGCCGGCGGCAGGCCGTAGGTGACGTGGAGCTGGCCGGCCCGGTAGGTCTTCTCCTCGGTGGCCAGGTTCTCGATCGGGAAAAACTCGATGCGCTGGAGGGTCGTGCGCGCGGTGTCCCAGTACAGCGGGTTTTTCGCCACGGTGATATGCGCGTTGGGCGACCATTCCGCGAGGGTGAACGGGCCGTTGCCCACCAGGTTCTCCGGCCGGGTCCAGCGCGTGCCCTGGCGCTCGGTCGCGCCGAATTTCTCCAAGGTGGCGCGGTGGACGGGAAACCACGCCTGGTGCGCCGCGAGCGCGAGCAGCCACGGACAGGGCGCGCCGAGCGTGAGCTCCAGCGTGTGGTCGTCCGCCGCGCGGACACCGACCTGGGCGAAGCCGGTCACCTTGCCCTCGTTGTAGGCCTCGGCGTTCTTGATCGGCCAGAGCATGTAGGAGTATTCCGAGGCGAGCTTGGGCGAGAGGATGCGCTGGAACGACCAGGCAAAGTCGTGCGCGGTGAGCGGGTCGCCGTTCGACCAGCGTGCGCCGGCGCGGAGGTGGAAGGTGTAGGTGAGACCGTCGGGGGAGATGTCCCATTTCTCCGCGACGCCGGGCACGGGCTGGGCGGTTTTCTCGTCCAGACAGGTCAGCCCCTCGAAGAGCGCGACGAGGACGTTCATCTCGGTATAGGCGGTCGCGGTCTGCGGGTCGAGGTCACCCGGCTCGGAGCTGTTGCCGAGCAGGAGCGTCTGGGAGCGGCGGCTGTCGGCGACAGGGGTGGAGTCGGCGGCGGGTCGGCAGCCGGCAAGGAGGAGCACGAGGGCGGCGGACAGGGCGGGAAGATGGCGCATGGGGGAGGAAGGGGAAAGACGTCAGCGGTCAGAAGCCAGAGGACGGAAGCCGGATTTCTAACCAGATAGAGAGAACGGAGCGGAGAAACGGTGGATTGATCACGTTGCAATTACCCCTTTCGGCAATACTGGCAATTCCAGCCTGCGGCCCTCACCCTCACCGCATCATGCAATGGCACTATGCAATCGACGGCGAAAATCAGGGGCCGGTTTCCGGACCGGAGCTTGCTTGGATGGCACAACAGGGGGCGATCACGGGTGACACGCTCGTCTGGCGCGAGGGGATGACTCAATGGCAGCGCTTTTCCGACATCGCCGGCAGCCTGCCCCCGCCGGAACCCCGCAGCGAACCGGACCAGCCCGCGATCACTCCCACCGATGAGAACGGGGCGGACGAACACTCGGGCGGGCGGGCGGCGGCAACACCGGGGGTGGTGCCCGGCCCCTTCGGCTATGGTGGATTCTGGATCCGGCTGTTGGCGCGGGTCATTGACGCCGTGATCCTGCTCGCGGTCATCGCGTTGGCCGGCCAGATTCTTGACCTGGTCATCGCGAACGCATTGGGCGCGCGTCCGGATGCGGACCTGCTGACCGCCGAAGGCAACGACGTCATGAAGATGGTGCTGGCCGGCACGTATGAGGTGCTGTTTGTCCGATTTTTCGCTGCCACGCCGGGAAAGATGACCCTGGGTCTTAGAATCCTGCGGGCCGACGGCACCAGACTCCGCAGTGGCCGGATCTTCGGGCGCGAGTGGGCGCGAGGTCTGGGCGTAATAACCCTGGGTTTTGGCTACATCATGGCTGGAATCGATGAGGAAAAACGCGCCTTGCACGACCGCCTCTGTGACACGCGGGTGATCCGGACCCGGTGAGGGGGGAGCTGAAGTCAGAGGTCAGATGCCGGAGGTCAAAGGTCAGATGTCGAGGCAACGGAGGGGCGGCGTGGGTGGAGGCCGCCATTTTATTGCCAGAATGTGCGATTATCGCGACCGGCGGGTGTTATCTGGCAACAGACGTGACTGCGTCGCAAATAATACAACCATTTAAAATTGCCATGGCGGGCGGTTCCGCCATGAAGGCAACGCAGCCTTAACCCCCCATCCCCATGCAATGGCACTATGCAAACAGCGGTGAACGCCAAGGCCCGGTTTCCGAAGCGGACTTTGTCCTCCTCGCGCAACAGGGGGTGATCAAGAATGACACCCTGGTCTGGCGCGAGGGCATGGAGAAATGGCAGCCATTTTCGGCGGTGGCCGCGAGCGTCCTCCCGGCCGACCCGGCCGCGGGGTTGGAGGACGAGACGACGGCGGTGTGTGTTGTGAGCGGCAGGCGTTACCCCAAGCGCGAGATGTTGCAGTACGAGGGCAAATGGATCAGCGCGGAGCGTCGCGACGAGTTTTACCAGCGGTTGCGCGAAGGGGTGGCGCAGCCGTCGCAGGGGCTGATCCCGGGCCTGTTCGGATATGGCGGATTCTGGATGCGTTTCCTGGCGGTCATGGTGGACGGCATCATCATGTGGGTCGTCAACCTGCTGCCCAGCATGATCATCCGCTACCTGCTCCTCGGCACCATTCTGGCCGTCCCGCAGGCCGAAACTTTTTCCCCCGCCGGCCTGAAGGTTCTGGGGCTATCCATGGTCATCAGCCTGGCACTGACCCTCACCTATGAAGTGTGGTTCATCCGTCGCTTCGACGCGACCCCGGGCAAGATGGCCCTGGGGCTCAAGCTCCTGCGGGCCGACGGGCAAAAACTCGGCGTGGGCCGGATCATCGGCCGCAATCTCGCAAAGGCGATCAGCGGGATCATCCTGTGCATCGGCTACCTCATGGCCGGATTTGACGACGAGAAGCGCACGCTGCACGACCGGATCTGCGACACGCGGGTGATCAGGACCCGCTAAACCCATGGCCGGCGACGCACCAAGTTGTCCGGGGTGCCAGCACGAGCTGGGCCGCCCGGGGGTGTGGCAGACGGATGGCGCGAGCTGCCCGCACTGCCGCCGGGAGCTGGAGTTTTCCGCCTTTCCGGCCCTCACCACGGGACGGACCGCCACCCACCCGCTGGTGGCGGCGGTCGCCGACGATGCGACCTGTTTCTTTCACACGGAAAACCGCGCGGTGGCGGTGTGCGAAGGTTGCGGCCGGTATCTCTGCACCGTGTGCGGGATTGATTATGCCGGCAGCCGGTTGTGCCCGTCCTGCGTGGCGGGCCGGACCCGGGCCGGCCGGGGCGACGTCGCCGCCCGGGATTTCGTGCTGCACGACAGCATCGCCATGGCGCTGGCGATCCTGCCGCTGCTCAGCTTCTTTTTTACCTTAGTCACAGGACCCGTGGCGTTGGGCTATGTGATTTACGCCTGGCAAAAGCCGCTGGGTCTCCTGCGGCGGTCCCGCTGGCGACTGTGGGTCGCCGGCGGGTTCGCCCTGGTGGAGATCGCGGGCTGGTCCGCATTTTTCGTCGCGAGGGCCATGGGATGAAAACTGCCCGGCCCAGTCCGCCCCCCCGCCAACGTTACCGACGCCTGACGCGCACCAAGGCCGGCGTGGGTCACTACACGCACTTGTGGCAGGGACCGGATCATCTGCTGCTCGTCACGGCCACCGGCTGGTCTGAAAACTACTGGCGGTTTTATTTCCGCGACATCCAGGGGCTCTACCTGCAGCCCGACCGCCGGCGGATGCACTGGTCCGTGGTCTGGGGTGGGTTGGGCACGTTATTCACGTTGTTCGTCCTGCTGGTCGGCGAGTCCCTGCCAGCCGCTCTCTGCGCCGGAGTGCTGTTTTTAATCCCTTTCATTTGGAACCTCCTGCTGGGGCCGGGCTGCCGGGTGTATGTCATCACCGCAGTGCAGACCACCCGGCTCGAACCGCTGGCCCGGGAGCGCAAGGCCCGCCGGGTGCTGGCGGAACTGCGACCGGTCATTCAGGCGGCGCAGAAGGATCTGGTCCGCGTGCCGCCGCTCCCGACGGCAGGGGACGCGCCCGAAGTCGCGCCGCCGGCTGCGCCCGGACCGGCCCCCCACCCCACCCCGCCGCCCGCATGATCCCTGCCCTGCCAGGCTCAGCCGAGACTCCAGCCCCCGCGCTGCATGCCCGGCGCTGCGTCCGGCATCCGGCGCGCGAGGCGGTGGCGCGGTGCCCGGGGTGCGGCGGATCATTCTGCCGCGAGTGCGTGGTCGAGCACGGCGACCGCCTGCTGTGCGCCACCTGCCTCGCCCGGGAACTGGCCGCGACCGCGGCCGGGCGCCGCCGCGCGCGGCGGCTGCTGCCGGCCGCGGGCCGCGCGCTCGCATTGGGCGCGGGGGCCCTGACCCTGTGGCTGGTGTTCTATGGTCTCGGGTCCGCGCTGTTGCGCACGCCCCCCGCCTTCCATGACGGCACCATCTGGCAGAACGCAGACCAACCGGCGGGCAAGACGGAGGACGCGCCATGAGCCGACCAAGCCGCCGGCGGCCGGCCGCCGGGCCCGGCGCGGTCGAGTTGATCGAAGAGGCCGTGCATCTGCTGCGCGGCCTGCCGGCCGGCACGCTGGCGCTTTATTATGCGGGCGCCGTGCCGTGGACGGTGGGCTTCCTCTATTTCTGGGCCTGCGCATCATGGTTCGCGCCCACGGGCGCGCGGCTGGCCTGGGCGGCGCTGGGTCTCACCGGCCTCTATGCCTGGCTGAAATGCGCCCAGGCCGAGTTTTGCGCCCGCCTGCTCGCCCGGCGCGCGGGGCTGCCGGCTCCGGCCCTGTCGCCCCGTCGCCTGGGGCGCACCTGGCTCGCGCAACTGCGCTGGCAGTCGTGGGGCCTGCTCGCGCTGCTGGCGTCGCTGGGCCTCGTGGTGCCGTTTGTCTGGGTGTTTGCGTTCTGCCAGAACCTGTCGGTCCTGGCGGCGCCGGACGACGAGACGCCGGACCTGGGCGCGGCCGCCGCGGCGCAGGCCGCGCGGTGGCCCGGGCAGAACTTTTTGGGGCTGGCGCTCATCGCCGGCCTGGCCCTCTGCGTGGCGGCCAATGGTGCGCGCTTCTTTTATCTTCTACCCTGGCTCGCCCACACCCTGCTCGGGATGGACAATCTCTTCAGCCAGGAGGGGATCGCGCTGTTCAACACCACTTTTCTCGCCGCCGTGGGTGTGCTCACGTGGCTGGCCGTGGATCCGCTGATAAAGGCCTTCTATGTGCTGCGGGTGTTCCACGGCCAGTCACGCCTCACGGGCGCCGATCTGCGCGGCGAGCTCACCGCCACCCGTGGCCGGGCGGTGGGCGGGGCGGCGCTGGCGACCGTCCTGCTGCTCCTCCTCGTGGGGGCCGCGCCGGCGAGGCTGGCCGCGGCCGGGGCGGCCCCGCCACCCGCCGCCGCGCCGCCACCCGCGGTGGCGCCGGCAACACTCGACCGCGCCATCGGGGAGGCCCTGCGGCAGGACGACTTCGCGTGGCGCCTCCGCCCGCCACCCGCGCCACCGCATGCGGCGGGCGAAAACTGGCTCCAGGCGTTTCTCGATGACGGGGCCAAATGGCTCGGGGACACTTTCTCCAGCGTGGTGGATTGGATCTGGCGGTTCTACCAGTGGCTCCGAGGGGGAGGGGCCGAAGCCGAAAAGCCGCCGGCGACCGGTGGCACCGGGCTGCTGACCGGACTGCTTTACGCGATGATCGGCATCGGCGTCGGACTGCTGTTCGTCGTGGGGTGGCTGCTCTGGCGCCGAAGCCGCGGGCCGGAGGCCGCGGCCGCGGCGGTCCGCGCGGTGGCTGCCGTCCCGGACCTGCGCGATGACAACGTGCAGGCCGCACTGCTGCCGGCCGACGGCTGGCTCGCGCTCGCGCGCGAACAGCTCGCGGCGGGCGAGTGGCGGCTCGCCCTGCGCGCGCTTTACCTGGCCACGCTGGCGCGGCTCGCGGCCGAGGGGCTGCTCACGCTTGTCCGCTCCAAGACCAATCTCGATTACGAACGCGAGCTCACCCGCCGGGCGCCCGCCCACGGCGGGGTGGTGGCGGAGTTTGGCCGCCGCCGCCGCGAGTTTGAGGACGTGTGGTATGGACCGGCGCAGGCGGGACCCGCGCAGGTGCGCGCGTGGCTGGCGGCGCTGGAGGGGAGGCCGCCGCCATGAGCCGGGGCTGGTCATGGCTGGGGCTGGCCGCCCTGCTCGCCGCGCTCGGCGGCGGGCTCGGGTGGATCTTCGAGGCGCGGCTGGCCCGCGACCTCTACCCGCCGTATTCCTCCCTGCGCGCGGACCCGCTGGGCGTGCGGGCCCTGCACGACGCGCTGGCCACGCTGCCCGGCCTGAACGTCCGGCGCTGGTTCCAGCCGCTGGCCGAGCTCCCCGCCGGGCCGCCGCGCACAATTTTCGTCCTTGGGGCCGACGCGGACGAGTGGCGGGACGCCCCGCCGGAGGATTTCAACGCCCTCGACGCCGCGGTGCGCGCCGGCAGCCGCCTCGTCGTGGTGTTTTCCGCCAGTTCGGACCTGGCAACGCCACCCGCCACCCCAGCCCGAAAGAAGCCCGCCCCCGTGTCAAACCCGGCCCACCAGGACCCGGCCAAGGGCAAGGCCAAGGCCGCGCCCGCGAAGCCCGCGCCAAAGGACGGTCCCGTCCGCCCGGACAAGGACGCGCCAAAGGAAGCCCCCGAGCACGCCGACTGGCTCGCACTCTGGGGCTTCGAGACCGTCACCGGCTGGGCCCACCGCCCCGCGCCTGGCGCGATGCGCGACGTGGACGCGCCCGCGGAACTGCCCGCCACGCTCACGTGGCAGAGCGAGTTGCATTTCAACATCGCCCAAGGCACCCCGTGGCGGGTGCTCTACACGCGCGGCCCGACGCCGGTGATGATGGAACTGGCCCGCGGCCGGGGCTCGATCGTGGTCGCGTCGGAGGCCTACATGGTGAGCAACGAGGCGCTGCAAAAAGAGCGCGTGCCCGAGCTCCTCGCGTGGCTGGTCGGCCCGAACCGACAGGTGGTGTTTGATGAAAGCCACCTTGGCGTCGTGGAGGCCACGGGCGTCGCCGCGCTGGCGCGCCGCTACGGCCTGGGCGGCGCACTCGGCCTGCTCGGGCTGTTGGCCGGCCTGTTCGCGTGGCGGCGGCTCGCGCCCATGGTGCCGCCCGCGGTGGCCGCCCCCGGGGTGACGCTCACCTACCGGCCGGCCGCCGGCCTGGAGGCGCTGCTGCGCCGCGCCGTGCCAACCGCCAAGCTGCCGGCGGTGTGCCGGGACGAGTGGCGGCGCACCGCCCGTCCCGCAGACGTGGCGCGCCTCCCCACCCCCACCCGCGACCCAGCCGCCGACTACAACGCCACCGTGCGCGCCCTGCGCCAACGCTAAAAATCCGTTCCTCCTTGCCCTCCGTAGCTTTACGCGAAGGAGGGCGCCCTCCCAATTTTGGAATTTGGAATTTCGATTTTGGATTCCCAAACCCCACCCTCCTGCCTCCGCCGTCTGTCATCGGGCTTCCGCCCCTTTCCTCGCAACCAAGAACCAAGCACCAGGAACCAAGAACTCCGCCTTGCAACCCTCCGTCCACCGCCCTCCGCCACCGCTGAATTCAATCCATGCAAATTGAACCACGAATGAACCCGGATGAACGCGGATGGAATCCACCCTTTCAACTTCTCAACCCCTCAACTCTTCAACCCTCCCCCTTCCCATGAACCCGTCCCTCGAAAAACTGCACTCCACCCTGGCCGCCACGCGCGCCGAGGTGGCCAAGGTCATCATCGGCCAGGAGGCCGCCGTCGAGCTCACGCTTGTCACGTTGCTCACCCGCCAGCATGCCCTGATCGAGGGCGTGCCCGGCGTGGCCAAGACGCTGCTGGTGCGCACCCTCGCCCGCGTGCTCGCCGTCCCCAGCGGCCGCGTGCAGTTCACGCCCGACCTCATGCCGGCCGACATCACCGGCACCAACATCTTCAATCTCCAAACAAACGAGTTCACCCTGATCAAGGGGCCGGTGTTCACCGCCTTCCTGCTGGCCGATGAGATCAACCGCGCGCCGGCCAAGACGCAGGCCGCGCTGCTCCAGGCGATGCAGGAGCGGCAGGTCACCATAGACCGAGACACCCACACGCTCGACCCCGGCTTCACCGTGTTTGCCACGCAAAATCCGGCCGATTCCGAGGGTACCTACCCGCTGCCCGAGGCGCAGAAGGACCGCTTCATGCTGAAGATCAAGATGGAGCCGCCCACCCGCGACGACGAGCTCCAACTGGCGCGCCGCACGCTGGGCCCCGACACCCCCGAGGCCGTCCTGGCCGGTGACACCGTGCAGCCGGCGCTCGCGCCCGGCGAACTCGACGGCGTGCGCGCGGCGCTCGGCGAGATCCTGCTGCGCGATGAGCTGGCCGCCTACGCGGTGGACCTGGTGCGGGCCACCCGGACCCACGAGAGCGTGCAGGTGGGCGCGGGCCCGCGGGCCACCCAGGCGCTGCTCCTGGGCGCCCGGGCCCGGGCCGCCCTGGCCGGCCGCGACTATGTGACGCCCGACGATGTGCGCGGGCTCGCCGGCGCGGTGCTGGCGCACCGGCTGGTGCTCCGGCCCGAGTTCGAGATCGAGGGTCTCACCATCGACGAGGTGCTGGCGCGCATCCTCGAACAGGTGGCCGTGCCACGCTGACCGCACCCCACCGGCCACCCCGCCCCATGCTGTTCCTGCCCTCCTCCCGTCTGCTCTGGCTTGTCGCCGGCGTGCTCGTGCTCGCGGCGCTGGCCGGCCTGCTGCCCGAGCTGGCGCCGGTCTGGGTCCTGGCGCTCGGCGGAGTGTTCCTCGTGGCGCTGGGCGACCTTGCGCTCAGCCTCCACGCGGCCCGGCCGCCGGTCGTGTCGGTGCCGGCGGTGACGCGGTTCGCCAAGGACCGGGCGGGGGTGGTGCGGGTGACGTTTGCCAACCCGGCGGCGAGCGCGGGTCGCGTGCGCTTCGTGCTCGGGCTGTCGGCCGAGTTCGAGTCCGCGACGGCAGAGCTGCTGGTGGAGCTGCCGGCCGGTGCGGCGCAGGCGCGGGTGGACTGGACCTGCACGCCGCGCCGCCGCGGCCGGTATGCCGGCCTGGTCGCCGCCTGCGAGACCGGGTCGCGGCTCGGCCTGTGGCAGTTGCGGGCGCGGCAGATCCTGGCGGGCGAGCTGCGCGTCTATCCCAACCTCTTCGCCGAGCGCCGGCCGCTCGCCGCGCTCTTTCTCGACCGCGGCCTGCTCGGTTCCAAGGTCCAGCGCACGATCGGGCGGGGGCGCGAGTTTGAAAAGCTGCGCGACTACCAGCCCGGCGACGGCTTCGACGAGATCCACTGGAAAGCCACGGCCAAGCGCGGGCGGCCGGTCACCAAGGTCTTCCAGGCCGAGCGGACGCAGGAGATCCACGTGATCATTGACGCCTCCCGCCTGAGCGCCCGGCCGGTGGTGCACGGCGGCATCACCCAGACGGTGCTGGAGCGATACCTCACGGCGGCCTCGGTCCTGCTGCTCGCGGCGCGGCGGCAGGGCGACCGGTTCGGGGTGGTGGCCTACGACGACCGGGTGCGGGTGACGCTCGCCGCCGGCAACGGCGCGCCGCACTACGCCGCCTGCCGCGAGGCCCTGCACGCGCTCCAGCCGGGCGCGGGCACGCCCGACCTGGCGGAGATCGTCCGCCACCTGCGCGCGCGCCTGCGCCGGCGCGCGCTCCTGTTTTTTCTGACCGACCTCGGCGACCCGGTGCTGGCGGAGGACTTCGCCCGCCACGCCCGGCTGCTCGCGCGGCAGCACCTCGTGCTCGTCAACCAGCTCCGCGCGCCCGGGGTCGCGCCGCTGTTTTCCGGCGCGGAGGTGGGCGACGCGGACGAGATCTACGCGCGCCTCGCCGGCCATGCGCGCTGGGCGGAGGCCCGGGCGCTCGCGCAAACGCTCAAACCCCTCGGGATCACCGCCACGCTGGTCGAAAACGAGGCGCTCGCGACGGAGCTCGTCACCCAGTATCTGCGGGTCAAACGCCGGCAGGCGCTCTGAACCCGGCCCCGGCACCATGATCGTCAACCTGGAAAAATTCATCGCGCGCGAGCGACCCGGCTGGGAGCGGCTCGACCGGATCCTGCGCCGGCTCGCGGCCGACCCGGCGCGGACGCTGGCGCTCGACGAGGTGCGCGAGCTCGAGCGGCTGTATCAGCGGGCCTCGGCCGACCTCGCGCGGCTGGCGACTTTTGCCGCCGAGCCGGAGGCGCGGCATTACCTGGAAAACCTGGTCGGTCGCGGCTATGCCGAGATCCACGGGGCGCAGGCGGAGCGGCGGCGGCTCCGCCCCTGGGAATGGCTGGCGCGCACGCTGCCGCAGACCTTCCGCCGGCGCGCGGCCGCCTGGCGGCTGGCGGTCGCCCTGCTCCTCGCCGGCGCGGCGTTTGGCGGCATGGCGGTCGCGCTGGACCCGGCGGCGAAGCCGGTGCTGATGCCGTTTTCCCATTTGCTGGGCGACCCGGCGCAGCGGGTGGCCGAGGAGGAACGGCCCACCGCCGCCGGACGGATGGACGGTCGGAAGGCGACCTTTGCCGGCCAACTGATGACCCACAACATCCAGGTCGCCTTCATGGCGCTGGCGCTGGGTTTCACCTGGGGCGTAGGCACGCTGATCTTTATGTTCTACAACGGGGTCATCCTCGGCGCGGTGGCTGTGGACTACATCATGGCGGGGCAGACCCAGTTCCTGCTCGGCTGGCTGCTGCCCCACGGCGTCATTGAGATTCCCGCGATCCTGGTCGGCGCCCAGGCGGGACTCGTGCTGGCGGGCGCGCTGCTGGGACGCGACGGACGGGAGCCGCTGGCCGGGCGGATGCGGGCCGCGGCGCCCGACATCGTGACCCTGGCCCTCGGCGCGGCGCTCATGCTGGTGTGGGCGGGCACGATCGAGTCGTTTTTCTCCCAGTATCACGCGCCGGTGATCCCCTATGCGGCCAAGATCGCCTTCGGCGCGGCCGAGGGCACGGCGCTGACGTGGTACTTCATACTCTGCGGCCGGAAACCGCGCGGGGCCGGAAAGGCCGGGACATGAGCGCCGACCGCACCCAGATGTTGCGCATCGCCACGCCCGAGGGGGTGGCGTTCTCCTTCCGGCTGGCCAGCCCGCTGCTGCGACTCGGCGCGCTGATCGTGGACTTTGCCGCCGTGCTCGCGGCGTGGAGCATGGTGGGAGTGGTGATCAGGCTGCTGGGCCTGGTGGCGGAGGACCTCGCCCAGGCGGTGAACATCATCGGGTTTTTCGTGTTCTCCCAAGGCTACCGGATCATCGGCGAATGGCGCTGGCGCGGGCAGACGGTCGGCAAGAGACTGCTCCACCTGCGCGTGGTGGACGAGCAGGGCCTGCAGCTGACCTTCACGCAGGTGGTGTTGCGCAACCTGCTGCGCTTTGTGGATTTCCTGCCCCTGGCCTACGGCGTGGGGGGCATCGCCGCGCTCGTCAGCCGGCGCGGGCAGCGGCTGGGTGACCTGGCCGCCGGCACCATCGTGATCTGGGAGCCGGTCGCGCCGCAGCCGGACTTCACGACGCTGCGCGGCGACAAATACAACTCGCTCCGCGCCCACCCGCCGGTGGTGGCGCGGCTGCGCCAGGCGGCGGGCCCGGCCGAGGCCCGCGCGGCGTGGCAGGCGCTCGCCCGGCGCGACGAGTTGGAGGAGGCCGCCCGCGTGGCGCTGTTTGCCACGCTCGCGGACCACTTCAAAAGCCTCACCCCCATCCCGACTGACGCCACCGAAGGCGTGGCCGACGAACAGTTCGTCCGCAATGTGGTGGACGTGCTGTTCCTCACGCGTGGCTGAAGGAAAACGCTCAGCATTGGGACGCCCCGTTGGGCACAAGGGTATCCGTCGACAGAAAGCGATTCGCGGAGGGCGCCAATCCTGGTGGCTTCCTTTGCGAAGTTTGCGCCCGTAGCGTGAGGCCCGGTCGGGGTGCTTCCCGGGTGGACACTGAATTCACCACCCATGATCTATTTCAAGTTTGTTCAGAGGGTTAAGTCTTGCCGCCCGAAAGACCTCGCATCTTGCTGGCGGCATCGCCCCACCCCATGGAACGCCCCGCGGTTCTCACCTCCTTTGGCTACCTGAACCTCATCTTTGCCTCCGTGGGGATGCTGGGGGTCGTGGCCGGCACGATCCTGTTCACGGTTTCGAACGCGCCGGACGACCCCTTCCTCAAGGCACTGAGGGAAAATGAGGCCTACCGGGAGTGGTTGCGACTTGCCGCAGTGCCCGTGCTGCTGGCCTGCGGAGCACTGCTGGTGGCGGGACTGGGCCTGCTCCGGGTGCAGCCGTGGGCCCGCCTGCTCTCGTTCGCGTGGGGAGCGGGGGCAGTTTGCTCCATTACGCTCAACCTGTTTGTGTGCTACCAAGTGGCGTTTCTGCCCCTGTTTGAGACGGCGGTGAGATGCAAGGGAGCCGAGGGGGAGAAACTGGCCGGCGAGGCCGGCGCAGTCCTCGGCCTCATGGCCATCTTCTCCCTGGTCGGATTCGTCTACCCCTTCCTCCTGCTCGTGGTAATGGGCCGCCGAACCACCCAGGCCGCGTTCGGCCCGCCGCCGGAACCGCCACCGCTGCCACCGGCCGCCTGATGGCGGCCGGAAATCAGAGGCCAGATGTCAGAAGTCAGAAGCCGGAGGCCAAAGGTTGTATCGAGGTATTTCCCTTGGGATCAGTGTCCATCCGTGTTCATCCGTGGTTCCAACGCTGTTTTTAGCCCACCCTCTGGATGACAGAACTTGGTTTGGATTATTTTCCGCATCATTCTGCATCCGCGTGAATCCGCATTATCCGGGGGAAAATCCGCCCGCCGAAACGAGGAGTGGATCCGCCTCAGCGGCCCGGCACGACCCCGCGTGTGCTCTGCGCGGCAAAGGTGAGCACGCGTTGGAACTCCGCGCTGCCCGCCTCCGGATGGGAGCGCAGTTTTTCCAGCGCCTCGGCACGGGTGTGGCCGGTGCGGAAGAGGACGCGGAAAATCTGCCGGATGCGCGCGAACTGCGCCGGGGTGAAACCCCGCCGCTCCAGGCCGACCTTGTTGTAGGCGCGCACCACCGCCGGCGAGCCGTCGCCGATGAAGAAGGGCGGCAGATCCTGAACGAGCTTGCCCGTGGCCGCGAGCATCGCGTAGGCCCCGATCCGGCAAAACTGGTGCACCCCGCCATAACCGCCGATCAGGACGTGGTCCTCCAGCGTCACATGGCCTGCCAGCATGGCGCAGTTGCTCATCACGATGCCGTTGCCCAGCACGCAGTCGTGCGCGATGTGGACATAGGCGAGGAGTGTGTTGTCGTCGCCCAGACGGGTGAAGTCGCCGTCATTGGTCGCGGCGTGAACGGTGACGTATTCGCGGAAGACATTGCGGTCACCAATGCGCACGCCCGGGTTGCCCCCCTTGAACTTGAGATCCTGCGTCTTGGCCCCGAGGCACGCATAGGGGAAAACCTCGCAGGCCCGGCCCAGCACGGTGTTCCCCTCGACCGAACCGTGGTGGTGGACGCGCGTGCCATGCCCGAGCCGCACGCCCGTGCCGACAAAGGCAAACGCCCCCACCTCGACCTCGGCGCCGAGCTCGGCGCCCGGCTCAACAACGGCGGTGGGATGGATGCGGGTGGGCATGGGGGTGGCTGAAATTGGTTAATTGTTATTGGCTATTGCTGATTGGGTTATTTGCCGGAGTTGGGCGGGCGCACAATCCGCGGCGGATTGGCCATGGCCCAATGAGCAATAAGCAATAACCCATAAGAAATAGATCCCCTCCCCCTCAGTCGACGTCGGCCTCGTCGAGGATGGCGAACATCAGCTCGGCCGACGAGACGGGCTGGCCGTCCACGGTGCACTGGCACTCGGCGGTGCCGAGCTTGTTGCCCCGGTTCTTGGTCAGGCGAGCGGTGATGATGAGCTGGTCACCGGGGCGGACGGGTTTGCGGAACTTGACCTTGTCGGCGCTCATGAAGACGGCCGTCTTGCCCTCGCTGGAGCCGCGACGGAGCATGAGCAGGCCGGCGGCCTGCGCCATGGCCTCAAGCAGGAGCACGCCGGGAAACAGGGGATTGCCGGGAAAGTGGCCGAGGAACCACGGCTCGTTGAAGGCGATGTTCTTCAGTGCCACGATCTCGTTCTCGCCTTTAAACTCCAGCACGCGATCCACCATCACAAACGGGGAGCGGTGGGGCAGGGTGTCGAGCACGCGGCGGATGTCGAGGGAGGTCTCGGTGGCGAGCACCATCTTGGGGCGCGCGGCCTTCTCCTTCTTTTTCGCGCCGGCCTGCAGCCGCTCGAGAAGGGCCTTGGTGAGCTCGGCGTTGATGGCGTGGCCGGGGCGGATGGCGATCAGGTGGGCCTTGAGCGGGCGCCCGAGCAGCATGATGTCGCCAATCAGGTCGAGGATCTTGTGGCGGACAAACTCGTCGGGAAAGCGCAGGGGCTCCTTGGAGATGATCTTGTCACCCTTGATGACGACCGCGTTGTCGAGCGAACCGCCCTTGATCTTGCCGAGCTTGAGGAGCTCCTCGATGTCCTCGTAGATGGTGAACGTGCGCGCCGCGGCGATCTGCGAGACGTAGGTCTCGGGATCAATGGTGAGGGAAAGGTGCTGGGTGTGGATGCCGCGGTCGTCCACCGAGGTGCAGGTGATCTTCAGGCCGTCGAACGGCAGTGCGATGATGGACGAGTTGCCCCGGGCGACGGAGACCGGGGCGTCCAGCTCGGCATAGACCCGCTCGGCGGCTTGCTCGACCGGCTCGCCCTCCAGGATGAGATTGACCCAGGGCCGGGCGGAACCGTCGAGGATGGGCGGCTCAGAGGAATCGAGCTCGACGAGAACATTGTCCACGGCGCACCCATGGAGGGCGCTAAGGAGGTGCTCGATGAGGTGAACCTTGGCGTGCCCGGTCTGGACGGTGGTGTTGCGGACGAGGTCGCCGACCAGGTCAATCTGGGCCTTCACCTCCGGGTGTCCGTGCAAGTCGAGGCGTTTGAACACGATACCGTGTCCGGCCGGGGCGGGTTGAAGAGTGAGGGTGACGGCGTTGCCGGTGTGGAGGCCGTTGCCCTTGACCGAGACGGCGCGCGCCAGCGTGCGTTGTTTCATAGCGGGTTTGGCCCAAAGTTTCCGAACCGGGCGACAAAGCGCAAGACCGGAAGGACAGTGGTTTTTAACCGCGCATGGACGCGAATAGGCGCGAATTGGAACCTGATTTGAGACCCGAGGTCACGGAGTGCCTGCTTGGTGGCCTCAGTGGGTCGCGCGATGTGTCCTCCGGTACCGGGTTCGGCCTGCTTGGCATCCGTGTCCATCCGTGTAATCCGTGTTTAACTCCGATAATCTGGTCAATATTCCTCTTTTCAACCTCCATGAAAATCTGCCGTCTCCTCCTCGGTCTCACCGTCCTGTCGCTCGTAAGTTTCGCCCGGGCCGGGGAGGTCACTGTCTTTGCCGCCGCCAGTCTCTCGGACGCAATGAACGAGCTCGCGGCGCTTGACCAGAAAGGCACCGGCGACACCGTGCGCCTCAATTTGGCCGCGTCGAGCACGCTGGCGGTCCAGATCAAGGCGGGTGCGCCGGCCGATCTTTTCTTCTCCGCCGACGAGGCCTCGATGGACAAGGTCGCCGGGCTGATCGACCCCGCCAGCCGGCACAGCGTACTCTCCAACACCCTCGTCATCGTGATCCCGGCCGACAGCCCGTTGAAGATTTCTTCGGCCGCCGACCTTGGCAAACCCGAGGTGCGCCGCCTGGCGCTGGCCGACCCCCAAACCGTTCCGGCCGGGGTTTATGCGAAACAATACTTGGAAAAGCTCAAACTTTGGACGGCCGTCGCGGGGAAAGTCGTGGCGACCGAAAACGTCCGCGCCACCCTCGCCGCGGTCGAGAGCGGCAACGCGGAGGCCGGCATCGTGTACAAGACCGACGCGCTCATCTCCAAGAAGGTCCGGGTCGCCTTTGCGGTGCCCTTGGCCGACGGGCCGGTCATCTCCTATCCGGTGGCCTTGGTGAAGGACGGCAAGAACCCCGCCGGCGCGGCCAAGTTTTTGGCGTTGCTGGTCTCGCCGGAAGGCCGGGCGGTTTTTGAGAAATACGGCTTCCGCCCCGCGCCCGGGACGCGTTAGCCTGTCCGCGTCGTGTTATCCGCGGTCTGGCAAATCACCTGGTTCACCCTGTGGGCGTCGGCGTTGAGCCTCCTGCTCATCCTGCCGCCGGGCGTTGCGCTGGCCTGGCTGCTGGCGCGCAAGGACTGGCCCGGCAAACCGCTCGTCGAGACGCTGGTCACGCTGCCGCTGGTCGTGCCGCCGGTCGCGACGGGGCTGGTGTTGCTGAAGCTGCTCGGGCGGCACGGCCTGCTGGGCGGCTGGATTGAGCAGACGCTCGGAGTGGAGATTGTCTTCACCTGGCGGGCCGTGGTGATCGCGACGGCGGTCATGTCGTTTCCGCTCCTGGTGCGGACGGCGCGCGTGGCCTTTGAGAACGTGAGCCCGCGGCTGGAGCAGGTGGCGCGGACGCTGGGCGCGGGGCCGTGGAAGGTGTTTGGCACCATCACGCTGCCGCTGGCGGCGCGCGGGTTGATGGCGGGTGCCGTGCTGGCTTTCGCGCGCGGGCTGGGTGAGTTTGGGGCCACGGTCATGGTGGCGGGCTTCATCCCGGGGCAGACCGTCACCCTCGCGCTGTCCATCTACCAGCAGGTGAACCTGGGGAGGGACGACCTGGCCTGGCCGCTACTCGTGGTCTCAATCACCCTGGCCTTCGGGGCGGTGTGGCTGGGCGAGTGCCTGTCGCGCAGGAGGCCCCATGCAGCTTGAACTGACCGGAGTGCGGTTGCCGCTCGCGCCTTTCACCCTGGAGGTGGACGCGACCCTTGATGCCCGCGTCACCGGAATCTTCGGCGCGTCGGGCGCGGGCAAGACCTCGTTGCTCGAAGTCATCGCCGGCCTGCGCCGCCCCACCGCCGGCACCGTCCGGCTGGACGACGAGGCGTTGAGCGACGCGCCCACCCGGATCTTTGTCCGGCCCGAGCGCCGCGGTCTGGGCTATGTGCCACAGGATGGGGCGCTGTTTCCGCATCTGAGCGTGGGGGACAATCTGCGTTACGGGCGGCGGTTGCCGCCCCGGCCTGACGGTCCGAGTTTTACCCATGTGACCGAGATTTTGGAGATCGCCCGGCTGGCAGACCGGGCGGTGGGAACGTTGTCCGGCGGGGAGCGGCAGCGGGTCGCGCTCGGCCGGGCGCTGCTGGCCTCGCCCCGGCTGCTCTTGCTCGACGAACCGCTCGCCGGCCTGGACGCGCCCCTGCGGGAACGGTTGCTGCCCTATCTGGTGCGGGTGCGGGATGTGTTCTCCATCCCGATGCTCTATGTGACGCACTCGCCGGACGAGGTGATGGCGCTGTGTGACGAGGTGCTGCTGCTGGGAGAAGGGAAGATCAAGCAGCGCGGAAAGCCCGCAGGGATATTTGTGGCGGGCGCGGCGCCGCGGTATGTGCTGCGGGATTCAGGACACAGTCAGTCGTGAAACCCTCCCGCCAATCCACGGCCACACGCGCACCGATGACGGATACAGATTTTTAACAGGAGGGAACGGAGGGAACAGAGGCCGGGATCGGAGTTTTAACCACGGATGGACCCGGATCAACCCGGATGAAGAAAACAGGTTGGTTTGGTCAGTGAGGTGAATGCAATTGCGAAGGCGAATGCCGCCCATTGCCGGAGAATAATTCCCCCCTCACATCCGCTGCAGTGTCTTTAGCCCCAGCAGATCGAGCCCGGTCTCAAGGATGAGGAGGGTCCTGGCACAGAGGAGGAGGCGGCGGGCGCGGACGGGGGCGTCGTCCACGGCGACCTTGTCGGCGTTGTAGAACGCGCTGAACGTCCCGGCCAGCTCGTACAAGTACAGACAGAGGAAATGCGGGCGCAGTTGCGTCGTCGCGGCCTGCAGGGCGTCGGGGAATTTCACCAGCTGCCGGGCGAGCGCGAGCTCGGCGGGGGTTTCCAGTCCCGAGGCACCTGCTTCCGTTGCATTACCACCGGGAGTCAGGCCAAGTTTCCGGAAGATGGAGTGGATGCGGGCGACGGCGTAGAGGAGGTAGGCCGCCGTGTTGCCATCGAGCGAGATCATCTTGTCCCAGGCAAAGATGTAGTCACTGGACCGGTTCTGCGCGAGGTCCGCATATTGCACCGAGCCCACCCCCACCACCGCGGCAATGGCATGGCGCTCGGCCTCGGGCAGCTCGGCACTGCGCTCACCGACGAGCGCGAAAGCCCGCGCCTCGGCCTCGGCCAGAAGCTCCTTCAGCTTGATGTTGTCGCCGCTCTTGGTCTTGAGTGGCTTGCCGGCCGCGTCGGTCACGGTGCCGAACTCCACGAGTTTAAGTTCGGGTGCGGTCCGCCCGGTGTGGGCGAACCATTTTGGCACGGTCAGGAAGAGCTGGTCAAAGTGGTCGCGCTGGCGGGAGTCCACGACGTAGAGCACGCCGGTGGCGTGAAAATGCCCCACCCGGTAGAGGACGGTCGCGAGATCAGTCGAGGCGTAGTTGGCCGCGCCGTCGGACTTGCGGATGATGAACGGCTGGGTCGCAAAGCGCGGGTGTTCCGGATGAAACACCACCAGCGCCCCCTGGCTCTCGGTCGCGAGGCCGGCGTCGGTCAGCTCGCGGTAGATCTGCGCGACCTTGTCGTTGTAGAAACTCTCCCCGAGGGTGTGGTCGAACCTGATGCCCAGTTGGTCGTAAATCTGCTGAAACGCGGAGAGGGAGGAGTCGCCAATTTTTTTCCAGATCGCGAGATTGTCCGGATCGCCGGCCTGGAGTTTCACGAGCTCCTGCTGGGCTTCCTTGAGGACGGCCGGGTCGGCTTCGGCGGCCGCATGGCCGACCTTGTAAAGGCGCTCAAACTCCTCCAGCGGGTCGCGGGCAAAGGCGGCCTCCTCGAGGTGGCGGCGGTAAGCCCAGATGATTTTTCCGAACTGCGTGCCCCAGTCGCCGATATGGTTGTCGCGGATGACGCGCGCGCCGCTGAACGCCAGCAGCCGCGCCAACGCCTCGCCGATGACGGCCGAGCGCAGGTGACCGACGTGCATCTGCTTCGCGGTGTTGGGCGAGCTGTAGTCCACGACCCAGGTCTGACCGGCGACTGGGGCGGCGGCGGAGCCGCCCCGGGCCAGCGCGTCGCGGGAGGAATGGGCGTCGAGCCAGGCCCGCAAGGCGGCGGGGCGGAGGGTAAAGTTGATGAAACCAGGCCCGGCAACGGTGAAGTCGAAGGACTCGCACACCGCCGGGGACAGGACCGCGACCAATTGGGTGGCAACCGTGCGAGGGTTGAGCTTGCGGGCCTTGGCGAAGCCGAGCACCCCATTGGCCTGATAATCACCATGGCGCGGGTCGGCGGTGCGGACCTCGGGGGCGAAAGCCGACGCTTCCGGCAGGCCGCAGGCCACAGCCGCCTGCTGGAGCGCCGCGTCAAGGCTGGCGGCAAGATTGAACACAACGTGCATCAGGACACGACACGGGGCGCGGCGCGGGCGGGCAAGGGTTTTTGGCGCCCGGACGGCCTCACAGGAAACCCAGCTCGCGCAACGCCGTCCCGGCGCCGGCCAGGTTTTCGGGTTTCATCTCGGTGTAGTTGCGCGAGAGCATCGCGCCGCGGCCGCCGCCCGCGAAGATCGCCCGCACGGCCTGGCGCACGCTCTCCGGCGTGCAGTGGCTGGAGCCCGCCCCGACCGGCGTGTCGATGTCGATCCCGGACCAGACCTGCACAGGAGTGCCGGCCATGGCCTCCACGGCGCGGCGGGTCTCCCGCTGGACGTAGTCGGGTGAGAGCCCGGTCGCGGAAACGCGGGCGTAGGGCGCCTCGCGGTAGTTGAGCGCGGCGTCCATGAACTCCATGGCCGACGCGGGCGCCAGGTCGCCAAAGACGTTACCGCCCACGCTGTCCGTGAAGCTTTTCAGGCGCTCACCAGCGCAATTGTTGTAGAGGACGGGTTTGATGAAGTCGGAAAACGGTGCGAGCGTGGCATAATCCTCCTCGGCCCGGTGAAACGGGCTGAACGACAGGTTGTGCCACAGGTGCCAGCCGACCGGCATGGCGGGGTTGATCGACTTCACATGATGGTAAAGCTCGGCCTGCAGCTCGTGCCGGCTGCGGACCCACATGCTCTCCCACGCCAGCAACTCGGGCCAGCCCACCAGCAGCCGCCAGAAGGAGACAAACCAGCCGTCGCGCGGCCGCTGCCCGGCCCGGCCGGCGCGGACGAATTTTTCCAACTCGCCGAAACCCAGGCGCGCGCGCTCCGCGTCAATGCCCTCGGTCTTCGCCCGCCGCAGACAGTGCTCGCAGAAACACGTGGCGGTGCCCGGGTCGGTCCGCTCCCCGTTATGGAAAGCTCCGAGTGCGTTCAGCAGCCCGCCCTGGCGCTCGGAGCCCCACATGATGCCATCAATCTCGTAGGAGCGCAGGTAATCCTCGAGGAGGCCGCGCAGATAGCCGCGATACTGCGGGTGGTTGTTGCACGGCCCCCCGGGATGTCGGGTGGCGCGCCGGCCGTGAAAATCCACCTCGTAAAGCGCCTCCCAACGCGGCCCCGGCCCGCGCACGTTGTCCTCCAGAACCCAGGCAAAGGTCTTCATGCCGTGCCGGCGGGCGACGGGTAGCAGCCGGGCCAGCACGTCCACCCCGCCAAACTCCGGCCCGCGCATGTCCTCCAGCGTGAGGTTGGTGTCCGCGTAATACTTCAGGTGTGTCGTCGCGTAGTTGCCGCCGTGGAAGCCGCCGGCGGGCGCGCCGGCACGGTTCGCGACATGAGTATAGATGAAGGGAAACAGCGCGTTGACCCCCGCGCGCGCCGCCATGTCGCCCAGGAGCGGATCAAGGTCGGATTGCACCAGCGGCGCGACGCTCGTGGCCATGCCGACCAGCACCGACGGTTTCGGCGGTCCGGCGGCGGTCGGGGCTGAGGTTTGGGCCGGGAGCAGACGGTTGGTGGCGAGGGCCGCGCCCGCACCGGCGGCTGATATTTTCAAAAAGCTCCGGCGGTCAATGGGGTTCATGGCACCGGAATCCTTTCACCGCCCCCGCCGTATTGGCGATGATTTTTCTCCGGACGGCAGGCCCGTCGCCGCTCCGTTCACCGTCCGGCAAATCTCGCAGACGGTGCCGTCACAGCCGCGCGCGGTGCAGTGCTCGCGGCCGTAGAAGATGATCCGCAGGTGCAGCGCGTTCCAGTGCTCCCGGGGGAAAAGTTTTTTCAGGTCGGCCTCCGTCTGGACAACATTGCGGCCCGACGACAGGCCCCAGCGCCGCGCGAGGCGATGGATGTGGGTGTCCACCGGAAACGCCGGCACGCCGAACGCCTGTGCCATCACCACACTCGCCGTCTTGTGGCCGACTCCGGGCAGCGCCTCGAGCTCGGCAAAGGTGCGCGGCACCTCGCCCGCGTGTTGCTCGACGAGCAGTCGTGCCAGCCCTACCAGCGCCGCGGACTTGCGCGGGGCGAGCCCACAGGGGCGGATGATGCGCGCAATCTCCGTGACCGGCACCCGCGCCATCGCCTCCGGCGTGGCCGCCAACGTGAAGAGGGCTGGCGTCACCTGGTTGACGCGCTTGTCCGTGCATTGCGCGGACAGGACAACCGCGACCAGCAGGGTGAACGGATCGCGGTGCACGAGAGGGATCGGAGTCTGCGGATACAATTCCGCCAGACGACGGTCGATGAAGGCGGCGGAAGAGCTGGGGAGCATTGGTTATTGCTTAATGGTTATCGCTTATCGGGTTATTTCCGTAATCAGCAACAAACTCCGCGTGATGCTCGATTAGCAACTCCCCAGCCGGAGTCCGAAATGACCCAATAAGCGATAACCAAAAAGAAATCCCCTCCGGGTTCACTTCTCCCGCGAGGTCTCCACGCGGATCGCCTTGGTCGGTGTGACCGGGGCCTGGCTCATGTGGGCGATGAGGCGGTCGTTGAAATCCCGGGCGGGGTCGTGGCCCATCTTCTTGAGCGCCTGCGTGAGCGCGGCGACCTCGACGAGGCGGGCGATGTCGCGGCCGGGCCGGACGTAAAGCTCAATGTGCGGCAGCTTCAGGCCGAGGATCTCGTAATAGTTCTCCTCCAGACCGGTACGCTCCTCGATCACCTCGGGCGTCCATTCGCGGAGGGAGACCACCAGGTCGAGCCGCTTGTCGAGCCGGACGCACTTGATGCCGAACATTTCGGCGATGTTGATGATGCCGATGCCGCGGCACTCCATGTAGCCGCGGTTGAGCGCGCGCGACGAGGCCATGAGCTCGCGCTCGTCCAGAAGCTTGATGAGCGTGAGGTCGTCGGCGACGAGGGAATGCCCCCGCTCGATGAGGGCGAGCGCGCACTCGCTCTTGCCGACACCGGAGTCGCCGCGGAGCATGACCCCGACCCCCTTGAGATCGAGCGTGGTGGCGTGCTCGGTGGCGGTGGGGGCGAACTCGTTGTCGATGAAAAGGGTGGCCAGGTTGACCCAGTTCATCGTGATCATCGGCGTGCGGAGGAGCGGGAGCTTCCGCTCGGTGCAGACGACCAGCATCGGATGCGTGGGGTGGTAGTTGCGGGTGAGCACCAGGCAGGGGACATGGCGGTCCGCCATCGCCTGCATGATCTCAATCTGTTTCCGCTGGTCGAGGGTCTTGAAAAAGGTCATCTCGGCGGCCCCGAAGACCTGGATGCGCTTGTTGGCAAAGTATTTGAAAAAACCGGTGAGCGCCAGCGAAGGCCGGTTGATGCTGCCCTCCTTGATGAGACGGGGCAGGCCGGACTCGCCGGCGAGGAGCTCGAGCTTCAGCTTCTCGCGGTAGGTGTCGAAAAAATGCGCGACGGTGATGCCGGAAATGGCTTTGGGCATGGGGACAGGCCGGTATGCTTATCCATGAAAGAACCGAAAGGCACGAAAAAGTTTTGCCGGGCCGGACGGACGGCCCCGGGCGCGCGCCAGGCCCCCCACCCTCACATGTTGAAATCCTTGCCGAGGTAGATCTCGCGGGTCTGCGGGTCGTTGATCAGGAAGCTGGCGGCACCCTCCGCCAGGACGCGGCCCTGGTGGATGAGGTAGGCGCGGTCCACGATGCGCAGGGTCTCGCGGACGTTGTGGTCGGTGATGATCACCCCCAGGCCGCGCGCCCGGAGCTGAAGCAGCACACGCTGCAGCTCCGCGACGGAAATCGGGTCGATGGCGGCGAACGGCTCGTCGAGCAGGAGAAACTTCGGGGAGGTCACCAGCGCGCGGGCGATCTCGAGGCGGCGGCGCTCTCCGCCGGAAAGCGTGTAGGCAGGCTGGCGGGCGACGGCGGTGAGGTGAAACTCCTCCAGCGACCGCGCCACCAGCGCGGCGCGGTCGCGGCGTGGCACCCCGACGGCCTCGACAATCGCGAGGATGTTTTCCGCCACGGTGAGCTTGCGAAACGTGGACGGTTCCTGCGGCAGATAGCCCAGGCCGCGCCGCGCCCGCTGGTGCATCCGCAGCCGGGTGATGTCCCGCCCGTCAAGGAGCACGCGGCCGCGCGTGGCGGGCAGGAGTCCGACCATCAAGTAGAACGTGGTGGTCTTCCCCGCGCCATTGGGGCCCAGGAGGCCGACGATCTCACCGGCCCGCACATGCAGGTCGACCCCGTTGACCACGGTGCGGGGGCCAAAAGTTTTGACGAGGCCCTCGGCGCGGATTTCGGAGACGGGGGCGGCGGCGGACGGTGCCACCGCCTCGTCCACGGGACTGGCGGTCTCGTTCATGGAGATTTCGGCGGTTCGGGCGCGGTGGCCGGCGGTTTGGCCGCGCCGGCGTCAGGGCCCAGATCCTTCACGGGCGGAAATGTGCCCTTGAGGTTGTCCCCGGTGATCCGGCGTTCGCCGCGGAGCAGGTTGAGGCGGTCGCCGGTGACGACAAAAGGAACGGAGCGGTCCACCACGACAGGATTCTCCGTGAGGACGAGCTTATTGTCGCTGGGGAAGATTTCGGCGCGGCCGCAGGTGGCCTCACGCTGGCCCTGCACGATGAGCACATGGCCCGTGGCGACGAGCGACTTGAAGTGGTCAATGGGCGCGAGCACGACAGTCTTGTCGCTCAGGCTCGTGGACACGACGACCAGGTGGTCGCAGGTCACGGTGATGTCGTTGCCCACCAGCTTCACGGCGCCGTCAAAGATCGTCGTGGTCTCGGTGTCCGTGCTCTGCATGTCCATCGTCTGGCCGCTGATCACGGTGTCCGAAGCCGGCGGGGGCGGCGCGGCGGCGCGGAGCAGCGCGGCGGCGGATAGAAACCAGAACAGGCGGGCGATTTTCATTTGAGCAGGTCGTGCAGGGCCGTGTGGAAAACTACGCGCGCGTCCTGGCCGATGAAAACCCTATTTTCGTGACGGGCAAAGCTCCATTTCGCCCCCGTGACCTCCACATTGTCACGCACCAACCGGACGGTCTGGTCGCCGCGCAGCATCTCCTGGTCGGTCAGCGCGGTCGCGGACGGGCTGGTGAGCAGGGTCTCCACCTGACCTCCGGGCCCGGCCTTAAACACGGTGTAGATCACGTCGGTCGCGTCAATCTGCGTCGGACTGACATGGCGGGCGGTGCCGGCGTGAAGGAGGGTCGCGCGCCAGCCCTCCTTGGTGAAGGTGGGCAGGCTGAGGTTCCTGCCCGGCGCGGTGGCCTCGATCTGCGGCGAAGCGGCGCCAGCCCAGAGGAGCAGCGCTCCGGGTGAGAGCAGCAGGAGGCACCAGCGGTGGCGGACGTTCATCTTCCCTTGGTCCGCGCGCGGGGCGGTGGGTTCCCTGTTTTCGGTGCCCGGGCCGCAAGCAAATGGTCGCAAACCTCGCGCACCGCGCCCAGCCCGGCGGGCCGGCCGGGCACCAGGTCGGCGGCCGCCAGGGCGGCGGGCATCCCGCCGGCAGGCGCGAGCCCGATGCCGGCCCAGGCGATGGCGGGCGCGTCAATGTCGTCGTCGCCCATGTAGGCACATTGCGCGGCGGTGAGGCCCAGCGCCGCCGCGAGCTCCTGGAGGGCGGCGAGCTTGTCGGTGCGGCCCTCGATCAGATGGGGGATCTTGAGCTCGGCCGCGCGGATCCGACTCGCCCCCGACGGTCGGCCGCTGATCCACGCGACGATGACGCCAGCCCGGTGCAGGCGCACGAGCCCCAGGCCGTCGAGGATGGAAAAATCCTTGCTCTCGGTGCCGTCCGAGGCGATTCGCACGGTGCCGTCCGTGAGCACCCCGTCCACATCCAGCGCGAGCAGGCGGATGCGCGCCCAGGCGGCCGCGGAAATTGCGGAACGCGGAGTGCGGAGTGCGGAACGGGCGGCAGGCATGGCGTGGGGAGGATGAGCGAATCAATCCGCATTCCGCAATCCGCATTCCGCAATCATCCTACCCCAGCCACGCCGCAATCCGCTCAATAATCTTCTCCCGAGTCGGACGGTGGGCCTGCTCCAGCTCGGGGGCGAAGGGCACCGGCAGGTCAAGCGCGGCGATCCGCAGCGGGGCGGCCTCCAGGGAGAAAAAATGCTCCTCGGTGAGCCGGGCGACCAGCTCGGCGCCGAAGCCGTGGGTGCGCCGACCCTCGTGCAGGACGATGAGCCGGTGCGTGCGCTCGAGCGAGGCCTTGATCGCCTCCAGCCGCAGCGGCGCGAGGGCCCGCAAATCGAAAAGGTCGAAGGTGGTTTCGTATTCCGCGGCGAACCAGTCGCAGGCCTCGGTGGCCGGCAGCGTCATTTCGCCGTAGGTGATGAAGGTGGCGTGGTCGCCCGCGCGGAGGTGGCGCGGCGTCCAGACGTCGCGGTAGTGGGGATCCCAGGCAACGGGGTGTTTGCCCCGGCGGTAAAGCCCCTTGTGCTCAAAAAGGAGCACGGGGTTGTCGTCCTCATAGGCGGCGAGCAGGGCGTTGAAGGCGTCCTGCGGCGTGCTGGGGTAGAGCGCCTTGAGCCCGGGCATGGCCAGGAACACCGACTCCAGCTCCTGCGAGTGAAACGAGCCGAAGGTCAGCCCGCCCCCGCAGGGAAACCGGAGGACCAGCGGCACCTTCGCGCCGGAGCGGAAATGCATGGTGGCCGCGTTGAGCGTGATCTGGGTGAAGGCCTCCGTCGAAAAATCGGCGAACTGGAACTCCTCGATCGGCCGGTGGCCGTTGAGCGCGAGGCCGATGGCCCAGCCGGTGCAGGCGCCCTCGGCGAGCGGCACATTGCACACCCGCGGGCGGCCGAAATCGGCGAGGAGTCCCTCGGTGACCTTGAACGCGCCGCCATAGGTGGCGACGTCCTGACCCAGCAGCAACGACTCCGGCCGCTCGGCGAGGATTTTGCGGTGGGCGCGGTTAAGGGCCTGGGCCGTGGTGAGACTTTCGGGGTGCGGAGTGCGGAGTCCGGCCTTCGCCAAGTCGCCAGCTGGCAGGGAGGAGTGCGAAGTGGAATCCAAGGAGGGGATCCAGGGGAGCGGTGGCGTCGGCGGGGCGAGGACATCGGCCTCCATGCCGACGGGGTCGGGCCGGGGAAAGGCAAGTGAGACCTGCACACAGTCCTCGAGAAAGTCGTTGAGCTCCGCCTCGATTTTTTCGAGGGCGGCAGCCTGACCTTCGGCGACCAGCCGCGCGCGAAACTTGGGCAGCGGGTCGGCGGCAAAGAAGGCGTCGCTCTCGCCCGGCCGGAGGTAATCGCAGGTGTCGTAGGCGGCGTGGCCGCGCAGGCGGAGCGTGTGCGCCTCGATCAGCACGGGACGCGAGCTGGCGCGGGCCCGGGCGACGGCGGCGGCCAGCACGGTGGCGGTGGCGGCGGGGTCGGCGGTGGCGTCAAGCGCGAAGCCCTCGATCCCGTAACCCGCGGCCCGCTGCCAGAGCGCGACATTGGCCGGGAACTGCTCGCAGACCGGCGTCGAATAGGCGTAACCGTTGTTCTCGATCACGAAGACCACCGGCAGGTCGAACAGGGCGGCAAGGTTGAGCGTCTCATGGATCTCGCCGGTGCTGGACGCACCGTCGCCGAAAAAGGCGAGGCCGACCGCCGCGCGGCCGAGCCGGCGTTGGGAATCGGTGACGCCGGCGACCAGCGACGGCATCGTGCCGAGGTGCGAGATCATCGGCAGCGAGCGGTGGGCCGGGTCGCCATGGTGGACGTTGCCCTCGCGGGCGCGGGTGGGGCTGCCGGCGTTGGCAAAGTATTGGTTGAGATGGTCGCAGAGGTGGCCGCTCCAGATGAGGTGGCCGCCGAGGCCGCGATGCGAGAAGGCCACCACGTCCAAGGCCTTGTCGGCGAGGAGCGCGAGCGGGACGACCAGCCCCTCGTTGCCCTGCCCGCCGGCGACGGTGCCCTTGATGAGACCCTGGCGGAAAAGTTCGAGGATGCGGTTGTCGGTGGTGCGCGCGAGGTGCATCCAGGCGAACAGGCGCAGAAGGGCGGCCGGGGAGTGCTGTGCCAGCTCGGCGGCCGCCAGGTCGCGCGCGGCCAGAATGGCGGGAGGTTGAGGAAAAGCCATGTGCGGGAACGCTGGGCGGCGCGGCGGCGGCGGGCAAGCCAGAGATTGCCGGCGGCGCACATGGCCGCCAGCTGGTGTCGTTCACAACTCCAGCGATGCGCCGGGCTGGAGCGGGTTGACCGTGTGGCCGCGGGCGAGGGCGGCCCGGGCGAAGGCGCCGGCGTCCTGCGCGATGGGCGGCCAGGTGTTGTAGTGCATGGGTACACAGACTTTCGGCTTCAAAAAATCGAGCGCGTCCAGCGCGTCGGCCGGGCCCATCGTGAAGTTGTCCCCGATCGGCAGCAGCGCGGCGTCGAGGCCGCCGCGGCCGATGAGCTGCATGTCCATGAAGAGCGCCGTGTCGCCGGCGTGGTAGAGCCGCCGGCCGTCGGCCTCGACCACGATCCCGCAGGCGACGCCCAAATAGACGGGGTTGAGGCCCGCGTTCACGCTGGAGGTGTGGTGCGCGATCGTGAGTTTCACGCGGCCGAAGGGGAACTGCCACGCGCCGCCGGGATTCATCCCATGGGTCTTCGCCCCCTGCGCGCCGAAATACTCCGCAATCTCGTAGTTGGCGATGAGGGTGGCGTCGTTGGCCTTGGCGATCGCCAGCGCGTCGCAGGTGTGGTCCTCGTGGCCGTGCGAGCAGAGGATGAAGTCACAGCGCACATCCGCCGCCGTGACGGGGGCGGCCGAGTTGCCCGTGAGAAACGGGTCGAGCAGGAGGCGGGCGGCGGCGGTCTCGACCAGGAAGCAGGAGTGGCCGTAGTAGGTGATTTTCATGGGGCGGAGGTCCGAAGGATGCTGGCCACGAAAAGGCCCAAAGAACACAAAAGCAGCAAGCAGGAACCCAAACCAACGCACGCCGGTGAACCGTCCTGATATTCCTGGTCTGTGGCGTGGCCGGAAGGAACGGAGAGGATCAAGGCTCGATTTTTTTAATCCGTGCGAGGTGCCGGCCGCCTTCGAACTCCGTCGCGAGCCACACCCGGGTGATGGCGAGCGCCTCAGACTCGGTGAGGGTGCGCTGGCCGAGCGAGAGGACGTTGCCGTCGTTGTGCGAACGGTTCCAGATGGCGACCTGCTCGGTCCAGCAGAGCCCGCAGCGCACGCCATGCACTTTGTTGGCCACGATGGCCTCGCCGTTGCCGGAGCCGCCGAGCACGATGCCGCGCTCATACTCGCCCCGCGCCACCGCCTCGGCCACGGGGCGGATGAAGTCGGGGTAATCGCACGCGGCGTCGGAGTGGGTGCCGAAGTCGCGCACGGTGTGGCCATCCGCGAGGAGCGCGGCCTTGAGGACCTCCTTGTAGGCGAAGCCGGCGTGATCCGAGCCGATGGCGATGGTGAAGGTTTTCATGACGGGGGACGGGCGGGGGAGTTGATGATCTGCCAGAAAGCCACCGGGTCGGCCAGGTCGGCGAGCACCGCGTCGGGCGCGAGGGCGCGTAGTTCGGCGACGGGGTGGTTGCCCGTGGCAACGGCGAGGGTGCGCGCGCCGATGACCTTGCCGCAGGCGATGTCGTGCGGGGTGTCGCCGATGATCCAGACCCGCTCCGGCGGAAACTCCACGCCGTGGTGCGCGTGGGCGCGGCGCAGGGCGTGCGGCCCAAGGTCGTTGCGCAGCTCGCTGTCGTCGGCAAACGCCCCGAACGGGAAAAAGCTCCACAGGCCGTGGAAGCCCAGCTTCACCTCCGCGCCCCGGGCGACGTTGCCGGTGAGCAGACCCTGCGCGCAGTCCGGCCGCGCCGCAGCCTCGGCCAGGATCTCGCGCACCCCGGGGAGCACGCGGGCATGGGGGTTGGAGAGCTGTGCGGGCAGCGCAGCAAGGTAGCCGGCAAGGTAGCGGTCGAAATTCTCCGGGGTGGCGGGCAGGGAGTATTTCTCCAACGTCCGCCGGATGATCCAGCGGTCGGTGCGGCCGGAGAACTCGATGTCGTCGAGCGAGCCGGCGATGCCAAAAACGCCCGTCAGCGCCCTGTGCAGGGCCTGCATGCCCGCGCCACCGGAGCTGATGAGGGTGCCGTCAATGTCCCAGAGGAGGAGGGTTTTCACGTGGAATATGGCAGCATCGGGGGGACGGCAGCCCGTTGGCGAGACGGAAAGGAGGAAGATGAAACCCAAAGGAGGAATGATGAATATAAAACTTCCAGAGCGGACCGCCGGGCACATCGCCCGCAGTTTTTGACTGGCTTTCCGCCTCCGTCTTCTGGCTTCCGTCTTCCGTCTTCCGTCTTCCGTCTTCCGTCTTCCGTCTTCCGTCTTCCGTCTTCCGTCTTCCGTCTTCCGTCTTCCGTCTTCCGTCTTCCGTCTTCCGTCTTCCGTCTTCCGTCTTCCGTCTTCTGGCTTCTGGCCTCTGACATCTAACCCCTGACGTCTCTCCGAAAACCGCCCGCGCCGGACAAATTTCGGCTCGCCGCCGCCGGGCCGGCCGGTGCATTCTGCCACCCCATGTCCACCGACAAAATCAACCGCTTTCTCCTCGACCACCACCTGCGCATCGCCACCAACCCATGCGTGAGCCCGGACTTCTGCCTGGACTGGCCGGCGCTCATGGCGAAGCTGCTGGCGGGCGAGCCGATGACGGTCTGGGAGAAGAGCCGCTTCGAGACGGCCAACGGGAGCTGGCGGCTGCTGGAGGATCCCGCCACCGGCGACTGCGCCTGGCGGCACCGGCCGGAGCCCGGCAAGGTGGGCGGCACCGCCTTGGCGGAAGGCGTGGAGCTCGCGGGCGGCGTGTGGGCGTTTCCCGCGACGTTTGCCAACCTGCTCAAGCTGAAAAACCTGGTGCAGTCCCACGAGCCGCGCTCGACCATTTTCCCCACCGCGACGGTGCAGCTGGGCCAGGGCACGCTCGGCATCGGCGCGCGGTTCACCACCCTGCACTGGCCGGCGGTCGAGTGGGCGATGAGCGCCCTCGAGCTCGGCGTGACCGCCAACCAGAACTCCATCCCGCGGGAGCTCGTCTATGATGTGGAGGCGATGCTGGAGGGGCGGCTCGACACGGTGCCGTTCCCGTTTATCGGCACCAACGTGCCCGAAGGCCACCAGGGCCAGAGCGTCGAGGGCATGAGCCATGGCTGCATCCTCTCCAAGCTGAAGACGGGCTTCCACCGGCGCGATCTGGCGTGGAGCTTCAACGCCGACCACCAGCCCATCGGCGGCAAGTTCGACAGCCGCGAGGATGCCCTCGTGGCCGGCTGCCTCCTCGCGAGCTACATCACGTTCGACCTCTCGCCGGAACTGGCGCAGACCAAGGTGCCCGACGACGCCACCGGCTGGGTGCGCGCCAACGTGCCGGAGGGTCTGGTCTCGCGGGTCAGGGCCCGCGTCTCCCAGGCGCAGCTGGTGATTGACGAGGCGGAGCTGGCCCGGCTGACCGCCTATGTGTGGCCCGCGATGCAGAAGCTGAAGCGGCGCGACGACAAATACCAGGCGGTGCGCCGGAAGTTCTTCACCACCCGGGTCGGCCTTGACTATCTGCGTGAGCTCTCCATCGACGAGCTGCCCGGCCTGACGACCCCGGAGACCACGGCGATCATGCTCGCCTGGTGCGAGGCCCTGGGCCTGCGGATCCATTTTGTCGCGCCGGCGTTTGGGTTTCAGAAGAACATGCCCTACCCCGACAACGTCGCGTTGCGCGGCCTGATCGAGAAACAATGGGCGGTGTGCCGGCAGTTTGGCGCGAGCATCGGCTTCCACTCCGGCTCGGGCAAATCGGCGGAGAACTACCAGGTGATGGGCGCGGTCACGGGCGGGCGGCTCGAGATCAAGACCAGCGGCCGCTACACCTACGAGATGGGGCGCGCCCTCTTTGCCTCCCAGGATCCGGCCGACCAGGCCCTGTGGCGCGACTGGCACCGGTTCACGGTCGAGCTGGCCCTGCTCGGCGCGTTCAGCGCCGACGACACCGAGCGGAAAATGGCGCGGGTGTTCATCACCGATGCGCTGGCGAAAAATGGCGGCGGGGCTCCCACGCCTGAAACTGTCTTCGCCAGCGCGGCCACGGCCCGCGCGGCGGTCGAGGCGCTGCCGGCGAGCCCCGAGAACATGTTCTGGTTCGAGTATAACTTCCTCTATGTGCTGGCCGCCGGTGGCCGCGCGGAAAAGACCGCGCTCGGCGACCATTCCCCGGCGGGCTATGCGCAGCGCGCGCGGTTCTACGCGATCAGCGACGAGGGCCGCCTGAACTTTGCCCGCAATGTGGCGGCCTACATCGTGTTTCTGGCCGAAAACACCCGGCTGGCCTCCCGGGAGCGCTGTGCCGCCGCGCACAAGCTGCTCGCGGGTTACACGACCCTCGACCAGATGCTCGGCGACATCAGCCGGTAGCCGGCCCGCTCAGACGCTCAGCAGCAGGCGGGCGGGCTCCTCGATGGCCTGCTTCACCTTCACGAGGAAGGTGACCGCCTCCTTGCCGTCCACCAGGCGGTGGTCGTAGCTGAGCGCCAGATACATCATCGGGCGGATGACCACCTGACCATTGACCGCCACCGGGCGCTCGGTGATGGCGTGCAGCCCAAGGATGCCGCTCTGCGGCGGGTTCAAGATGGGGGTCGAAAGCATCGAGCCGAAGATGCCGCCGTTGGTGATCGTGAACACACCGCCCTCGAGGTCCGCGAGGGTGATCTTCCCCTCGCGGGCCCGCTTCGCGGCGTCGGCGATGGCCTGCTCGATGCCCGCCATGCCAAGTGTGTCGCAGTGGCGGATCACCGGAACCATGAGGCCCCTTTCGGTGGAGACGGCGACCCCGATGTCATAGTAGTGGTTTTCGACCACATGATCGCCGTCGAGCGTGGCGTTGACCGCGGGGACCTCACGGAGCGCGTGCACCACCGCACGAACAAAGAACGACATGAAGCCCAGCTTGACCCCGTTCTTCTTGACGAAATCGTCCTGGTATTTGGCGCGGAGCGCCATGACCGCGGACATGTCGGCCTCGTTGAAAGTGGTGAGCATCGCCGCCTCGTGCTGCGCGGCGACCAGGCGCTGGGCGATTTTTTGGCGCAGGGGCGTGAGCTTGCGGCGGGTCTGCCGCTCGCCCGACGCGCGGGGCACCGGCGCGGCGACCCTGGTCGCCGGAGTCGCCGACCCCGGTCCGGGTCCGACGGCCGCCGGTTTGGCGGCGGGCGCCGCGGCTTTTGCCGCCGGGCTCGGCGAGCGCGGACCGGGGTCGGCGACAGCAACCGCCGCAGTCGCCTCCTTGCGCGGCGGGGTCACCGCGGCTCCATCGGCCGGAATACCGGTCTTCGGGCTGACCTCTGGCGTCTGACGGTTGGCCTCTGGATCGATGGTGGCGACCTCCTGGCCGATTTTCACCTCGGCGCCGGCGGCGACCTTGAGGGAAATCCGGCCGGCGGACTCGGCCGTGCCCTCGCTGGTGATCTTGTCGGTCTCCAGCTCGAACAGCGGCTGGTCTTTTTTGACGACGTCACCGTCGGCGACGTGCCACTTGGCGAGCACGCCGGAGCTGATGGATTCGCCCATCGGGGGGATTTTGACAGGAAGGAGTGACATGGTGGGAAGGAAGTAGCGGGGAGTGAGTAGTGGGTAGCGAGTAGCGAGGGGGATGACGACGGGCCGTATGTTCGCTACCCGCTGCTCGCTCCTCCAGGGTTACAGGCTGAACGCCGCCGCCAGCAGGTCGGCGAGCTCGAGCTTGTGCGCGGCGAGGGCGCCGACTGCGGGCGAGGCGGCGGCCTCGCGCCCGGCGAAGGTGGGCTTGCGGCCGAAAATTTCCTCCAATTGCGGCGCGATCCAACGCCAGGCGCCCATGTTCTCCGGCTCCTCCTGACACCAGATCAGCCGGGCGTCGCGGCTGTACGCGTCGGCCAGTTCGCCGAGCCGGTTCCGGTGCAGCGGATAGAGCTGCTCGACCCGCACGATGGCGGTGTCGGTCATCTGGCGCGCGGCGCGGTTGGCGACGAGGTCGTGGTAAACCTTGCCGGAGCAGAGGATGAGGCGCGGGGCCGACTTGGGGTCCTGGGCGGCACCGGCCGCCGGGTCGGCCGGCATGGCGCGAGCCGAGGTCGGAGCGAACAGCGGGTCGTCAATGATCTCGTGGAACGTGCCGCCGGTGAATTCGTCGAGCCGGGACACTGCGGCCGGATGGCGCAGGAGCGACTTGGGCGACATCACGACGAGCGGCTTGAGGAACTTGCGTTTCATCTGCCGGCGCAGGACATGGAAGAACTGCGCGGGCGTGCTGAGGTTGACCACCTGGATGTTGTCCTCCGCACAAAGCTGGAGGAACCGCTCGGGTCGCGCGGAGGAATGCTCGGGCCCCTGCCCCTCGTAGCCGTGCGGCAGCAGCAGGACGATCCCGCTGGTGCGCTGCCACTTCGACTCACCGCTGGCGATGAACTGGTCGATGACCACCTGCGCGCCATTGGCGAAATCGCCAAACTGCGCCTCCCAGATGCAGAGCATCTTGGGAAAATCGAGCGAGTAACCGTAGTCGAAACCGAGCACCGCCGCCTCCGACAGCAGCGAGTTGTACACGCAGAACCGCGCCTGGTCGGGGGTGAGATGGAGGAGCGGGACGTATTTGGCGCGGGTGTCGGTGTCGTAGAGGACGGAGTGGCGGTGACTGAAGGTCCCGCGCTCGCAGTCCTGGCCGCTGAGCCGGACCGGCACGCCCTCGGCGAGCAAGGTGCCGAAGGCCAGCGCCTCGGCGAAACCCCAGTCCACCGGGCCACCCGCCGCGTGGGCGGCCACGCGGGCGTCGAGAAAGCGCCGGATCTTGGGGTTCGGCTTGAACTCAGCCGGCACCGTGGTGAGTCCGCGCACCAGGGTGGCCAGCAGCTCGGGGGCGACGGCGGTCACCGTGGCCGTGTGCCGGTAGCCGGGCTGGAACACCGCGCTGGAGCCGCGGAATTTGTCCACCTGCTCACGGGCCTCGATGCGTGCGGCCTCGGCGGCCTTGGCCTTCTCGAACGAGATTTCCATCCCGTGGGTGTATTCGGTCTTGATCGCCTCGGCGGCGGCCTCGTCCATCGTGCTGTCGGCGACCAGCCGCTCCGTGTATAGGGCGGAGACCTGCGGGTGCGCGGCGATTTTCCGGTAGAGGGTGGGCTGGGTGAACGCCGGCTCGTCGCTCTCGTTGTGGCCGTGCTTGCGGTAGCAATACATGTCCACAAACACGTCCCGGCGGAACCGCACCCGGAATTCCAGGGCGAGGCGGGTGACGTGGCACACGGCCTCGGGGTCGTCGCCGTTGACGTGGAAAACCGGCGCCTCGATCATCTTCGCCACGTCGGTGCAATAGCGCGTTGAGCGCGCGTCGTCCGGCTGGGTGGTGAAGCCGATCTGGTTGTTGATGACGAAATGGACCGTGCCGCCCGTCCGGTAACCGGGGAGCTGGGAGAAGTTGAGGGTCTCGGCGACGACCCCCTGGCCGGCGACCGCCGCGTCACCATGGATCAGGAACGGCAGCACCCGCAGTCGGTCGGTGTCGCCCCGGAGCCGCTGGCGCGCCCGGGTGCGGCCCTCCACCACGGGGTTCACGATCTCGAGATGCGACGGGTTGGCCGCGAGGCAGACCTCGACCTTGGGGCCGGCGGCGGTGTCGAGCACGGCCTCGTAGCCCAGGTGGTATTTCACGTCCCCGTCACCGCCGACGAGGTGCGGGAGATAGTTCTCGGAGAACTGCTCGAACAGCACGTCGAAGGGCTTGCGCAGGATGTTGGTGAGGACGTTGAGCCGGCCGCGGTGCGCCATGCCCATGACGATTTCCTCCACCCCGAGCGACGGGCAATGCTCGATCATGGCGTCAAACGCGGCAATCATGGTCTCGCCGCCCTCCAGGGAAAAACGTTTCTGGCCGACAAAGCGCGTGTGCAGGAATTTCTCAAACAGCTCGGCTTTGTGCAGTCGGCTGAGGATCCGGATTTTCTGCAGCCGGGAGAAGGCGGGGCGGTTGTGCGAGGCCTCCATCTTGCCCTGGAGCCAGTCGCGCGCGTCGAGATCCTGCATGTGGAGGTATTCGACCCCGATGTGGCCGCAATAGGTCTCGTTGAGGGCGGCCAGGAGGGTGCGCAGCTTCAACTGGCCGCCCTCCTTGTAATTGCCGACCGCAAACGACTCCTCCAGATCCGCCTCCGTGAGCCCGAAGTGGGTGTAATTGAGGCGCGGGTGAGGCGCGGGCGGCTCGCCCAGCGGGTCAAGATGGACCTGCAAATGGCCATGCGCCCGGTAGGCGTTGATCAGGCGGAGCACCTGGGCCTGCTTACTGCTGTCGAGAACCGAGACCCCGCCGCCGGCCGCCGCCAGCGCGCCCCCGAGCGAGGCGCCGTTGCTGCCGAGACTGAAGCCTTGAAAAAAAGCGCGCCACGTCGGGTCCACGGCGTCAGGATTGTCCAGCCAAGCGGCATACGCCGACTCGATGACATCGGCGTTGGCGTGGGCGGGAAGGGAAAGGGAGTTCATGGCAAAAAGGAATCCGACCGGGAACGCGGGCGGACGATCAGGGTTGACGGACCGGGCGCTCCGGAGCGGGAAAGGGGGCACTATGCGGCGGGCTGGCCATAACTCAAGCCCCTTCCCTCCCGGCGGGGGACGGTCCGAAAGGTTGCAGTTGCGCTAAACACTGGCGTCTCAGACATAATCAGCCTTAATATCGAACAGATCCGTGGAAATCGAAATCAAATCCGCCCTCACCGCGCTCCTCGCGGCGATCAACTCGGCCAACGGCCCGGCCATCGTTGACGGGCTGACGCGGCTTGATCACCTCCTGGCAGCGGCTCCACAGGGCACGCTGCACCCTCAGCTTGCGCATTATTTGGAGCGGCGCAGCTATGCCAAGGCCCTGGCCTTGCTCGATGGCGGCGGGCCGGGTGGTCAGACGCCGCCGGGCGGTTGCGGTGGGCGCGAGGCAACAACGGCCAAACCCACCGGGGCAGCATGAACTCGGGGGGCAAAATCTCGACCGACGGTGGCACGGACCTCGGGCAGAATCCCTTTGGGGCGCTCCGGACTGTGGCCGGGGGCGCCTGGCCGCGCCAGAACTTGGCGACGGCGGATGACCCGGGTCGGATTTCCACGTCAAAGACCCAGACTGGCCACCTTCCCGGGCCGAAATCGTCCGCCGACGCCGGGCTTGGGCGCAACCAGGCGACCCCGGCCACAACCAAACCCGCGAAGAATCGCGGTCGCGTGGACCTCACCCGCGAAACGGGTGGACGCGGCGGGAAGACCGTGACTGTCATCAGCGGTTTTATGGGGATCGGTTTGCCGGAGAAAGAAGCGCTGGCCAAAAAGATGCGCGGCGCCTGCGGCTGTGGCGGCACCGTCAAGGACGGCGCGATTGTGATCCAGGGCGATCAGCGCGACACCCTGGCGCGGATCCTGCTTGAGGCAGGCTTCCGGCCGGTGTTTGCGGGCGGGTGAGAAACGGCGAGGATCTTTTGTGGTCAGGACGCTGCCCAGCGGCGCCCTTTACGCGCGGCGTTGCCCATGAGTCGGATTCATGCGGGCCCCTTTCCGAAAAACTTGCGCTGCTAGAAGTTCCATTCATGGAACGCGTGTTTTTTACCAATCTTCCGCTAATTTTGTTCCGGGTGCTGCCGTTCTAGGTGGCATGACTGAAACCGTCTCAACCTTGCTCCCGTCGGAGGAACCGTCAGCCGTCGCCCTGCAACGCTACATGAGCATTGTGCAGAATGCCGTGGAGGGCATTTTCCAATCGACGCCCGATGGCCGCTACCTGCTGGTGAACCACGCCCTGGCCCGCATGTATGGCTACAACTCCGTGGACGAGTTGCTGGAGGGGGTGCGCGACATCTCACGGAGCATTTACGTGGACCCCACCGTGCGCGACGAGTTCAAGCGGCTGATCGCGCAGGATGGCGAGGTGCGCGGTCTCGAGTACCAGGTGCGTCGCAAGGACGGAGACATCATCTGGATCACGGAAAACGCCCGCGCCGTGCGCGACGAGGCCGGCGCCGTGATTTATTACGAAGGTTTCATCCAGGACATCACCGCCCGCAAACAGGTCGAGGCCGAGCTGCGCGTGGCCAAGGAGGCGGCGGAGGCCGCCAGCGTCGCCAAGAGCCAGTTTCTGGCCGTGATGAGCCACGAGATCCGCACCCCCATGAATGGCGTCATCGGCATGGCCTCGCTGCTCCTGGATTCACCGCTCTCCTCCGAGCAGCACGACTTTGTGGACACCATCCGCCAAAGCGGGGACGCGCTGCTCACGATCATCAACGACATCCTGGACTTCTCCAAGATCGAGTCCGGCCGCCTCGAGCTCGAGCACGAGCCGTTCTCGGTGCGCGAGTGCGTCGAGGCCGCGCTCGACCTGCTGGCCCCCAAGGCCGGCGAAAAGGGACTCGATCTCCTCTATGAGATCGCCGAGGGCGTCCCGGGCCTGGTGCGAGGCGATGTCACCCGGCTGCGCCAGATTCTGGTCAACCTGCTGAACAACGCCGTGAAATTCACCGAACGGGGCGAGGTGGTGCTTTCGCTGCGTTCCGAACCCGGGATAGAACCGGGGAGCGTGCGCCTGGAGTTTGCGGTCGCCGACACCGGCATCGGCATCTCGCGCGAGGCCCTGACCCGGCTGTTCCAGTCGTTTTCCCAGGCGGACGCCTCCACCACGCGCCGCTACGGCGGCACCGGGCTGGGCCTGGTCATCGCCCGGCGGCTCACCGAGATGATGGGCGGCACGATGGGGGTGGAGAGCGAGCCCGGCCGGGGCTCGACCTTCCGTTTCAGCATGGTGGTCGAGTCCATGCCCAACAAACCCCGGCCGTACCTGGGCTCGCCCCGACTGGCGCTGTCGGGCCGCCGCCTGCTCATCGTGGACGACAACGCCACCAACCGCCGCATCCTGACCCGGCTCGCCCAAAACTGGGGGATGCAATCCCAGGCGACGGAGTCGGGGGCCGAGACGCTCGCGCTCCTGCATGCCGGCGCCCACTTCGACTTCGCCATCCTCGACATGCAGATGCCCGAAATGGACGGCTATATGCTCGCGCAGGCAATCCGGAAGCTCCATTCGGCCGAGACCCTGCCCCTGGTCTTGCTGTCGTCGCTCGGCCATCGCGACCTGATCCCCGACAAAACCCTCTTTGCCGCCCTGCTGACCAAGCCGACCAAGCCGGCCCAAATCATCGACCTGCTGGCCCGGCTCGCCGTCCGCGAGACCTCCGAGCCCAAGTCGGCGCCGGTTGCCCCCGCGCCCAAGGGCCGCCCGACCAGCCAGCACCGCATCCTCCTCGCCGAGGACAATTCGGTGAACCAGAAGGTCGCCCTGCACATGCTGGCGCGGGTGGGTTACCGGGCTGATGTGGCCGCCAACGGGCTCGAGGTGCTCGAAGCCGTGCGCCGCCAGACGTATGACATTATCTTCATGGACGTGCAGATGCCTGAAATGGACGGGCTCGAGGCCACGAAACATCTGCGGGCCGCGGCGGCGACGGACGCGCGGCGGCCGTGGATTGTCGCCCTGACGGCCAACGCCATGCAAGGTGACCGGGAGCGCTGCCTCGCGGTCGGCATGGATGACTATATCACCAAACCCATCAAGACCCCCGACCTCTCCGCCGCCATTGCCCGCGCCCACGGTCACGGTCAGGCCAAACCGGCACCCCTGCCCGTGCCACCGGCCCGGATTCCGGAGGAGCCGGCGCTCCAGCCGGCCTGAAGGCGCAGCATCGGCTTTCGCCCAAAGCTTCCTCCTGGGCGGAAGCTATGGCGGACAAGTTGGCCCGACAAGAGTCTGCGCCCCGACCCATGTCCGCGTCTCCCAAACAGGATGATCGCCCAAACCGGCCTCACACCACGGGCGCAAAGTTCGCCCAGCAGGCACCAAATCTTTGCGCCCCCCGCGTCCTTGGCGTGAGGCTCGTCTGAAGGTTTGCTCCCCCCTCAACAACCAGGCTTATGCCTCCAGTCCCGCCGCCAGGGCGAGCGCGCTCTTGGCGCGGTTGAGGATGTAGAGGTGATACCCGGGCGCCCCTTGCGCCAGGAGGTCGCGGATTTGCGCCAGCGTCCACTCGGTGCCAACCGCCTCGGCCGCATCGGTGTTTCCGCCCGCGGCCTCCAGGCGGGCGACGAGTGGCCGCGGCAACGTCGCGCCGCACATCGCGGTGAAGCGCCGGATCTTCTCCAACGAGAGCACCGGCATCAGGCCGGGCACGATGGGCACGGTGATCCCGGCGGCGCGACATTGTCCCACGAAGCGGTGATAGACGGCGTTGTCGAAAAAGAGCTGCGTCGTGATGAACTCCGCGCCCGCGTCCACCTTGCGCTTCAGGTTCACCAGGTCGGCCGCGGGGGAGGACGCCTCGGGGTGCTTCTCCGGATAGCCGCCCACCCCAAGGCAGAAATCGGCGTGGCGCGATCGGAGCAGGGCGACCAGGTCACTGGCAAAGCGCAGCCCGTCGCGGGAGGGGGTGAAGGTGGTCTCGCCCTTCGGTGGATCGCCCCGCAGGGCCATGATGTTGCGGAAGCCCCCGGCGTGGATCCGGTCGGCGATGCCGGCCAGCTCGGCGGCGGTGTGGCCGACACAGGTCAGGTGCGGCATCACGGTGAAGCCAAAATCGGTCCGGAGAAACTCACAGACCTGGGCGGTGCGGTCGCGCGTGGTCCCGCCCGCCCCATAGGTGACGGAGACAAAGTCGGGCGCCAGTCGGCGAAGTGCGGTGGCCGTGGCTCGGAGCGCCGCAACGCCGGCGTCGTCCCTGGGCGGAAAAAACTCGAGCGAGCGGAGCGGCCGCGGTTGCGCGAAGAGTTCGGAGATGGGCCGGTCGGGCGTCATGCGGGTCGGCACCGTGGGGCAAACCCGCCGGGGCGTCGAGCCGGGACTGCGGCGGCGCTCACTTCGCCGGGGCGGGAGCCGGGGCGGCGACCGGTGGCGTCGTCACCGAAATCGGCGTGGCCGGAGGTGCGGGTGGCGGCGGGATCGGCTCAAACAGGTCGGACGCCTTCTGCGGCAGCGAGGTGAGGGCGAAGTCGCTGACCTCAAAGGCGCGCTTTTGCATGAGCGTGTTGACGGGCATCGCGGCATCGCTGTGGACGATGAAGGCGAAAACGGGTCCCGCCGGGATGGTTTCCATCTCGGGCTCCGCCGGCTTGGCGGGGGTGGCGGGGTCGGCGGGTTTGGTCCCGTCGGGTTTCGGCAAGCCCGGACCGGGGTCGGCGACCCCGGCTGCAGTCGGAGTGGTCGCCGGCGCGTCGGCCGGCGGCTTGGGCCGTTGCTCCTCGGGCTTGCGGCCGAGGGCGATGGTCACGATTTTACCGTCGAACGTGGTGAGCTTGACCGTGCGCGCGCCGGCCTTGGCCGCAGTGGCCTTGGCATCGTCCGTGGCGGTCGTGTCGGTGAAGCGCAGGTCGGTCAGGCTGCTGAGCACGGGGTTGAGCGCGGCAGGCTTGAACTGCTGCCCGGCCGGCACGTGATCGGCGGTGAAGGGGTCCTCCTTCTTCGCGCGGGTCGCAATGAGGGTGGTCGCCTCGGTGCCGGGCGTGATGGCCGGCCCGCTTCCGCCCGCCACGACGGCGGGGGCCACGGCGGGGAAGCCGAGTTCCACCTTGGCGATATCCTCGGGCTTCAGCTTGACCAGCGCGGAGTCGGCCCAGTTCTTCGCCACCGTGTCGAGCATTGTGTCCAGACGCAGGCGGAAGGCCTTGTCCTCGACGCCAAAATGCATGAACCGAAAGCCGTTGTCGTCCGTCTTACCCAGGGTGAGATCAAGCAGGGTCGCGCCACCGGCGTCGAGGAACGAAATCTTGGTGTCCTTGAACTCCAGCCGGGCGATGGTCTTGGGATCGCTGCTCACATAACTCTCGATCTTGGCCGAGGTGAGATCATCCACCAAATGCGCCAGTTTGTCGAAGTCGGCCGGAAAATCATTGTAGGATGTGACCTGCCAGGGGCCGGCCGCCGTCTTGACGAGTTCGACGGTCTTGCCCGCGTCGGTGATGCGCACCTTGGCAACCTTGTCCGCGTCCGCCGGCTTGAGCAGGGGCTGGCCCACGCGGGCGTCGGCGACGGGCGTAACCGCAGGACGGCTGACCAAAAAGACCAACCCGGAGAGGACGGCGAGGATGGCAACGGTGATGACGAGGGTGCGGAGTTTCATCGGAAAGACGGCGGGTGATAAATTACTTAGGCCACAGAAGGATCTGCGGAAAAGAGGGTTGAACCAATCACCGTTTCCGGTTCCGCTGGAACCAGAGTCCGAAGGCGCCGACCAGCAGCGGGGTGGTGAGCAGGTTGATCCAGAGCAGGCGGCGGCCGAGCGCGTCGATGTCCTCGCGCAGCGTGCGGCGGATCGCCCGCTGCTCGGTCTTGAGGCCCGCCTGTTGCTTGCGAAAATCGTCGATGGCCTTCTGGATCTCGGGCGTGGCGACCAGACGGCCCCCCTCTGTCTTCTTGGCTTGGAGCTCGCCCAGCTTGGTCTGAACCTCGGTGAGGCGGCCCTCGAGCGCGGTGAGCTGCTGGTCGTATTTTTTGCGGGCGGTTTCCTCCATGTTCACCACCACCTTGAAGGGCCGCAGCGAGGCGCCCTTCCCGCGGATGGAGAGCAGGTCGGACGAACCCGCGAGGTAATCGAGGGCGTTGGCCGCGAACGCGAGATTGTCGTTGCGGGGGGCCAGGATCCCCTGCTGGCGGTAATCCGGGTCAAAGATATACTCGTCAAACATCCAGTCGGTGTCGGTAACAATCAACAGGGTCGATTTAGCCTTCGACTCCGTCAGGCCCAGGGTCTTCGCCGGCGCGGGGGTGTCCGGCTTCTTGTCGGCGTCGGCCGGCGGGGTCGCGGGCGCGCCGGCGGGGAAGGCGGTTTTAAATTTGCCCTGCAGCAGACCGGCGATGGTTTTCTTGCCGGAAGGCGTCAACTGCCGCCCGATCTCCTCAGGGGCGGTGAACTGAAGCGAGGCCGCCTGCAGGTCGCCCCCTTGGTCGGAGGTCTGGATGAGGGGGGTGAAGGTGACGCCCTCCGCCGGCTTCACGCTGAAGCTGCCGGCCTCGATGAAGAGAAACGACTTGAGTTGCGCCGTGACCTGCGCCGTGGGATTGCAACTGTCCCGGTCGAGGGAGAGCCAGGTGGGCAGGTCTGTCACGCCACCGTTGCGGCTGGCCCGGACTTTGGTGGAATGAGCCAGGTCGCCGACGAGGTTCTGGGAGTTGTAGTCCACCCCGTAGGCCTTGAGCAGGACCGGCAAGTCGCTCGTGACGCCCGGCGGCGGCCCGCCCATGAAAGGCGACTGGCTGCCCTGATGCTTGAAGTATTGCGAGGAGGGGTCGAGCGCGAGGAACACCGGCTTGCCCGACAGGAGGAACTGGTCGATCGCGTACTGGGTCTTGGGCGCGAGCTCTGCCGGGGGATGGATGATGGCGAGGGCGTCCAGCGTGGCGGGGATGGTGTCGGTGTCGGCCGACACCGTCTCAAGCGTGTAGGTGCGCTCCCACTCCTTGGTCACCATCTGGCCCGGCGTGGACCGGCCCGACATCATGTCAAAGGGAACCCCTTGGAGTGGCAGGCTGGTGAGCAGGCCCAGCTTTTTCTTGTCCGCCTGTTGCACCGTGTAGATCAGCTGTGAAAGGTCGTATTCGAGGAACTGTTCGCGCTCCGGGGTGAGCTGGGGGAGCACGGCGCGCTGGTCCGCCTGGGTGGCGGCGAGGCCGAAATAGATCGGCTCGGCGCCGGACTCGGGGTCGTTGTGCGGCTGGAGCCCGGCGGCGACCGCCTTCTCCTCCTCGGGGGTGTCGGCCTTGGGGTTGACGATGTTGAGGGTGAGCTTGCCGCCGGCGGCGCGGGCATACTGGTGGAGCATCGCCTCGACGCGGTCGGCGTAGTCCTTGTACAGAATGGGCAGGCCCCCGGCGTCCTTGGAGAAATAAAGGTCCACCGTGACGGGCTCGCCGAGCTTGCCCAGGAGGTCGCGGGTGCCCTGGGAGAGCGTGTAGATTTTTTCCGCGGTGGCGTCGAGGCGCAGCGGGAGGTGTGCGGCCAGGTAGTTGACGAGCACCAGGCCGGTGAAGAGCAGGACGATGGCAAGGGCTTTGAGGCCGGGTTTCATGGCGGGGAAAAGGGGTTCAGCGTTCGAGGGCGACGACGTTGAGGAACAGGGCAAAGCCGGTGAGCGAGAGGAAAAACACCACGTCCTTGAGATCAATCACCCCGGTGATGATGGGCTCGTAATGGGTGATGAAGCTGAAGTTCGACAGCACATCCACCGCCCACACCGGCAGCACCGAACCAAGGATCGAGCCAAACACGCTCCAGCCGAGCAGGATCAGGACAAAGCATACGATCACGCTCACCACGAAGCTGATGACCTGGTTCTTCGTGAGCGCCGAGGTGAGCGAGCAGACGCTCAGATAAGCGCCCGCCATGAGGATGCTCCCGACATAGCCGGCGGCGATCACGCCCCAGTCCGGCGAGCCCAGCCAGGCCAGCGTGACCACCATCGGAAAGCTGAGCAGGATGGCCAGCGTGAGAAAGGCCCAGGCCGCCAGAAACTTCGCCAGGACCGCCTCCAGGGTCGTGATCGGCAGGGTGAACAGGAGCTCAACCGTGCCGGTGCGTTTCTCCTCCGCCCACAACCGCATGCCCGCGGCGGGAATCAGGAAAAGAAACAGCCAGGGGTGCCAGAAAAAGTAGCTCTGCATCGAGGCCTGGTTCGCGTCAAAAAAATGGCTGACAAAGAAGGGCAGCCCGATCGAAGCGAAGAGGAACACGATCAGGAACACATAGGCGACCGGCGAGCGGAAGTAGCCGAGAAATTCACGGCGGAAGAGCGGACAGATTTGGTTCATGGGAAGGGAACGAAAGAGTGGCAGGGCGACGGGAGGTGCGGGTGACCGGCGGAAAAACCGCCCCGCTCCCAGGGATCAGACGTCGGTGTCGGTCAGCTGGCGGAAGATCTCGTCGAGGCGGGCACCGGGCGAACGGGCGCGGAAGCGCGCGGGCGTCTCATCCACCACCACCCGGCCGCGGGAGATGATGATGACCCGGGTGCAGATGGCCTCGACCTCCTCCAGGATGTGGGTCGAGAGGATGACGGCTTTCTCAGCGGCCATGTTCTTGATCAGGGCGCGCACCTCGTTTTTCTGGTTGGGGTCGAGCCCGTCGGTGGGCTCGTCGAGGATCAGGGCCGGCGGGTTGTGCAACAGGGCCTGGGCCAGGCCGACCCGCTGCTTGAAGCCTTTGGACAAGGTCTCAATCGTCTGCCGGCTGACGCCTTCCAGATGGGTGAGGGCGAGGGCGCGCTCCACCTGGGTCTTGCGGGCGTCCTTGGTGCGGAAGCCGCGCACCTCGGCAATGAAGCCGAGAAACTCGCCCACGGTCATTTCCCCGTAGGCGGGGGCGCTCTCCGGCAGGTAGCCCAGCTTCCGCTTCACCGCGACGGGATCCACCGTGACATCAATCCCCTCGACGGTGGCGGTGCCGGCATCGGGTCGCAGGTAGCCGGTGATCATCTTCATGGTCGTGGACTTGCCCGCGCCGTTGGGCCCGAGGAAGCCGAGAATGTCGCCGCGGCGGACCGCGAAGCTGACGCCGTCAACGGCGCGCTTGGTACCATAGGTTTTGACGAGACCTTTGACTTCAATCATAGGGGTTGGGCGGAAAAAGGGAAAAAGGCGAGCTTGCGCCGGTGAAAACACGGCGGCGAGAAAAAAGTTCCGCGAAAAATCAGCCCGCCCTGCGTGAATTGCAAGTTATTGCCTTTATGATTATTGCGTAACGAATGCCCCTGATTCTCAATCCTTCGATGCATTCCCGCCGTTTGCAGGGGCGGTGCCCGCCGCCGCCCTCCCGAGCTTTAGGCCACCCCGCCCCGCTCAACCCACCACCCAATCGCACCCACCACCACGGCCACCACCGCCGCCCACCCAAACGCGCGCAGCAATCCCAGTCCAATCTCCCGGAAAACATTGGGAGAAAAATACTCGCCCTCTGCCGGAGGGACCGCGATGCCCACGACCCGGGCTTTAATCTGCTTCGTGGAGGCCAGCCGCCCCAAACCACCCTCATTGTCGGTGGGATTGCTTATCCGGTCCAAGTCCTCATGCAAACGTTTCAGAGCGGCCTGGCCGGCTTCAAGCTGGCGCTGGAGGCCTTCGTGTTCCGCGCGCAGGCGGTCCATTTCCTGCAAGGACTCCTTGACCACCTGTGAGCGCGCCTCGGTTTCAGCCAGATTTCTCCGGGCGTTCTCAGCCTCCGTCTCGATCGCGGCTGCGGTGCTTGCCGCCGCCTGTTGCAGCTGTGCCTCCAGCTGCGCCAACGAGCGCTGGGCGGCACCCATCGCCACGGTCGTGGCCCGCGCGGTCGTTGGCTCGAGGTTGCTCGTCCTTTCCTGTAATTGCTCAATTTCCTTCCGCTTCACCACAATATCCTGGGCCAGACCCGCCACCAGGCCCTGGTTTGCAATCAAGGGCAGCAACTGCATCTCCCGGCCGGACTTTCGCCACGTCTCGAGCTGCTGCTGGCGGGCTTCAGCCTCAGCCAATTTGGACTTGGCTTGAATCTCCATGGCATTGTCAGCCCGCAATTCGAGCCCGTCCCCAAAGGGGCCCCCCTGGGTCGCCCCCGTGGCATATTTCCCCTCAAAGGCCCGGAGGGCGTTGGCGAGATCCTTGATTTTTGACTCTTGCTCACCCACCGCCGTTGAGAGGTCCTGCCTGAGCTGGTCGATTTGACCCTGTTGACGATTCCAATCCGCCACCGATTCCTCGGCCATCAGGTTTGCCACCTCGGCTGCCACCCGTCGGTCGGGGTGCAGGAAGTGAATCTCCGTCCGCCCCCAGACTTGATCGGGAACGACCCGGCGATTGGCAAACAACACCTGCTCCGCTGAAATTGCCGGCCCGGCCCGATCCTGTTGAGATGACTCCGTCAAGGTCCGGAGGTCGGCCCCGGTCAGCCGGGCCGCGACCTTCTCCAGCATCAAACTGCCCTCCACGGCTTTCAGCCAGGGATCCTGTTCTTCTGCGGTCGTGATCGGCCGCAGGTCTGAATCCACCCCCTCCCCCTTGAGGGGCGGGAATTGCGGACCCTGCACCATGGCCACCCCCTCATACAATGAGGGTTCCCGTGGGGTTTAAGAATCAGCCGAAAAATCCCGAAAGAGCCCGAACGAGCGCGTAGGTCAGGAACTTACGAAGGGAAAATCAGCGGGTGGCCAGGATTGGAATAAAATCGGCCGAACCGGGCGTTTTACCGTAGGTTTAGGAATGTCCGGCGGCGTGTGCATGGCCCGTTCACAGCCACGGCATCGTCGCTGCATTGGCCGTGCAGGCGGCCTCTTGCCGCCTTCAGCGCAGGGAATTGACGGTCAGCCAGGCGCGCTCGCCCTCGAGCCGTTCCGCCTCGGCCGTGTGGCCTCTGGCTTTCGCCGCGGCGATCCGCCGCGTCAGCGCCTCCAGCTTCGGCCTGGCCTGCGCCGCCGCCGACCGCGCCGGCCTCATGCGGTGGTTGCCCAGGAGACGCCCTCGAAGCCCGTTGTGCATGGTCAATACGGGTTCCCGTCCTCCGTGTCGCCCGCCGGCACCAACGCGGCCGGCAAGGCCCGCGCCGTGATCGCCAGCCACTCGCCCGCGTCCTCGTCGGCCTGCGCGCGGATTTCGGCGACGCGTTCCGGCGTGTAAAGCTGCCGCAGCCGGGCCACGACGATGCCCTCCAACCGCGCGAGCTGCGCCTCGTCGAGGCTGCCGAGCTGGTCGGTGCCCAGTACCTTCCGCGCGATCCCCTGCACGTATGCGTGCTCGCGCCCGGCCTCGATACCCAGGTGCAGTTCCAATGTGCGGATGCGCGCCCGCGCCCGGTCGCAGCGCCGCTCGCCCATGCCGTCCAGTGCGATCTGCCGGTTCAGGTCTCGCGGCCGTGCCCACCGAGGTGGACGTGTCGTTCACCAACCGCGACAAGCTGTTCAAGCGCGACATGACGACGACGCCCAACCTCTGGGCGCAGCAGCTCCGGCCCGACGCCAACCGGCTCCAGCTCAACCGTGAGATGGTCACGCGCGCCGGGCAGGCCGCCATCATCGGGGCGAACGCGCTGGCCCAGACCGACCAGCCGCGCCCGACCGTCACTGTGCAGCTCAGGCGAGCGCTGGTGCTCACCGCTGACGGGCAGGCGTTCCTGCCGGGCGACAAGATCAAGGTGAACCTCAACCCGGAGCCGGGCGGCGACGCGGCGGCCTACGTCGTGTTCGTGACGGAGGTTTCCTACGGCCGCACCGGGCCGGTCACGGTCAAAGGCGAAGTGGACACGCTGCTCGGCGCGGTGCCTTACGCGCCGGACATCCCCGCGCCACCGGGCGGCAGCGAGACGGCCGACGAAATCGCCTACGCGCTGGGCGTGCCGCTGCCGTCGCCGGCCTACGGCACCGACCCGGCCTTCGCCGTGCTCGCGGCCCGTCCGGCCGCCAACCTGATCGGCGCGGTGCTGTTCTTCGACACCGACAGCGGCGGCGCTTTCCCGGAGCTGGGCGTGCTCACCGGCTTCGCCGTGCGCTGCTCGCTGGTCAACGACATCAACAACAGCGTGACGACGGTGCGGCTCACCCTGCTCGACGGCCTCACCGGCCCGGACGCCGGCATCGCCGGCGCGACACCCGACAACGACCTGGCGGCGGCGCGCGGCGACCTCGTGCTGATCATCGCCACGCCTGTGGCCAGCGGCGGCTCTGAACTCAACGACGGCGTGGCGTCGGCCAGCGGGGCGTTCAAGCGGGAGTTCTGCTTCATTAACACGAGGGTCGCGGTGAGCGGGGCGACGTTCGATTACACCGTCATCAGGGGCCAGCAGGGCGTCGCCGCTCGTGCCTGGACGGCCGCCGGCACCCCGCAGTGCTGGATCGTCCGCGCGACCGATCTGGCGGCCTGGAACGACCCTTCGCTCGCCGGCCTCGTGAGCGGCGGTGGCTTCGGCTACGTGAAGCTCCAGTCCTTCTCAGCCTTCGCGGTTGCCGACCCCAGCACGCTGCCGCTGCTCCAGTTCAAGATGAAGCCGTGAGGCCGGGAGATTACAGCGGGCCGGACGGATCAGGCGAGGCGGTCGGCGTTCATCGCCTTGGTCCACGCCGCCACGAAATCGTGGACGAACTTCGCCGAGGCGTCGCTGCCGGCATAGACTTCGGCGAGGGCGCGCAGTTGCGAGTTAGAGCCGAA
>CAIYUN010000010.1 GCA_903929355.1 uncultured Opitutaceae bacterium
CCCGCTGCTCCCAGGCAACTGGCAGCCAGCATAGGTTTTGAATAGAAAACGTCACCAGTGGGACATACAAATGGTGACGGTCTATATTTAGAAATGGTGACGTTCAATGGCCGACCGTGAGGTCGTCCGTCGGTCGCTTACCTTCAAGCTCTCCCGCGACCCCAAGTTTCTGGAGAAGCTCGCCGATATCGAATGCGCCGCCTTTCGTGTCGCCCATGACCCAGCAAGGCGCAGAGGTCATTGAAGTGCTCCGTATATGCGGCGGTCTCCTTCCCGCGATACCGCAGCCATTTTTTCTTAAATTCCGCCGGGGTCATGGGGGAGGGGGCGAGCCCAATGCTGTCCCACGAATCTGGAGTGAGGATTTCATAAGTTTCTGCGGCGTGCTGGCTAGACGAGTTTCCGGGGTGCTCACGATTTGAACGCCGGAGCCGGTTTTTGGTCTGATTCCGGGATGAACTCCGGCAAAACCGTCTTCTCCCAAGTCATGGCTCGGCTCCCCCATTGGGAGTTCCAACGTTTGCATACCGCTCATTCGACGACGCCGATCCGGCGCGGTGCGCTGTCGCCGTGGGATCATTTTCTGGCGCTGGCTTTCGCCCAGATGACCTTTCGGGAAAGCTTGCGTGACATCGAGGCGTGCCTCGAAGCGCAGACGGGTTTGGCTTACCACATGGGCTTCCGGGCCCGGATCACCCGCAGCACGCTGGCCCGAGCCAATGAGGAACGGGATTGGCGTCCCTTGGCGGCTTTGGCCCAAAAATTGATGCCCCGGGTCCGGGCCCTCTATCGGGACGAGCCGAACGCGATCGAATTGGATGCCCCCATTTATGCCGTGAGCGCCGCCTTGATCGCGGAACTCTATCGCCACCGTTGGCAAATCGAACTGTTCTTTCGCTGGCTCAAGCACGGGCTGCGCATGCGCTCTTTTACGGCACCAGCTCCAATGCCGTGCGCCACCAATTGTGGGCCGCCATCCCGTAATTCGCACGCTATCCCCAAAAGTGCGTTGCCCGCCACGAGTCGGTATCCAGGCCCCAGGAGTCCGCCGGGCTACCCCGCGCGCTGGTGCCTTCGCCTGCGCACCGAGGCGTTTCCCCGGATGGGCCGGAGGGATAATCTGTATCTTATAAACGGATACTTTATTGGGGAAAAGATCAAGCGAAGAGTCAATGCACCGTTGCTCCATCGGAGAGCACGCATGCGGGGTGAAAAGGTTGGAGGCTGGGCTCGCAAAGGTCACAAGGGCAGGCGGAAGCGTGCGTGCGAAATCCAACACTCAAACCAAAAAGGCGTTTTATCCGATGTTCAAAAGGGCTATTTTTGAGCAGATTTTGAAGGAAAAAAAGTAACCCGATTTTGTAACCCTGTTGTTAGATATGGGCAGTTTTGGGGTATTTCCAGAAACACCCCGAGTTTTGTTAACTTCTGCGTGGCACTGAAAAGACTCTCCAGAATACTCGGGATATTTTGGGGAAAAGTGCCGGTTCACCTTAGAAAACCGTTGCTCTATCCGCCTGAGCTACCACCGCAATGATCCCACCCAGGTCCGCCCGTTTGGTCGGTCCGGGCGGGATGGCCTGAGTGTCAATTCTTGCATGATCAGGCTAGGATTTCCTCTCCCGGCCGGCAAGCAGGATCGGACACTTCGGCGACGTATCCGGGTCCTTGCTCCGTGTCCGTGCGGGCGCTGCTTTCGCCGCCCCGCCCGAATCGCCATTTGCGCTCGGCTTTCGCCAAATATCGCCAGGTTACGGGCGGTGGCCGGTGAGCCTGCGATTTGAGGCGCTGGCCCGTTCGCACGACCGCGAGCGGTTTTCCTGCGGGGTGGACGAGCTGGACCACTATCTGCGGCGGCAGGCGCGGCTGGACGCGGAGCGCAACGTGGCGGCGGCCTTTGTGGTGGTGGATGAGGCGGCCCCGCCGCAGATCATGGGCTACTACACCCTGTCGGCCTACACCGTGGTCCCGGATGAAATCCCCGAGGCCCTGCAAAAGAAGCTGCCCCGTTATCCCCGTCTGCCCGCCACCCTGCTGGGCCGCCTGGCGCGCGACCGGCGGTTTCCAGGCACGGGCCAGCTCCTCCTGATCGACGTGCTCAAACGGTGCCATGACTTGCGGACGCAAATCGCCACGCTGGCGATGGTCGCGGAGGCGAAGGACGAACGGGCGAGGAGCTTTTACCTGAAGTTTGGATTTTTGCCGCTGGGCACCGATCCACGCCGGGTTTTCCTGCCGCTGGGCACCATCACCCAGTTGCTGGCCCGGAAGGCTTGAGCCCGAAAAAAGCATTTTGTATCCCGCATCATTTAGAGCCGGAGGCGGCGGGCCTCGGCGGGGCTGAGGATGCGGACGCCGAGCGGGAGGGCGTGCGGGCCGCTCCGGGCTTTACCTTTGCCGGGGTTCCGTCAGCCTGTTCCTTTCCCCTTCCCCCATGAAATCCCCCTCCTCCGTCTGGTCGTTTTCCCTTGGTCTGGTCGCGCTTGTCCTCTCCGCCGGGCTGCACGCCCAGCCCGTCCCGGCCGCCGCCCCCGATTTGAGCAGCTTCATCCTCACCCCGCCGCCCGCCCACACCCCGCGGCTCACCGGGCCCAGGATCTACGGCGAGCGTCCCGGCCGCCCGTTTCTTTTCACCCTCACCGCCACCGGCGACCGGCCGATGGAATTTTCGGCCGTCAACCTGCCGGCGGGGCTGCAGCTCGATTCCGCCACCGGCCGGATCACCGGCTCCGTCGCCGCGCCGGGCACCTTCACGGTGTATGTCGGCGCCAAGAACGCGGCGGGGGCGGCCCTCCATGACATCAAGTTCGTGATCGGCGACCAGATCGCCCTCACCCCGCCGATGGGCTGGAATAGTTGGAACAGCTGGGCCGGCAATGTGGACAAGGACAAGGTCATGCAATCGGTCCACGCGCTGGTCTCCACCGGCCTGATCAACCACGGGTGGTCCTATGTGAACATTGATGACACCTGGCAGGGCGAACGCACGGGGCCCGACCATGCGTTGCTGGCCAACGACAAGTTCCCCGACATGAAGGGCATGGTGGACGAAATCCACGCCCTTGGCCTCAAGGCCGGCATCTATTCGACGCCGTGGATCACCTCCTACGCCAACTACGCCGGCGGCTCGGCCGCCAACGCCGAGGGCACCGGCGGCCGCGGGGGCGGCAACGGCAACCATCATATCGGCGAGTTTCACTTCATGGCCGCCGACGCCAAGCAATACGCGGCCTGGGGTTTTGATTATCTGAAGTACGACTGGGACAGCCAGAAGGTGTCCGACATCGAGGAAATGTCCGACGCCCTCCGAGCCTCCGGTCGCGACATCATTTACAGCCTGTCGAACAGCCTGCCCCGCAACGAGGGGCCGGACCTCGACCGTTTGGCGAACGCGTGGCGCACCACCGGTGACATTCAAGACGTCTGGGGCCGCTCCATCACCGACACCTACCATCACGGGATGGCCGAGAACGGCTTCAGCCAGGACGCCTGGGCCCCCTATTCCGGACCGGGGCATTGGATTGACCCGGACATGCTGGTGGTGGGACGCGTCAGCGTCGGCTCGGCCATGCACGCCTCCAAACTGACCCCCGACGAGCAATACACGCACATCAGCCTGTGGTCGCTGCTCGCCGCGCCACTCCTCATCGGCTGCGACATGCAAAAGCTGGACGCCTTCACCCTCAGCCTGCTGACCAACGACGAGGTGCTCGACCTTGACCAGGATGTGCTGGGCAAACAGGCGGTGCGGGTCGCCGGGCCGGCGCTCACCCTGCCCCCCGCGGTCCGGCGGGGACGGCGGGGTGGCGCCAACGGGGCGGCCGCTCCCGCGCCGGTTCCTGTTCCCGCCGCAGCCCCGGCCGACAACCCGGGTGGCAACGGATTGGTGTATGCGCGTCCGCTGGCGGACGGCTCGCTGGCCGTGGGTCTCTTCAACGTGGGCCCGCACGAGGAGAAGGTGACCGCGACCTGGAAGGACCTAGGCGTGGAGGGCAAGCGAAGCGTGCGAGACCTCTGGCGACAGAAGGACCTGGGGACATTTGCCGATGAGTTTTCCACCACCGTGCCCTCCCATGGCGTCGTGTTGGTGAAGGTGCAGGCGCCATGAATGCCTGGAAGCAAAAGCACCCTCCGTCCGCCGTCGCCCGGCGCGTGACGCCCTGCTGGGTGCGGCTGGCGCGCATGAGGCGCGCATCCCGGGACTGAGGTTTCACGGCACCGCCTGACCCATGCCGCGCTCCATCGCGACCCGCACTGGCGACGACGGCACGACCACGCTGCTTTATGGTCAGCGCGTGCCGAAGGACCACCCACAGATCGAGGCCGTCGGCGCCTGCGACGAGCTCAATGTCGCACTCGGCTGCGTCAAGGCCGCCGGTGGCGGGGCGGCCGCCCTGGCCGAGTTGGCGATGATCCAAACCAACCTCATCGCGCTCATGGGCGAGCTCGCCTGCGCCGAGGAGGATGCCGCCCGTCACGCGGAAAGCAAATTCGAGCGCCTCGCGGAGTCCGACCTCGCCCGGCTCGACGCCGCCATCGCCACGTTGGAGGCGGCGGGGCTGAAGTTCGACGGCTGGGCCACGCCCGGCGCCAACCCGCACGCCGCCGCCCTGGAGGTTGCGCGGGTCACCACCCGCCGGGCCGAGCGGCGGCTGGTGGCGCTGCCGGCGGCGGGGCGCGCCGTGCGCCCACTGCTGTTGCGCTACCTCAACCGCCTGTCGGACCTGCTCTGGCTCCGCGCCCGCGAGGCCGAGGGCCAGCAGGGCCTGGGGGAGGGGAGGCTCTCCGCGCCGTCCCTTATTTGATGTCCAGCTCCAGGACGGTCACGGACAGCGACGGAAACGGCCGCGTGAACGTGGCGCCGAGACCGCCGACGCTGGCGTTAAGCGGGGCGACATGGTCAGGATCGGTGATGGAGTTGGTGTCATCAATTTTTGTCGCACTGAGCAGCGTTGCCTGCCCGGTCGGGTTGATGGCGGCCCCGCTGACCTCCACTTGGACGGGCTGGGACGATGTGGCCGTGTTGACGATCTTGAGGTAAATCTTGCCCGCCTTGGTGTCCCGGGTGGCACTATAGAAGAGGGTCGGCACCTTCCGGGTGGGGGCGGGTTGGGCGGCACCCCCGCGTCGGGCGGTGGCCGGGGGCATCGCCCGGTCCTCCACCGGGATATTCTTCGCCGCGATGGGCAGCACCACGTCGCCCAGGTGGTTGCTGAACATCGACTGCACGTGATAGGAGGGCGAGCCGTAGCTGTTCAGCGCGTCGTAGCCGATCAGGTCGGTCGCCCATTGCATCGAGCGGGTGCCGTTGGCGCCGGTCGGGTCGCTGACATTGACGAAGAGCGGGGCGTAGGAGGCCATGATGACGACGTCGGAGTTGCGCTCGAAGCCCGTGAGGTAGGCGGCGTCGCCCAGCGCGCCGTCCATATTCGGAGTCGGCGACCCGATGCGGGTGGCGTATTCGCCCATGAAGATTTTCGGGCCGGTGCGGGGATACTTTTGGACGTTGTCGAAGTGGGCCGCGTCCGACTGAAAGGTCAGGGCGGAACGTTGATAGGAATGCTCGTCCACCACATCGGGCGTGGCCGTACCGCCCTTGACCGAGGTGGTGGCGATCAATTTCAGGTCGGGATATTTGGCCCGGATGGCTGCCGCCATCTGGCTGAAGCGGCCGGGATAGCTCGGGCCGCCCCCGCTCAGGTTGTCCTCGTTGCCGATTTCCACATAATGCAGCGCAAACGGCGCGGGGTGCCCGTCCTGGGCGCGGCGCGCGCCCCACTTGGTGGTGGACGCGTCGCCGGTCACATACTCGATCTCGTCCAGCGCTTCCTGGATGTAGGGTTCGAGCGCGGCCCCGGTGGCCAGACGTTGCTCGAGCGGCACACCGTTGCCACGGCCGCCTTGCAGCGAGAGCCCGGCATAGACGCCCAGCACCGGCTCGGCCTTCATGTCCTCGCACCAGTCGAGGAACTCCAGCAGGCCGACGCCATCGGACGACCAGTAGTTCCAGGCGTCGTTGAGATGCCCCGGGCGCTGGGCGAGGTCGCCGAGGGTTTTCTTCCAATCAAAGCGGGTGGCGGGCGTGTTGCCCTCGAGGTAATTGCCGCCGGGGAAGCGCAGGAAGCCGGGCTTGTAGTCCACCAGCAGCTGCATGATGTCCTTCCGCATCCCGTTGGGCCGGTCGTTCCACGTCGGCGGAAACAGGGAGACGAGGTCAAACCACACCGTGCCGGGCGCGTTCGCCAGGATGACCAGCCGGTTGCCGGCCGAGGGCGTGAACCCTTTGCCCGTCGTGAGCGTCGCTTCGTATTTTTTCCATTCGCCCGTGAGACCCGAGACCGTGGCGCGGGCGAAAACCGTCGCGCCGTTGACACTTTCGAGGCTGACCGTGAGGGAGCCGGCGAACCCCGCGCTGCTCTTCGCATAGAACGAGGCGTGGTAGGTGTTCTCGGGCCGGACGGCCATGCCCCAATAGCCCTCGTTGGCGATGCCGGCGCGCTGCTTCGGGCCGCCGGTGGTGATGGCGAGCTTGAGGCTGACAGGGAGCGCCGCGTTCAGCGGCTGCGTACGGTCGAGCGCGATGGTGCCGACCGCGTCGGCATCCTTCACGAGCGACCAGTGGACGGGATCCTCGGCGTGGTCCATGAAGGTGCGGTTGCGCACCAGCTCCGCATACAGCCCGCCGTCATAGGAAAAATTGATCTCCTCCGTCATGAACCCGAAGAGGATGGGGCTGACCTTGGCGGCGGTCTGGTCGGCGCTGATCCGCAGCACCGGGACCGCCGGCTCCGCCGTCGGTCCCGGTGCGGCTTCGGCCGGGGCCGGTTGGGCGTGCAATGTTCCCGCCAGGAGAGCGGAAAAAAGCGCCAGCACCGGTCGGAGATGACGGGTGGGCCCAAGACTTCCGGGGTGACGATGAAGCCGGGGGGCGGGGGTTTTCATGGTCGGTTTAACTGGCGGGGAAACAGGGTGGTGTCGAGCCGGGTTTTGGCCGCCCCTGCATCCACGTCTGGGCTTGCAGGAGGGTGGGGACTGTTCCTGTAATCCCGCATTGGTCCGGTAATCGCACCGGCAGCCACAGGCTTTCACCCTTCCCCCTCTCAACCCCCATGCCCCCATTGCCGCCGCGCCCGCCATCCCGCCTGGTCCGCAGCGCGGCGGCGGGACTGACCGTCCTGGCAGGCGGACGGGCGGCACCGCTCCAAGCGGCGCCGTCGCGGCCGCCGACAGGGGTGGTGGAGCAGCAGCGGCTGGCGTTGCAGGAATACACCTACGCCCGCGACGACATCCTGGGCACGTCGCTGGACCTGATCGTGTGTGCGGCGCGGCCCGGGGAGGCGGTGCGCTGCCAGGAGGCGGTGCTGGCGGAG
>CAIYUN010000011.1 GCA_903929355.1 uncultured Opitutaceae bacterium
CGACCTCGCCACCTACCAGAAATACTACGGCCCCCACCACGCGCCGGAGTTGCTGCCGTCCGCCCGGTTCGTCCTGCCGGAGCTGACGCCGCCGGGCTGGAAAACCGCCGCCAAGCTGGTCGCCGCACCCGGCTGCTACCCGACCAGCATCCTTGTGCCGCTCGCACCGCTGCTGAAGGCCGGCGTGGTTGCGCGGGAGCACATCGTCGCCAATTCGTTCTCGGGCGTCAGCGGCGCCGGCAAGAAGGCCGAGGAGGCCTATCTCTTCTGCGAGCGCGCCGAAAGCGCCAAGGCTTACGGGCTGGTCAAGCACCGGCATCTCGCCGAGGTCGAGGAACAGCTCGCACTCCACACCGGTGCGCCGGTGGTCATCCAGTTCAACCCGCACCTGGCCCCGATGCGGCGCGGCATCGCCACGACCATCACCGTGCCCGCCGCCCCGGGCGCGACCATCGAGACGCTCTATGCCGCCTGGCGCGCGGCCTACGGGTCCTCGCCGTTCGTGCAGATCCTGCCGGCCGGCGAAACGCCCGACACGGCCCACACCGTCGGCACCAACCGCGTCGACATTTCCGCGGTCCACGATCCGCGTACGGGCAATTTCATCCTCACCTCCGCCGAGGACAACCTGATGAAGGGCGCGAGCGGCCAGGCCGTGCAGATCATGAACCTCTGGCTCGGCTTCCCCGAGACCGCGGGCTTGCTGTAGGGGCGTTGCCCGCCGACACCCTTGCCGGACGGCGGCGGAAAATGGGGACGCGACGCCCTCGTCGCGTTTCTCCGGATCGCAACCGGTGGGTCGCAGCTCCCGGCGTGCCCAAGCTGCGGACCGAAACGCGAACGTAACACGGGCGGGCCGTCCGCCGGGCGCGGCCCGCGGAAAAACGCTTGCGCTCGCCCGCGAATCAAAGTGATTTCGTGACCCCGCTTCACTCCGGCGGAACCACTTTTACCACCATGACCGAATTCAAAAACAAAATCCTCTTCGTTGGCTATGGCGCCGTGGCCGAATGCACGCTGCCGATCCTGTTCAAGCACATCAAGGTGCCGGCCAAGAACGTCACGGTGATGGATTTTGAGAACCGCGCCGAGAAGCTGAAGCAGTGGACCGCCAAGGGCGTCCGCTTCGTGCGCGACCGCGTCACCGAGGAAAACATGGGCTCGTTGCTCGCCAAGCATGTCGGCGCCGGCGATCTCCTCATCGATCTGGCCTGGAACATCGACGCCCTCGAGATCCTCCAGTGGTGCCACGACCACGGCGTGCTCTACATCAACACCTCGACGGAGCTGTGGGATCCCTACGCCGCCGGCCCCAACCAGCACCCGACCGAGAAGACGCTCTACTGGCGCCACATGAACCTGCGCCGGAAGCTCGCCACCTGGAAGACCAAGGGCCCGACCGCCGTCATCGAGCACGGCGCCAACCCCGGCCTCATCTCCCATTTCGTCAAGCAGGGCCTGATCGACATCGGCCAGAGCCTCATCGCCGACAAGAAGCTCAAGGCGAAGGACGCCGAGCTCGTCGGCGATCTCATCGCCACGCAACAGTTCAACCACCTCGCCCGCAAGATCGGCGTCAAGGTCATCCACTGCTCCGAACGCGACACGCAGATCACCGACCAGCCGAAGCAGGTGGACGAGTTCGTCAACACCTGGAGCATCGAGGGCTTCCGCGAGGAGGGCACCACCACGTCGGAGCTGGGCTGGGGCACGCATGAGAAGACGCTCCCCGCGCACGCGTTCCGCCACAAACAGGGCCCGGGCAATCAAATCTGCATCGCCCGCATGGGCATCAACGTCTGGGTGCGCTCCTGGGTGCCCGATTACAACATCCTCGGCATGGTGGTGCGCCACGGCGAGGCGTTCACGATCTCGGACAAGCTGACGGTGTGGGAGGGCAAGAAGGCCGTGTACCGCCCGACCATGCACTACGCCTACTGCCCGTGCGACGAGGCCATCGCCTCGCTCAACGAGATGCGCGGCTACAACTACAAGCTGAACGCCAACCAGCGCATCATGAACGACGAGATCACGGGCGGGGCCGACATCCTCGGCGCCCTGATCATGGGCCACGGCTACAACTCGTGGTGGGTGGGCAGCGACCTGAGCATCGGGGAGTCCCGCCGTCTCGTCCCGCACCAGAACGCCACCACGATGCAGGTCGCCATCTCGGTCGTCGCCGCCTCGATGTGGATGATGGAAAACCCCTCGGCCGGCGTGGTGGTGCCCGACGAGCTGCCGCACGAGTTCATTTTGGGCATCGCCAAGCCGTATCTCGGCAAATGGATCTCACAAAAGTCCGACTGGACGCCGCTCAAGGGCCGCGACACGACGTTTGACCGCCACAATAAACCCGACCTCGACCGCAAGGATCCCTGGCAGTTCAAGAACTTCCTGGTGACCGACGCGGGCTGAGTCCGCTCACCAGTCCGCTCACCACCATGATCACCCGGGCCCGGCTGCAAAAACTCGCGCACACGCACGGCACCCCCCTGTTCGTCGTGGACCACGACGCGCTGCGCAAGGCCTACCGCGAGTTCCGCCGGCATTTGCCGCGCATCCAGGTCTATTATGCGGTGAAGGCCAACCCCGACCCGCTGATCGTCCGCACGCTGTTTGAGGAGGGCGCGAGCTTCGATGTCGCCTCGATGCCGGAGTTCATGATCGTCCACGAGAATATCAAGAACCTCCCCGCCAAGCAGCGGCAGGACTGGATCTGGGACAAGATCATCTACGCCAACCCCACGAAGCCGACCGACACGCTGGAGGAGCTGAACCAGTACAAGCCCCTCGTGACGTTCGACAACCGCGAGGAGATCCACAAAATCAAGCAGCACGCGCCCAACGCCGGCCTGGCGCTGCGGCTCAAGGTGCCCAACACCGGCGCGATGGTGGAGTTGTCGTCCAAGTTCGGTGCCTCACCCGGCGAGGCGGTGGACCTGATTCTCGAGGCCGACCGGGTCGGCCTGACGGTGGAGGGCATCAGCTTCCACGTCGGCAGCCAGACCACGAACTTCGACAACTACGTGCAGGCGCTGAGCCTGACCGCGAACATCTTCGCGGAGGCGATCAAGCGCGGCTACACGAAGATGAACCTGTTGGACATCGGCGGCGGCTTCCCCGCGCCGTATGATGCGAGCGTGCGGCCGTTTCGTGAGCTGGCCAAGGTCATCAACACGGAGCTCGACCGGTTGTTTCCGAAAAACATCCAGGTGCTGGCAGAGCCCGGCCGGTTCCTCGCGGCGGTGTGCGGCACCTCGGTGGCATCGGTCATCGGCAAGGCGGTGCGCGACGGCAAGACCTGCTATTACATCAACGACGGGGTGTATCACACCTACTCGGGGGTGATCTTCGACCACTGCAAATACCCGGTCCATGCGTTCAAGAAGGGCGCGACCTCCATCTGCTCGGTTTTCGGCCCGACCTGCGACGCGCTCGACGTGGTCTCGATGGCGGAAAACCTGCCCGAGCTGGAACGGGGCGATCTGGTCTATAGTGTCAACATCGGCGCCTACAGCCACGCCAGCGCAACCTATTTCAACGGCTTCCCGCCCGCGAAGGTCGTGCACGAGAATCGCTGAGGGGGAAACGGGAATTAATGTGGAACTCAGGAAATCAGGAACGGGCCGGATTGGATTTTCCTAATTTCCTGAATTCCACATTTGATCCTCAGCTGCGGTAGTCCGCGTTCTCGCTCACGTACTCGTGGGTGAGGTCGCCGCCGAAGATCGTGGCTGCGGCCCCGCCGAGGCCGAGGTCGAGGTCGATTTCCACGCAGCGCTCATGCGGGGGAAAATCAATGGCCGCCGCAAACACGCCGTCCTTGGGCGGCGCGCTGGCATAGAGCTCGGCCCCCTTCAGGTGCGCGACCAGGGCGGTTTCCTTGGCCGGGCTCAGTTGAAACACCCCGCCGGAAAAAATCTCGATGCCGCCCATCTTGAGGGTGAGCCGCGAGAGATCGGTGCCCGGCGCGTGCGCGCCGACCTGTTTGCCGACCGCCTGCACCAGCCGGCCGACATTTGGATCGTTGCCCGCGACCGCGCACTTGAACAGCGGGGCGTTGACGACGGCCTTGCCCAGCGCAGCCGCCAGGCCGGGCGTCGGCGCGCCGGTGACCGCCACGCGGATGACGTGCCGCACGCCCTCGCCGTTGCGCACGACATCCTCGGCGAGATCCCGGCACACCCGCGTGAGTGCCGCCTCAAAGGCCGCGAGATCCGGGCAGGGAACCCGCCCGGACGAGACCACGGCCACCGTGTCCGACGTGCTCGTGTCGCTGTCGATGCTGATGTGGTTGAAGCTGGCGCCGACCGCCCGCGCGAGCATGGCGCGCAGCTCCACGCGCGGCACCTTGAGGTCCGTGAGAAGGTAAACCAGCATGGTCGCCAGGTTCGGTTCAATCATGCCCGCACCCTTCGCGATGCCGACAATGCTGCCCCCCGCCAGGTCGGCGCGCCGGATTTTTGGGTAAAGGTCGGTCGTCACGATGCCCTCGGCCGCCGGCAGGATCGAGCCGTCGGCCAGCGCCGCCACGGCCGACGGCAGCGCGGCCACCATCGCATCCACCGGCAGCCCCCACCCAATCACACCCGTGGAACTGGGCAGGATCTGCGCGGGCGCGAGGCCGAGCAGGCGCGCCGTCTCCACGCACACGCGCTCGCTCGCCTCCACGCCGCCCGGCGCGCAGACATTGGAGATCTTGTTGTTCACGATGATCGCGCCCAGATCCGGCGCATCGAGCCGGCGGCGGCCCACGATCACGGGAGCGCCAGGAAAGGCGTTTTTGGTGAACATCCCCGCGAAATCCGCCGTCGATTGGTCCAGCGCAATGAGGGTAAGCGTCATTTTCGCGGGCTTGGGCGCCTCGCGCGGGGTGAACTCAAACCGCGTCGTGCCGACGCGGAAACCGCGCGGCAGCGCGGCCTGGGCGGCGAGCCACGCGCGATGCGCGGCGCGGTCGGAAAAAGTGAGAGAGGTGCTGGGCACGCGGCGAACTTGCGGCAACGCGCGGTGGAGGGAAGAAGAAATTTGGGTCGCCCCAGCCGAGCGGGGAATGATCGAGGTGGGGCGCGTTGTCCCTAACGCGCCCCACCTGTGCAACCTGAACCGGAGCGGGCGGCCCGTCCGCACTCCAAATTGTCACTATCGAATTCACGGGAAAATACTTTCTCCTCGCCCCAAAATTTTTGTGGAAATGTCCGGCCTATCCGCCTTAAGCATTGGCCGCATTTATCAACGTGAGCGCCGATTCCTGCCTTATCCACCACCGCGCGGCCCCGGGCCGCGGTCTTTGACGCGCCATGGACATCACTGAAATCACCGCGAAGGCCCGGGTGCTGCTGGAGGCGCTGCCGTACATCCAGGATTTCCGCGGCTCGACGTTCGTGGTGAAATACGGTGGCAGTTTCATGGATGACCCCGACCCGGCGGGTCGCAACCGCATCGCCAGCGACCTCGCGTTTCTCGCCGCCGTCGGCATCAACGTGGTCGTGGTCCACGGCGGCGGCAAGGCGATCACCCGGGCGATGGAAACCTCGGGGCTCACCGCCAACTTTGTGAACGGCATGCGGGTCACCGACGAGGCCACCATCGCGATCGTCAAAAAAACCCTCGACGAGGTCGTGAACAAGGACGTGTGCGATGCCATCCTCGGCGCCAAGGGGCGACCCCGCGGCCTCCCAGGAGACAGTGTCCTCGTCTGCCAGAAGCTCACCACCGATGACGATGGCAACCCCGTGGAGCTCGGTTTCGTCGGCGACGTGACCGAGGTCAAGGTGAAGCTCATCAAGAAGGAGATTGCGGACGGCTTCGTGCCGGTGATCTCGCCCGTAGCCGCCGGCTACGACGGCAAGCCCTACAACGTGAATGCCGATGTCGTCGCCGGCCGCGTGGCCAGCGCGCTCCATGCCCGCCGCCTCGTCTACATGAGCGATGTGGCCGGGTTGCTGGCCAACCCACCCGACGTCACGTCGCTGATCTCCACCCTCAAAATCTCCCAGGTGGACGACCTCAAGAAAAAGGGCGTCATCGACAAGGGCATGCGGCCGAAGGTCGCCAGCGCCGTGCGCGCCCTGCAGGAGGGCGTGCAGCGCGTTCACTTCATTGACGGTCGCCTGCCGCACTCCCTGCTGCTGGAGATTTTCACCGACCAGGGCATCGGGACGGAGATCGTGGCAGGATAGGATTTTGGATTTTCGAATTTGGATTTTGGATTGCCCGGACCCATGGGTCGGGCCGGTGCCGATTCATTAGAAATACAAAACAATGATTATGAGAGACAAAACATCATTTGGAAACCCAGGATGAAAACTTTCCGAACGGGCGGATTTGAACCACTGATGGACACTTATGAACAGTGATTCTGAGGGTCGGGTAAGTGCAAATTAGTGTGCATAAGTGGTTAAAGGTTTTTGTTTGGCTAGGTCAAAGGCGAACGGCAAGCCCTTATGGCCTCGATATTCTTCTCTTCGTGAATCAGCAGTGGGGTCGGGCTGGTGCTTGAATTCGACCATTGAAATCCAAAATCCAAAATCCAAAATCCAAAATCATGCAGTCCTCCGTCATCAATCCCGGCGTCGCCGACCTCTACGATGCCCATGTCCTGAAAAACTACCCGCGCCAGCCGCTCACGCTGGTGCGGGGCAGCGGCACGCAGGTCTGGGATGACACGGGGAAGGCCTACCTGGACTTCACCAGCGGCGTCGCGGTGAACGCGCTCGGCCACTGCCACCCCCACTGGGTCGCGGCCGTGCAACGCCAGGCCGCCGAGCTGATCCACACGAGCAATCTTTTCCGGCACCCCCTCCAGGCCGAACTGGCGCGGCGGCTCGTCGGCCTCGCCGGGCCGGGACGCGTCTTTTGCTGCAACAGCGGCGCGGAAGCCAACGAGGGGCTGATCAAACTGGCGCGTCTGCACGGCATGAAAAAGGCGGGCGGGGCCGAGGGAAAATGCTTCAAGGTCATTGCCGCCAACTATGCGTTCCACGGCCGCACGTTTGGCGCCATGAGCGCGACGCCACAGGAAAAAATCCAGCACGGCTTCCGCCCGCTGGTGCCCGGGTTCGCCTTCGGCGAGCTGAACGACCTGGGGTCTTTCGCCGCGCTCGTGGATGACGCCACGGCCGCGATCCTGGTCGAGACAATCCAGGGCGAGAGCGGCATCAACGCCTGCTCGCCGGAATTTTTGCGGGGACTGCGCGAGCTGTGCACCCAGCACAACCTGCTGCTCCTGCTCGACGAGGTGCAGTGTGGCGTCGGGCGCACCGGCCGGTTTTTTGGCTTTGAGCACCACGGGGTCCAGCCCGACGCGATCGCCCTGGCCAAGGGCCTCGGCGGCGGGTTCCCCATCGGGGCGATGTGGGTGAGGGAGAACGCGGCGGACCTCTTCCAGCCCGGCTCGCACGGCACGACCTTCGGCGGCACGCCGCTGGCCTGCGCCGCCGCGCTCGCCGTCCTCGACGTGATCGAACGGGAACGGTTGCTGGAAAAGGTCTCCGCCCAAAGCGGCCCGTGGCTCACCGCCCTGCGGGGGCTGGCCACGGATTTTCCCGAGAAAGTGGTCGGAGTGCGCGGCATCGGCTACCTCGTCGGCGTGCAGCTCACCGGCGACACCGCTCCGACCATGGCCGCGCTGCGCGCGCGGGGCCTGCTCGCCGCCGCCGCCGGCCACAATGTCATCCGGCTGATGCCGCCGCTCACCGCCACCGCCGCCGAGCTGGACCGCTCCGTCGAGATTTTCCGTTCCGCGCTCGCGGCCACGGTCTGAGACGTCGCGTCTCCACCGCCGAGCTCAAGGCGACAGAGGCAGGCAGGGATGCCTGCGCTGCTCCCAGCAGGTGAGGCTGCCACCCGGCGGTGGTGACGCATTCTTCCCTCCTTGGGTGGGGACGCCACTCCGTGGCGTCCGCGGACGGCTCGGAGAGCCACCCCTACCGTTGTGCTGGCGTTTCAAAATGCGTCACCTCCCCCGCCGCGTCGGATTTGACAATCGCCGCGAACCAGCCTTGAAGATCGGTCGCCCCTCCCCCGCCTACCCCGCCGCCTTGACCCATGCGCCTGTCCCTGACCGTCCCGCTCGCACGCTTGGCGTGCAGTCTCGCGTTTCTTATCCAGCCCGCCCTCGCCGCCGGCGGGCGCGGCGCGGCCCTGCCCGCCAACCCCGCGCTCCCCACCGTGTGGCTCATCGGCGACTCGACTGTGCGCAACGGCCAGGATGACGGCCAGGGCAAGGGCGAGGCCGGCCAGTGGGGCTGGGGCCACACCCTCGCCGACTTCTTCGACCCCGCCAAGGCCAACCTCGTGAACCGCGCCGCCGGCGGCACGAGCAGCCGTTCGTTTTACGCGGGCAACTGGCCCGGCGTCCTCGCCCTGGTGAAACCGGGCGACTTCGTCATCATGCAGTTCGGCCACAACGACAACAACGGCGTCTTCACCGGCGCGGGCGGCTACCGCGCCTCGCTCAACGGCACGGGTGACGAGACCCAGACTGCGCCCAACCGCTCCGGCGCATCCGAGACGGTCCACACCTTTGGCTGGTATTTGAAACAATATGTGGCCCAGACGCGCGCCAAGGGTGCGACCCCCATCATCTGTTCGCTCATCCCGCGCAAAATCTGGCAGCCCGATGGCCGCATCATGCGCCACAATGACAACTATTTCGACTATGCCGGATATGCCGCCGAGGTCGCGAAGACCGAAAAAACCGGCTTCATTGACCTCAACGAAATCATCGCCCGCCGCTACGACGAGCTCGGCCACGACGCCGTGGTGGAGCTTTTCCCGAAAGTCACGCCCGACGAGCACACCCACACCAACCTGGCCGTCGCCATCCTCAATGCCCGGGCGGTTGTGGCCGGCCTGAAAGCCATCAAGGACAACCCGGTCGTCGCGTTCCTCTCCGCCAAGTCCACGGACATCGCCCCCGCCGATCTCAGCCAACCCGCGCCCGCGGTGAAAATTTCCCCCGCCCCGGCGGGCACGCCGGCCGCGAAGTGAGGCCCCGCCCCGGCCGGCCCCCACGCTCGGCGTTGACCGCCCCGCGATTTTGTGACTCTGTCTCCCTGGTTCCCCACCCCGTTCCGCCACCCGCCATGAATTCCCCCACCCGCCTCGTCCGTTTCGCCCTGGTGCTGCTGTTGGCCGCAGGCGGCCCGCTCCGTGCCCTCGCCGCCGACGCCACCCCCACCGCGCCCTCCGGCAAGCCGTCCATCTTCGTGTGCGGCGACTCGACCGCAAAAAATAACGCCAACGGCGCCCTCGGCTGGGGCACCCCGATCGCCGATTATTTCGACCCCGCCAAGGCGACCATAAAAAATGTCGGCCATGCCGGAAAATCCAGCCTCACCTACTACACGGGCGACTGGCCCGGGGTCCTGCCCCAGATCAAAGCGGGCGACTATGTCCTGCTCGTCTTCGGCATCAACGACGGCACCACCCCCAACATCGCCGACGATGCGACCGACGCGCAGGGCCGGCACAACTACACCTGGTATATGTCCAGGATGGCCACCGACGCCGGTGCCAAGGGTGCGCAGGTCGTCCTCCTCACCGTGACGGCCCGCGACATGTGGACCAACCCCAAGGTGAAATTCAAGGATGCCACCCCGTCCGGGCCCCTCCCGGCGGACTACAGCCCCGCCGAGGACAAGATCGAGCGTGGCACCGCCAACGGCAAATACACGCAACTCACCAAGGAGTTGGGCGCGAAGCTGCACCTCCCCGTCTTCGACCTCACCAATTACTGCGCCGACCTGTTTGAGAAGATGGGCCGGGAAAAGGTCATGCTGAACTATGTGGACCACAACCACACCAAGCCCGCCGGCGCCGATATCGTCGCGTCCGCGATTGTCGCGGGATTGAAGACCGTCAAGAACAGTCCCTTTGTCGCGCTGCTGTCGGACAAAGGCCGGGCGGTCGAGCCGGCCGCGGCGAAATATGTCGCCGACAACCTGTCCGAGGCGGATGTAAAAACCCCTCCGGCCAAATAAGGCCAAGGTGGAGCGCGACAAATCCCGGCGCGCTTCATTTGCGATGTCAGCCAGCGGGTTGAGGTCAACCCGCTCCACCTTTGTCGCCGTTCCCGCCCCCGCTTCACCACCCATGAAACCCCCGCTCCTCTCCGTCCTGCTTGCCGCCCTTGCCACCAGCGTCGCGTTGGCCGCCGCCCCCGGCGCGCCGACGTTTCCCGCGCTCAAGTCAGCCGACATTCCCCGCAACACGCAGTCCGGCCCCGCCGCTCCCGGGGGTGGCCGCGCCCAGCCTCCGGTCCCCGTTGACGCCAAGCTGCCCACGCTCTGGCTTATTGGCGACTCGACCGTGCGCAACGGCACGGCCGGCGACGGCACCAACATGGGCCAGTGGGGCTGGGGTGCGCCGCTCGTCGCGTATTTCGACGCCAAGAAAATCAACGTCGTCAACCGCGCCTTCGGTGGCACCAGCAGCCGCAGTTTTTACAACAGCAATTGGAAACGCATGGTGGATTTGATCCAGAAAGGCGACTTTGTGGTCATGCAGTTTGGCGCCAATGACAACGGCGGGGCGGCCGGCAAGGGCGCGCTTCCCGGAGTCGGCGATAACACCGCGATGAACGCCGCCGAGACGGTCCACAGTTTCGGCTGGTATTTGCAGCAATATGTGGCCGAGACCCGCGCCAAGGGTGCCACGCCCATCATCTGCTCACTCACCCCGCGCAAAGGCTGGACGACCGACGGGCATTTCGTGCGCGCCAACACCACCCACGCCGCCTGGGCCGGCCAGGTGGCCAAAGCCACCACCACACCCTTCGTGGATCTCTACGAACTGATCGCCCGCAAGGATGAGTCGCTGGGCCGGGACCAGGTTGACCAGCTCTACGTGCCGTCTCCGACCGAGAAGCTGCACACCGGCTGGGACGGCGCGGTGAACAGCCTGAAGGCGCTGAAGGACAATCCTCTCGCCCCCTTCCTGTCCGAGCGCGGCCAGGCTGTCGCAGCGGTGGACACGACCCAGCCCGCGCCGCCACCGGCAAAGGTGGCCGAGCCCGTCGCCAAGTAGCAACACCCCCTGGGACTGCGGGCGGCCTAACCACATATAAAACCTTTAACCACTAATAAACACTAATTTACACTAATCTGATCATCAGAATTAGTGTTCATCAGTGACCATGAGTGGTTGAATTCTGACTGCTCGAAATGGTTCTGCCGGGTTTCCGTACTTTTTATCCGTGCCCAACCGTGCAATCTGTGATCACATTGATTTTTCAACTCCCCATGAAAACCCCCGCTCTCCTCGCCCTCGCCGCCAGCCTGACCTTCACCACTCTGACGGCCACGGCCGCAGACCAGACTTCCTACAAGTTCCAGTTTGGCGCCGACACCGCCGCGCCCGGCTACACGCTCGTCGCGCCGACTGCGGCCTACGCCAAGACCCCCGGCTATGGTTTTGAGCCGGGCGCGCGGCTCACCGCCGTCAGCCAGCCCGGGGGCGACCCGCTGCACACGGGCGCGGTCACCGCGGCCGGGGCGTTCATGTTCTCGGTCGCGGTGCCCGAGGGCAATTATCGCGTGACGGTCACCTTGGGCGATCCCAAGGCGGAGACGTCCGCCACCGTCAAGGCCGAGTCGCGACGCCTGATGGTCGAGAATGTCCATCTCACCGCGGGCCAGTTCGAGACCCACACCTTCACGGTCAATGTCCGCGGGCCGAAGCTCTCCGCCGGCGGCGAGGTCAACCTCGACAGCCGCGAGATGAACCTCGACACCCATGTGGCCATCTCCCGCGCCTGGGACGACCGGCTCACCGTCGCCTTCAGCGGCGCGCATCCCGCAGTCGCCGCCATCGAGGTGACGCCCGCGCCGGACGCCATCACGGTGTTTGTCTGCGGCGACTCCACGGTCACCGACCAGCCGAGTGGCGGGAGTTGGGGCCAGATGTTTCCGCGCTGGTTCAAACCCGAGGTCGCCGTCGCCAACCACGCCGAGTCCGGCGAGACCATGAAGGGCTTCCTCAAGGAGCGGCGCTGGGACAAGGTCCTCGACACTCTCAAGGCTGGCGATTACGTGGTGATTGAGTTTGGCACCAACGACTCCAAGGCGCGCGGCCCGCAGAACATCTACCCCAACCAGGATTTCTCCGAAACCTATGCCCCGGCCGACGGCCTCTACCGCGACCTGCTGAAGCAATTTGTGGCAGATGTGCGGAAAAAAGGCGGCAACCCGATCATCGCCTCGCCCTCGGCGCGGCGCGGTGAGACCAACCCCGCTGCGGGCAGCCTCCACGCCTACGCGGAGGCCGCGATGGCCACGGCGAAGGAGCTCGGTGTTCCCGCCATCAATCTCAATGCCATGGGCATCGATCTGAACAACGCCCTCGGGGCCGATGCCGCCAAGCAGTTCGCCGACGGCACCCATCACGCGGAATACGGCGCCTACCTCCAGGCCAAGTGCATCGTGCTCGGCATCCAGCAGGCCGGCCTGCCGCTGGCCAAATTCATTGTGGACGACTACGGCACCTTCGACCCGAAGCATCCCGCGCCGCTGCCCGGCGCCTTCGCCCTGCCCAACGACGCGGGTGGCCGTGGCGCTGGGGGCGGCGGTCGCAGAGGTGGCGCCGCCCCGGCGGCGGCAGCCGTGCCTGCGGCGCCGACGCCGTAACCCCTGGGAGCGCGGGCGCTTCCGGACACATCGGCCCTCGGGTAAAATCCTCTCCTAATCAGTGTCCATCAGTGTGAATCAGTGGCTCACCCTCCGCTCCCTTCTTTCCGTTCTCTGACTTCTGACGTCTGACCTCTGACATCTGCCCACCACCCCTTCTCCCTCCTGCCCATGAAAACCCTGTTCCTCTCCCTCACCGTCGCGCTGTGCGCCGCCACCCACGTTTTTGCCCAGGATGTCACTGCCGCCTGGGCCCAGCCGCGAATCGACAAATCCCCGCGCCACCTCGAGTGGGTCACCATCAAGCACGATGGCCGTGACGTCGGCTGCTACGTCGGCTATCCCGAGGTCAAGGACAAGGCCACCGCAGTCCTCGTCATTCACGAGATCTACGGCCACACCGCCTGGGTGCGCGAGACCGTGGATGAGCTCGCCGCCGCCGGGTACATCGCCATCGCCCCCGACCTTCTTTGGGGTACGGGAGCCAAAGGGGGCGGCACCTCCGAGCTCACGAGCGCGGAGATCAGCCAGAAGATTTCGGCGCTCCCCGCCGCGCAGATCACCGCCGACCTCAACGCCGCGATGGACTACATCGTCAAACAGCCGGCATCCAACGGCTCGGTCGTGGTCGCCGGCTTCTGCTGGGGCGGCGGCAAGTCATTCAGCTTCGCGACCAACAACCAGGCCGTGAAGGCGGCCTTCGTGTTTTACGGCACCCCGCCGCCAGCGGCCGACATGGCCCGGATCAAGTGCCCGGTCTATGGTTTCTATGCCGGGAACGACAACCGTGTCACCGGCACCGTGGTTTCAGCGACCGCCGCAATGAAGGCCGCCGGCAAAGTCTATGAGCCGGTGACCTACGACGGCGCCGGCCACGGTTTCATGCGCATGGGGGTGGATCCCACCGCCGACGCCACCAAAAACGCCGCCAACATCAAGGCCCGGACGGACGCCTGGAAGCGCGCGATGGACCTCTTGAAGGGGATCTCCACGCCAGCGCATGTCGCGAAGTGAGTGCAGGGGCCGAATAACCCTCTCGGCCGTTGGTCACAAGGCCACAGAGATAAAAGACGAGTTCACAGAGCAGAGAGGCTTTGGACCGACCGCAGATTCTGTAATCACCCAACAGGTGAGAGGGTCATACCGGGGGGTCGGAATGCCCCAGTTCTTTGCTCCGTGACCTCTGGGTCCGTTCTCCGTGACCTCTGGGTCAACCTGCCAAGGTTTTTAGGCTCAGCGGGCCGCCGCCGCCGCGTCCAGCCCGGTGCCGGTCACGTTGGTGAGATTGAGCAGCGCCCCCGTGAAACCGGTGACCCTGATCCCGCTGAAATCCGCGTGGACGACATTGGCCAGCGTGATGCCACGGCGGCAGGTGCCGGTGATGTTGGCGAGCACCAAGCCTTCGATGGGGCGCACCGGCGGGATCGCCATCGCCGGCGTGACCCGGCCGCCGCCGGCCACAATGAGATCGGTGACGTTGCTCACCTTGATGTTGGTGAACTTGAGACCGGCGACATGCGCCCACTTCTCCACATCGCCCGGCACGGGATCCACCGCCTGGATGCCCTTGGTCGCCAGGTCAAACCCGATGAAGGTGGGTGCGTTGGTGACCGTGAGATTGTCGCCGGTGATGTCCTCCATGTAGCCGCCGCGGCCGTCGCGGCTCTTGATGTAAATGCCGTTCTGCTTGCCGGAAAGCGTGCAGTTCAAGACCTGGACATGGCGGATGCCGCCGGACATCTCGGTGCCGAACCCAATGGCCGCAAAGTTGCTGCTCGCCAGCTGGCAGTCGCGGATGACCACGTTTTCGGTGGGCCGGTCCATTTTCATCGCCGCGAGTCCGCGGCCGGATTTCAGGGAGATGGCGTCGTCACCGCCCTCGATGTCGCACTGCTCGATGAGCACGCCGCTGCACGAGTCCACGTCGATGCCATCGCCGTTCGTGAGCGAGGACCGGATGGTCAGATGGCGGATGACCACATCCTTGCAGAGCAGGGGATGCACCGACCAGAGGCGCTGGTAACGCACGGTGAAATCTTCCAGCCGCGCCCCATTGCACTCGGTGAGCTCGATCATGACCGGACCGCGCGGCTTGCGCAGCGAGGCGACCGCCACCGGCGGGCCGACGAGGGTGCCCGCGCCCGTGATGGCGACGTGGTCGGCCTTGTGGGCGGAAATCAACGCGCGATGGACCGGGGTGAACTCGCCCTCGAACCGCCCCGGTTCAATCGGATAGTCGGCGGCATCCGGTGAGCCGGTGATGGTGGCGGCCGGGTCGAGCTGGAGGGTCGTGTTGACGCCGAGCACGAGGCTGCCGGTGAGATAATGACCGGCCGGCACCAGCACCACACCGCCGCCGGCGGCGGCACAGGCGTCGAGGGCTTTCTGCAGCGCGGCGGTGTCCTTGGTGGTCCCGTCACCCTTGGCGCCGGAGTCGCGGACGTTGAAGACGTTTTTGATGCCGGACACGGCGGAAGGGGCTGGCGCGGGCGGGACGGCGGCGCGAGCCCCAAGGCCGGCGGCGAGCAGCAGACCAAGAGCGGGGAGCAAAGTTTTCATGGGGAAGTTGAAAGACAAATGAAACCGTAGATTACACGGCAGGGCACGGATAATACCGGGGGGGGGGAAACCCTTTAACCACTTATGCACACTAATTTTCACTAATCCGATCCTCCGAATCAGTGTTAATCAGTGTCCATCAGTGGTTCAAATCCGACCGATGGGTAATGCTTAAGATCGGTTTTTAAAATAGTATTAATTATTGTCCGTTAGTGGTTAATGATATTCTTATGCCCTCCGTTTTCTCGGTACCCTCCTGTCCAAACGTCAGGTCCTGTTGCATCACTCCGATGTATTTTGCATTAATCTGAACTACGCATACGCGATCTGTCTCGTTGTCGCCAACGGCTGAACCGTTTCCGCCTACCGCCCGATGCCGTAGGCGCGGAAGCCGAGGGCGCGGAGCGCGGGCAGGTCGAGGATGTTGCGCCCGTCGAAGGCGAACGCCGGCTTCTGCATCGCGGCGAAGATCTTCGCGTAGTCGAGGGTCTTGAACTCATCCCATTCGGTCAGCACCGCGAGCGCGTGCGCACCGGCGGCGGCCTCCTCCGCGCTGGTGGCGATGATGAGCCGTGGGTTGGCCTGACCCTTGCCGCACACATCGGCCATGATCTCGGCGGCGGGCACCTTGGGGTCATACACCACCACCGTGGCCTGCTCCGCCAGCAGGTCGCGGCACACGCTGATGGCGGCGGACTCGCGGGTGTCGTTGGTGTCCTTCTTGAAGGCGAAGCCGAGCACGGCGATGCGTTTGTCGGCGACGGTGTTGAACAGCGAGCGGACGATGCGCCCGGCGAAACGGTGCTTTTGCCAGTCGTTCATCTTGACGACGCTCTCCCAGTAGGCGGCGACCTCGGGCAGGCTGAAATGCTCGCAGAGATAAACCAGGTTGAGGATGTCCTTCTGGAAGCAGGACCCGCCGAAGCCGACCGAGGCCTTCAGGAATTTCGGGCCAATGCGGCTATCCTTGCCGATGGCGTTGGCGACCTCGTCCACGTCGGCTCCCGTCGCCTCACAGAGGGCGGAGATGGAGTTGATCGAGGAGATGCGCTGGGCCAGGAAGGCGTTGGCGACGAGCTTGGACAGCTCGGACGACCACAGATTGGTGGTGATGATGCGCTCGCGGGGCACCCAGCGGGCATACACGCCGACGAGAGTCGCCATCGCGGCCTCGCCCTCGGGGGTGCGCTCGCCGCCGATGAGCACGCGGTCGGGGTTGAACAGGTCGGCGATGGCCGTGCCCTCGGCGAGAAACTCGGGGTTGGACAGCACCTGAAACTTCAACCCGCGGCCGTTGGCGGCCAGGATCTGCTGGATGGTCTCGGCGGTTTTGACCGGGATGGTGGATTTCTCGACGATGATCTTGGGCGTGGTGGCGACTTCGGCGATGGTGCGGGCGACCGACTCGATGTAGCGCAGGTCGGCCGCGCGGCCCGCCCCGACCCCGTAGGTCTTGGTGGGGGTGTTGACGGCGACAAAGACGATGTCGGCCTCGGCGATGCCGCGTTTCACCTCGGTGGAGAAGAATAGGTTGCGCCCGCGCGACTGGCGCACGACCTCGTCGAGGCCGGGCTCGTAGATGGGGAGCGTGCCGGAGTTCCACGCGGCAATGCGTGCCTCGCTCATGTCCACGACCGTCACCTGGATGTCGGGGGCTTTTTGGGCGATGACGGCCATCGTGGGCCCGCCGACGTAGCCGGCGCCAATGCAGCAGATTTTCATAGGGGAGGGAGGGGGGAGGATTGCGGCCGGAAGCGGGAAATCCAAGCATGGATTTCTGGCCCGGGTAATTTACCCAAAGAACGCAAGGGCGCGAAGGCGGGCGTTGTCTGAGCTTCCGTCCGTCTGCCCTTCCTCTATGAACTCGGTTTGGGCTCTGTGTCCTTGTATGTTCAACCCGATGGTAAACACGGATGAGGGCAGAGCCAAAGGCGGCTTCCGAGAATGGGCCATAAGGCTCGTCGGAGGAAGCCGCCTTTGGCGGACTTGCACGTCAGGCTCGGAAGGGCTTGGCTGCAA
>CAIYUN010000012.1 GCA_903929355.1 uncultured Opitutaceae bacterium
AGGGGCGTTGCTGACGGTGGCGGAGCCGCTGAACCTGGCCGGGAGCGGGGTGGCGGGAGCGGGGGTGGTGGAGAACGTGAGCGGGACGAACACGCTGTCGGGGGCCGTGACCCTGAACGGGGCGACGACGATCGGGGCGGATGCGGGGACGCTGACGCTGTCGGGTGCCCTTGGCGGGGCGGGGCAGAACCTGACGGTGGTGGGGGCGGGCAACGTGGCCTTCGGAGGGATCATCGGGACGACGACGGGAACGCTGACGCAAACCGGATCGGGGACGCTGACTTTGACGGGGGCGAACACCTTCACGGGAGGGACGGTGCTCGCGACCGGGACCCTGGTCCTGGGCAGCGCGACCGCCTTGGGGACGGGGACCCTGACGATCAGCAGCGGGACCGCGCTGGACGTGACGGGGGCGCTGGTGCTCACGCCGAACAATGTGCAGACATGGGGCGGGAGCTTCACTTATGGGGGAGCCAACACCCTCAATCTCGGGACCGGCAAGGTGACGCTGGGAGCGCCGCTGACCATCACGGTCAGCGCGAGCACTTTGACGGTGGGGGGCACGATCACCGACAGCGGCAACATCTATGCGCTGACCAAACAAGGCGCGGGGACGCTGGCGCTGACCGGGGCGAACACGTTCGCCGGTGCCACGACGATCACGGCGGGGACGCTGGCGATCAGCGGGGGCGGCGCGCTGGCGACGAGCAGCGGCGTGACAGTCAACAGCCTGGGCACGCTGGCCCTTTTGGACAACGAGCCGATTTCCTCGCTGGCCGGCGGTGGCACGGTGACCTTGGGCGGCACGCTGGCGAGCGGAGCGTCGGGCACGATCTTCGCGGGCAGCCTTGAGGGCCCGGGCGGGCTGACGGTGGCCGGTGCCGGGACTTTCACGTTGTCGGGCTCAAGCACCTACAGCGGTGGCACAACGGTCAATTCCGGCACCCTGACGCTGACGGGCAGCAACGTGTTGCTGAGCACGGGTGCCGTCACCATCGCGGGCGGCGACCTGAACCTGGGCACGGCGCAGACCGTGGGCGCGGTCACGCTGAGCTCCGGTTCGATCTCCGGCGCGACCCTGACGGCTGCCTCCTTTAATTTGTCGGGCGGGAGCATCAGCGCGGCCCTGGCGGGCGGCGGGGCGCTGACCATCAGCAGCGCGACGGTGACCCTGTCTGGCGCGAACGCCTTCACCGGCAGCACGACCGTCACCGGCGGCACGCTGGTGATCAGCGGGGGCAACGCGCTGAGCAACAGCAGCGCGGTGACGGTCAACAGCCCGGGCACTCTGGTCCTGTCGGACAATGAGACCATCCCCTCGCTGGCCGGCAGTGGCACCGTGACCTTGGGTGGAACCCTGACGACCGGGGCCGCGGGCACGGTCTTCTCCGGCGGCCTGGGCGGCACCGGCGGGCTGACGGTGACGGGGAGCGGCACCTTCACGCTCTCGGGCACGAACACCTTCAGCGGCGGCACTTCGATCACCGCCGGCACTCTGGCACTGGGGTCGGCGGGCGCGCTGCCCACGTTGGCGCCGACGGCGCTGAGTCTGGTCCCGGGCGGCACGCTGAACCTGGCTGGCCACAACGCCGCGCTCGCCTCGTTGAACGGCAGCGGCGGCACGGTGATGGACAGCGTCGCGGGCACCAAGACGCTCACGCTCGACCCGTCGGGCGGCGCCACGTTTGGCGGGGTCATCGGCGGCCCGATCGCTTTGGTGATGGCCGGCTCCGGCACGCAGACGTTGTCGGGCACCAACACCTACAGCGGCGGGACCACGGTCAGCACCGGCACGCTGGCGGTCACCGCCAATCACACCCTCGGCGCCGGCGGGGGCGGCACCACCGTCGCATCCGGTGCGGCCCTGCTCCTGGGCAACGTCAACTACGCGACCACGGAAAGCCTCATCCTGAACGGCGGCACCCTGGCCAGCACCGGCACCAGCACTTTTGCCGGCCCGATCACGACTGCGGCCAGTTCCAGCATCAATGCCGGCGGCGGCACGCTGGATCTGACCGGCAACGTCGCCAAGAACGGCACCACCCTCACGCTGACCGGCGGCGGCACCATCAACCTGCTGGGCGCGATCACCGGTTCCAGCCCCGGTTCGGACTTGGTGGTGAACGGGGTGACGGCGGGGTTGTCGGTGGCGAACAGCTACAACGGCCCGACCACGGTGCAGGGCGGCGGCACCCTGCAACTGGGGGCTTCGAATGTGCTGCCCACCTCGCCTTCGACCGCGCTGACCCTGAACACCAGCGGCAGTTTCGACCTGGTAACCTTCAGCGATCAGGTCGCGTCGCTCGCGGGCGACAGCACCGGCTCCGTGACCGGCAGCGGCACGCTGACGATCAACTCCACGGCCGATGCCACCTTTGGCGGCACCCTCAACGGTGCCCTGGCCTGGGTGAAAACCGGCAACTTCACGCAGACCCTCTCGGGTCTCAACACCTACACCGGGACGACGACCATCAACGGCGGCACGGTGAGCATCGCGGCCGACGGCGGCCTGGGCACTGCGCCTGGCACGACCTCGGCCTCCAGCCTCACGCTGAATGGTGGCACGCTGGCGGGCACCGCGACTTTCTCCCTGGGCGCCAACCGGGGCATCACGCTGGGGGCCTCCGGCGGCACGCTGGCTGCGGCCAACAGCACTGTGCTCACCTACAACGGCAGCATCGCCGGCAGCGGCGGCGGTGGTCTGACCTTGGCCGGCAGCGGCAAATTCATCCTCGGCGGTGCCAGCACCTACAATGGCGGCACCACCCTCAGCGGCGCCATCGTGGTCCTCGGAGCCGCCAACGCGCTGCCCGGTTCGACCGCGCTGACCCTGACAAATTCCGCCACGTTGAATTTGGCCGGCCTTGATCAGACCCTCGGCTCGCTGGGGGCGGTGGATGCCGCCGAACTCGTCAAGAACACCGGGGCCGCCAGCACCCTGACCCTCAACCCCGGCGCGGGCGGCGCGACGTTTGCCGGCTTCATCAGCGGACCGATTGCCTTGTCCATGGGTGGCACCGGCACCCAGACCCTCTCGGGCGCCAACACCTACTCGGGCCTGACGACCGTGAATTCCGGCACGCTGGCGCTCGGCGCGGGCGGCGCGATCAACCCCGGCAACAATCTCACGGTCAACGGCGGTACCTTCGCCCTCGGCCCCTTTAACCAGACGCTGGGCCTCGTCACCCTGGCGACCGGCACGATCAGCGGCTCCACGGGGGTGTTGACGGCCACCGGCTCGTATAATCTGAATAACGGCTCGGTGAGTGCGATGCTGGCGGGAGCCGCCGGGGTGACGGTCACGACCGGGACGGTGAGCCTGTCGGCCGCGAACAGCTACACGGGCGGCACGACGATCTCCAGCGGGGAGCTGACGTTGAGCAGTCCCGGGACGCTGGGCGCGGGGTCGAACGGCCTGTCGCTGTCCGGCGGTCTGGTCAACCTGGGCGGGACCACCCAGAGCGTGTCGAGCCTGACTCTGACCGGCGGGACGCTGGCGAACGGCACGCTGAGCAACAGTGCCGCCTACACCCTTCAGTCCGGCACGGTGAGCGCGGCGCTGGCCGGGGCCAACGGCCTGACGAGCACCGGTGCGTTGTCCCTGTCGGGCGCCAACACTTACACGGGCGGTACGACGGTGAGCGCCGGAGTGCTGACCCTCAGCGGAGCCACGACGCTGGGTGCGGTGACGAACGCATTGTCGCTTTCCGGCGGAATGGTGGACCTGGGGACGACGACGCAGACGGTGTCGGGCCTGACGCTGACCGGCGGGACCCTGGCGGACGGGACGCTTTCGAGTTCGGGGGTGCTGGCCTTGCAGCAGGGCACGGTGAGTGCGGTGCTGGCCGGGGTCGGCGGCGTGACGGTGACAACCGGTACAGTGACGCTCTCGGTGGCGAACACCTATACGGGTGGAACGACAATTTCCAGCGGGGTGCTGACCCTGAGCGGCGCGGCGACGCTGGGCGCGGCGACAAACGGCCTGTCGCTTTCCGGCGGCCTGGTCAACCTGGGTGGCACGACGCAGACTGTGTCGGGCCTGACGCTGACCGGCGGCACGCTGGCCAATGGCACGCTGAGCAACAGCACCGGCTATGCGCTGCAGTCCGGCACGGTGAGCGCGGTGCTGGCCGGGGCCAACGGCCTGACGAGCACCGGCACGCTGTCCTTGTCGGCCGCGAACACCTACACGGGCGGCACGACGGTGAGCGCCGGAGTGCTGACCCTCAGCGGTGCCGCGACCCTGGGTGCAGGTACGAACGCATTGTCGCTTTCCGGCGGAATGGTGGACCTGGGGACGACGACGCAGACGGTGTCGGGCCTGACGCTGACCGGCGGGACTCTGGCGGACGGAACGCTTTCGAGTTCGGGGGTGCTGGGCTTGCAGCAGGGCACGGTGAGTGCGGCGTTGGCCGGTTCCGGCGGGGTGACGGTGACGACCGGGACGGTGTCGCTGTCGGCCGCGAACAGCTATTCAGGCGGGACGACGGTTTCCAGCGGAGTGCTGACCCTGAGCAGCCCTGCGACGCTGGGCGCGGCGACAAACGGCCTGTCGCTTTCCGGCGGCCTGGTCAACCTGGGTGGCACGACGCAGAGTGTGTCGGGCCTGACGCTGACCGGTGGCACGCTGGCCAACGGCACGCTGAGCAACAGCACCGCCTATGCGCTGCAGTCCGGCACGGTGAGCGCAGTGCTG
>CAIYUN010000013.1 GCA_903929355.1 uncultured Opitutaceae bacterium
AGCAGATCGATCTCTTTGCCATCGATCCCAACCTGACCGACCCGGACATCACCGACTCGCTGACCAACCTCAAGGGCGTGGCGGTGAACGGCAGTTACTACCTGACGGACGCCGTCTCCATCGGGATGACAATCGCCAACGCCACCCGGGCCGACCGCAACGCCCCCACCGCCGGCAACTCCCAGGACACCAAGAGCCCCGGCGTGCCGCTCAACCATTACTGGCTCTACCAGTTCGACTTGAACGTGAAGTTCTGAGCCTGAAGACACAACAAAACTGACGGCCTGATGCATGGGCTCATGCCGCGCCGTAACGCAACGAAGACGGGCCGTGTTCTCCTGTTATAATCCGGAGCCGGTCCGTTTTCCCGCTTGGTTTTGTCCGGGTCTCCACTACCCCTTCTCTTTCCAGCCCTTGCCGTCGTCCCTGCCCGCTCCTTTTTTCTTCTCCTGGCTCCTTCACTCCTGAATCCCCCCCCCACACACACCCCCACACCCACACCATGGCCATCGCACTTCTTTTTTCCGGGCAGGGCGCGCAGAAGGTCGGCATGGGCCGCTCGCTCTTCGAGAGCTCCGCCACCGCCCGCGCCCTCTACGCCGAGGCCCAGGGGGTGCTCGGCTGGGATCTCGCCAGGGTCTGTTTCGAAGGTCCGGAGGCCGAGCTTACCCAGACCAAGGTCTGCCAGCCGGCGCTGTTCGTCCATGGGCTGGCCTTGCACGCGCTGCTCCGCGAGGCCGGCCGGCTCGGGGACGTGCGGTTCGCGCTCGGGCTGAGCCTGGGCGAGATCACCGCGCTCACCGCCGCGGGGGTCTTTGACTTTGCCACGGGACTGCGGGTGGTCGCCGAGCGCGGGCGGCTCATGCAGCTCGCCTGCGAGCAGAGCGTCGGAGGCATGGCCGCGGTCATCGGCGAGGAGCGCGCCAAGGTCGCGGAGCTCTGCGCGGAGTTCTCCATCGAGGCGGCAAATTTCAACGCACCCGGCCAGATCATCATCTCCGGCGAGAAGGGCAGGGTGGAGACCGCTGTCGCCGCGGCCAAGGACCGTGGCATCAAAAAGGTCATCCCGCTCAATGTCGCCGGCGCGTATCACTCGCGCCTCATGGATCCCGCCCGGGTGGCGTTTGCGCAGTTTCTGGCCGGGGTGCCCTTGGCCTCGCCCCAATGCACCGTGTTCACCAACGCCACCGGGCAGACGGTCAGCGACCCGGCCGCGATCCGGGAGGCGCTGATCAAACAGGTCGTCTCATCCGTGCTCTGGGAGGACTGCATGCGCGCCGCCGCCGCAGCCGGCGCGACGGAGTTCTGGGAGCTCGGCCCTGGCGGCGTCCTCGCCGGCCTCGCCCGCCGCACCGACAAGACCTGGGTGGTGAAAAGTTTCTCCGAAGCCGCCGACCTGGCGATCTGAGCTAAAACTCGGATTTGGCCACCGAGGCCACGGAGCAATCCATCAGCGCAAAGCAAAGGTGCGAAGGGGTGTTCTCAGTTTCAAACTGCTGATCAATCCATCAACGCAAAGACACAAAGGCGCGAAGGCGCAGAGTGGAAGATTTGTCTCTGCGTCTCCGCGTCTCCGCGTTAAATCCTCGTTCGCGTCCATTCGCGTCAATGGCAGGCTGTCGCTTCGCTCGGTACGCGGTTGAAAATCTCCTTCTTATCCTGATCGCGCCTTTGCGTCTTAGCGTCTTTGCGTTAAATTCCCCCTTCAGCCGCCCCCAAAACATCCACGTTGCAGGCTTGTCAGACACCGCCCCCGGCCGTATGCTGACCGTTTTCCCTCTTTCGCCAAGCACCGCATGGACGTCTCCCACACCCGCAATTTCTGCATCATTGCCCACGTTGACCACGGCAAGACGACGTTGTCCGACCGGCTGCTCGAGCACACCAACACCGTCTCCATGCGGACGATGACCGCCCAGCACCTCGACTCCATGGATCTGGAGAAGGAGCGCGGCATCACCATCAAGTCCCACCCGGTCACCATGACCTACCGGGCCAAGGACGGCAAAGACTATAAGCTCAACCTCATGGACACCCCCGGCCATGTGGATTTCTCCTACGAGGTCTCCCGCTCCCTCGCGGCCTGCGAGGGCGCCGTCCTCCTGATCGATGCGGGGCAGGGCGTCGAAGCCCAGACCGTGGCCAACGCCCATCTCGCCTTTGCCCAGCAGCTCAAGGTCATCCCCGTCATCAACAAGATCGACCTCCCGAGCGCCAACCTCGAGCTCTGCACCAAGCAGTTGGAGGACATCCTCACCATCCCCGCCGAGGAGGCCATCCTCGCCAGCGGCAAGTCGGGCATCGGCATCGTGGACATCCTGGAGGCCGTCGTGTCGCGCGTGCCCCCGCCGCGCTGGACCGATTACCCGCAGACGCGCATCCTCGTGTTCGACTCCCTCTACGACGCCTATCGCGGCTGCATCGCCTACGTGCGGGTGTTCTCTGGCGCGATCAAGGCCGGCGACATGATGATGCTCATGAGCACCGGCCAGAAGGCCGAGGTCAAGGAGGTCGGCATTTTCACCCCCAAGATGGAGAAGTGCGCCAGGCTCGGCGCCGGCGATGTGGGCTATATCGTCTCCAGCATCAAGACCCCCGCCGATGTGAAGACCGGCGACACCATCACGCTCGCGATCAAACCGGCGACCGATATGCTGCCCGGCTACAAGGAGGTCCGCCCCATGGTGTTCTGCGGCCTCTACCCCCTCGAGAGCGACGACTACGAGAAACTCAAGGCCGGCCTCGCCCGCCTCCAGCTCAACGACGCGGCGTTTGTCTATTCCTCGGAGAGCTCCATCGCGCTCGGCTTCGGGTTTCGCTGCGGCTTTCTCGGCCTGCTCCACATGGAGATCATCCAGGAGCGCGTCCGCCGCGAGCACGACGTGGACATCATCTCCACCTACCCGAGCGTCATCTACCACATCGTCAAGCAGGGTGGGGAGAAGATCGAGGTCGACAACCCCGTCAACATGCCCGACCCCGGCACGATCCTCGAGATCCGCGAGCCGACCATCCGGGCCTCGATCATCATCCCCAACGCCTCCATGGGCGACATGCTCTCCCTCATCATGGAGAAGCGCGGCCTCTGCGACCACACCACCACCCTCGACATGAATCGCGTGATGCTGAGCGCCGTGCTGCCCCTCAACGAGATCCTGGTCGATTTCAACGACCGCCTCAAGAGCATCACCCACGGCTACGGCTCCATGGATTACGAGCTGGGTGAGTACATCCCGTCCGACCTGGTGAAGATGGACATCCTGATCAACAGCGACCCGGTGGACGCGTTTGCCTGCATCGTCCACCGCGACAAGGCCGAGGGCAAAGGCCGCCAGCTCTGCGAAAAGCTCGCCGAGATCATCCCCCCCCAGATGTTCAAGGTCGCCATCCAGGCCGCCATCGGCGGCAAGGTCATCGCCCGCGACAACGTCCGCGAGATGCGCAAGGACGTCACCGCCAAATGCTACGGCGGCGACATCAGCCGCAAGCGCAAGCTCCTCGACAAGCAGAAGGAGGGCAAAAAGAAGATGAAACAAATCGGCAAAGTTTCGATCCCACCTGATGCCTTCATCCAAGTCCTGAAAAACTGAGGAGGATTTGAACAGAAGATAACGAAGGAAACGAAGCGCCATCCGCCATCCCAGTTCCAATCTTGCACCGCCCAACCAAGCACCAAGCACCAAGAACTAAGAACCAAGAACCAAGAACTCCGTCCTTCATCCTTTCAACCTTCTCCCCTCCCTCCCATGTTCGGCCCCTTCGCTTCCATTGACCAAAAAACCCGCGCCCGCGCCAACAACTGGCTGGAGCTGGCGGTGAAGGTCTGGAATTTCCGCCGCGACGTGCTGGCGCCGGCCCTCCTGCGCGAGTTCGAGACCAAGATGACCACCCTGCGGTCGCTGGTGCGGGAGCGGGCCGAGGCCGCGAAGCTCGCGCCCGCCATCGAGGAGCTGGAGGACGTCCTCCGCCGGGCGGGTGGCACCCACTACCCGCGGACCGAAACGGTCGAGTGGGTCGAGTTCCTGCTCGTCGCCGCGATTGTCATCATCGGGGTGCGCACCTATTTCATCCAACCGTTCCAAATCCCCACCAACTCGATGTGGCCGAGCTACCACGGGATGACGGCGGATGTTTACCCCAGCAGGGACCAGGAGCCCTCCTCGGGGATGGAGGCGCTGCGCTTCGCCACCACCGGTGCCCGCCCTCGGCGGATCGACGCGCCCGTTTCAGGCGAGGTGATGCTCCCGATCCCCTCGGCCCCCGGAGCGACTCAGGGTGTCATTCAGTTCACCAAGGTGCCGGGGCGCAGCTGGCTGGTCTTCCCGTCCGTCCAGCGCGAATACCGGATCTTGGTCGGCACCCGTTTCGTCACCTTGCAGGTGCCGGTCGACTTCGACTTCGACTGGGTTGCGCGCGACACCTTTTTTCCCGGCTTCGGCAAGCAGAGCCCGACGGAGACGCTGAGCGACCAGGTTCAGCGTGGCGCGACGGTGGACCTGGTGGTGGACGACGGCCACGGCGGTCACGAGCGGGTACGGTATCTCAAGACCGGAAGGTTTGTGCAGGCCGGCGAGCGGGTGCTCTCCTTTGATATTCTGGCGGGCGACATGCTGATGGTGGACCGCTGCAGCTACCACTTTGTGCGGCCACCCGTGGGCAGCGGCTTTGTGTTTCGCACCGGGGCGATCCCTGGCATCATGCGGCCGGATGCCAACGGCGACATCCCGCCCGAAACCTTCTACATCAAGCGCCTGGTTGGCACGCCCGGGGACACGCTGCAGGTGCGGGAGCCGGCGCTCTACCGCAACGGCGCGCCGATCACCGGCGCGGCGTCCTTCGACAAGGAGGCGCGCCGCACCGACCGCTATCCCGGCTACCGGGCCCTCGCCGGGCTCGCCAACGGCCAGAGCATCACGGTGCCGGCTGACTCGTATTTTGCCATGGGCGACAACTCCCCCAACAGCTACGACAGCCGTTTCTGGGGCTTCGTGCCGGCGGCCAGCGTCATCGGCCGCCCGCTCCTGATCTATTACCCTTTCCCCCGCCTCAACCTGTCCCAATGAGGGCGGACCGGGGACGCGATCGGCGGGTCCTCAACCTCGGATTCTACGAGTGCCGGGCAGGCTTGAAACTGCGGTTGGTGTTTGAGCGCGAGGATCCGACCCCAGCTCCACCTTTGCCGGCAACCAGGATGAAGTCCGCGCTTTCCTGAAGGGCCGGCTCCGCCGGTGAGCGCACCCCACTGCGCAAAAGCTTGCCAGTGGGCGGGGTGGCGCGAGGGTGACGGCATGACAACTAACCAAGCCGCGCCACCGGCACCCGACGCCTGGAACGCGGCCGCCGGCCTGCTCACCCGCTGGCTGGAAAAACATGAGCGGGTGGACACCCTCCTCGGCGGCCTGCCGGCCACCCTCGGGCGGGCCGGGCGCGCCCATTGCCAGCATCTCCTGTTTGACGCCGTGCGGCACCTCGGCCGCATTGACGCGGCCCTCAACCCACTGCTGGCGCGCCCGCCCCGCCCCAAGCTGCGGGCCGCCCTGCTCATCACCGGCGGCGAGCTGCTCGATGCGGGCGCGGGCGCCGGGGAGAAGGCCGAAGGCAAGACCGCGCGCATCATCCATCACGCCGTCGAGCGGACCAAATCTTTCGCCAGCCCGGCCGAGGCGCGGCTGGTCAATGCCGTCGCCCGCAAGCTGGCCACCGCGCTCGCGGCGTCGGCCCCGCCCGGCGCGACCGCCCCGGCGGCGGAGCTGGCGGCCTGGTTTTCCCACCCCGAGTGGCTCGTGCAACGCTGGCTCACGCAGTTTGGCGCGGAGAACGCCCGCGCGCTCCTCGCCTGGAACCAGTGCAACGCCCCCGTGTTTGCGCGTTGGCGGGACCAGCAGTCCACGCCCCCCGCCTGGCTCAAGCCGACCGGGTGGGCGCACTTTTACGAGGTGCCGGTCGGACACTGGGGCGAAGTGGAGACGTTGCTCGCCGCCGGGAAGCTTTACCTGCAGGACCCGGCCACGCGGCTCGCCGTGGAGTTGCTCGCGCCCGAGCCGGGCGAAACCGTGCTCGACCTCTGCGCCGCGCCGGGCGGCAAGAGCCTGCTGATCGCGGACGCGCTCGCCGGGGGCAAGCGGGGTTCCGCCGTCGCCAAAGCCATGGCGGACAAGGGGGGTGTCGCGTCCCCTGTTCAAGGCCGGATTGTCGCGCTCGATCTGCCCGGGCCGCGGATTGACCGGCTCAAGGAAAACCTCTCCCGCGTGGGCGGGGTCGAGGTTGCCCTCGTGCAGGCCGACGCCGCCCTGGTTGACGCCAAACTCTTCCGCGCGCACTCGCTCCCGACCGAATACACGGCGGTCCTGCTCGACGCGCCCTGCACCAACACCGGGGTGATGCGCCACCGGGTGGATGTGAAATGGCGGCTGCAGGCGGGGGATTTTCGGAAGCACGGCAGCCAGCAGGTCGCGCTGCTCCACGCCGCGGCGCGGCTGGTCGCGCCGGGCGGGCGGCTGGTGTATTCGACCTGCAGCGTGGACAACGAGGAAAACGAGCGCGTCGTCACGGAGTTTTTCGCGAGCCGCGCCGGCGGTCCGTTTCAACTGGAAAAGCAGGTGGTGAGCCCGCCGTGGGAGAGCGGCCACGACGGCGCGGCCGCGTTTCTGTTGCGGAAAAGCCGGTAGGGCTCCTGCCCTATGGCACCAGGTCAAACGTCGGAATGCGTGCGGGGGTCTCCACCCGGCCGTTGAGCAGGGTGAAATCAATCACGGCTGCGGTGCGCACGAGCACGTCGTAGCGGTCCGGGTCCCAGCGCTCGACGCGCTCGTCGTTCACGCGGATGACGAGGTCGCCGGTCTCGATCCCGGCCGCGTCGGCCGGCGAACCGGGCACCACGCCGACCACCCGCCAGTAGGCCGGATAGCGGCGGAAGCTCAGCCCCGCGCTGCGCACCGGCACGACCGCGCCGGAGGCGCCGGGGTCGCGCTCGAAGCCGACCCGGCCGTGCTCCTGGTCAAACGTGAGCCGGAACTGCCGGAGCACGTCGGAGCCCAGGGACGAGGGTTGGTCGGTCAGCTCGACCACGGGGCGCGTGAACAAAGCCCCGCCCACGCCCAGATCATCGGCCAGACGCCCGATTTCCTGCAGCCGGTCTCCGGTGAGGGTGCCCACGGTGACGCCGGGCCGGGGCGGGACCGCGTAACCCGGCTCCAGCTCCGCCGGGTTGAGGTGGAGCATGCCGTCGGCGCCGGAGTCCAGCAGCACGTTCAGCGTCCGGCCGCCCAGTCGGGTGGGGATGACCGGGCGGCTCCGGTCGCCAATCATCGGCCAGACTTCGCCCGCCAGGGGAGGGGCGGCGGCGGCGGGCAGCAGTTGGAGCCCGGCCCGGGGATAGTCGAGGGCGAGCACCGTCTCGCGGAACAGCGGGAAGCCGAGAATACCGTCGATCTTGCGCCCAAACTGGCCCGACAATTCGCCGCAGTCATAAATGAGCGCGGTGACATTCTCAAACCGGGCGGTGCCGAGCACGATGGCCGGCAGTCGCACGCCCGGCAGTTGGGTGCTGCCACCGTCGGCTGAGCGCACGCGCACGGCGGGCATGTCGGCGGCGGGCTCGTCGGTGGCGTAGCGGCGGGCAAACTCCGGCGAGACCAGGGTGGCCGTCGAGCCGGTGTCCACCATGAAACGCCAGGGCCCGTGGTCGTCCCATTGGGTGACGACGAAGAAGTGCCCGCCGACGATCTCGGCCGGGAGCACGAGGGGAGCCGGCCGCGGCGGCAGGACGGTGCGGTGAACGGTGGGGCGGGGGCGGGTGGCGCAGCCGGTGGTGAGCAAGCCGAGGCCGGAGGTCAGAAGCCAGAGGCCAGAGGTCAGGACTCGAAGAGGGGGCCACGGTCGGCCAGTCTGCATCCGCCTGGAGCGGAACACCTGGCTGATCCGAACGACGGCTGATTTAACCACGGAGTTCACGGATGGGCACGGCTAACTAAGCCGTGGTCGCTTGGGTTGGTATTTCCCGGCGGGTGGGCGGGATTGATGGAAGAGCTTTCTGGCGTTTTCCCATCCGTGTAATCCCTGGTTGCTTCCGACCCTCCGGGGCCCGTTTTATTTCTCCGGCTTGGGCAGGGTGAGGCTGAGGGCAAGGGCGCACAGGGCGAGCGCCGCCCCGGCGACAAACACGCTGCGCGACCCATAGACCCAGAAAACCACCCCGGCGAGCACCGGCGTGATCGCGCGGGAGAGCGAGCCGAGCGAGCGGAAGATGCCGAGCACCCGGCCCTGCTCCGCCTGGCTGGCGTAGAGCGAGATCAGCCCGCTGGTGGACGGGTTGACGAGGCCCGAGCCGAGGGCGAGGCACGCGAGTCCGGCCAGCAGCAGCCCAAGATTGCCCGCATAACCGATGCCGACCAGACCGACCGCCGAGAAGCCCAGGCCGAGCTTGAGCACGCGAATCTCCTCCATCGTCCTGAGCATTTTTCGCACGATGTAGCCCTGGGTGATGATGGCGCACAGGCCGAGGAAGCCAAGCAGCAGGCCGTTCTCGCGTTCGGTGTAGCCGAAGCGTTTGGTCGCGAGAAACGTGAGGGATGACTCCATCGCGACGAAGGCGACGGAAAAGACAAACGCGACGAGATTGGCGCGGCGGAGGGCGGGGTTGGAGAGTCCGAGGATGGCGGCGATGGGATTGCGGAGGCGCGGTTCCCGGGCCTCCGCGCGGGCGGCGGGGGTGAGGGTCTCCGTGAAGCGGCGCGAGATCCAGACGAGGTTGAGCAGGCTGAGCGCGAAGGCGATGAGCGCGGCAAAGGAGAAGGGATTGAAGCCGAAGCGCGCGAGCGTCGGGTGGCGCGCGATGTCGAGCTGCGGCGCAAAGGCGCCGATCATCGGGCCGGTGATGAGCCCGAGACCGAAGGCCGCGCCCACCAGGCCCATCGCCTTCGATCGCTCCTCGCGGGTCGTCACATCGGCCACGGCGGCGGTGGCGACGGAGAGGTTGCCGCCGAAGGCACCGGTCACGATCCGGGAGAGCAGAAACACCCAGAAGGAGCCGCTCACCGCCCACACGAGATAGCCAAACGCGGTGCCGGCGACCGTGAGCAGCAGCACGCCCCGCCGCCCGCGCCGGTCGCTGACGGCTCCCCAAAACGGCGCAAAGATAAACTGCAGGATGGAAAAGACCGAGCTGAGCACGCCGCCAAACAGGACCGGGGCGTAGTTTTCGATGCCGAAGCTATGCGCCAAGGCGTCAATCTGCGTGAGGAGCCAGCCGAGCACGCCGGCGTTTCCCTCCAGCGCGAGGTAGTGTTTGAGCAGGTCGGGCCCGAGCGGAAAGATGATCGAGAACCCGATGAGGTCGATGTAGAGCGTGAGAAAGATCACGCCGAGCGACAGCGGGCGTTGGGGGGCGGGGGAGGGAGCGGCGGAAGTCACGGCCGACTAGGGGTAACGGAACGGCGGAGGCGCGCAAGGCGCAAGCGCGGGGCCGGGGCCGGTGATTACGGGTCCATGCCGAGGAATCGTCCTGCTGGGCCGACACTAAAGTTAAATGGCGCACCGTTCTTGCGGCCTTGGACCACGAAGGGCAGGACCCCGCTCTCCCGCTCGCTGGACCGGTCGATGCGGATGATGTGGCCGGTACCAATTTGTTCACGGATGGTTTTCTGCGCCGGGGCCGGGATGTTCTCCATTAAAACCTCCCGGGTGAGGACGGTGCCGTTTTCGGCCACGGTGAAATCCCACTCGCGCCCCGCGGCGCTCTTGGTGGTGACGTCGTAGGTGTTGCCATCGATCTCGGGGTTCTTGTCGATGCTTTCGACCTTTGACTGGCCGGCTTCCTTCGCGATGGTGGCCTGGACGGCGGCCGGGGTTTCGCTCAGCCCCACCTCCAGGTTGATCAGCTGGCCGACGGCCCCGATCGTGAAGTTCCGCGCCTGGCCGTCCACGGTCTCCATCTCGACACTGTAGCTGGTGCCGTCGGGGTTGATGGTTTTTTGAATGCTGCTCCATTTCCCTCTGCCCAGTTGCGCCTTGATCGCCGCCTGGACGACGGGAGGGGTCTCGATCAGGGCCAGATCCACGCTTTGCAGCGTGCCATCCGCCGCGAGGGTAAAATCGCGCTCGTGGCCGAAGGGGGTGGTGGAGGTGATCTCATACGCGACCTCCTCGGCGTCGAAAGTTTTGTCGATGCTGGCGAGTTTGTCCGGCCCCAGTTGGGCCTTGATGGCGGCTTGCACAGCCCCGGGCACCTCTCCCGGAAACATCTGGATGCTTTCCAGGGTCCCGTTGGGATCGATGATCATGCTCCGGCTCTGCCCGTCCTTGGCGGTCAGTTGGACGGCATACTTGACGACGAGCTCGTCGATCGTCTTATCGATGCCCTCGAGTTGGTTCGCGCCCAACTGGGCCTTGATCGTCTTTTGCACCGGGTCGGGCGTCTCGGCGAGGTTGAGCTCGATGCTTTCCAGCGCCCCACTCTCCGCGATGGTCAGAAATTTGCCCTGGCCATCGGTGGTGACCAACTCGACGGCATAGCTGGTGCCGTCATCGTCGGTGATTTTGTCAATGGTGTCGACCTTGCTCCCGCCCAGCTGGGCCGCGATGGTTTTCTGTACCGCAGCCGGGGTGTCGCTCAGCGGCACGCCTTGACCCGTGTCTGCCGCCCAGACGAAAGACATGGCCCCAAGGGCCAAAACTGCCAATTGAAGTCTGGTTTTCATAAAATCTGGCGACCACCGCCCTTCCGTCACCGGGCCGGTTCCGCCGCCAAAAATGGGGTGCAGCACCCTCCCGGGTTGGCTCGATCAGAGCTTGTGCCTGATGGTCTTGATCCTGGCCCGCAGAGTCCGGATCCGCCGACGCAGCGTTCGGATGCGACGCCGCAGGCGGGGATGGCGATGACGGACCGGGCGTGTGCTAACTACCAGATCATAGACACAGGCTGAGGCGAAAATAGGGTGACACTCCAATGAAACAGGAGTGTTACCATGAACGAGCAAGAAGTTGTGGAGAAAAAGCAGGAACGGAGGAGCCGAACCGGCTCCTCCCGGACTCGGTATACGTATGAGCAGAGGTTACGGGCGGTGAAGCTGCATGTGGAGGAAGGCTTCAAGCTGGCCCTGGTGTGCGAGGAAACGGGGGTGGGCATCAGCTCACTTTACTTGTGGCTGCGGCAGTATCGGAAGAATGGGGAACTGGGACTCAAGGGGCAGACGGCGCCCCGTAAGGGGCGCCGCCTGCCCGGTCCGGTGGTGGCCAAAATCCTCGAACTGAAACGCGCCAACCACCTGTTCGGGGTCCAACGGATCGCCGACGCCCTGCGCCGGTGGTTCTTCCTCCAGGCCAGCCCGGAAACGGTCCGCAAAACCCTGCACGACGCCAACCTGATGGAGGCGCGGGACCAACCCCGGCGCAACCTGACCCGGCCCCGGTTCTTCGAACGGGCCACCCCGAACCAGATGTGGCAAACCGACATCTTCACCTTCCGGCTGGGCGGCAAGTACGCCTACGTCGTCGCCTTCCTGGACGACTACTCCCGGTATGTGGTGAACCTCGACATCTTCCGCAGCCCGACCGGGGCGGCGGTGATCGAGACCTACCGGGTGGCCGTCGGGGAATACAACCCCCCGAAGGAAATGCTGACCGACCGCGGCCCGCAGTACATGAACTGGCGGGGCAAGAGCCGGTTCGCCGTCGAGCTGACCAAGGACCGGGTGGCGCACCTGGTCTCCCGGCCGCAGCACCCGATGACCCTGGGCAAGGTCGAACGCTTCTGGGCGACCATGTGGCAGGAGTTTTTGGTCCGGGCCCAGTTCGACTCGTTTGAGTCGGCGCGGGAGCGGCTGAAGCTGTGGGTGCGGTATTACAATCACCGCCGCCCGCACCAGGGGATCGGGGGCCTGTGCCCCGCCGACCGCTTCTTTGAAGTGGCCGGGGAAATGAAGAAGACGATCCAGGCGGGCATCCAGGACAACCTCCTGGAAATGGCCCTGCGGGGGAAGCCGAAGGCCCCCTTTTATTTAGTCGGCAGAATGGAGGGCCAGTCGGTCGTGCTGAAGGCCGAGAAGGGCCGGTTGAAACTCAGCGTCAACGAAAGGGAAATGACCTATGAACTCGAAAAAGGAACCGGCGGCGGAGAAGCCGCGACGCAAGCGGACGGTGACCACCCAGCACAGTGCGGCGCAGAAAGCGCAGGCGGTGCTGGCGATCTGGACGGAGAAGGTGAAAACGGCGGAGGTGATGCGCACGCTGGGGGTGCCGTATATCACGCTCCAGCAATGGCAGGAACGGGCGCTGGAGGGGATGCTCCAGGCGTTGGAACCACGGGTGAACCTGGCGGACGGAGCGGCCCTGAGCCCGCGGATCCGGGCGCTGTTGGAGAAGCGCCAGCTCCCGGCGGGGAAGACCCGGCTCCTGGCCCGGCTGGAGCAGATGCAAAAGGTTGCCCCGCCGCCGGAAACGGCCTCGACTGGCTAGGCCATGAAAACGGAACGGACGGCGCGGGAACGCGCCCAGGTGATCATGCAGGTGCGGGCCGGACGGATGACCGCGCAAGCGGCGGCGGCGGCCCTGGGGGTGTCGCGCAAGACGTACTACCAGTGGGAAAAGAAGGGGCTGCAGGGGATGCTCGGCCGGCTGGAGAACCAACCGGCGGGCCGACCGACCACGGCCCCGCCGGCCCGGGTGCGGGCGCTGGAGGCGAAGGTGCAGACGCTCGAACAACAACTGGCGGCGGCGCAACAGACGGCGGACATCCGGGGCCTGCTCCGCAAGCTGGAGCAGCCGGGTAATAAAAAAAAGCGAAGCAGATCCAAGAAGTCGTCGCCATGGTCAAAGACCTCCAAGCCACCACCGGCGCCAGCGCCCGGGCCCTGAGACCGGCGCTGGGGCTGGACGCCCGTCGGCTCCGCCGCTGGCAGCAACGGGTGGAGGCGGGGCAGCCGGTGCTCCGGCGGCCCGGACCGCCAAAGTCCGGGCCGCTGCCCTTGGCGGAACTGCGCCACGACATCGAGCAACTCCGGCACGTCCGCAAGCGCACCCACGGCACGCTGGCCCTGCAGGAGCGGTACCGACCGGTCATCTCCCGCCGGGACCTCGCCCAGCTCGTGGCGACAGAACGGGCCGCCCGCACGCTCGCCCGGCACCAGCGCGGCCGCCGGGTCCAGTGGCACGAGCCCAACCTGGTGTGGGCGATCGATGCCACCGAGCGGGGGGCGGACGAACACGGGCGCAAGCTTCAGGTCCATGCGGTGCAGGACCTGTGCTCGCGTTACCGCTTCGCGCCACTGGTGGCGGTGGAGTCGAAGGGGACGGCGGTCGCCCGGCATCTGGCCGGGCTCTTCCGGAAGCACGGGGCGCCGTTGTTCCTCAAGCGGGACAACGGCAGCCCGCTCAACCATGCCGCCGTGGACGCCGTGCTCGCCGCCCACGGCGTCATCCCCCTCAACAGCCCGGTGCATTACCCGAAGTACAACGGCGCGGTCGAAAAAGGCATCCGGGACATGAAGGCGGCGCTCGGCGAATGTCTCCCCAGGGCCCGGCGCTGGCAGCCGACCCAGCTGCGCCCTTACATCCAAGCCGTGCACCACGACCTCAACTGTCGCCGTCGCCGGGTCCTGCTCGGCCGGTCCGCGTGCGAGACCTACCACCATCGGGCGCGGCGAACCTTCAGCCGGCGGTCCCGGCACGCCATTTTTGCCTTGATCTGCATCAGGGCCAAGGACAACGTCAGTAAACTGGAACGACTGGATCAACGCAGCCTCAACGCCGCTTGGCGCCACGCCGCGGAAGCTTGGCTCGTCTGCCAAGGCCTGATCACCGTTTCCTCAACCCAAAAAGTGTCACCCTAATTTCCTAAAAAATGTGTCCATCATTAGGTAGGTACCACA
>CAIYUN010000014.1 GCA_903929355.1 uncultured Opitutaceae bacterium
ACCCCGCGGTCCTGAATCGCGGGGTGAGGGCACCCCGCCACCCATGGCTTCCGTCACCCGCCATGAGGCTGGCGACTACCGGGCCGCCGTCACCCGTGCGCTGGGGTCCATCGCCGCGGGGGAGTTCCAAAAAATTGTTCTCGCCCGGGCCCAGGATCTGACCGCCGGCGCGCCATTTCACCCCCTGCGCCTGTTGAACGGGATCCGGCAGCGCTTTCCCGACTGCTACAGCTTCTCCCTCGCGGACGGCGCGGGCGGCAGCTTCATCGGGGCGAGTCCGGAGCGGCTGGTACGCTTGAGCCAGGGCTGGCTGGAGACCGAAGCGCTGGCCGGCAGCGCGCCCCGGGGAGCGGGTGCGAGCGAGGACGCCGGTCTGGCGGCCGCCCTGCGGCACAGTGAGAAGGACCGGCGCGAGCATCGGCTGGTGCTTGACTCCATCGTGCGTCGCCTCGCGCCCCTCGGCCTGAGTCTGGAGTTTTCGGAGCCGCCGGGCCTGCGCCGACTGGCGAATGTCCAGCACCTGCACACCCCTCTGCGCGCGGCCCTGCCGGTGGGGGTGCGGCTGCTCGATGCCGTGGCGCGGCTCCATCCCACTCCGGCGGTCGGCGGCACCCCGCGGGACGCGGCGGTGGCGCGCATCCGGGAACTGGAGGGCTTTCCGCGCGGTCTCTATGCGGGCGTGCTCGGCTGGGTCAACGCGCGCGGCGGCGGGGAGTTTTTTGTGGGCCTCCGCTCGGCGCTGGTGCGGGGCGCGTCCGCGCGGGTGTATGCGGGCGCCGGCCTTGTGGCCGGCTCGACCCCGGACCAGGAGTGGGCCGAGACCGAGCTGAAGTTCCAGGCCCTGCTCGACGCGATCCTGGCTCAACCCTGACCCGTCCACAGCGCTCGGATTTGAACCACTGATGGACACTGATTCGGAGGATCGGATTAGTGTAAATAATCGTGCATAATTGGTTACAGATTTTGTTTGGGCAGGTCAGAGGCGAATGCCACGCCCTTCTGGCCCCCCAATACCTTGATTGGCGAATCAGCAGTGCCCCCGAATGGACTCCGATTAATGATTTTGTCTCAGCGCCATTAGTGTGAACTAGTAGCTCCTCCATGCCTCCCCCCCAGCCCAACCCCGAACTCGACTTGAGCAACACCAACACCGTCTGGTGCGGCGTGCTGGTGGAAACCTTGGTGCGGCGCGGCGTGCGTCATGTGGTCATTGCGCCCGGTTCGCGCTCGGCGCCCCTCACCTTTGCGTTCGCGCGGCACCCCAGGATCGAGGCGGTCCCGGTGGTGGACGAGCGCTCGGCGGCGTTTTTCGCACTCGGTCTGGCGCGGCAGCATCACCGGCCGGTGGCTCTGGTTTGCACCAGCGGCACGGCGGCGGCCAATTTCCTGCCGGCGGTCATCGAGGCCCATGAGAGCGGGGTGCCGCTCGTGGTCCTCACGGCGGACCGGCCGCCGGAGCTGCGAGCCTGCGGCGCGGGGCAGGCCATTGACCAACAGAAGTTGTATGGCAATTTCGTGCAGTTTTATCATGAATGTGCCGTGCCGGAGGCGAGCCTGGCGATGCTTCGCTACCTGCGGCAGACCGTTTCCCATGCGATTGACCGCGCCCGGCCGCCCACGGCGGGGCCGGTCCATCTCAACTGTCCGTTCCGCGAGCCGTTGGTGCCGACGGACGACGGCTTGGCGTCGGCGCTGGCGGGGCAGATCGACGAGGCCTTCTTCGCCCACCTCGACGGGCCGCCGCCGGTGGCGGCTGCGACCGCCCGCCTGCGCCTGCCCACGGGCCTCGGAGTGATCGTCGCCGGCCCGGCGCAGCCGAAGAATTCCGCCCATTACATGACGCGGCTCACCGCCTTCGCCGCCCGGCTGGGCTGGCCGGTCCTGGCGGACGCGCTTTCGCCGGTCCGCCACCACGCGTTGACCGGCGCCATCCGGGTGGCGGCATACGACTCCATCCTGCGCAACGAGGCGCTGGCGACAGAACTCCAGCCCGATTTTGTGCTGGTGCTGGACGCGTGGCCGACCAGCAAAGTGCTGCGCGGCTGGTTGGAGACCGGTGGCGCGGAGACGCTGCTCGTCACCCCGGGTTCCGCCAACCACGACGCGCTGCATGGTCGCACTCGCCAGCTGGCGGTCGCGGTGGAGAATCTGGAACTGGAGGGCGCGCCGCCCCCCATCGAGGGTTATGTCGCCCTCTGGCAGAAGGCCGAGCTGGAGGCCCGCACTCTGTTCGAAAAGCGCCTCCTGCCGATGACCGAGCTGTTCGAGCCCAAGGCGGCGTGGCTGATGTCACGTTATCTGCCGGCGGGCACGCCGGTGTTTGTCGCCAACTCGATGCCGGTGCGCGATGTGGAGTACTTCTGGCCGACCACCAAGCAGCGGCACCGGCTGCACTTCAACCGGGGCGCCAACGGCATTGACGGCACACTCTCGACCGCGCTGGGCGTGGCCCACGGCGGTTCGCCCACGGTGCTGCTCACCGGCGACCTCGCCCTGCTGCATGACACGAACGGGTTTCTGCTGCGGGCGAAGCTGCGCGGGTCGCTGACCATCGTGCTCATCAACAACCGTGGTGGGGGCATCTTTGAGCATCTGCCGGTGGCGCAGCATGAGCCGGTGTTCGAGACTTACTTCGCCACCCCGCAGGACGTGGACTTCGCCAAGCTCTGCGGGGCGCACAAGGTCGAGCACGTTCCCGTGCGGGACTGGGAGCAGTTCACCAAGCTCATCACCACGCTGCCGGAATCCGGTGTGCGGGTGCTCGAGCTGCGCACCGACCGCAAACGCGATGCCGCCGTGCGGAAGAATCTCCTGACCAAAGCCGCCGGCGCGGCGGGGTAGGGGCCACAACTCACCGCCCTCGACAACCCGTCTCCGGCCACCCTAAGGTCTCGTTCGCACCATGAGTCTCCCCGCCTGGCAGTCCGCCCAAACCTTCTCGGACATCCTTTACCACAAGGCCGACGGTATCGCCAAGATCACCATCAACCGGCCGGCGAAGCGCAACGCCTTCCGGCCCGAGACGGTCGCGCAGATGATCTCGGCGTTCACCGATGCGCGTGAGGACCAGACAGTCGGCGTCGTGCTGTTGACCGGCTCCGGCCCGCACACCGACGGCAAACACGCCTTCTGCTCCGGCGGCGACCAGTCAGTGCGCGGCCGGGCCGGGTATGTCGGCGGCGACGGGGTGCCGCGCCTCAACGTTCTCGACCTGCAAAAGCTGATCCGCTCCATCCCCAAGGTGGTCATCGCACTCGTGGCCGGGCCGGCCATCGGCGGCGGGCATGTGCTCCACCTCGTGTGCGATCTCACCATCGCGGCCGACAATGCCGTCTTCGGCCAGGTGGGGCCGCGGATGGGCAGCTTCGACGGCGGTTTCGGTGCCAGCTACCTTGCCCGGGTGGTGGGCCAGAAAAAGGCGCGCGAGATCTGGTTTCTCTGCCGCCAGTATGATGCGCGGCAGGCCCTCGACATGGGCCTGGTCAACACCGTCGTGCCCGTGAAACAATTGGAAAAGGAGGGAGTGAAGTGGGCCCGAGAAATCCTTGGCCATAGCCCTTTGGCCATCCGCTGCCTCAAGTCCGCCTTCAACGCCGACGTGGACGGCCAGGCCGGCCTGCAGGAGCTGGCCGGCAACGCGACCCTGCTCTACTACATGGGCGAGGAGGCGAAGGAGTTCCACTCCGCCCAGCGCGAGAAACGAAAGCCGGACGCCCGGAAGTTCCCCTGGCTGCCGTGAGGGCTAAGGCGCCGCGCTGATATAGCGGATGCGCTTGTTTACATCCGTGTTGATTGAGTGGTAGGGCTGGGTGAGGTTGCCGGCGGCGAACAGTTTCTGGCGCTGGTGCTCCATGTCGTCGTCGCCGATCGCGTCGGTGAAGATGGGCAGCAGGTACTCGATGCCGAGCTGGGACGGCTTGAGCCGCTTGCCGTCGTAGAGTGCGGGGTGCATGCGCCGCGCATGGATGAGGCCCCAGCGGTCGCGGAAGCGGTTCGCGTCGTAGCCCTCGACGTGGAAGCCCTTGGTGGTGTTGTATTGGAGGATGGAAACCGCGTTGTTGCGGCCCTCGACCAGCATCTCGACGGCCTTGGCGCCCAGTTGCGCGGCATAGAAGCGGTCGAAGAGCAGCGGTCGCCCGCCGCGCTGGGTGTGGCCGACTTTGCGGGTGAAGATGGCCTCGCGCGCCGAGTCGCCCCGGCGATAGCCTTGGAAATACTTGTCGCCGATCAGCTGGATCAGCTTGGCCCGCAGCGCGTCGGCCGCCCCGCTCAGGGCGATGTTGCCGGCCGGGTCCGTGCTCTTGGTTTCGGCGCCCAGTTCGCGGCCCTGCTCGTCCACGATGCCCTCGCCGCAGACGATCACGACGTTTTTTTGGAGATCGTAGATCTGCTTCACCCGCCCGACCAGATGGTCCAGGTCGAGCGGATGCTCGGGGATCAGGATGATGTCGGGCTGGCCGTAGGCGGAGCCGAGCGCGAGGTAGCCGGAATGGCGGCCCATCACCTCGATGATGGCGATGCGGCGGTGGCTCTCCGCCGTGGTGCGCAGGCGCTCGACGCCCTGCGCGGAGACAAACACTGCGGTGGCGTAACCGGGCGTCGCGTAGTTGACGATCTGGTCGAGGGCAAAGACGGCATGGGACTCGGCCTGCTTGTAGCGGTAGCCCCCCTTGGCCGCCGGATCGGGCACGCGCAAAAACTCGTTGGGCTCGCTGGGATAATTCAGCCCCAGATCGTTGTCGATGGTCTTGGGCGCAAGCACCACGGGCAGCCGCTCCGCGAGCGGTTGGAGGCCGTTGAGCGTGCCGTCGCCGCCGATACAGATCAGCCCCTCGATGCCGAGCTGCTGGAGCCGTTGCGCGACCATGTCCAGGTCCTCCTTCTTGTCCGGATCCACAAAATCGCGCGACGAGCCGATCAGGGTGCCGCCCTTGGTGGGATCGAGCTCGGGGATCTCCTGGTACAGCGGGTTGAGGTGGACGTGGGGGACGCGGGGATTAAACAGGCTGTTGAAGCCTTTGATCAGCCCGATGATCTCCACCCGAAGCTGGTTGGCGCGCACGACCGCGCCGTGGATGGTGGCGTTGAGTGCAGGAGTGTCGCCGCCCGCGGTGAGGATGCCGATGCGTTTCATCAGGGTTCACCGGGTAATAGCTGGCTTCATGCCAGCCGGCGGACCTTTCGTCAAATTGGGTCCGCAAGAAACCACGGAATCAACCCAAACACGGCAGTCGGATTTGACCACGGATTACACGGATGGGCACGGATCAAGCCTTTGCTTCGTTCCCATAACATATCTTAGTCAGTCTCTTGTAAATCTTCTGGCTTTCACCCCATGGAGGCTGATTTTGGTTTGGATCGTATTCTGCTTCATTCCGTATCCGTGTAATCCGTGGTCAAATCCGGCTGCTGAATGTATTTCCGCTCAGGTCGTTGGCGTGGGCGGGGGCTGGCTTTGGGGTGTCGGGGAGGCCGAGGCGGCACCGCCGGGCGGCACATAGAGGGCGGCGAGCTGGCGGAGGATTTTTTCCACCGCCGCGTAGTAAGCTGCCTCGGACAGCTTGGTTTTTAGGTCGTGGAGCTTCTCCAGCTGCTGCTCCAGGGCCGCCCGCTGCTGGATCTGGTCCGAGTTCATCGCGCGCTCGGCGTCGCTGGGGGCGAGGGCGATGAGCTTCGCCTTGTTGCCCGACACCACCCCGCCGCCCGCGGGACGTTTCACCACCCGCGTGCCCTTGAAAAAGTCCGCGGGCGTGGGATGCGGGTCGCCGTTGTCGTCGATGAGGGCGTGCTCGCTCATCAGCCGGTTGTTGTCGTCGTAAAAGCTTTTCACCTTCTGCGCGGCGGTGACAAACGCCTCGAGCAGGGAGACCTGGCCATCCTGGTCGAGGTCCGAGTCCTCGCTCACGAGGGCGGCGGCAAAGGCCTCGCCGAAGCGGCTGTAGTTGATCTCGGCACCGCTGCGGGTGGCGCTGATGACGATGCGGTTGGGACCGTAGAGGGCGGTCATGAACGGATAGCTGGCCGAGCCGCCATGGATAAAGATGACCGGCCGCTTGAGCGGCTTTAGCCACCCCGCCATCTCGGATGGCAGGATGTCGGGGCCGCGCACGTTCATGCGTCCCTCCTTCCCGTCAAAGGTGCCATGGCCGACGTAGGCGATCCAGGCATTGGCGGCGGAATTGGGATCGAGCTTTTTGATCCACGCCTGGATGAGATCCTTGTCTGTCGGCGCGGCCTCAGGGTCCTTTTTTCCGTCGAGACCGATCACCGTGCAGGCGACCTTGGCGCGTTCGCAGGCGGTCTGCCAGTTTTTGGCGGCGGCGGCAAACCCGGTGGCAAAGCTGTCCTCGCCCTGAGCCCCGATGATCACGAGCACCTCGTCGTGCGCCGCCGGTTGGGCCGGGGCGGCGGGAGCGGCAACTGACGCGGGCCCCTCGGCGGCGCGGGCGGGGAGAACGGCGAGGAGGAGGAGAAACAAAAATGAGGCTATCATCGTCTGAAGGTGGGGCGAACCCGCTGGGTGAGCCGCGGCCGGAGCGGCGCGACGGGGATGCCTCGCGCCACCAACTCCAGCTGTTTGAGGGGCGAATATATTTTTCATGGCAGGCCTTTCCAGCGGCGCCAGCCCCATTCGGCGAGGAAGCACGCGAGCACGGCGAGAAACACCCAGCCTTGTTGCCAGAGCGGCTCGGAGATGTCCTCGGTGATGGGGGCGGGCATCCGCGCGAGTTTGGCCGCGAGCGAGCCGAGGCTGGTCCACGGGATGACCTCGCCACCGGTGCGGCGGGCCAGCTCCTCGAGCAGCGTCCGGTTGGGGGCGAGGTTGCTGAATTCATCGGCCGCCGGGTCATTGACCCAGCCCCCCTGCGCATGACCCAGGACATTGCCAGCCCGGTCGGTGACCTCCGCGTCGGCCAGGTAGGCGCCCGCATCGCGCGGGGCAAAGGTCGCGGCAAACTTGCCCGGCGCGTCGGCCACGGGCTCGGCCGGCAGGACGACCTGGGTGAACGCCGGCTCGGCGGAGGCACCGGGGCCCGGCGTGGTGGCAGCCGGATCCTTGGGTGCCGCCCCCACGCGTCGCACGGTGAGGTGTACGTTGGCCAGGTCGAGGGGTTTGTATTCCTTGTCGCGCGCGGTCACGGTCAGCGTCATGCCGCCAGCCTGCTCGGCCGCAGGGGTGACGCGCAACTCGACCGGTGCGGGCACGTCCGTCACCAGCCACCGCGCGAGTTGACGCCAGAAACGGTCGAGGTCGGCGTGCTCGGACTCGCCCTTCATCCCCCAGAGCCACAGGTCGCCGACCGCGAGGGCGGCCACCCGGCCCGCGCCGTAGTGCTGCGCGATGAGCGACGGATAGACATGACCGGCCTGGTCGGTGACGGTGGCGAGCACGGTCGCGCCGGGTTTGATGCTCGCCAAGGTGTTCGCAACTTTCAGATGCGGCATCGTGCTGAGGCGGGCGCGCTCGTCGTTCTCCAGCGCGCGGACGCGAGTCCACGGCTCCAGCCAGCCCTCCCGCGTCAGCTGCCAGGTCAGCTCGCCCACCACCGGAGCGGGGGCCTTGCGGTCGAGATAGACCGGCAGCACGGCCGCCAACGGCGTCGTGGCATAGCCCCCATCCTCCAGCGAGTCCACGCCACCGAGCATCATCAGACCGCCGCCGCGCTCGGCGGTGAAGCGGCGCAGCAGCGCGAGCTGGTCGGTGGAGAACATCCCGGCCTCCACCTTGTCGAGGATCACGGCGTCGTAGGCGAACAGCTCGGCCGCGTTGCGCGGGAAGCCACCGGCCAGCTCCAGGTTGTCGGCGACGTTCAGCGTCTCAAACACCGGCTGGTCGTAGCGTTGGGTGTCCTCATTGGTGTCGGTGAAGCCGCTGTAAAGCGGGTTGGTGGTGCCGGGGGCGTGGCCGATGAAGGAGAACTTGGGCTCGCGCGGGGCCACGCGGATCAGGGCGGGGAGTTGGATCTGCGGGTCGTCGGCCAGCGCGCGGTTCAGAAGCTTGAATTCGCCAAAGAAGGTGCCGGAGACATAGAGGATGCGGTAGGTGGGGCGGCCGCGGTCCACCATCACAGCCCTGCGGTTGTTCAGCACGGTGGCTTCCGCCAGCGGCGGGTCGCCTTTCACCGCGACCGTGGTCTCGAAAAACTGCACGCCGCTGCCGGCCGGGTGCCAGTCGAACCTTACCTCCACCGGGTCATGGTCATTCGCGAGCCGGACCGTCTGCGTGGCCGGCAGCTTGTCCGCCGGGGTGGGGGTGTTGTCGGTGGCGAGAGGGCGCACGTTCACCGTCAGGTCGCGGCCCGCCGCGCCCGTGCCCTTGACCTCGACGTGGAGCGACACCGGCGCGTCGTCAAAGGCGGTCTGGCTCACCGCCGTGCGGCCGATGCTCACGTCGCGCAGGCCGTCGGCGGAGCCAATGACCACGGGATAGACCGGCGGCAGTCCACCGGTGTCGGTCAGGCCGTTGGGCAGGTCGGTGGCGTTGCCGTCGGTGAAGAGCAGGACGCCGGCGAGCGGCTGGGCGGCCTGGCCGGGCGCCCCCGCGTACCGTTCGCGGAGCTTCTTCAGCGCGGCGCCCAGGGCGGTGCCGGAGCCCTGGAAATCGAGCTCGCTGAAGTCCCGCACCCGCCGCAGATCGCGGTCGAACACATAGGGCCGCACCTGAAAGTCGTCGGCGACTTTCTCCAGCCAGCCGGTGCCCGGGGTCGTCAGTTCGGCGCGGACCTTCTGTCCGCGCGAGAGCGGCTGGCCCGCGTCGGCGATCTGCAGGCTCTGGCTGTTGTCGGCGAGGATGGCGAGGAAGTTGGCGCCCTTCTTGGGGTGGGTGGAGACCCACTGGGGGTCGAGCAGGCAGAGCAGGAGCAGGCCGATGCCGAGCGTGCGGAGGCCGAGGCCGAAGGCGCGGGCGCCCGCCTGCGGGCCCGCCGGCCGCAGCGCGAGCCAGGTGAGCGGCACGAGCACCACCGCGCCGAGCAGGGCGGCCCACACCCAGCCGGCATTGGCAAAAGAGATCGCGGCAAAGGTGGTCATGCGGGGAAGGAGGGGTGGGGCGCGTTGACCCCAACGCGCCAGCCAGGGGCGGAAGATTTCCTGTAGGGGCGCAGACTTGCTGCGCCC
>CAIYUN010000015.1 GCA_903929355.1 uncultured Opitutaceae bacterium
GCTCCAGCGGCACCCGGGGCGGCGGCTGCACCCTCGGCGGGCGTGGCGGTGGCAGCGACCTCCTGTACAATCTCGGCCACGGGCTCGACGCAGGCGACCACGGGCTGCGACTTGATGTCGCGATATTCAACGCCCGGAATCGGCTTGAGCTCGGCGACCTTGATGGTCTCGCCCACCTTCAGCTCGGTCACGTCCACGGGGATGAGGGCCGGCAGGTCCTTGGGCAGGCAGCGAATGCGGAGGCGGTGCGCCCCCATTTCCAACACGCCGCTCTGGTTTTTTACGCCAAACGACTCGCCGACGGTCTGGACGGGCACATCGATCTCAAATTTTTCGTCGGCCTTGACCTCGTGCAGATCCACGTGGAGGTAGCGGTCGGTGATGGGGTCGCGCTGGATCTCCTGGAGGAAGGACAAGGTGCGGTCCGTGCGATCGGGGCGCTCGAGCTCGATGAGGAGGGCGCGGCCGGAGATGGCCTTGCGGAGGCGGACAAACTCGGCGTTGTCGATGGCGATGGTCTCCGGCTTGACATGTTTCCCGTAAAGGATGGCCGGAATCTGGCTGGCCTTGCGGGTGCGGCGGGAGGCGCTCCGGCCGGTCTGGGCGCGGGGCGTGACGTGAAGGGAGAGTTGGATGGGCATAAATTTCGTTCCCCCTGTCGCTCCGGAATTGGAGGCAGGCGTAGTGGAAAAGGGTTCAATTGGATGGCACCCGCCCGGGGGAAGGCAAGGAAAATGTTGGAGGGATTTTTGGCCACGGATCCCGCGGATTATCGCGAGCAGTCCGGCGGAACTCACGGAGGTTTTTAACCACTGATTCTCACTGATGGGCACTGATGGGCTGAACGGGAGGGGAAGGCGGATGTTGAAAGGATGAAAGGTTGAGGGGATGAGTTCCCTGTTCCTGTTTCGCGGTTTTGGTTCTCTTGCCCTGAGTGGAGGTGGAGCGCGTTGACCCCAACGCGCTTGGAAACCAAGAACCAAGAACTACGAACTAAGAACAACCCAGTTAAAACAGACATTGACAATCGGGGTAGAGGTCATGTTTCTCAGACCCTCGTTTCGATGATGCCCGGTAGCTCAGTGGCAGAGCAGGTGACTGTTAATCACTTGGTCGCTGGTTCGATCCCAGCCCGGGCAGCCATTTTCCAATCCCGTTTCATAGTAATATGTTACGGGATTTTTTATGCCTCATTTTTGGATCAAAATAAATCTCAAAAAAAGCTAGGTGTCCCCTTAGTGTCCCCCATTTTCATTCGCCACCCGGCCTGCCAGCGCCCCCGTCCGGCTAACGGCACGCTGGCCCCCGCCGACGGTCACCTCCAAGGGACGCCGGCCCAACGGGCAAGCCGGCGCAGTGGCCTCCTCCAGCAATGCAACTGATCGGCAAGCTCTCCGGGGCTTGGGCCGAGGCCATACTGGCCCAGCGCGGGGTGGAAGGCATCCGGGTGCTCCAAGGCCTGCTCCAACTGGCCCGGAAGCACCCTGTGGCAGGCTGAAACAGGCGACCGCCGTCGCCCGCCGGCACGGGGCCTAGCGTCTGCAGGCCATGCGCCGGCTGTTGAAATCCGACCACAAGGTCATCCAACTGGACTTCCTCCATCCTCATGCACCAGTCCAAATGGATCCAGGCCGAGCGTGCAGCCCTCCGGGCAGTTCGGCATTTCCCGGAACTGATTAGTCTGCCGTTTTCCGCTTGGCGCGCTGATCGGCTAGAACCATGGCGACCTGGGCTGCGCGTTGGTGGGCAATGACAGCACGTGGCGAACCGAGTTTATCCAGTAGCGCACCCGATTGTCGCAGCTCCGCAAGAGCTGCTTCCAATTGCCCGCATTCGACCAGAGCAGTTCCAAGGTTATAGCGGATTTGTGACTCCACTTGGGCAAACCCGGATTCGGTCGCGACGGTGAGCGCCTCCCTAAAGAGAGCGAGGACGCGGTCGTTGTCCTTGGTATGCCGGTAGGTAGCGCCGAGATTCATCAACCAGCTTGCAATTTTCTCTTGGTCGCGGGTTTCTTGGGCCGCTCGAAGTGCGGCATTGATTTGCTCACGCGCATTTTCAAAAAGGCAGAATCTTTCCGGACCGGCAGGTAACTTCTCTGCGCGCCGAATAATTATTCCACCCAGATGTCCGAGCCGATTGCCCTCGCCGCGTCGGTCGCCAATTTCGCGTGCGATGGCTAGGGCCTCGCGAATCATGCGCTCTGCCTCGACAACATCTCCCATGGCGTCCGCGACAAGTCCGCCATTGCTGAGGTTGCTGCCCTCTGCCAATCGATTCTTGAACAGCCGAGCCGCTTGAAGTGCGTTTGAATAAAAATTTCTGGCATCCTCTAAGCGACCGACCTGCTGGCAAAGTCCGCCCAACGCGCTTAGCGTGCCTATGAGGGCGTCCCAGTTCTGCGCCCGTTTCGCCACGTCGAAGGCCTTCCGTAAAACCTTTTCGGCTTGAGCCGGATTCTGGCCGGTGGAAAGCATGGCCACGCCGAGATTTTGAAGATTGCTGGACAGGTCGTAGTCATTGCCAGTTTTCCTAACGATGGTAATCGCCGTCTCATATTTCAGAATGGCCTCCTTGAGTCGACCGATGTGTTGGAGTGCATTTCCTAGATGAGCGGTATGCGCGGCGACACGATCAGGATCGTCCAACTGACCCGCAGCCTTTACTGCCAGTTCAAGCAACGGCACAGACTCGGGTTCCAGATTGCGCGATTCGAAAAACCGGGTGCCCACGGCTAGGGCCAAAACGGTGTCGGACACCTTCCGATGCCAGCCGAGCCCTGCGGCCTCTCGAATCGCCTTCATGACGTTGCCGATGATCGGATCAATTTTCGCGGCGCCATCCTCGCCCTCCCTAGAGCTGATTTCCACTTCCTCTGTGAAATGATTGATGAATCGTTCGCGACAGGCGGCCTGCTCCTTGGCGACCGCATGGCCGAGCTGGAAGGCGGCATATTTTTGCAGCAGCGGATGAATCCGGTATTCGCTGGGTGCGCTATGCGCTTGGCTATTCGAACATCGAGCCGCTCCATGAAACCAGAACCGGCTCACCGCTCGAGGCGACCAGCAGCCGGCCCAGGGAGAACCAGTGATCCTGCGGCACCTGCCCCAAGGCGATGGCGACGTAACTGCACAGGCGGGCCTCCGAGGCCAGCAGATCATAAAAGCCGGCGTCACACCGGCGGTCAGTGACGTTGTAACCGGTGCAAAAAAGATCCCTCTCCGCGTTGAACAGAAAGGCGAAATCCATCGCGGCCAGCTCGTCGGCCTGCCGGGCCAGATCCTCCAGCGCAAGCAGGCGCTCCCGGGCCTGGTCGCCGGCCTCACGCCGGCAGCGTGCGAGATCGGCCCCGCCGGACCCAGCATCCGGCCACGCGCCGGGAACGTGAGCCCACGTCGAGATTTCACGCAGCGTGGGCGCCTGGGCGAGGGTCAGCTCCGGCGGACCGCCAGGACCGGAGGGAGGCAAGGCCAGCCACGGCGCGAGCAACCGCAATTCCTCCAAATGATCCGCGCAATGCCGGCGCAAGGTCTGGACCCAATCCTCGGCCGCCGCCGACGCGCTGGCCAGCGCATCGGCCATCCGGGCGGTCTCGTCGGCCACCCGGGCCAAGAGCACAAGGGCCGCGCGCAGAGTGACCGGCGTTTGCCCCAGTTCGGCGTCGAGCTGGTCGAGGGCAGCATTTTTACCGGTCAAATCCCGCAGCACCGTCAGCGTGTCGCGCAGTCCGGCGAAAACCTGCGGGGTGAGGATCTTTTCGTCGGCCAGCTCCCTCAGCCCGGAGCCCAGGGTCAGCAGGTGGCCCGCCAGATTGCCGCTGTCCACGCTCGACACATAGAGCGGGAGCAGGGGCTGGAGCGTGCGGGTCTCATACCAATTGTAGAAATGCCCGCGATACCGCTCGAGCCGGTGCATCGTGGCCAAGGTGTCCTGGGTGCGCCGCAGCAGGCCGCCGAGGGAGAGATAGCCCAGGTCCCGCGCGCCCAGATTGGCGAGCAGCGCCAGGCCCAGGTTGGTGGGGGACGTCCGCGAGGCGATCACCGGGACCGGCACCTCCTGAAAATTATCCGGCGGCAGCCAGTGCTCCCGCGCAGTGACAAAGCTTTCGAAATAATGCCAGGTCTGGCGGGCGGTGCGCCGGAGAAAGAGCACCGACGAGGCGGGCAATTCCCGGGAGGCGGCGGCCAGGGGCTGGCTGATCCACCAGGCGAGCCAAGGGGCGGCCAGCCAGAGGCCGAGGACCGGCAGGACCCCGGGCCATTGATCCGGGTGACGCGCCGCCAGCAGACCGCCGGCCAGCAGGGCCACCACCGGCACAATCCACATGGTCGCATAAAAGCCGGCGAGGCCGGAGCGCGCGGCCTGTTCGGAATCACCCGAGGTCTGCCACTGGAGGAGGCGCCGGTGCGTCACCAGCAGGCGGAGCAGCGTGCGGCTGATCGCGTCGAGGCTGATGAAGGCGTCGTAGGGCAGGAACACCACGGTGAGAAAAACCTGCCCGAGCTGCCGGCCGCCAGACGCGGCCACCCCCCGCAGATGCACCGCCCACGGCAAGTCGGCCGGCCGGCACAGCGCCCCCACGAGGGCGGCGAGCAAGCCGGGAAGCAGGATGAGCGCGAGCACCAGCAACGACCCGGGCCCGCCGAACCCGGGCAGGAGGAGCCAGCCGCCCAGCAGCAGGAGCAGGAGGGCGACGGGAACGAGACTGCGCCGCAGGTTGTCGAAAATTTTCCACTGCGACAGGCCGGAAAGCGGATTGGCGATGCGCCGGGCATCCGCACCGGGCACGCGGGGCAGGAGCCAGGGCGTGGTCTGCCAGTCGCCCCGGATCCAGCGGTGCCGCCGGTCCACGTCCACGTTGTAGCGGGAGGGATGCTCCTCGTAGAACTCCACATCGCTCACCAGGGCCGAGCGGGCATGGCAGGCCTCCAACAAGTCGTGGCTGAGCACGGTGTTTTCCGGAAAGCGGCCGTGGAGGGCCCGCCCAAAGGCGTCCACATCGTAAATGCCCTTGCCGATAAACGAGCCTTCCTGAAAAAGATCCTGATACACATCGGACACCGCCCGGGTGTAAGGATCAATGCCCGCGTCGCCCGCAAACAGCCGGACGAACCACGAGCGCCGCGCGCCGGGCAGGCTCACCCCCACGCGGGGCTGCAGGATGCCGTAGCCGGCGGTGACAATCCCGCGCACGGGATCGAACACCGGGCGGTTCAACGGATGGGCCATCGCGCCGACGAGCGAGCGCGCGGCCTCGCGGGGCAGCTGGGTGTCGGTGTCGAGCGTGATGACATACTTGATGGCCGGCAGGACAGCCGTCCCGCCGACGATCACGGAAAAGCATTCGCGCGCGCCGCCGCGCAGGAGGGCGTTGAACTCCGCGAGCTTGCCCCGCTTACGCTCGTAGCCCATCCAGCGGCCTTCGCCGGCGTTCCAGCGGCGGGGGCGGTGAAACAGAAAAAAGCGGGTCTGGCTTCCGGCCGGATACATCCGGTTCAGCCGCCCGACGCCGGCCCGCGCGCGTTCCAGCAACGCGTCGTCTCCCGGCAAAACCGGCTCCGGCGCGTCGCGGAAATCCGTGAGCAAGGCGAAATGAAGATGCTGATCCCGGTTGGCGAGCTGATGAATTTCCAGGCTCTCGATCAGCCGGTCGACCCCGGCAAGGTTCGTGAGCAGCGTGGGCACGACCACCATGGTCCGGCAATCGGGCGCGATGCCGGAGGAAAAATCCAGGCGGGGGAGCAGCCGAGGTTTCACCAGCAAGGTGGACAGCCAGTTCATCAGGGCGACCGCCAACTGGCTGGCACAAAGGAGAAAAACCAGGGTGAAGAAAACCAGTTTCCCGCCCGCCAGGCCGCGCGCCCAGGCCTGCGCCACGAACGCGGCGGTCACGAGCAGGGTGAGCGCCCCGATCCCGCCCGCATAAAACGTCAGCGGAAACCGGTGGATGGCGCGTTCGAGGCAGGACCGCCAGGGCCACCGCACCTGCACCGTGCGCCCCAGCAGGGACCGGCCCTGGTCGATCAGATAGAAGCCCACGTGGGCGGTTCGGTCGCCGCGCCCCCGGGCCCGGGCGCCGGCCTCCGCGAGCTGGATCGCCGACCGCGCGACCTCCACCTCCGCGTGGCGGCCATGCCGGGCGAAGAATTCGACCGCGTGGCGGTAGCGATCACGGGTCGCAAAATCCATCGCGGGATAAACTCCGCCCGGGTCGGAGCGCAACGTCGCCTCAACCGCGCTCAGGGCCTCCACAAACTCCTTCCAGTCCATCGCACTCAGGAAACGCAGGCTCGCAATACTGTGGCTGACGGAAACCTGGTCGGCGGCCTGGTGCTGGCTCTCCTGCCGGACGAGCAGATCGACGGACCACCCCTGGGCCACCAGCCGCTCTTCAAGCCAGCTGCGGGCCAGCTGGAGCACCGGGCTCTGCCGCGACAAACGCTGGCAAAATTCCGCCACGAACGCGCTGGAGAGGGGGAGGTCGGATTTGGCCATCTCCGCCACCACGATCACCAACTGGGACGGATTGGTTTCGGCCATGGCCTGCAATCGATCCAGCCATTCATTCGCCAGGTTGCGTTCCTCCCGGGCCGTGACCAGCCGGGTGGTGACACGCTGCAGATTTTCAATCAACCCCAGCCGGAGCATGATGGGGATGGCCCACAGCTCGCCCAGCCGCAGGGGTCCGGCCGTTTGATAGGCGGCAATGAACGCGCGGAGCGGCGCCTCCTCGATCTGGGCGTCCACATGCGAGATCAGCTCAAGCACGATGTCATAGACCCGGGGCAACCCGGCGGAAGCGCCCCGCCGCAGGCGGGGCAGCTCGCGACTGTAGCCCCGGGGCAGATGTCGCCGGGCCATCTGGATCTGCTCCTCAATCAGGTAGAAATTGTCGAGCAGCCATTCGGCAGCGGGCGTGATGCGCCGGCCCGGATTCACGGCCAGGGTCGAAAGGTTGAAGGCCCGGAGCCGCTGTTCATTGGCGTCCAACCGGGCCAAAAGGCGGTTGGCGCGGTGGCGCGGGTCGAGTTGGTGGTCCGCCGCCAGAGTCCGGGCATGGACCGCAAGCTGTTCGACACTGAACAAGTCGGCCCGCAAAGGCGGCTCGCCCGCTTGCGGGCGTGCCCGTCCGGGCATCCAAGACGGCCAGGGCGACGAAAGAGACTTCAGGGGGGTGAACAAAAATTAAAAGTGGTGAAAGCGGCGGTGCGTGTGATCCCGGAGGCACCGCAGCCCCGGGTCCGGACAAAGCACCGGCAAAGAGCCAGGCAAGTTCGCCAAGAGAGGGCGTGATTATGAGCCCCACCCCACGTAAACGCGCTGGGGTGTTACCCTAGCTCCCTGGCCTGCGGCCGAGAGCGAAGGCCGCAGCCGGGCCCACGAACCCTGGGTCACGCCTCGCGGCAGCATCACGAAGGGAGGAAGATCGAGACAGGGTCGGGCATTTTAACCCCGGAGCAGAGGCAGGTGGCGTGACAAGGAGCGCCGGGCGTGGCCTTTCCCGATTGCGCCGGGCCGCAGCCCGCCCCAGAAAACACCCCACCGAGCATGTCCATGGCGCTCTCGCACTCCGACCACCCGAGCTTTCTCACCGCCCACCAGGCGCGCACGCCTCGTGCCCGCAGCAAGGCCGCCCGCGCCGTCAGCACCCGATGGTTCGTGATCGCGTTCGCCGTGGTCTTCGCCGGGTGCCAGACGCCGCAGGCCGGGCCGGGCGCGAAGCTCGGTTCCACGGTGTTCAAGTTTGAGTCGCTCACGGCCCGGCCCGATGCCGACGGCCTGCGCCGCGAGGTCGCGAATCAGCCGACGGCAACGCTCGAGCGCTTTGAGGCGCACATCACCACCCTCGACGCCGGCCGGATCGCGCACGATCCACCCCGGCAGCCGGAGGAGGAGCTCTTCATCCTCACCCAGGGCACGCTCAAGGTGACCGTGAACGGCCGCGCCCAAACCGTGGGCGCCGGCTCGGTGGGATTCTTCGCCTCGAACGACCCGCACAGCCTGGAAAACGTCGGGACCACGCCGGCGACCTGCTTCGTGTTCCACTTCACCACCGCCGCCACGCACTCCGCCCCCACCGCGCGGCCGGGTTGTCTGCCCTCGAGCGTGTTCGACTGGGCGAAACTCGAAGTCCTCAACCTCCCCACCGGCCGGCGCCGCGACATCATCAGCGCCCCCACCGTCACCTGCACGAACCTCGACTGCCGCGCGTATGTGCTCCTGCCGGGCGAGTCGCCGAACCCGCCCCACCACCATCCCGACGAGTCGTTCATCGTGGTGAAGAATGGCGTGCTGGACGTGACGGTCAAAGGCGCCACCGAGCGGGTCGGCCCCGGCGGGATTTGCTTCTTCGCCTCCAATGAGGAGCACGGCCTGAGGAACGCCAGCCCCACCCCGGTTTCCTACTACGGCGTCCATGTCATCACGGCGGCGACGCCGGCCGCGGTGGCGAACTAAGCCAGGCCCAGGAAGCGTGCGGCGACGCTGAGTGGGAGGCACCCGGGCAAGCCACGCCCGCAAAATCAGCGTTGCCGGACCGCCGCTCCGCCCGCTCAATGCGCGCACCGCATGCCCACGCATCCGCTCATCGAATCCTTCGCCCGCGCCGGGCAGGGCCAGGTGTTCGCGTTTTTCGACGGCCTCGACGCCGCCGCGCAGGCGCGCCTGCTCGCGCAGGCCGGCGAGATTGACCTGGTCGAGCTCGCCCGGCTCAACCGCAGCCTGCTCGCCGCGGGCACCGCCGGCCCCGATCTGGCCGGCCTGACGCCCGCGCCCTTCGAGGCCCGGCCGGAAAACGGCGGCGATCCCGCCGCCTGGGCGGCGGCCCGCGCCACGGGCGAGGCGGCGCTGCGCGCCGGGCGCGTCGCGGCGTTCACGGTCGCGGGCGGGCAGGGCACCCGTCTCGGTTTTGACGGGCCCAAGGGCAGCTTTCCCGTCACCCCGGTGCGGCGGAAGACGCTCTTCCAGGTCTTTGCGGAAAAGCTGCTCGCGGCCGGCCGCCGTTTTGGGCGTCCCGTCCCGTGGTTCATCATGACGAGCCACGCGAACCATGGGGCGACCGGGGCGTTTTTTGCGGAGCACGGGTGGTTCGGCCTCGAGGCCGGGCAGGTGCATTTTTTCCGCCAGGGCCGGATGCCGGCGGTGGATTTCACCGGCCGGATTCTGCTCGAGGCCCCCGACACCATCGCCCTTTCCCCCGACGGTCACGGGGGCTCGCTGCGCGCGCTCGAGCGCAGTGGCGCGCTCGACGTGATGCAGCGCGGGGGCGTGGACACGCTCACCTATTTCCAGGTGGACAACCCGCTGGTCCGCTGCGTGGACCCGGAGTTCATCGGCTGGCATCTGCGGCGCGGGGCGGAGATGTCGGCCAAGATGGTGCCCAAATCGGGCCCGGACGAAAAACTCGGCCACTTTTGCGCGCAGGCGGGCCGGCCGGTCGTGATCGAATACTCCGACCTGCCCGCCGCGACGCAGCATGAGGTGGATCCGAAGACGGGCCGGCTGCGTTTTCTGGCCGGGAGCATCGGCCTCCACATTTTCGACACCGGTTTCATCCGCCGGCTGGCCGGCGGCGAGGGCGGCCGGGCGCTGCCGTTTCACCGGGCCGACAAAAAAATCGCCACCATCGACGCCGCGGGCCGGCCGGTGCGGCCGGACCGGCCCAACGGGGTGAAGTTTGAGCTGTTTGTCTTCGACGCGCTGCCGTTTGCCCGCCACCCGGTCATCATCGAGACCAACCGCGCCGATGATTTCTCGCCGGTGAAGAACGCCGCGGGGCCCGATTCGCCCGCGACCTGCCGGGCCGACCAGCTCCGGCAGTCCGTGCGCTGGCTGCGCGCCGCCGGGGTGGCGGTGGCCGCCGATCCGTCCGGCCTGCCGCCCTTCGCGGTCGAGTTTTCCCCGCTCTGGGCCGACGACGCGGAGGGATTTGCCGCCGCCTGGGCCCGGCTGGCGGTGAAACCGGCCGTGCAAGACGGGCTTTATCTGGAATGATCAAACCAACGCCATTGTTCGTTCGCCAAATACGTGTTGGTGCCATTAGGAACGGCATCCAATGGTAGGGACGGCTCTCCGAGCCGTCCGCGGTCGCCACGGAGTGGTGCCCCCACCTAAAACCAAACCATCCCATGACCACGCTTGAACAAATCCAGGCCGCCGGCGCCGAAGGCCGGCTGCTCCCCTCCACGGTGGAAAATCTTTCCCTTTGGTTCGCCGCCGGACTCCCCGCCTGGACGGTCGCGAGCGTCGGGGAGCTCGTGGCGGCGGGCGCGTGGGCCGAGCTGAACGACCGTTTCTACCGCCATCTCGAGTTCGGCACCGGCGGGATGCGCGGCCGCACGATCGGCGCCATCGTGACGGCGGCGGAGCAGGGCGACGGCTCCGGGCCGCCGGGCGCGCCCGCGCATGCCGCCGCGGGCCTGAATGTGCTCAACGATTTTACGCTGCTGCGCGCCACCATCGGGTTGTACCGTCACACCCGCGGTCATCTCGACGCGGCGGGCCGGGCGGAACCGGCGCGGCTGGTCATCGCCCACGACGTGCGGCATTTCTCGCGGCACTTCTGCGAGCTGGCGGCGTCGGCCTGGACGCGCCTCGGCGGTGTCGCCCACATCTTCGACGGGCCGCGTGCGACCCCGCAGCTCAGCTTCAGCGTCCGCTGGCTCAAGGCCCACGCGGGCATTGTCATCACGGCCAGCCACAACCCCCCCCATGACAACGGCTTCAAGGCCTACTTCGAGGACGGCGGTCAGGTGGTGCCCCCGCACGACACGGCCATTGTGGCCGCGGTCAATGCCGTGCCGCTCGCCGGCCTCGCCGCCTTTCTGCAGCCGGACCTCGCCGGGGTGGACACGCTGGGCCGCGCGGCCGACGACGCCTATCTCACCGTGGCGGCGCAGGCCGCACTCACCCCGGAGGTGTTCCAGCAAACCCGGCTCAAGGTCGTGTTCACCAACATCCATGGCACGGGCGGGGTCTCGGCCGTGCCCCTGCTGCTGCACGCGGGCTGCGAGCTGCACCAGGTGCGCGAGCAGGTCGCGTTTGACGGGAATTTTCCGACCGTGAAATCGCCCAACCCCGAGAACGCCGAGGCGCTGGCGCTGGCCGTCGCCCTTGCCGAAAAGGACGGCTGCGACGTCGTGCTGGCCACCGATCCCGACGGCGACCGCATGGGCGTGGCCGTCCGCAACCGGGCGGGCCGGATGGAGCTGCTCACCGGGAACCAGACGGGCGCGCTCCTCATCCAGCACCGCCTCGCGAAGCTCAAGGAGCTGGGCTGGATCCCCGCGGCCGGCTCGCCCCGGGTCACGGTGATCAAGACTTTTGTGACCACGCCCCTCCAGGACGCCATCGCGCTGGCGCACGGGGTGAAGGTCGTCAACACGCTCACCGGCTTCAAGTGGATCGCGGCCAAGCTCCACGGCTACGAGAAAAAACTGGTCGCGGTCATGGGCGCGGATTTCGACTACGACGCCGCGCTCCCGGCCGCGCGCGCCGCGCTGCTGCGCGAGCACAGCACCTTCTTCGCGTTTGGTTGTGAGGAAAGCTACGGCTATCTGCCGAGTGACGCGGTGCGCGACAAGGACGCCGGCGCCGCCTGCCTGATGTTTGCCGAGTTCTGCGCCATGGTGAAGGCCGGCGGCCGCACGGTGCCCGAACACCTCGATGAGCTTTACGTCCAGCACGGCTATTTCCTGGAGGGGGTGCTCAACCTCTATTACGAGGGCGCCACCGGCGCGGCCCGGATCAAGCGGATCCTTGAGACCTACCGGTCCGCGCCGCCCCGGGAATTTGGCGGCATCCCGGTCGCGCAGTTCCAGGACTTCGGCCGGCAGGTCATCCTCGACGCCGATGGCGAGGCGGTGCCGAAGTCGGACTTTTACGTCGTGACCCTGGCCAACGGCTGGAGCTTTGCCGCCCGTGGCTCCGGCACGGAGCCCAAGATGAAATTCTACGTTTTTGCCCGTGCTCCCGTGGCGGACGCCGCCGCGTTGCCCGCGGTGAAGACCCGGGTGAAGGCCGAGCTCGAGCGCATCAAGTCCCTGATCGACGCGGACGCGAGGGCGCGGGCCGAGGGATGAGCGCGGGGTGGAAAACCGCCCTGCTCAGCCCTGCTTCTTCGCCGCGAGCTGTGAGCGCAACACGACGCGGAACATCTGGACGGCGAGCCAGAACACGCCGCTCATGCATGACGAGGCCAACGCGGCCCAGAGGTTGATGTAACGCGGGTTGTCCGACATCACATGCGGCCGGAGCACAAAAAACATCAGGGTGAAAAATCCCAGGACGAGCACGAAATCCACCACCAGGCTGGCGGGCGTGGTGTGTTTGACGGCGGCGGGAGCGGTGGCAGGCGGCATTGACATGGGGGTAAACTGAGCCGCCGGCGGGGGGTTGTCCATCCGATTTTTGCTGGGGGGGCCGCCCCGTCGCCGGTGACCGGGTCACGAGGGGGGCGATAATTGAAGCTTCCCTTTCGAGCCAAATCGGGCAACCCTGCTGCCGTGAGCCATATCGCCGCCGCCCTCGCCAAAAGCAAGGGGAAGCAAGTTGCGACCCCCGCTGCCGGCACCCCCTCGGCCCCGGCGGTGGTTGCGCCGCCCGTCGCCACCGCCCGGCCGGCC
>CAIYUN010000016.1 GCA_903929355.1 uncultured Opitutaceae bacterium
ACAATTTCCGAGGCCTCAAGGGCCTGGCCCTCGCGATTGACCACGCCAGACAAAAACCATTAACCACTTATGCACACTAATTTACACTTATCCGACCCTCAGAATCAGTGTTCATCAGTGTCCATCAGTGGTTCAAATCCGCCCGTTCGGAAAGTTTTCAGCCTAGGTTTCCAGATGATATTTTGTCTCTCATAATCATTTTTTGATAATCCTTCATGAATCGGCTCTGGGCGCCGCCGCGAGGGTGGGGGGCCGCCCGGGCGCTCAGGTCGGCCGGAACAATTTCCGAGGCCTCAAGGGCCTGGCCCTCGCGATTGACCACGCCAGACAAAAACCTTTAACCACTTATGCACACTAATTCGCACTTATCCGACCCTCAGAAGCAGTGTTCATCAGTGTCCATCAGGGGTTCAAATCCGCCCGTTCGGAAAGTTTTCAACCTAGGTTTCCAGATGATTTTTTGTCTCTCATAATTATTTTTTGATAATCCTTCATGAATCGGCCCTGGCCGCCGCGAGGGTGGGGGGCCGCCCGGGCGCTCAGGCCGGCCGGAGGGTCAGGGTGACCTTCATCCGCGCGAGGCGCTCCAACAGGCGCCACTCGTCGCGCAACGGCCACCAGTCGTAGAGGTAGATTTCCAGCGGCCGCCACATCGCCACCCAGCCGCCGATGGTCAGGCTCTCCTTGAAAAACGTCACAGAGGTGGCGTCGAGGGCGCCGAGCAGCTCGATGAGCAGGAGGCAGGCCGCGAGGAAGACGAGCCCGATGAGCAGGCTCTGCCGCCCCCGCCGCATGAGCTGGCGAAACTCCAGATGCTTGATGCTCGCGCGTTCCGCGAAGAAATGCCGCACCGCGCCCTCGAGGGCCGCGGCCCGGGTGGGCGGCGGCGCGACCGTGAGCTGCAGGGCCAGCTCGATCTCCCGGTGGACCGGCAGCTCGCGCGCCCAGGACAGGATGAACTCCTCCGCGTCGCCGTCGAGGTCGCGCTCGCTGAACGGCGACGGGTCCATCGAGTTGAACAACTGCGCCAGCTCGCGCAGCCGGATTTCAATGCGGGCGGGTTTCTCGGCCATGGGCGGGACCATGGGCCGTCGTCCGCGGGGAGGCGAGCCGCAAACCGCCCGTCCCCCCTCCCTCACCCGGTCCGCCCGAGGGTCTGCGCCCAGGCGGTCTCGTCGAATCCCACCAGTCCGAAATCCGCGCCGAGCAGGAACGGCCGCCGCACGAGGTTGCCGTTGCCCGCGAGCAGGGCGAGGGCCTCGCCCTCGCTCAGCGCGGCGAGTTTTTCGCCCAGGCCGAGCGCGCGATAGTCGCGGCCGGAGGTGTTGAACAGCTTCCGCACCACGCCGCCCTGATGCCGCAGCATGGAGCGCAGCTCCGCCGGGGCCGGCGGAGTCTCGCGAATGGGTTTCTCGGTGAACGGCACGCCCTGCGCGCGCAGCCAGAGGGTGGCGCGGCGGCAGGTGCCGCAGTTCGCATAGGTGTAAACGATCGCGGGGGTGGGCGGGCTCGGCTTCATCGCGGAAGGATTCAACCACGGATGGATACGGATAATCAATCAACCTAGATTCAGCAGTTGGTCACAGAGGCCACAGAGGGAAGACCTGAGGTCACAGAGAAATACTTCGGAAGGCGTGAAAGTTTTGGAGTCACTCACCGGGTGCGATGCTTGCCGTCACTCTGGATTATTCAAGTGGTTTGCTCCGTGAACTCCATGGCTGGGCTCGGTGTTCTCTGTGCAACCCTTCTGCGCTTTTTAGGATAAAATACCCTGGGGCGGGCCAGCCCAAGGCGGCGCGTTGACGGCCCGGGCCGGCGCGGCCACCGTGCGGGGCATGCCGACCCGCCCGTCCCAACCCCTGCTCGAAATCCGCGGCCTCACCGTCGCGCGCGGCCGGTCGGTGCTGCTGGACGCCGTGGACTGGCGGGTGGAGCGGGGCGAGCACTGGGCGGTCCTCGGCCCCAACGGCTGCGGCAAGACCTCCCTCCTCAAGGCGCTCACCGGCTACCTCTCGCCCAGTGCGGGGGCCATTTCCCTGCTGGGCCGCCGGTATGGCGGCGCCGACTGGCGCGAGTTGCGGCGGCAGATCGGGTTCGTGACGAGCGCCCTGCAGGCCTCGATCCCGCCGGCCGAGCGCGCGCGGGAAACGGTCATCAGCGGCAAATACGCGCAACTGGACCTGTGGGCCCGGGTCACGCGGGCCGATCGCGTGGCGGCGGGCCGCTGGCTGCGGCTGGCCGGGGGCGCGGCGTGGGCGGACCGGCCATGGCTTTACCTGTCGCAGGGCGAGCGCCAGCGCGTGCTGATTGCGCGGGCGCTCATGGCCCGGCCACGTCTGCTCATCCTCGACGAACCCTGCGCCGGGCTCGATCCGGTCGCCCGGGAGGAGTTTCTGGCCATGGTCACCGCGCTGGCGGGGCGGCGCGGGGGGCCGACGATCGTGCTGGTCACCCACCACGCCGAGGAGATCACCCCCGCCTTCACCCACGCGCTCCTGCTGCGGACCGGACGGGTCGTCGCCGCCGGTCCGAGACGGGCCGTGCTCACGGCGCGCCGGCTGGGAGAGGCCTTCGGGGTGCCGGTGCGGGTCACGTCAAAGGGCGGACGCCTCGGCCTCGCGCTCCGGCTGCGCCGCCGGGCGGGCCCACTCTCGCTCCCGCCACAATTGGCTCGCCGCGTGACGGTCCCCCGCCATCCTCCCGGGTGATGTCCCTGCGCCCACCCCCGCTGCCCGCCAAGGTCCTCGCGCGGGTTTTGCGCGTGGCGACCTTTGAAGGCCGCACGGTGCTGGTGCTCGCCGGCGGCCTGGCGCTGATCGAGGCGCTCGGCCGCGACTGGTACGGCGCGGTGGTCGGCTCCCTCGTCGCGGGCGCGGGCGCGGTCGAGCTGCATGGCGCGGGCCTGCTGCGCAGCGGGCAGGCCCGCGGCCTCAACTGGCTGGTGCGCTCCCAACTGCTGCTCCTGAACCTCATTTTGGTCTATGTGGCGATCCAGCTCATATTGCTCCACCGCCACGGGCTCAACGGGATCTTCTCCCCGGAGATGATTGACGCCCTGAAGGCCGGCGGAGTGAGCGCCAACGATTTCGGCCTGACCTTGGTCGTGGGGATGCAGCGGATCTATGCCGCCATCGCAGCGCTGACGATCCTCTACCAGGGGGGCATGGCGCTTTACTATCACCGGCAGCGGGCCGCAGTCCGGCAGGCCATTGAGCAGGCCCCGGCCCAGGCCACCCGCGCGACCTTCGGGACCAGGCGGCCGCCCCCGCTGCCGGACAAGGTGCTCGCCCGGGTGCTGCGGGTGGCGACCTTTGAAGGCCGCACGGTGCTGGTGCTCGCCGGCGGCCTGGCGCTGATCGAGGCGCTCGGCCGCGACGGGTACGGCGCGGTGGTCGGCTCCCTCGTCGCGGGCGCGGGTGCCGTCGAGCTGCATGGGGTGAGCCTGCTCCGGAACGGGCAGGTGCGCGGCATCCGCTGGCTGGTGCGCTCGCAACTGCTGCTGCTGGTCATCATCCAGATTTACGTGGCGATCCAGCTGCTCTCGCTCCAGCTGCAGGGCCTCAAGGGGATCTTTTCGACCGCATTTGTCGATGACCTGCCCCAGGTCGCCCAGGCGACGGGCCTCAGCGTCCGGGATCTCAGCCAGCAGATGGTGCAGATGGCGCGTGGGGCCTATCTGACCGTGGCCGTGCTCACGCTGCTTTATCAGGGCGGCATGGCGTGGTATTATCACCGCCGTGGCGTGATCATCCGCCAGGCGCTCGATCCGGCTGGCGGCGGATCATGATCGGCGTCACGGTCCCCAGCCTCTTCCCCATGAAAACCCACCCCTCCGCCTGGTCCGTCGTCCTGTTCAGTCTGGCGCTGGCCCTCTCGCCCGCACTGTCCGCGCAACCCGCCGCGCCGACCCCCGCCGTCAACCCGCCGGTCCCGGCGGTGGTGGCACCGCCGGCCGCGCCGGCGGTGCGGCCCAACACCGCGCTCATCCCCGTGCCGCAGCGCGCGGAGGACCGGCTGCCGCAAAATGCCATCAATGGGTTCAACACCCGGCACCAGAACTACGTCGCCCTCGCGAAAAAGGGCGACATCGACCTGCTCTTCCTCGGCGACTCCATCACGCAGAACTGGGGCGGGCCGGGCAAGGCCGTCTGGACCCAATATTATGGCGCGATGAAGGCGGTGGCCTTTGGCGTCGGCTACGACCGCACCCAGCACCTGCTCTGGCGGCTGCAAAACGGCGAGGGAGAAGGCTTCAGCCCCAAGGCGGTGGTCCTGATGATCGGCACCAACAACATCGGGCTCAACACCCCGGCCGAGATCGCCGCCGGCGTCGGCACGATTGTCCACGAGGTGCGGACCCGCTTCGCCAGCGCGAAGATCCTCCTGCTTGGGATTTTTCCGCGCGATCTGCCCAACTCCCGCAACCGCAAGCTGGTGGCCGACACGAACCAGCTGATTTCCGCCCTCAACGACGGCCAGCATGTGTTCTACCTCGACCTCACCGACAAGTTTGTCGGCCCGGACGGCACGATCCCGACCGACGTGATGGCCGACCGCCCGCCGCTGCACCCGACCGCCAAGGGCCACGCCATCTGGGCCGAGGCGATCAAGGAGCCGCTGGCGAAGCTGATGGAATGAAGGATGAAGACGGAAGGGAAAACGGCCAATCCTCGCTTATCCGCGCCATCCGCGGAGAACGGAGTTCAGATTTGAACAGAAGGTAATGAAGGAAATGAACCTTAATTCAGCAGTTGGTCACAGAGACCACAGAGGTAAAACCTGAGGTCACAGAGAAATACATCGGAAAGTGAGAGAATGATGGTGGCCCCCACCGGGGGGTAGTGGCTTAATTTTTAGGACGAAGGTGAAGGGATGTAGGTCACAAGCCGGGCGGGTCGGGCGGTGATATTCGGTTGGTCGCTCCAGGGTCGACTTTGGGGCTGGCACCAAGAGATTGGCTGGGGTCGGGCGGGTCCACGCCCGCCTTCCTCAATCTTTGCCATGAGCCGTGCGGCCGACCTTCCCAACCCGCCCCGGGCCGCCCCCGGCGGCTCCGCGTTGTCGCGTCTGCTGGCCATCTGCTGGCGCTTCCGGGGGCTTTGCCTGCAAGTCATCCTCTGCCAGGTGGGGTTGCTCGGGCTGGGGCTGGCCGGACTGGGTGCGGCCGGGCTGGGCATCGATTTCCTGCGCGCCCAGCTTGATCCCTCGGCGCAGCCGGTGCGCTGGCCCTTTGGCCTGGCACCGCCCCCGGCCTGGTCGCCCATGGCCATCCTCGGGGTGGTCGCCGCCCTGGTCGTGGCCTCGGCGCTGCTGCGCGGCCTGCTGACCTGGCTGAGCGGCTCGCTGCTGGCCCGGCTGGTCCATCGCCACGTCATCGCCGACCTCCAGACGGCGGTTTTTGCCAAGCTCCAGTATCTCGATTTCCGTTTTTTCGACCGGCACAGCCGGGGCGAGATCATCAACCGAGCGACGGGCGACATCGCGGCGGTGCGCGCGTTTGTGGACACCGTGCTCATCCAGGCGGTGGTCACGGTCCTCACCGTGGCCGTGTACCTCGTGTACATGTTGAACCTCCATGCCGGCCTCACCCTCGCCTGCCTCGCCCCGCTGCCGGTCCTGGGCATCATCTGCGTGCGCTACTCGCGCTCCGTCCATCCGCTCTACCTGCGAAACCGCACCCTGTTCGACCAGATGGTCCTGACCCTGGCCGAAGCCATCGAGGGGGTCGGGGTCATCAAGGGGTTTGCCCGGGAACCGGAGGTCGCCGCCCGCTTCCAAGGCGACAACCTCGCCGTCAAGGACCAGCAGCGGCGCATCTTCTGGCGCATGGCGCTCTTCACGCCGGGCCTTGATTTCCTGACGCAGTTCAGCCTCGTCATCCTCCTGCTCTACGGCGGCAAACTGGTGATCGACGGCACGCTGCCGCTGGGCACCGGCCTCGTGGTCTTCGCCGGCCTGCTGCAGCAGTGCGCCAACCAGATCACCAACATCGCCCAGATTGCCAACGGCATCCAGGAGAGCCTCACGGGGGCCCGCCGGGTGTTCGACATCCTCGACGCCCCGGCCGGACTCCCGCTCCCCGCCCACCCGGTGGTGCCGGAGGGACGCGGCTCCGTGCGCTTTGAGGACGTAACCTTCCATTATCTCGAGGGGGGGCCCGCCGCCCTGGGCGGCGTGAGCTTTGAGGTGAAACCGGGCGAGTGCGTGGCGATCGTGGGTGAGACGGGGTCGGGCAAGAGCGCGCTGCTCAGCCTGATCCCGCGCTTTTATGACCCCACCGCCGGCCGCGTGCGGGTGGACGGCGCCGATGTCCGGGACTGGGACCTGCAGGCGCTGCGCCGCCGGGTCAGCGTGGTGTTCCAGGAAAACTTTCTCTTCAGCGACACGGTGGCGGCCAACATTGCCTTCGGGCGACCCGACGCCCCGCGCGAGGCCGTCGTCGCCGCAGCCAAGGCGGCCTGCGCGCACGAGTTCGTCCTGGCGCTGCCGGAGGGCTACGAGACGATCCTGGGCGAGAGCGGGGTGGATCTCTCCGGCGGCCAGCGCCAGCGGCTCACCATTGCGCGCGCCCTGCTGGCCAATCCCGGCATCCTGCTCCTCGACGACCCCACCGCCGCGATTGATCCGGAGACCGAGCACGAGATTCTGGAGGCGATTGAGGGGTCGCTGGCCGGCCGCACCACCTTTGTGGTCGCCCACCGCCTCAGCACCCTGCGGCGGGCCGACCGCATCATCGTCCTCGAACACGGCCGCATCGTGCAGACCGGCACCCACGCCGGCCTGATGCGCGAGGACGGGCCCTACCGGCTGGCGGCGCTGCACCAGATGGTGGACGAGGAAAGCCGCCGGCTGCTGGCCGAGGAGGGGAGCCTCGTCCCGTCATGAAAACCGGAAGCCCGGGCGGCGAGCCCCCCCTCGATCCGATGGTCCACTGGCGCGTGATCCAGCGCGTGCTGGCCTACACCCGGCCGCATGCGGCCAAGCGCAACTTTGTCTTCGGGCTGACAGCCGTCCGCTCGATGCAAAAGCCCGCGCTCGCCTGGCTCATCGCCGAGATCATCAACGGGCCGGTCCGGCGCGGCGACCAGCGGCAGGCGGTGGTGGAAACCCTCGGCTTTCTGGCGCTGCTGCTGTTCACCGCGGTGGTGTTCCATCTGCGCCAGCGCCACCAGCTCGAGCTGGGCGAGGCCGTCGTCCACGACCTGCGCAACGACCTTTTCCGGAATCTCCAGCGCCTGCCCCTGGCCTATTACCACCAGACCAAGCTCGGGCGCATCCTCAGCCGCGTGATCACCGACATCGAGTCCGTGCGCCGGGGTCTGCAGCAGGTGTTTTTCTTCAGCCTCCTCCTCGGCGGGCAGATGCTCATCGCGGCGGCGCTCATGCTTTATTACAACTGGGCGCTGTTTCTGCTGCTGCTCGGGGTCTGGCCCCTGGCCTGGATCACCAACCGTTGTTTCCATCCCCGCCTCAGCCACCTGTCCCGCATGTCCGCCGAGAGCAGCAGCCGGCTGACGGGAAGCCTCGCGGAGTCGGTGCGCGGCATGCGCGTCATCCAAGGCTTCACCCGGCAGAGCCGGGGCGAGGAGCTGTTTGGGGCCCAGGTGGACAAACTCTCGGAGGACAATGTGGCCCTCGCGTCCGAGTCGGCGCTGTACGGGCCGCTGCTCGATCTCGGCAGCCAGTTCTTCATCGCAGCGATGCTGGTCGTCGGCGGCTATGGCGCGCTCCATCACCTGGCGGGCATGGACGTCGGGAGCCTGATCGCGTTTTTCTTTCTGCCGGCGCTGTTCTTCCAGTCATTGCAGCAGTTGGGCAGCCTCTACACCCAGACCCTCACCTCCCTGGCCGGGGCGGAGCGGGTGTTCCAGCTGATCGACCTGCAGCCGGCCTGGGAGGACGCACCGACCGCGACCGACCTGCCGGACCCGCGGGGGCAACCGGGGGCGGCCGCAGACATCCCCGGCGTGCGCGTGGAGTTCCGCGCGGTGTCCTTTGGGTACAAGCCGGAGCGGATGGTGCTGCACGAGATCAACCTGACGGCCGCGCCCGGGCAGACTGTGGCGCTGGTCGGCCACACCGGGAGCGGCAAAAGCACGATCGTGAGCCTCGTGGCCAAGTTTTACCAACCCGGGGCGGGGGAGATCCTCGTGGACGGCCGGGACCTCGCGACGATCCGCGGTGAGTCGCTGCGGCGGCAGCTGGGCATCGTGTTCCAGACCAATTTTCTCTTCACCGGCACGGTGCGGGAGAACATCCGGTTCGGCCGGCCCGGGGCGGCGGACGCGGAGGTGGCCGAAGCCGCGCGGCGGTTGGACTGCCTGGACCTGCTGGAAAGCCTGCCGCAAGGGCTGGCGACGGAAGTCGGCGAGGGCGGGGGGAACCTCTCGCTGGGCCAGCGCCAGCTCGTCTGCTTTGCGCGCGCGCTGCTGGCGAATCCGCGCCTGCTGATCCTCGACGAAGCCACGAGCGCGGTGGATCCGGTGACGGAGCGCCGGCTCCAGCACGCGCTGGGCCGGCTGCTCGCCGGGCGCACCAGCTTTGTGGTGGCGCACCGGCTGAGCACGATCGTGCGTGCCGACCAGATCATCGTGCTCGACCAAGGCCGCATCGTCGAGCGCGGCACGCATCACGGGCTGCTGACTGCGCGGGGCACGTATTGGAAACTCTACCGGGAATTCGTCTTTGCGGGGATGACCGGGGAGGCCGGAGGGGCGAAAGGGAATGGATCAGACGGAAACGGAGTTGTTAACCACTAATGGACACTAATGAGCACTAATCCCGGAAGAGGGGGGCAATTGATTTGAACATCGCTTCACCAACCCTCACGGGCGGGACGCCCGTGCCACGTGGCCAATGGCGTCCCGCCCAAGTCCCAAGGAACGCGCACCAAAACAACAGATCGTGTCCATGCGACGTCCATCCGATTGTTTTTGTGTCCTTTCGTGTTTTTCGCGGCCATTGGTTCCGCCATGCACCGTCTCGACCAACTGCTGTCCAGTCTGGGCTACTGTTCCCGCCGCGAGGCGCGGGGGTGGCTCGCGGCCGGGCGCGTGACGGTGCGCGGGGTGGCCGCGGACGATCCCAGCGCGAAGGCCGACCCTGCCGACGTGCGCATTGACGGCGAACCACCCGACCATCCCGCCGGCCTGCTCCTCGTGCTGCACAAGCCCGTCGGACTGGTGTGCTCGCACGACGCCGGCGAGGGGCCGCGCGTGTATGACCTGCTGCCGCCGCGCTGGCTCGCCCGCCATCCGCTCGTCACCAGCATCGGCCGGCTCGACAAGGAGACCAGCGGCCTGCTCCTGCTCACCGACCAGTCCGCGCTCGTCCACCGGCTCACCTCGCCGAAGCACAAGATCCCGAAAGTCTATCGCGCCACGGTGGACCGCGACCTCGCCGCGGACCTGATCCCGCGCTTCGCGGCCGGCACGCTGGTGCTGAACGGGGAAGCGGCGCCCTGTGCACCGGCCGCCCTGAAAATTCTTTCACCCCGCGAGGCCGAGCTGACGCTCACCGAGGGCAAATACCACCAGGCGCGCCGGATGTTCGCCGCCGTCGGCGCGACCGTGCTCACCCTGCACCGCACCCAATTCGGGCCGCTTGAGCTTGGCGACCTCGCACCCGGACAGTGGCGCGGGCTGGCGTTGGATTGCCTGGGGTGAAGGGGAACCGGATTTTTCCGCGGATCACGCGGATGGGCGCGGATAATAAACCACCGGTAAATTTTTGAGTTTTACCCCGGGGGTGACGTAATTTGGTCTGAACCCAAATTCAGCAGTTGGACACAGAGATCACAGAGCAGATAAAATCTGAGTGCACAGAGCAGAAATGCATCCAAAGGAGGGAAGATTTGGATCTCACCCGGCGGGTGCGGGTATTGCAGCCACCATTGTATCTTTAAGTGACTAGCATTGGGCGGCGATTGTCCCTCCGTGTTCATTCGGATTGATCCGTGGTTCCAACCGCCGTTTTTAGAATAAATGCTGTTCCTATTGACGGGGATCGGTGCACGCTACCGGCCCAACCTTCATGGACACCTCCCCCCTCACCGGCGTGCAAAAATCGCTGCTCCGCAGCCTCGGCCAGACCCTCGAGCCCGCCCTCAAGGTCGGCCAGGGCGGACTCACGCCCGAGTTCTTCAAGGAATTCGGCCGGCAGCTCTCCGCCCACGAACTGATCAAGCTCCGCTTTCTCGGCGGCGACCGGCCGACCCGCGCCAAGCTGATCGCGAAACTCACCGAGACGTCCGGTTGCATGCTGGCGGGCGCAGTCGGCCACACGGTGCTGTTTTACCGGCCGCATCCCGACGCGGCCAAGCGGAAGGTGCTGACGGAGTGAGCGGGGGCGGCCTGGCGGTCGCCGCGGCGCTCCATTTTTCAGCCCTTCAACCTTTTTTCAGTGCCCGTCGAGGTCGCCGGGTTTGAGCAGCGGGGCGAAGAGACCCTTGTTGGCCGCCTTCATGTAGGCCTCCTTGGCCTCGATGGTGCCGTCCTTCACGCGGTTCATCAGGCTGGCGTCCATGGTGATCATGCCGTCGGCCATGTTGCCCTCGATGATGGCGCGGATGTTGGCGATCGCGCCGCTGCGAATGGTGTTGGGCAGCGCCTCGTGGCTGAGCAGGATCTCATGCACGGCGCAGCGGCCCTTGGGGATGCGTTTGCACAGGAGCTGCGCGACCACGCCGGCGAGGCAGCTCGCGAGCATCACGCGCACCTGGTTCTGCTCCTCGGCGGGAAAAGTGTTGATGATGCGGTCCACCGTCTTGGGCGCGTTGTTGGTGTGCAGCGTGCCGAAGACGAGCATGCCCATCGAGGCGCAGCCGAGCGCGAGCTTGATCGTCTCCATCTCGCGCATCTCGCCGACGAGGAGGATGTCGGGATCGTGGCGCATCGCGCCCTTGAGCGCGGCGGCAAACGACGACGTGTGCTCGCCGACCTCGCGGTGGACGATGACGCACTTTTTCACCGGATGGACGAACTCGATGGGATCCTCGAGGGTGATGATGTGCCGCGAGAGGTTCGTGTTGATGTAGTCGATCAACGCGGCGAGCGTGGTGGACTTGCCGCTGCCGGTCGGGCCGGTGACGACGACGAGACCCTGGTCGAGGTGGCAGAGCTTTTTCAGCGCCTCGGGGAGCTTGAGGTCGTTGAACGAGAGAATCTTTGCCGGAATCTGGCGGAAGACCGCGGCCTGGCCCCAGTGGTTGTAGAGGAAATTGCCGCGGAACCGGGCGACGCCGGGGATCTCGTGGGCGAGGTCGAGGTCGCGGCGCTCGAGGTAATCCTGCCAGCGTTTGGGCGGGCAGATCTCCTTGAGCAGCTTCTCCATGGTGGCGGCGTCGAGGGGGGTGTCGCCCATGGCCTGGAGCGTGCCGGAGGCGCGGGTCTTGGGCGGCAGGCCGACGGTGAGGTGCAGGTCGGACCCGCCCTTTTCGAGCATGGACTTCAGGAGGGTGTCAATGGCGGCCATGGTCGAGGGGGGGCGCGAGCCTAGGGAAGGTAGCCACGCTCGCGGGCGAACTCCATAAAGGGACGGCCTTTTTTCTGGTTCCGCGGGTCGGCTTTGGCTTCGCGCAGGGCCTTGAGGCAGGCGTAATCGTCAAGCTCGTCCTGCATCTTTTTGTAGCGGGCATACGGGATGACGGCAAAGGCCTTGCGGCCGTTTTGCTCGATGATTTGGGCGGTGGCGGTGGACATGGCGGATCAGCGGTAGGCATTGCGGCGGTGGAGCACGCGGTGAACGACGACGGTTTGGTTGACGACCTCAAACAAATCGCGCCAGTCGCCAACGCGCAACCGATAACTGGGGGTGAAGCTGGTCAGGCGCTTCACGTCGCCAGCAAGATCCTGGGTGAGGGCTGCTATCCGCCGGGAGATGCGCGCGGCGTCCTTGGGCGGAATCGCGTCGAAGTCGCGCTCGGCCCGTTCCCGAATTTCCAACGCGTAGATCATCGCGGGCTAAGATATCTTCGCCCGGAGCACGCGGTTGGTGATGTTGGCGAGGGCGGTCTCGGCGGTGATTTTCTTCTCCCCCCAGAGCCCGAAAATCACGTTGTCCATGAGACACATCCCCTCCTTCACCCCCGTCTCCATCGAATTGCGCAGGCCGGTGGTCTTGCCCTCCTTGATGAGGTTCTGGATTGCGGTGTTGCTGATGAGGATCTCGCAGGCGAGCGCGAGACCGCCGGCGCGGGCGGGCAGGAGGCGCTGGCACACCACCCCGCGCAGGCTCTCGGCCACGCTGGCGCGGATCTGCGTCTGCTGCGCGGGCGGAAACACGTCCAACAGGCGGTTGAGCGTCGTGGCGGCGTCGCTCGTGTGCATCGTGCCGATGACCAAGTGACCGGTCTCGGACGCGCTGATCGCCATCTCAATCGTCTCCAGGTCGCGCAGCTCGCCGATCACGATCACATCGGGGTCCTCGCGGAGCGCGCCCTTGAGGGCGGTGGCGAACGATTTCGTGTGGGTGCCGACCTCGCGCTGGCTGACGTTGCAGCCCCTGGAGGGCTGGACGACCTCGATCGGATCCTCGACCGTGATGATGTGGTCGGTGCGCGACTCGTTCAGATAGGCGACCATGGAGGCGAGCGTGGTCGTCTTGCCGGAGCCAACCGGGCCGGTCACGAGGATCAGGCCGTTGTGGTAGGAGAGGAGCTTGTTGATGGTCGCGATGTGCTGCTCAAAGCCCAGGTCGGTGAGCGAGCGCGTCTTCGCGGGCACCATGCGGTAGGCGCCGGCGGGGCCGTTCTTGTGGACCATGAGGTTGACGCGGTAGCGGTCCGCGGCGCTGAGCGCGAGGGCGTAGTCGTAGTCCTTGCGCTCGAGGAAAATCTTCTTCTGGCCCTCGGACAGCAGCGCGGTGTTGAGGCGCAGGGAGTCGCTGGCGGTGAGGGTGTGGTCGTCGAGAAACGCCAGGGCGCGGTCCTTGCGGATGAACGGGCGCGCGCCGGTCGAGAGGTGGAGGTCGCTCGCGCCATGGCGGGCGGTGGCGCGGAGCAGCTCGCGCATCCCGGAGGCGACGGCGTTGTCGTCCATCGCGGAGAGCTGGTCAAAAAGAAACATGGGCCCGGCATTGATGGTGGGCGGAGGGGTGAATTCAGCGGCGGGCGGGGGCGCGGCCGCCACCTTGGTGAACGGCGCGACGGTCGCGGCGGACTCGTCGAACGGATCCACGGCGGGCGGACCTTTCGCGCCCTTGGTCATGGCGAGGCCGGCGAGCTTTTCGAGGGTTTCGATGCGGCTGTCGTCCACGATGCCCTCGTCAATCAACTTCTGGGCGAAGTCGCCGATGTCGGGCGAGTCGCCGAGGGCGGCGCGGATCGAAACGGCCTGCGCGCGGTTGAAGAGGCCCTGGTCGTAGCCGAGGCGGACAAGCCAGAGGATGGCGGGTTGCATGGCGACCCCAGGCTGGCAGGTCCGCGGCGCGTGCCAAGCGCGAACGCGCGGGAACGCGTAAAGGAGCGCAGGCCTGCCTGCGGCATGGTGGAGCCGGTTGACCACAACCGGCTTTCCGGTCGTCCCAACCCGGCGGGTTGGGGTCAACGCGCGCCACCTCAAGACCTCGGAGCAGGCTGGGAAGCCTGCGCCACTCCAAATCTTCCGGTCAGGGCGGAATAGGATCCTGTTGCCCCGGCGACCGTTTGCTGCCATCCTGCCGCCTGCCTTCCCCATGGTCCACCAAAACACCCCCCGTGTGCTCCGCCTGGTTTTCGCCGTCAGCGCCCTGTCCGCGCTGGCGCTGACCTCCGGCTGCATCGCGGCGGCGGTCGGTGGCGGGGCGGTCTACATGGCGGTGGCGCAAAGACAGATGGAGGCCGGCCCGCGCCCGGTCGCCACCGGGGAGGTTTCCTATGTGGAAGGCAGCCTCGTGGCCACTTTCCCGGCGGAGATCGAGCCCACGGCCCGGTCCGTCAACGCCACTTTTCCCCAACTCGGCTACATCAAGATCAGCGAGCATGCGGACGCGCAGGGCGACACCCTCGTCGCCCGCACGGGTAGTGACAAACGGCTTGAGATCAAGCTGGAGTCCGGCGGCGGCGAGCTCACCAAAGTGACCATCCGGGTGGGCGCCTTTGGCGATGAGGGGTTGTCACGGACCATTCTAGAGCGGATCAAGGCCAATCTGGGCGGGCGCCGGCCCGGCCCCGGTTCCTCGGCCCCGTTGCCGTCGTGACCTTGGGTCGAAACCCGCGTCGCAGGGGAGGGTGGTGACGCAGTTTGACATGAAACCTCAATGGGGGCGGCTCTCCGAGCCGTCCACGGACGCCACGGAGTTGCGTCCCCACCCAAAGCCGGCAAAAGGCATCGCCACCCCTGCGCGTTCCGGGTTGCCTTGGGGGCGAAAAGGCGAAAGAGTGGGGGTTCCCTACCGAATATGCTCAAGAAAATACTGGCGAAACTGCGCGCGACGATCGCGCCCGCCTCCGCCCCGAAATCCGCCGCGCCCGCCGCTGGCAAATCCATTTCCCACGATCCCACCCACCCCACGCTCCGCCGCGCCGAGGCCCGGTCCGAGCGCGGCCACGGGCCCCGGTCGCATGGTCCGGGCCGCGCGCATGAGCCGCGCGAGCCCCGGCCGCCCGGTGCGGCGGGTGGTTCGGACGCCGGTCAGCGACCCGGACCGACCGCCGAGGCGCGCCCACCGCGCGAACCCCGCGCACCGCGCGCCCGCCACGAGGGGCCCGCTGGTCCGGAGGCCGGCGGTGGCCATGGTCCGCGCGAGGGCCAGGGACGGCGGGGCGGTCAAGACGCGCCCCGCGAGGGCGGTCGCCGCAGTGGTGGTGGGGGCGGTGGTGGTGGGGGCGGTGGACGTGGTGGCTTTTCCGGCGGCGGCGGGCGCGGCGGTTCATTCGGCGCACGGGGCGGCGACCGGCCCGGCCCGCGCGAGCGGCCCGTGATCGACAAGACTTTCGACCACCCCCGCACGGCCGACATCAAGCCCACGGTGCCCGTGGACATCCCGAAGATGGACACGGAGTTCACCAAGCTCGGCCTGTCCGACGCCCTCGCGTATGGGGTGCAGGAGATGGGCTACCTCACGCCCACCCCCATCCAGGCGCAGGCGATTCCGGTCGTGCTGCAGGGCGGCGACGTGATCGGCTCGGCCCAGACCGGCACGGGCAAGACGGCCGCCTTCGCGCTGCCGATCATCCAGCGCCTTGGCACGCACGGCCCGCTGCGCGTCCTCATCCTCGAGCCCACCCGCGAGCTCGCGCTTCAGGTCGAGGAGGCGTTTCAGAAATTTGCCAAGTTCACCGACCTGCGCGTGACCATCGTCTATGGCGGCGTCGGCTACGGCAAGCAGACTGACGACCTCAAGCGCGGCATGGACATCCTCGCCGCCACGCCGGGCCGGCTGCTCGACCATCTGGAGCAGGGCAACTGCTCGCTCGACCAGGTCGAGATCCTCGTGCTCGACGAGGTGGACCGGATGCTCGACATGGGCTTCCTGCCCGACGTGCGCCGCATCGTGCAAAAATGCCCGAAGGCCCGCCAGACCCTGTTTTTCACCGCCACGCTGCCGCCGGAGCTGGCGCAGCTCGCCGGCTGGGCGCTGCAGAACCCCGTCAAGATCGAGATCGGCCGCGTGCGCTCCCCGGCGGAGACCGTGTCCCACGCCTTTTATCCGGTGGTGGCGTCGCAGAAGTTCGACCTGCTGCAACTGCTGCTGGAGCAGACGGAGTTCAAGAGCGTGCTGATCTTCACCCGCACCCGCATGGGGGCGGACCGCATCGCGCACAAGCTGGAGCGCAGCGGTCACACCGTCGGCGTGATGCATTCCGACCGCAACCAGCGCGAGCGCATCGAGGCGCTCGAGGGCTTCAAGAGCGGCAAATACGAGGTGCTCTGCGCCACCGACATTGCGGCGCGCGGCCTCGACATCGCGGGCGTCTCGCACGTCATCAACTACGACGTGCCGGAGAACGCCGAGGACTACGTCCATCGCATCGGCCGCACGGGCCGGGCGAACAACACCGGCGACGCGTTCACCCTCGTGACCGAGGAGGACGTGCGGGACGCTCGCAGCATCGAGCGCTATATGGGCGTCGCGGTGGAGCGGAAAAAGATCGAAGGCTTCCCCTATATTTACTCCGCCTTGTTCGACGAGAAGGCGCTGGCCGAGGTCACGGCGGCGGCGGTCAAGCCCACCAGCCGCCTCACCCGCGGCATGCGGCGGTCATAAACCTAAAAAACGCAGATGGTTACACAAGGGCACGGAGTGCTGACACAGAGCTCACGGAGTAAACCAATTGAGCAGTCCAGAGCGGCTGCAACCTTCCCACACGGCAGGCGAATCCAGAGTCTTCCCACCGTTGGATGTTTTACTCTGTGACCTCGAATTGGACCTCTGTGGTCTTGTGACCAACTGCTGAATCATAGGTAGATCGTTGTCGATCTACCCGTCTGGTTGAATCAAACCCTTCGCCAAGCGCAACGAACCAAGAACGAGATTCAGTCTCGCCCGTTCACAAAATTGAAGGCCAGCGCCGCGACGGCGGCCCCGGCGAAATCGGAAACGAGGTAGAGGGCGAGCTGTCTGGCCGACTCCAGCCCCATGGTGAAGACGCCCAGCCCGACCGCCGGGTTGAAGGCCCCGCCCGAAACGCCGCCCACCGCGACAGCTCCGGTCATGACGGTCATGCCGATGGCGAGACCGTAGAAGGAGTTGCCGGTGGTGCCCCGAGCCGTGGCGACATTGAGCACGACCCACGCGAGCGCGAAGGTGAACAGGAATTCCACGATGGCCGACGGCACGGTGCCGTGGAGGGCCGGAGAGGCCCGGCCGCCGAAGAGAAACGCGACCACCAGCCCCGCCACCAATCCGGCGGCCAGTTGGGCGGCCCAGTAGGGCGTGACATCCCGGGCCTCGCATCTTCCGCGCAGATAGACCGCCAAGGTGACCGCCGGGTTGAAATGGCCCCCGGAAACGTGCCCGCCAGCGAAAATCATCACCATGAGCGAGGCGCCGATGGCGAGTGGCGCGAGCGGGGCGCCGCTGCGCACCGCCATGCCGACGGTGAAAACGAGGAAGAAGGTGCCGATGAACTCAACGAGATATTTTTTCATGGAGGGAAGGCAGGAGGGAGGGTGGGCGGGGTTGCTGACGCCCGACTGCAAGCGGAGCGAACCGGAAAGGCAACGGCGATCTCCCATTCGAAAAAACACGGCGATCAAGAGAGGGAAGCCAGGAAACCCGGAGAAACCCCGGCGGACGAAGGCGTGCTCCGATTCATCCTAGATTCGGCAGTTGGTCACAGAGACCACAGAGGTAAAGGCCGAGTTCACAGAGGAATGCATCGGCAGGACTGAAAATTCTGGTGTCACCCGCCGGGTGGGGGCCTCATGCCCGTATTCCGATTGCGCAAGTATTTTCCTCCATGAACTCTTTTTCCGACCGCTGTGAGCCCTGGGTCACCTTGCTGAGGTTTTTAGGTTCATGGCTTCCCGGCTTCCCCCGTAAACAAATCCATCTCCAACGCTTTCGTTTGCATGGCCCGCGACTTGCGGCTGCGCTGGGAGGCTTCCATGCACCTTGAATTTCCGACCGGCGATTTCGCCGGGTATCTCTTCGACCTCGACGGCACGCTCATCGACACGATGCCGGTGCACTTCCTCTCGTGGGAGGCCGCGCTGCGCGACGCCGGGCTGCGCGGGCCGCTCGACGCGGATTATTTCTACAGCCTGGGCGGTGTGCCCACGCTGCGGGTGGCCGAGCTGATGGGGGAGCACTACGGGCTGGCGCTCGACCCGCACCGCGTCACCCACGAGAAGGAGGAACGCTACCTGGCGATGCTCCAACAGGGCGTGACCCTGATCGAACCGGTGGTGGCGTTTGCCCGCCGCGTGGCGGCGACGCACCCGGTCGCCATTGTGACCGGCGGCGGGCCCGACATCGCGCACCCCGCGCTGGCGGTGTCGGGTCTCGCGGAGCTGTTCAAGGTGGTGGTGACGCCGCATGACGTACCCACCGGCCGCGGCAAGCCCGCGCCCGACATGTTCCTGCTCGCGGCGGAGCGCCTGAGTGTGGCACCCGCTCGATGTCTGGTGTTTGAGGACGCCGAGCCCGGCATCCTCGCCGCCCGCGCCGCCGGCATGCAGGTCGTGCATGTGCCCAGCCGGCGGTGAGGCGGGGGGGTGAGTTTGAGGCAAATGGAGCCGTGCCCACAAACACCGTGGGTTTGACTTGTCACCCGGCCGAAAGCAGCTTGGGGGCAAGATGGGAAGCGAAACTCCACGTTTTCGGAAGGTCATAAACCGGGCGATGCGGGTATGTGTCATTGGCTTTGTCGGATTCCCCGTGCTGGCGACTTGGAGCGGCTGGGAGGGGCTTCTGGTGGTGGCCTTTGGCTGTTTGATGTTTTACTTGGGCTGTCGCATGGCTTTCCAATTCAACAACCCATCACCGGTGATTTGGGAGGAGGACCCCCGCTATCAAAAAGCCCAATACCGGAGCCTGCTAGTGTTTGGTGCCATTGGCACGCTCATCCTGCTGGGGCTCTCGCTCTTGAGCAGTGACTGGTCCGGGATGCTCACCTGGCTCGGTCTGATCGCGGCCGTCATGCTCCCATGGCTGGCCCTCGTTGGGTTGGTCGCATTGGGCTGGAAGATATTCGAAGGGCTCACGCGCCACCGGGCGAAAAAAGACGGGACCGGCCTCGGAGTGACTTAAGCTGGAGGCAGTCCGTGGACACGATTGACGGTGGAGCGCGTTGACCCAACGCGCTGGTTTGGGGCGTTGCAGTCCCAGCGCGTTGGGGT
>CAIYUN010000017.1 GCA_903929355.1 uncultured Opitutaceae bacterium
GCAGACTTGCTGCGCCCTGATGGGACCCGGGAAGGGCGCAGCAAGTCTGCGCCCCTGCAAAACCAAGAATCTCCGGCGCGGTCACGCGCGCCGTGGGAGTGGGGACGACAAAAAACACGGACATGATGTGTGGCTCACTTGCCCCCAAGCAGCTCGTAATAGCTGCGGACCGAGTCCGCGTATTTTTCGGGGACCGGATCGCGGTCGGCCGGTTGCAGCGAGTCGGGCTGCTCCTTGCGTGCGAGCTCGGCGCGCAGCTCGGCCTGGACGGAAATGAGCGGGGCGAGCACCTTGTTCTGCACCTCGTTCCACTGGGGCGGGACCGTGTGGCGTTGGAACTGACGGCGCATGTCCTCGGCCTGGGCGCGGGCGTCGGCGAGTTGCTGGCGGAGCGTGGGGTCGTCCACCAACTGCTCCACCGTGCGCAGCCGGTCGGCCCACGTCGCGAAATCCTGGCCGGTGAGCGGCCCGTTGGGCGCGCCCCCGTTGTTCAATTCCTGCGCCAGTTGGGCGATGCCGTCCAGCGCACCCACGGGTCCGCCTCCGCCGCCGCCCCCTGCTCCCCCGCCGCCACCAGCCCGGCCACCCTCGCCGGCCCGACCTCCGTTTTGGGCCACTTGGCCGCCTCGGCCTTGGCCCTGTCCCTGACCTTGGCCCTGTCCAGGTTGCTGATCGCTGCTTTGCGCCAGCGCAGGCTGGGCACCGTTGCCCTGACCTTGGCCCTGACCAGCACCTTGGCCGCCCCGGCCTTGGCCGCCGGGTTGTCCGGCCCCGGCCCGTTGACCGGCGCCACCGCGTTGGCCCTGGCCCTGACCCTGGCCGTTGGGATCGTTTTGCGCGAGATCGCCGGGCTGTCCGCCTTGACCCTGACCTTGACCACGGCCCTGGCCTTGGCCGCCACGTTGTCCAGCCCCGGCCCGCTGGCCGGAGCCCTGACCCTGACCGTTTTGGGCGAGGTCCCCGGGCTGGCCACCCTGACCCTGTCCGCCGCGCTGCCCGGCCCCGGCCCGTTGGCCGGGGGCTCCGCGCTGGCCACCCGGAGCATTGCCCGGCTGGCCGTCACCTTGGGCGAATTCACCGCTATTGGCATCTGCCTGGCCACCACGCTGACCCTGGCCGCCGCGTTGTCCGGGTTGACCGCCCTGGCCGCGCGGGCCGGCGTCGTTTTGGGCGAGATTGCCACCGGTGCCGGTGGGCTGGTCCTGGGTGCGAAAATCTTCCGAGGTGCCGGCGGGCTGTTGACCCGCGCCGGGCTGGGTGCCGGCCGGCTGGTCGTTGCCGTTTTGGGCGATGTCTCCGGGTTGTCCGGCCTGGGCACCCTGCCCGCCGCGCTGGCCCGGCTGGGCGCCGTTCTGCCCGGGCTGGCCGGCGGCATTTTGATCGGTGCCATCAGGGTTGGCTCCGGCAATGTCGCCGGGCTGGCCGTTTTGGGCCAGGGGTTGACCCCCACGCTGGCCACCCGGAGTGGCGTCGGCCGGGTTGGGCGTGGGCTGGCCGCTGCGGGGATTGGCCTTGTCCTGCTGCAACTGGCGGGCCAGGTCACCCAGCTCGTTTTGGACGAACTGCAGGGTTTGCGTCTCGTCGCCGAGGACGGAGTCGGCCGCTTTTTCGACCCCTTGGCGGAGCTGGTCGAGATCCTTTGCGACGCCGGTCTGCGCGTCGCGCGACTGGTCCACGAAGCCGCGGCGGAGGAGCTCGGAGGCGCTCTGGAGGCGGTTGTTGGCCTCGTTCTGGTTTTCCGTCTGGTCGCGGAGGAGGTTGTAAAGCTGGCGGTGCAGGGTCGGCTCGGTGGCCTCGCTGTCGGTGGTGACCTGTTGAAGGTTGTTCATCAGGTTGGTCAGGTTGGTGCGCTGCTGGTCGAGGTTCTGCGCGAGGGCGGTGCGCTGGGCTGAGTCGTCGAGCTGGCCTGCGCCGGCCTGGCCGCTCTTGGCGAGCTGCTGCTCGATCGACTGCTGTGAGGTCGCGAGGTCGCGCGCCTGCTGGCGCGCCGTGCGCATCTGCTCGGCGAACTGGCTGGACGAGTCGCGCTGGAGGCTCTGGCGGGTGTCGTCGAGCTGCTGCTGGGTGCGGGTGCCGGCCGCGAGCGCCTGTTGGACGTTGCCCTGGGCGAGCTGGTCGCCGGCGCGGCGCATGTCCTCGCGGGCCTGGTCCAGCTGTTGCCGCGCCTGCTGGGTCTGGTCGGTGGCGGGCAGATTGTTGGCGTTCTGGCGGGTCTCGTCGAGCTGGGCCAGCATGTTGTTCTGCTCGTCCTCCAGGCGCTTCAACTCGCGGGTGATGTCCTGCTTCTGCTGCTCGTCCTGCGCGGCCTTGAGCGCGGTCTGGAGCTCCTGCAGGCGCTGGTTCACGTCGGTCTGGCGGCGGGAAAGTTCGTCGAGCCGACTCTGCACCTGCAGCTGCTGGCGCTGCTCGGGCGTCATCGGCGCCTGGGCCTGCGTCTGATCCTGATAGGCCTGGTCCTGCTGCTGGCGCATGTCGAGCTGGTCGAGCTGCTGCTGGTTGCGGTTGCGCGGCTGCGCTTGCGGCTGGCCCGCGCCCCGCTGGGTCTGCGCGATGTTGAAATTGCGGGCCTGCAGGCGCAGCAGCGCCTGGTAGGCGCCCTGGGCTCCCGTCCACGCGGGGTTGAGGGGCGCCAGCGAGTTCTTGTCCCCGGCGGCGGCGAGATTCTCGGCGGACTGCTGCATGAAGCGCTTCGCCTGGTCGGCGGCGGCCAGCTGGCGGGAGTTCGTCAGGTTGGCCTGCGCGTCCTGCAGCAGGGTCATCGCCTGTGCCTGCTCGTCCTGAAGCGTCTTCACATCCGTGGGGTAGTCCTTGCCGGGCGTGGCCTGCTCGCGGAGCTTGAAGATCGCGACGGAGATTTTCTGCTGGAGGTCGAGCAGGGGGTTGTCCTGGGGCTGCTGGCCGTTTTGCTGCTGCTGTTGTTGCTGCTGCTGGAGGGCCTGGGACTGCGCCGCCGACGCCTGACGGTAGGCCTCCTCAAACGGCCGCACCTCGGCAAACTTCAGGTCGCTGGTCACCCGGCGGGGCTGGCCGTCGTCCCCCGGGGAGTCGGCCCAGGCGAACAGGGTCACCAAGTCGTCGGGCTGAACCCCCTTGGTTTCAAGCGCCAGCTGCTCGCCAAATTTGGCCTGCAAGGTGGCCTTCGTCGCAGCTGCGGTCACGACCGGGGTCGCCGGGGTTTTGGCCGGGGCGGTGATCGGAGTTGGGGCGGCGGTCGGTTTCAGGGAAACATACTGCGGATCCTGGTTGCCGATGCTGATGGCGACGCCGTAGTCGAGGAGGCCGAAGTCATCCGTGGCGGACGCCTGCAGGTTCATCTCCTCAATGGCTGAGACCCGGGTGTCGCTCCGGGGGAACACGAAGGAGACCTGCGCGGGCTTGTGGGGGACCGCGGTCACCTTGATGTTCGCCGGGGCCGGGTTCACGCGTTTTTGGTCGTCGGCGAGGTGGAGGGCGTAGGTGTGCGTGGCCTGGATGGCGATGTGGGTGGTGAACTTGGTGTGCTCGGGGTTGGAGGGGGTGAGCTTGATCTCGGCGCCGGTCTCGTCGGTCAGGGTGGCGCTGGCGAGCGGCTTGTTGACGGTGAAGTCATACTGGAGTTTGGTGCCGGTGACGGCACTGACCACGTAGGTGTTCAGGATGGTTTTGTCGGGCAGGCCGGTGAACTTGGGGTAGTTGAGGGTGGCATCGGGCCGGACGAGCGCGGGCTGGTCGAAGACCGTGAGCTTGAATTTGTCCGTCTCGCCGTCGTCGTGGGCGATGGCGTAGGTCACGTCCCCGCTCACGCGCGGCAGCGTGAAGACATACACCGGGTCGTTGAGACTGCGCACCATTGGGGCGCGGTTGGTCTTGCCGTCGGGCGACTGCCAAACGAGCTCCACGCGGTGGGAAAACTTTTTACTGAAGCGCGCGGCGACCACGACGTTGTGGCCGCGCTCGATCTCCTCGTTCCCCGGCGTGACCTCGATGTGCATCCCCGGCATCGACCACGGGAGGACGACGGGTCCCCGGTGCAGCACCAGCGCGGCCAGCGCGACGGAGGCGGCCGCCACGGCGGTGTGGGCCGACAGCATCCAGCGCGACTGGCGCTCGGTGCGGAGGGTCCACGGGTTGCGCCGGGCATGGCGGAGCGTGTCGTCAATGACGCGGCGCTGGAGGAAGTGGAACCGGCCGCCCTCTTCCCCGGGTTGCTGCTCGGCGGCGGTGTGGAGGGCGAGACGGAGGTCGGGAAACTCCGCCTCCACGATGCGCGCCGCAGCGGTGTAATCATACGCGGTGCGGCGGCGGACGAGGATTTCGGCCAGGGCGGCCGCGGTGAAGAGGACGGCGAGCGCGCCGGCGGTGAGGGAGGTGAGTTCCTCGTACGACGCGCGCAGTTGCAGCAGGCCGAGGGTGAGGATGGCGACGCCGAGCCACCGCCACATGCCAAGGCGGTGGAGGCGGGTGGCGCGGAGGCGGGCCGCGACCGTGTGCAGGTGCGCCGCCAGCTGGGGGTCCATGCGGTTCGGATCGGGGGCGGCGGCGGATGTTTTCATGGCCTGGTTGGGTTGGGCGCGGGTACCGTTGGAGACGTTGAGAAGGGGGTGGCGGTTAACGCTTATTTGGCCCCCGCCGGGGCGGCCGCGCGGCGGGCGAGGGTGTAGGAGAAGAGGCTCTCGCAGGCCAGCAGCACGGCGGCGGCCGCGAGGAGCCAGCGCCAGAGTTTCTGCCGGCCCTCGAGGACGGTCGCCGTCTGCGTCCCGGGGGAGGGTTTGGGCGGCGTCAGGGCGGCGGCGGCGGCGGAGTCGGCCGGGTTGGCGTGGAGCGGCACGCCCAGCTTCTCAAAGTCGTCCAGCGGGATCGGTTCAACCCGGCTTTCGGATGCGGGCACCTGCACGGCGACCAGGCGCGTCGTGCCGCCCTCGACCAGCTCATAGACGCCGGGTGACATGGGTGGAGCGTTGACGAAGGTGGCATTGATGTCCAGTGCCGCGCGCCATTGCGCTGGGCCGGAGACGAGGCGGCCGGTGTCCCCGATCTCAGCGACAGCGGCATGGGACGCGCCCCCCAGCGAGCGCTCGACCAGCGACTCGAGCCAGGGGACGAATTTCGTGGAGATCACCCACTGCCCGGCCGCGTTGGACCAGTCGCCGCCCCAGACGATGAGGCGGCCCTTCCCGATCGGGACCTCGAGGACGGCGGGAGTGTTGTCGTCGAAGCGCGCGACCACGGCGGCCTTCGTGGCGGCGGGCAGCGCCACCGGCTGTGGCTTCCAAAAATGGATGGTGGCAAAGTTGCTGTAGTGCGGGTCCGCGAACAGCGCGAAGAGCGGGTGCTGGAAATCAATGGTGCCGAAGAGCGCGTCGGGCCGCGCGGTGGTGGCGGGGGCCCAGCCGGTCTCGCCGGCCAGCGCGGCCGCCGTGTCCACCATCGCCGGGTCATTGAGCAGCACGAGCGCAAACCCGCCAGCCGTCAGACGGTCGCGCAGGGCTTTCGCGTCGGCGGCAGCGAGCGGCTCGGCCACGACGTCAAACTGGCTGGCGGGTGTCTGGCCGGCCCCGGCGGCGGGGGCGTCCGTGGCGCCGCGAACGGTCACCACCGGGTCTTTCCAGCCGGCGACCGCGCGCTCGAGATAAAACCGGGCGTGCTTCAGGTCGTCGCCGGAGTGGGGACCGTGATAGACGAGCGCGACACTGCGCGGCGTCGGGCGGATCAGCCAGAGTTTGTTGTCGTAGGTTTCGGTGTCGCCGGTCAGCTCCACTCGCAGGGGGCCGTTGGCGGCGTCGGCGGGCACCGGTACGAGCGCGACCTGTTCATCTCCGGCGGGCACGGTGAGGTCCTGCCCGGGACCAAGGATGTTCCCGGTGCGGTCGTCATAAAGCTGCAGATGGAGGTCCCGCGCGGGGTTGGTGATGCCCTGGGTGACACTCACCCGGGCGACCGCCGCCGGGGGCGGGGCGCCGGCGGTCGTCGCGGCGGCGGTGTCGGCGGCCCAGCCGAGCCAGTGGAGGCCGGCGTCTCCGGTGTGGTCGGGGTCGAGCTGGGTGAGGACCACTTCGCAGTTTTTCGGCCAGGCCAGGCCCGCCAGCCCGGCGATGCGCGTGCCGGCGGTGAAGTCGGAGACCACCACGAGCTTTTTGTGCGCGGTGCTGTCGGTCGCCTCGGCCATCTGCTCCCATTGGGCGACAGCCGTCTCGATGGCGGCGTCCAAATGCATGGGGCCCCAGCCGGGCGTGACACTGGCGAGCACGTTTTTGACGAGGCCTGCGCGCCCGTCGGGTGGGGTCTGGGCCCAGCGTTCGCGGCTGATGAGTTCGGTGACTCCGGCGGAGGCGGAGAAGAGGACGAACTGGTCCCCGTCCTTCAGGGTGGCGGCGAGGTCGGCGATCTTCTGCCGCGCGGCGGGCCAGAGCCCGGCGCGCTGCATCGAGGCGCTCACGTTGACGATGGCGACGACGCTCTGGGGCGCGCCGTTCACGGGCGCCAGGGGCAGGTCGCGCCGGAGAAACGGCCGCGCGAAGCCCGCGGCGAGGACCGCGACGATGAGGCACCGGAGCAGTAGAAGCAGCGGGTGCTGGATGCGGCTGCGCTTGCTGAGGCGCGGAGGCGACTCCTTGAGGAATCGCATCGCGCTGAACGAAAACCGGTCGCGCGTCACCCGGCGGATCAGGTGCGCGATGACCGGACCGGCGATGAGCGCAAAGCCCGCGAGAAACCAGGGGGAGAGGAAGTTCATGGTTTAACGTGGGGCGATTTTCGCCTGGCCTGGCGCCCTTTCCACCATGACTTGACCCCGATCTTGGTGAAGCGGTAGGCCACCATGATGAGCATCAAAACGGCGATCCGGAATAGTAGTTCGGTGGTCATCACTGGTTCCTCCGGCGGACGAGGCGGCGGGCGGCGCCGCGGGGTTGGATCAGCTCCAGCAGCGCGAGGTCGAGCGGCTGGTCGGTGGTGATCACCTGGTGGGCGACTCCGCGCTGGTCGAAGGCCGCGTTCAGCTCCCGCTGGTGCGCGGCGAAATTCTCCTGGTAGCCGGCGCGGGCCTCGACGGGGTCCACATAGACCCGGCGGCCGGTCTCCATGTCCTCCCAGACGGCGGCGCTGCCGGCTTCGAGCGTCTGTTCGGCCGGGTCGAGCATCTGCACGACCCGCACGTCGTGACGCGCGGCGGTGAGCCGGCCGAGTTCGGCCTCCCATTCGGCGACGGGGGAGAGAAAATCGGAGAGGATGAAGATGAGGCTGCGTTTGCGGCAGAGCAGCGCGGCCTGCTCCAGGGCATGGCCCAGGCGGGTGTCGCGGCCCGCTGGCTCGCGCTCCAGGGCGGCGATGAGCCGGCGCAGGTGCCCGGGCTTCCAGCGCGGCGGGATGTAGTCCACCAGCTCGTCGGCGAAAAGTCCGAGGCCGACGACATCGCGCTGCTGGTGAAGAAAGAACGCGAAGGTGGCGGCGAGGGTGCGGGCGTAGTCGGCCTTGGTCCAGCCCTGGGAGCCGAAGAGCATCGAGCGGCTGACGTCCACGAGGAAAAGGCAGCGCAGGTTGGTCTCGTCCTCGTATTTCTTGATGAACTCGCGGTCGGTGCGGGCGAGGACCTTCCAGTCGAGGTAGCGCAGGTCATCGCCGGGGGAGTATTGCCGGTATTCAGTGAACTCGACCGAGAACCCGGAGTAGGGCGAGCGGTGGAGCCCGGCCCAGAGCCCCTCGACCACCACGCGCGCGCGCAGCTCCAGGTCGCGGATGGCGAGCAGCGAGCGCGGGTCAATGCCGCGGGCGGGGGGCGTGGGGGCTTCGGCGGGCATGTTGGTTGGTGAGGGCCGGTCGGAGACCGGCCCTACTGGCGGCTCACATTTCCTTCGGCACGGAGGCGATGAGCTTCTCGATGACCTGCTCGATGGAGACGCCGTCGGCCTCGGCGCGGTAGTTCAGGAGGATGCGGTGGCGGAGCACCGGCGCGGCCAGCGCGCGGATGTCGTCGCCGGTCACATGCGCCCGGCCCTGCCAGAGCGCGCGGGCCTTGCCGCCGAGGACGAGCGCCTGCGCCGCGCGCGTGCCCGCGCCCCAGTTGATCCAGTTGTTCACGAAATCCGCCGCGCCCGCGCGCTTGGGCCGCGAGGCCGCCACCAGCCGCACCGCGTAGCGCACCACCGTCTCGGCCACCGGGACGCGGCGCACGAGCTCCTGAAAGGCCAGCACGTCCTCAGCGGTGAAGATGCTGATGGGCGCCACGGCCGTGCGCGAGGTCGTCTGCTGCACCACCGCGACCTCGTCGGCCTCGGGGAGGTAGTCGATGAGCACGTTGAAGAGAAAGCGATCGAGCTGGGCCTCGGGCAGCGGATACGTGCCCTCCATTTCTACGGGGTTCTGCGTGGCGAGCACGAAGAACGGTTCGTTCAACACATGGCGGACGCCCGCGGCGGTCACCTGGTGCTCCTGCATGGCCTCCAGCAGCGCGGCCTGCGTCTTCGGCGGGGTGCGGTTGATTTCGTCGGCCAGGATGATGTTGGCGAAAACCGGCCCGGGCACGAAGGTGAGCCGCCGGCCCTCGGGCGTGTCGCCGAGGATCTCGGTGCCGGTGATGTCGGCCGGCATGAGGTCAGGCGTGAACTGGATGCGGTTGAACTTGAGGTGGAAGACCTGCGCCACCGATTTCACGAGGAGCGTCTTGGCCAGTCCGGGCGCGCCGGTGATCAGGCAGTGGCCGCCGGAGAGGAGGGCGATCAGCAGTTGCTCGACGACCGCGCGCTGGCCGACGATGACCTTGCCGAGCTCCGTCTCGATCTGGGTGCGGCCGGCCTGCAGCCGCTCATAGGCGGCCTGGTCGGCAGGCAGGTTGGGCGTGGCGGGAAGGGCGGGGGGGATGGCGGGTGAGGACACGGTGGGTTGGGGAAATGCGGATTGCGGATTGGGGATTGCGGAAGGTCAGAAGGAAGAATGTGGATTTTTTAACACGGAGGGCACGGAGGACACAGAGGGGGGGGCGGAAGTGTGGAGGGAGTGGTGCGGGGTTCTTGGTGCTATGGCAATGGGGAGGGGGATCGATTATCATTCTCTTTCCTCTTTATCTTAATCTTTCTCTTGGTCGCGCCTAAAGCCGGAACAGGACCGGCGGGGGGAAGGAGAAAGATAAAGAAGAAGGAGAAAGAGTCGGAGGCTAGTGGGTCATGGAATAGAACAGGATGTTGATGAACATGGGGTAGGCCTGGGCCATGGAAAAGCGGTCGAAGTAGTCGCGGTTCTCGCCCTCGTGCTCCCAGCCGTCGCCGGAGTGGTTGTTGCGGCAGAGGATCGCCATCATGCGGTTCCTTTTGTCGAAGATGCCGTAATAGTGGGCGTCGTGGTCGCCCGCGTAGTCGGCGGCATCCCAGGACGTCCCGCGGTAGCCGTAGCCGGCGCTCGGAATCTGCGGCGCATACTTGAAGTTAAATACGGCATGGTAGACCGGGTGGTTGAGCGGCAGCTCGACCGGGTTTAGGTCCGGAAAGATCAGCTTGAACTCTGCGCGCACGTGCATCCACGACAGGTCCCCCCAAAAATCATCCGCCATCACAAAGCCGCCGTTCAGCATGTAATTGCGCAGGGCCGTGCACTCCTCGGTGGAGAGGGCCAGGTTGTCCGTCGCGGTCATGTAGGCGAAGGGATACTCCGCCAGCTCGCTCGGCGTGATGTTGATGTATTTGTAGCCGACCCCCGCCCCGACTTTCAGGCTCGTCACCTGAAACAACCGCCAGCGAAGGTTGAGGTCGGAGTCCGGTGTGTCGTCCTGCCAGCCCCGTCCGCCGCGGCCATACCCGGACGATTGATAGATCAGCCGGGCAAAGGTGAATACGTCGTCCTTGAAGGCCGGTTTGATCGCATTGTTCATCTGTTCAAGAAAACCCAGCTCAGCCGGGTCGCGGATGGTCGTGGTGCGCAGGCCGCCGCGCCCGCCGTATTGGGCGCGCGCTGCGGCCGGCAGTAGCACGACGGCCAGCAGCAGAGACCAGATTGGGCGGGAGGAGAGGAGAGTCTTCATGGCCTTAGAGGGTTGGTGGTTTGTCGGCGGTCGGAGCGGCCGGCGGATTCCGGGGCGGGGTCGCCCCGGCTCCAGGGTCGGAGGCGGCGTTGCCAATCGAAGGGGCGGCGGCGCCATCGGCCGCTGCGGCGGGCGGCGGCGGCAGGGTGGCGAGCAGGTCGTAGGCGGCGCGGAAACGGGGCGCGTCCTCCAACGCCTGCAGCACATGACGGCGCGCCCCCTCGGTGTCGCCGGCCATTTGCAGCTGTTTGGCCAGCCGGTAATGGATGTTCGGCTCGTCGGGCGGGTCGAGTTGGAGCAGCACGCGTGCGGCTTGGATGGCGTCGGGGCCTTCCTTCTGTTGCTCATGGGTGCTTAGCAGCGCGCGCCAGGGCGCGGCCGCGAGAGGGTTGATCGCCAGCCAGGCCTCGGCCCAGCGCGACACCGCCGTCCAGTCCTTGTCCGCAGTCGCGAGCGTCAGCAGGCGCGTGACCGGGTCCATCGCATCGGCCTCGTGCTCGACCACGGTGGTCAGCGCTGCCTTCTCCCCGGCCGTGTCGCCCAGCTTCCGGCAGCAGGTGGCCAGGAGCACCTGGGGGTTTTCCGGCCCGCGCAGGTACAGCCCGGAGGCGGTCAGTTCGGTGAGCTTCGCTTTGGCCCCGGCCCAGTCCTCCTTTTGCATCAACCCTTGGATTTCCTGCACGCGGGTGTAAAAGTTGCGCGGGTCAAGCTGCGCCAGCGCGGTCGCCGCCACCCCGGCCGCCGGGTCGGGACGGGTGAGGTCGAAGTCCCCCCCGAGCTTTTTGGCCTCGGCGCGGGCGTACTCGGCGAAGCCCTTGTCCAGCTCGTCGAGTGGCCCGAAATTCTTCTGCAGCGCCGCGTTGATTTCCATGCCCGTGCCGAGCGCGCGGAGCGTGGCCGTGAGGTGGTCGAAGCCATAGTGCCCGATGAGGAACTTCACGACCAGCATGGACTGGAAGTAGGCGAAGCCGATCTGGCGCGGGTCCGTCGCAGTGAGGAAGGCGGAGCTCATCTTGCTCATCGGCTGCATCTTCCCCTCGGTGATGCTGTCGCGGTAGGTGAGGGACATCATCTGGCCCCAGCCGGGGTTGGCCTGCGCCTCCTCATACACCGAGATGCCCTCGCTCAGCCAGCGCGGCATCTTGTTCTGCGTGAGCGTGAGCGTGATGACATGGGTGAACTCATGCCAGAGGACGGACTCCCAGTTCGCGCTTGAGGTGGCGGGGCTGTTGACGGTGATGACCGAGCCGAAGCAAACCCCGAGGAACCCGACCACGCCCGGCACGCCGAAGGTGCGCACCGCGAAGTCGCTGGGGCTGGAGTAGATCTCGATGGTGGTCTTCTGGGTGAGGTCGAGGCCGTACTTGGCGGTGAGTTTGGCCCGGGCCCGCTCCAGCAGCGCGAGCGCGCGCTGGCCGTAGATCGGCGCCTCGTTGCCGGCCATGCGCACGAGAAAATGGTCGTCCTCGACGCTGGTGTAGGTGTCGAGGTGGTCGTGCAGGGTCACGAGGTTGAAGGCCTCCACATCGTAGCCGTCGGCCTTGTGGGCCTGGGCGGCGAGGTCCCAGCCCTCATTGGTCTGGCCGAGGCGGAGGAGATCCTGCGCCAGCTGGATGCGGGCTGGGGTGAAGTTGTCGGCAAAGACCAGCGCCTGCCGCTGCGCGGCCGCGCCGTCGCGGAACCGGTAGTTCTGCGAGAGCTTCCGGCCCATGGTGTAATCCACCTTTGGGTTGGCCTTCCAGGTCGAGAGGGCCTTGGTGCGGAGGTCGGCGGCCTGGTCGGGGTGGTTCTCGAGGTCGGCGAGCACGGCGAGCAGGGCGAGGGCGTCGGGCTGCAGTGGATTGATGGCGAGGATTTTTTGGAGGGTGTCGCGCGCGAGGGCGTGCTCCTCGGTGTCGATCAGGTGTTCGGCGAGCAGGAGGAGGGTGGGGATGTGCCGGGGGTTGAAGTCGAGCGCGCGCGCGGCGTTGGTCAGGAACGGCTCGCTGTCGCCGCTGCCCTCATACGCCGCCGCCAGGCCCCAATACATGTCCGGGTCGGAGGTGTAGAGCTTGGTGCCGTCGTTGAAGTTGCGGGCGGCGAGGGCGTAGTCGTGCTTGTCGAGGGCGAGCTGGCCGATGTCGAACGCCGCCTCCCGCAGGGGCGGCTGGTGGTTGAGGCCGGGCTTGAGGAAGTTTTCCAGCACCAGCTTGGGCTCCGCGCCGATGACGAGCGCGGCCTCGCCGACGGAGACGAGAAAAGCCGCGTCGGCGACCGCCGTGCGCGTGCGGTTGCCGAGGATGTTGTTGATCTGCTGCATGGCGGCCTCGGCCCCGTCGGCATGGTCGGTGTCGAGGGAGGCCTCGCGCAGCAGCAGGAGGAGGCGGATGCTCTCGGGCACATACCGGACGCCGCGGGCGAGCTGGGTGTGGGCGTCCTCGTAATGCCCGAGCGTGAGCAGGGCCCGGCCGCGCAGGCGCCACCATTCCTCGTTGAAGACATCGCCGGTGCAGCCCTGCTCGGCGGCGGCAAGTGCGCCCTCGTAGTCGCCCTGGCGGAACTTGTCCTGGGCGGCGGTGAGCGGGTCGGCGGGTGCGGCCGGCGTCGCGGCCGCGACCAAGGTGGTGCCCGGGCTCGCGAAGGGGTCAGCGGGGGCGGGGGCGGCCGGTTGTGCCTGGACATGGGCGGGCCACAGCAGTAGCGAAGCGACTGCCAGGCCGGCGGCCAGAAGGCTGCGGCACAGGCGGGGCGGAGCGGGGCGGCTCAGGCGCAAGAAAGCCATCAGGACACTAAGAGGGGGCGGAATGGCGCTGGCAAGGGGCTTGCGCGGAAATATGTAAAAAGCGGCGGGACCGGCGGGCATCGTCCCTATTGACGCGCGCCGGGGGTAAGAGGTTGCGGGGGATTGGAGGAAGAGTTCTTGGTTCTTCGTGCTTGGCTTGGCCGCTGCTGCGGCTGCCGGCGGTGGTGGGATCGGAGCGGAAACCCCGGGTCTTGCCCGGCAGCCTGGTCCCACTCAGCCGGAGGGGTGGGTGGCGTACATCACCAGCAGTTGGTAGCTGAGGAGGTCGCCTTCGCGGACGTTCACCGCATTCATCTCACCCCGGTAAAGGTATTTGATCACGATGTCCTTGACGACGTTGGGCGCAGGATCGCCCTTGAGGGGGCCATTCCCCACCACCATGGCGATGCTCTGGGGACCGACCATTTCAGTCACGAGCAGAGTGAGATCCTTCCGGCGGGTGTCCACCCCGTAAGCCGCCGAGAGAAGGGCGAGGTCGGTCGGCAAACCATCTGGTCCGCGCACGACGATGGGAACGGCGGGCGCCGACTGGACTTTGGCGACATCAATCCCGGCGCCAAGGTTGGCCAGGACCAGCTCCAGTTGGCCGACGAGGCGATTGCGGGCTCCGCCTTCGTCACCCGCCGGCAACAGCTCCAGTTGGGCCACCGCAGTTTGAAGTTCATGAAGCGCCCGCGAGATCTTCGGTGCGGTCCTCAGATAAGAGTGGTCCTTCCCCAGCCGGTCGCCAATCTGGTTCTGGAGTGCTATCAGGCGGGCTGAAGGGCTGGAGGGCATCGGGCCGGGGTCGGTTTCCGCCCGGGCTATCGCCAGACACCGGGCGATGGCAACCAGAGCGTCGTTCATAGAGGCGCGGGATTTTTCGAGGTAACCACCCGGGCCAGCCTCCACGGCATTCTGGAGCGCAACGTCAACCGCGAGGAGCGCGGTTTGGACGGCGACCAGACGTGTGGTCGCCGGCGTGGGCACCGGATACACGGTCTGGCCGGCGAGATACGGCTGGTCGCCGGTGCCGGTGGAAGCATCGGCGGGGAATTCCACCACAAAACCGAGCGTGGTTTGCCCATGGTCGAGGACGTTCCAAGTTGGCTGGCGGTGGTTTGCGCCGGAGCCCATAAAATGCACGCGATCCTCGCCCCCGCTGCCCCGGCCGTTGTCCGGCTGGCCGGGCACCCAAGCAGTGTAGTTGAACGAGCCGTTGCCCTCGAGCCACTGCCAACTTCCCCCCTCCTTCGTTGAGTTCGGCTTTTTGACTCCACCCAGCCAAGGGCCCATGCTGCTGGGGCGGCTGGCATAAGATGTGTTCTGCCAGAATTTCGGTTCGTCGATCAGGTGGAAGACAAAGTTGTTTTCCGCCGCCGAGGTGATGGCCGCGAGGTGGCCACCATGGGCAACCGCCAGGGCCTCCGCGTCAGCCCAATTGATGCCTTTGGGAGCGCAAACCGCCTGGAAATAACGGTTGTTGCCGCCGGCTGAGGCGGACCATTGGACGAGCGGTCCGGCCTCAAGCGGCTGGGCCGGGATGGGGCCCGCTCCCAAACCGAGCTGGTTGGTGGGGGATGTGGCCACGGGTGCGTCCGCTCCGCGAACGAACGCGGCGGACAGCAGCAGCGCGGCGAAGACGAACGTCGTTGGCCGGCTTGAGGCGGGTTGGAATTTCATGGGGGCTGGAGAGGGGAAAGCCAGTGTTATTGGAGTTCAGATGGGTGGGGCTTGCCAGCCGGATTCGTCGGGTACGTCCGATCCGTCGGATGTCAGATTTGTAGGAGCCTGCTTGCAGGCGATGGATTGGGGGCACACTCACCGCGGGTCGGTCACCCGGCCGAGGAAGAGGCACAAGCCGCTTTCCCGGTGCTGGATGGCGAAGAGGAAGGGGTGGTCGACATGGACGTCGATGGGCGGTGCAGGGGGGAGTTGGGGCCGGGCTCCGCCCATCATGCCCACGGCGGTGGCCGCAGCGGCCTCGGTGCCGTTCTCATCCAGCGCGAGAAAAGTTTTGTGGAAGACCGCGCCGATGGAGAGGTTTCCGTCCGGCTGGCGGGGGGCCATCCGGTCAAAATTGGCGGAGCCCGGGGGAGAATCGAAGGCCGAGTGAAGGCCGAGCGCGAGCAACCCGGTCTTGAGCGGCATGGTTGGTGGTTCCAGGCGGAATTTTGGCAGGAACAGATTTACCTTCTGGGTGGGCGCCGTCAGCGTGGCGCAATCCTTCAGCAGTGCCGGGGTGACCATGGCGACGAGGGCGTCCAGTCCGGTCGGATTGTCCGGCAGCAGGATGAGGAACTGCAGCTCACTGCCAAGATAGGGGAGCGTCACGGCCGTATAGCCGTCGTGTTTGGCGTAGCCGAACAACGCCGCGTTTTTGCGCATGGTGGGCAGATTGGTGGTCGTGGTGCCATGCACCAGGAAGGGACGATTCGAGGTCTGGGTGGGGAGGAAGGAGTACTCCCACGCACTTTTGAAATAGAGGGCGTTGACCAGCACCAGGCGCGTGCTGCTGTCCAAGCCATTGGGGGGAATGAGATCGCGGATTTTTTGGTGGGTCTGCTCCTCCACCCAGCCGTTGATCCGCAACCGCGCCGGCTCGGCGGCGGTCTTGAAATTCGCCAGCTCCAACGGCGCCCCATAACTGTCACTTACCTGGGAAAGGAAGGACGGGCGAAATGCATACCCGGTCTGGCCGAAGAGCCGGTTCGCCAGATGCCACTCCAGCGGGCTCATGTTCCGGCCGTCGTGGGTGCGGGCTTCGGAAGCTTTCACGGCGACATCCATGGCGTCGAGAAAGGCGTGAAACGACGCGGCCAGCGGCGTGTCGTCGGCCGGGAAATGCAGCACGCGGGCCATCTCGGCGCGGGTGTCGCCGCCGGCCCCGGCATAGGTCATGGCCAGGGCGCTTTGGATGGAGAGGGGTGAGAGCAGGACGTTTTCACCATTCGAGGTAACTGCGACCTGGCGAAACAGCTCGATCCCCAGTTGATTGGTGGCGGTGGCGGCGGGCTCGAAGTCGGAGGCGGCGAACACCGCGGCGGGGAGGAGGGCGACCAGGGAGAGTACGGGGAATTTCATGGAACTAGGAGGCGTAGGCCAGAGATGTGACGGATGAGGGGAGGGTTTGTTTCCCGGGAAAAACAGGAGAAGGTCTGATGGCGAGCGGGCACCGGGCGTATGACGCTCAACCCTATAACAAGCGAAACGGGGATTTCTTAGAAGAAAAAGAATTTTTCCCATCCTCGCCCCTCAACCTTTCAACCCTTCAACCCCTCAACCTTCAGTCATCAGCCTTATTCCACATCACCGCACCACCAGCGGCCATTGTTGCGAGCGGCCGGAGGCGGGGAGGATGACAAGGTAGCGGCCGGGCTTGAGGGTGCCGGCGGGCACGGTGAGCAGCACGAGGCTCTCGGTGGTCCGGGCGAGCAGGTTGCCTTCAATTGGCTCGAACTGAGGCACAAGGACGAGGCTGCCCGGCCGTACATATAGCAACGCACCGGTGAGCTGTTTCCTGACATCAGGGAGTGTGCAGTTGAACAACACGGGGTAGGGCAGCAGTCCCCCCGCCTCCCCGGAGGCGGTGATGGTGGAATAGCCCTTGGGCAGCAGCGGCGCCTCCACCAACGTGTCCCCCAGGGCGGGGGGCAGTCCAGGGATGGTTTCGGAAACTGTGGCCGTGGCGTCGATGACGCTGCGCCAGTGCTTCGGGTCATCCGGACGGTCAATGCGGGCCTCAAGGCGCTGCCAGCCGGCCGTCAGTAGGCGGGTGGTGTTGGCCCGGTCCTTGGCCTCGGCATAGGGCTCGTAGGCCGGACCAGGCCGTCGATACTTGAGCGTCAGCCATGTGTAGGGCACGATGAAGAGGAAGATCGCGAGCACGATCCATTTCATCTGCCAGGGAGTGCGGTTTTTGGACAGGCGCAGCTTTCTCATGGAGGGCGGGAAAATTTCTTATTGGTTATTGGTTAACGCTTATGTGGCCAAGTTCCGAACCCCGGCTTCGGATAAGATCGCAGGAGTCGGACGACGATACCCGATCCACCATCTGCTGCGAGCGCAATACTATGGCCCCCTCACCGCCGACGAGAGCTTCACCACTCGACGGCATACAAACGCAGACTCCCGGTGTTCCTGCTGCTTCCGAAATAACCCAATAAGCGATAGCCAATAAGCAATAAGCCATCCAGCCGCCCGCTTGGCAGGCAGCTGGTCCGCACAATACGGTTGCCCACACCCGCCCCCCCGGCTTCGCTGACCGGCTGCATGAAACTCTGGTCCCAATTCTTCATCCCGACCCTCAAGGAGAGCCCCGCCGACGCGGACATCACCTCCCACAAGCTGCTCGTGCGTGCCGGCCTGGTGCGCAAACTGGCCGGCGGACTCTACACCTACCTGCCCCTCGGCCTGCGGGTCATGCGGAAGATCACGCAGATCTGCCGCGAGGAGATCGAGCGGGGTGGCGGGATCGAGCTCGAGATGCCCCACCTGCACCCGGTGGAGAACTGGCAGCACGGGCCGCGCTGGCCGGCGGCGCGCGAGATCATGTTCCGTGCCGACAGCGCGGGCGACGGCAAGCGCCCGTCGCGTGAGCCGGAGTTTGTCCTCGGGCCGACCCACGAGGAGGTCATCACCCCGCTGGTGAAGGCCGAGATCACCAGCTACCGCGACCTGCCGAAAAACTTTTACCAGATTGCGACCAAGTTTCGCAACGAGATCCGCCCACGCTACGGCCTGATGCGCGCCCGGGAGTTCGTGATGATGGACGCCTACTCGTTCGACGTGGACGACCCCCACGCCATCGTGAGCTACCAGAGGATGAAGGCGGCCTACGAGGCGTTTTTCCGCCGCATCGGCGCGCACGCCATCGCGGTCGAGGCCGACACCGGCGTGATGGGCGGCAGCTTCTCGCACGAGTTCATGGTGCCCGCCGAGGTCGGCGACGACGATGTGATCTACTGCGAGGCCAGCGGCTACGCGGCCAACCGCGAGAAGGCCACCAGCGCCCTGGTGCCGAAGGACCTGGCCGACGCGGCGCCCGTCGGCGCGACAGAGCTATTTCCCACCCCCGGCATCGTGACCATCGCGGCGTTGGAGGCCGCGCCCTATTCCGTACCCGCGGACCAGCAGTTTAAGACCCTCGTCTTCATGGGCGACGGCAAGCCGTTTGTGGTCATCCTGCGCGGCGGCGACGAGCTGGAGGAGGCGAAGCTCGGGTCGCTCGGGTTCACGCTGTTCCGCCCGGCGACGCCGGAGGAGATCGAGCCGGTCATGGGCGCCCGGCCGGGCAGCCTCGGCGCGGTGCGCGGGACGATCAAAAACGCCGGCGCGCTCGCGGGGGTGTTTGCCGATTACGCCATCCGCCTGATCGGCAACGGCGTGACGGGGGCGAACCAGGATGGACACCATTTGCGGAATGTGAACGTGGCGCGCGACCTCGCGGTCACCAAATTTGGCGACTTCCGTCGCGTGCGGCCGGGTGAGCCGTGTCCGCTGTCGGGTCAGCCGCTGCAGGTGCGGCGCGGCATCGAGGTCGGGCACATCTTCAAGCTCGGCACCAAATACTCGGAGAAATACGGCGCGGCCTACACCGACGACCAGAAGCAGTCGCACCCGATGGTGATGGGCTGCTATGGCATCGGCATCGGCCGGACCATGCAGGCGGTGATCGAGCAGAGCCATGATGCCGACGGCATCGTTTGGCCGTGGGCCATCGCGCCGTATCAAGTGCTGGTCTGCGTGCTCGACCCGCAACTGCCGGAGGCGATGGAGCTGGCGACGCGGCTGGCGGCGGCGGCGGAGGCCGCCGGGGCCGACGTGCTGGTGGACGACCGGGCCGAGCGGCCCGGGGTGAAGTTCAAGGACGCCGACCTGATCGGGATCCCGTTGCGCGTGACCATCGGTGGCAAAGGTCTGAAGGAAGGCATCATCGAGCTGAAGGCGCGGACGAGCAAGGACGTGAGGAAAGTCCCGCTGGCGGAGGCGGAGACCCAACTCGCCGCGGCGGTGCATTCCTGTAGGGGCGTTGCTTGACGACACCAAGCATTACATCCGTCCGATTGGTCGGAGCTGTCGGACAGGCCGCCCTTAATGCAGCGGCGCGAGGGTGATGTTGCGCATCTCGAAGGGGAAACCCTCAAACTGGAAGCCCACTTTGCCGGTGCTCGGGACACACTTGGTTACCGTGTTTTGCACCACGCCGTTGATCGTGACCGTGATGGTGTCGCCGCGGACCACGATGTCGGTGGTGTTCCACTCGCCAACGGGTTTCTCGCTGTCGGTCTTTTGCTTGGTGACCGTGGGCACGGCCTGCGGCGGTTTGGGCAGCTCGGCGCAGAGGGCGCCCGCCATCGGGAGCACGTCGCCGACAAACTTGAGCTTGGTCTGGATCTGAAAACTGAGCGGCCAGGCCCGGTCCTTGGGGCCGGAACTGATGTGGAGGAGCACGCCGCCGTTGGTGTTTGCGGCGGTGCCGACCGGCCAGCGCCATTCGGCGTGCAGGGTATAGCCTTGGCTATAGGTGGCGGTGGTGGTGAGGAAGCCGACCGGCTTGCCCGCGCAGGCGATGACCCCGTCGGCGGTGTAGTGGCAGACCTTCGTGATGTCGGTCGCGGGGACGGTCACAAACTCCCAGCCGGCAAAATCCTTGCCGTTGAAGAGCGGGGAGCCGGCGGGCGTGGCCACCGGGGACGCCGGGTCGGCGGCCCGGGCCAGGGCGAGAGTGAGCAACAGGCAGGGGAGGTAACGCATGGGGAGGGTGAAGGAAGGCTGGGCCAAGGCAGGCCTGAAGGCAAGCGTCCGGGAAACTGACCCGGCCAAGCAAAAACCTGTAACCACTAATGCACACTAATCTGCACTAATCCGATCCTTCGAATTAGTGTCCATCAGTGTCCATTAGTGGTTCAATTCTGGCGGCTCGAAAAGTCATGCTTCCAATTCCTGTAATTCGTGGTTTAAACCCCCGTTTTCCTTCCCCATGAAAAACTCCCTCCGCCTCCTCGCCTTCGTCCTCGCGGCCGCGTTTGCCGCCGTTCTCCCCGCCCGCGCCAGCGGTATTTACTTCAAGGCCGCCGGTCTCTACTCCAGCCCGCAGGACCTCAAGGTGGGCAGCGCCACCGCGTTCAAGGGTTCGCTCAAGAACGACACCGGCCTCAGCGGAGCGATCGGCTACAAGATCCCCTTCATCCCGATCCGCGCCGAGGCCGAGCTCCAGTGGCTGAAGAGCGGCTTCGAGGGCGGCTCGACCTCGCTCGGCCCCGTCACGAGCACCTCGGGGGATTACCGGCAGTTCACCGGCTTCGTCAACGGCTACTACGACCTGCCCACGTATTATGGTTTCGGGGCCTACCTCGGGGCGGGTCTGGGCATGGCGCGCATTGATCTCAACCACCTCAGTGTCTTCCAGGGCGCGACCAATGTGGTGAGCTTCTCCGGCAAGGAAAACGCCTTCGCCTACCAGCTCATGGTCGGCCTGTCGTTCCACCTCCTTGGCCAGGCCTCGCTCAATGCCGGCTACCGGCTGGTGAAGCAGGAGAGCATCGCCCTCACCAACTCCGCCGCCGCGAGCGCGCTCCAAAGCATCCGTCCCGGTGACAACCGGATATTCGAGCTGGGCGTGACCATCGGTTTCTGAACCAGCCGCAGGATGAGGACCGGAGCGCCTGAGTTACAGGCACTGATTTGATGGGGAAATCAGGAAATCAAGAACGGAGGAGGACGCGGAGCGTACGGAGGGCAACCAGATCCGTCTCAGTCGTGTAACCGTGTCCTACGACTGTGTCTTCCGACTTGTCCTCCATAGCTTCAGCGACGGAGGAAGCCTTGGCGGAGGAGCATCCGTGGTTAAATCCGATTCCGCCATTAGTGTTCATCAGTGTCCATCCGTGGTTAAAAACTCCGGTCTCCGTGTCCCAACTACGATTCCGTCACTTCCGTGTCTTCCATGGGGAGCCTGTTCAAATGAAACCCAGCGACGGATACGCCTGCCCGAGGATTTTGTCGGCGGGGCTGTTCAGCCACCGGTCGAGGACCGTGGCGTAGATCTGGCGGAAATCGGTGCTGTAGGTGATGTCCTGGTTTTTCGGGAGGTTGGCGAGCACGGGCGACGTGCCGAACAGGGTGCCCTTGAGCTTCGAACCCATCACGAAGAGCGGCGCGGCGGTGCCGTGGTCGGTTCCGCGACTGGCGTTTTCGCTCGGGCGGCGGCCGAACTCGGAAAACGTCATCGTGAGCACCTGCCCGTCGAGCTTTTTGGCCGCGAGGTCCAGCTGGAACGCGGCGAGAGCCTCGGACAAAGTGCGGAGGTTGTTGATGTGGGTGTTGAGCTGGTTCTGGTGGTTGTCAAAACCGCCTAGTTGCACAAAATACACGCGGGTGGGGAGGCCGGAGGCGATGAGCGCGGCGACGCTGCGGAGGGAGTTGGCGAACGGGCTGGCGGGATAGGTCGATCCCGGTTTGTAGGCCCCGAGCACGGTCTGGACCTTCTGCTCCGTCACCAGCGCGTCCATGAGCGTGGCCTTGAGGAAGGACGCGTTGGGATTCTCGTCGTGGTGGTCCTGCTGGGAGAGCTGCCGGAGCAACGCGAGGTTCTCGCGCTGCTGCCGCTGGTTGCCGGCGGCGGCACCCAAACCGAGGCCGAAGGTGGGATGGGCCGAGGCGGCCGCGAAGGACTGCGGCGTCTCGCCGGTGGAGTGGATCGCGACGGGGTCGTCGGTGGAGCTGGCCGGCTGGCCGGCGCAGGCGTTGTCGAGGTAGCGGCCGACCCAGCCGGTGGCGAGGCTCGCGTTGCTGTCGCTGGCGGTCTCCCAAATCTCGGTGGAGCGGAAGTGGCTGTGGTTGGGATTGGGATAGCCGACATTCTGCACGATGCCCAGCCGGCCCTCCTTGAAGAGGGAGGCCATCGCGGCACAACCGGGGTTGAAGCCGAGCGTGTCGGTGACCGGCACAACCTGGGCCTTGGGGATGCCGAGGGTCGGGCGCAGGCGGTAGTAATTGGCGTCTTCGTAGGGGATGACGGTGTTCAGGCCGTCATTGCCCCCGGCGAGCTGGACGAGCACGAGGATACTGCGGTCCTTCTCCGGCGCCTGCGTGGCGGCGAGCGCGGACTCAACCAGGAACGAGGGCGCGAAACGGCTGAAGGCGAGGAGCCCGACGCCGCGGCCGCCCCAGCGGAGAAACTCGCGGCGGGTGACAGGAAGGGTGGTGAAGGGCGTGTTCATGGGGGGATTCCGTTCTTGGTGCTTGGTTCTGAGTACTTGGTTCGGGGAACAAGTAGGAGAACGAGGGCGGACTAGCAGAGCTGGTACTCAGGGGACTGGAGGAGGGTGATGATGGTGTTGCGCAGGCGCTGGAGGCGGCGCTGGTCGGGGCCGGCGGCGGCGAGGTTGGCGCCGCCGCGGCGCGCGCCGGGGGCGTTGTTGGCGGGAAGGTCCTCGGCGAGGAAATCGCGGACGCTGGCATGGTAGGCGGCGTCCACCGGCATGGGCAGGAGGGCGTCGATGAGCCAGTTGGCGGCGGTGTCGGGCGGCAGATCGGCCAGCTCGGCGAGGCGGTCGGGGGTGAAATTGAAATGGGTGCGGCCCTCGGCGCGGGCCTCGTCGAGGGCGGCGATCTCGTCGGCGTTGAGGTTGGCCTCGATGAGCGGGGCGAAAAGCGTCTCGACCGCCTGGCGGCGCGCGGCCAGGGTGCCCGAGTTGATCCAGTTGCGGCCGCCCACCCAGCCGCGCACGTTGGGCGGGCGGAAGGGGATCTGGTCCATGAGGCGGAGCGGGGCGATCGTGCGGCGCGGGATCGGCGCGACATCGAGGTTGAGGTCCTCCACGAGGCCGAGTAGGTATTGGACCGGGCTCTTGATGTAGGCGCCGCGAAAGGCGGGGTCGAAAAACAGCCGGCTGCCGAAGAAACGCTGCGCGACCCGGCGCAGATCGTAGTTGGCGGTCGTGCGCCACCAGTCGCCCAAGGCGGCGAGTTGCTCCTTGGGCAGCGGGTCGTCGGTCAGGTAGAAGCGGGCGAGTTTGTGCGCCATATACCGGCCGGCGGCGGGTTGGGCGTAGGCGAGATCGATGACATCGTCTCCGGCGAAGCTGCCCGTGCGGCCGAAGATGGTCTTGGGTGTCGGGTCGTGCTGGCCCGGTGCGAAGCGGAACACGCCCCCGTTCTGCCGGTACCCGGTGAAGGCCCGCGCCGACTCCTTGATGTCCTGCTCGGTGTAGTTGCCCTCGCCGAGCAGGAAGAGCTCAAACAGCTCGCGGGCGAAGTTCTCGTTGGGCGCGGTGCGCAGGCTCTGCTGCAGGTCGAGATACATGACCATGGCTGGCGAACGTGAGACCGCCTTGGCCAGCGTGGGCGCGCTGCCGAACCCCCCGGTGCGGAGCAAATCCTGATGCGCGAGGATGAGGGCCGGATTTTTGACCTTTTCCTGGCTGACCACGAAGATGTCGCTGAGGAACAGGGTCCATTTTTCCGTCACGGCATTCTCCGGCCGGCCGGCAAACTCGAGCCAATGCACCGTGAGGTCCTGCTCGGCCTGGTTGGTGGCGACGTTGATCTGGTTCCGGATCTGTCGTTGCTGGATCTCCTGCGGGTTGGCGGCGGCCGCGGAGCTGGCGGCGGCGACGCCAGCGCCCCCCGCCCGGTTCGCGACGAGTTGGGCTTGGAGACCGGCGGTCTTGGCCTCAAGCGTGGCAAGGGAGCGGGGGGCGGGAAAAGGGGGGGCCTTGGAGGGAAAGAGCCGGTCGAGGCTGGCGGCAAGACCATCTTTCAGCAACCGGTCAACCTCGGGGGGCTTGGCGGTCCAGCCGGCGCGGCGGAGCAGATGGCGCGCGGCGGGGGCATCAAATTCAGCGTCGGGGAGCGGCTCCCAAGCCTCGCCGGGCTTTAGGTCAAACGGGAGCTGCGCGACGGTCTCCGGTGCCGGATTGGAAGGGGTGGCCGACATGGCAGAAATATAACTGAAGGTCGGGCCAATGCAAGCGGCCGGAGCCTGGTTCAGGTGGAACGCGACGCCCCCGGCGCGCTCGCCCCGACCGAACCGAGCAACCGGAGTTAACCACGGATTACACGGATGAACACGGATCTATTCAGAAGCCATGAAGCCATGAACCGGAGTTTTAACACGCAGGACACGGGGCGCACGGAGGGAACAATCCGAGGACACAGAAGGGGAGGGGGACGGAGGGAGGACCAAGGCAGAAAGTTTGGTCCAGCCTGAGTTCCTGAGTTCCAGATTCGAATTTAATTTGGAAATCAGGATATCAGGAACGGATGGGGCAGAGTTTTAACCACGGATGACACGGATCCACAGGGGTAAGGCAGGCTCCTGCCTCGGCAGAGGAATGGTCGGCCCTCGCTCACAGACCCAGGCCGCTTTGGTAAAAACGTGGGACGCGCTTGGTGATCGCGCAGAGGGTGTCCCAGGGGATGGTGCCGGCCCACTGGCTGAACTCGGCGAGCGAAATCTCCGCCCCATCCTGCCGGCCCACGAGCACGGCCTCGTCGTTGACGGCCACACCGGGGGCATCGGTCACGTCGATGACCGTCTGGTCCATGGTCACGCGGCCGAGCACGGGGCAGCGCCGGCCGCGCACGAGCACCTGGGCGCGGTTGCTGGCGGCCCGCGGGACACCATCGCCGTAGCCGGCGGTGAGCACGGCCACGAGGGAGTCGCGCCGCAGCGTGTGCGTGCGGCCGTAGCTCACCGTGGCACCTGCGGGCAGGCGTTTCACCAGTCCCACGCGCGCGCGGAAGGCCAGCACCGGCTCGGTGCGCACCGCGACGAGCAGGGAGCCTGGGTGCGGCAGAACCCCGAACTGCAGCAGCCCGACGCGCACGGCGTTGAACGGGCCGTCACCCGCAAAGGTCTCCAGCCCGGCACTGTTGTCGGCGTGGACCAGCAGGCGGGCGGGGTCGAGGCCGGGGCAGCGCGCGAGCGCGGCGAGAAACCGGCGGCGCTGCTCGGTGGTGAAGGCGGCGTCCTCGTCGGGGCTGGCGAAATGGGTGAACACCCCCGCCAGCCGCAGCCGGGGTGCGCGGGTGATTTTTTCCCACAGCGCGGGCGCCTCCTCGTGCCAGACGCCCAGCCGGCCCATGCCGGTGTCGATTTTGAGGTGGACCGTGACGGGCTGGCCGGTGGCCACGCCGGCGGCATCGAGCCGGTCCACTTCGCCAGGAGACGACACGGTGGCGGCAAAGCCATGCTCGGCGGCGCGGCGGTCCTCGCCGGGCAGCAGCGGGCTGAGGAGCAGCACGGGCCAGTCGGTGCCGGTCTCGCGCAACGCGAGCGCCTCGGCGAGGGTGGCAACCCCGAACAGGTCCACGCCCGCATGCACCAGGCGCCCGGCGATCTGGGGCAGGCCGTGCCCGTAGGCGTCGGCCTTCACCACGGCGACATAGCTCATCCCGGCCGGCAGCGAGGCGCGAATGAGGCGCACGTTGCGCTCGAGCGCGGCGAGATCCACGTCGGCCCAGCAGCGGGCGGAGGCTCGGTCGCCGGCACTCATGGTCCCGCTCCTGTAGGGGCGTTGCTCGCCGATGCCCTTTCCGGTTTTTCGCCGGTCTTAGTCTTGTTTCCTCCTCCTTCTGACGTCTGACCTCTGACATCTGAATTCTGCTTTCCACCTTCCGGCTTCTGATGCACCTGCGGCGTCCAGGTCGCGTAGGCCGGCTCCTCATGCAGAAAGGCATCGGGAGCATCGGTGAGGTGAAAGAGGTCCACGTCAGCCACGCGCGGGAGCAGCGCCGCGAGGTCATAGGGGGTGCGGCGGACGTGGCCGGGCAGGGAGGTCCAGTGCCGGAAATGCTCCGGCATCACGAGGTTGTCGGCGAGCTCTGCGGTGGGCACCCGGTGAAGCGGGGCCCCGGGCCGCGCCACGTGCCAGGAGTCGCGGCGCGCGTCGGCGATCACCGTTGCGGCCGGGTCCCCGAGCGCGTGGGCGACGAGGGCGAGGCTCTGGTAGGCGAATACGGGGGCGGGGTTGAGCACCTGCCAGACCCGTAGCGCCATCGCGGCGCTGCGCACCCCGAGCACGGAGCCCGGGCCCTCGCAGAACACAAAGGCCTTTACGTCGGCGATCTGCCGCCCGCCAGCGGCCAGCAGCTCCTCCGCGCAGACGAAAAGACCGGTGCCGGCCTCGTCGTCGCGGGCGCGCCAGAGCGGGGCCGCGCCGGCGTCCGGCCACAGGGCGACTTGCACGCGCGCCGAGGCTGAGTCGAGCAGAAGCACGACAGGATGCGCGGCGAGCAGTTGGGTGAGGCTGGGCACGACGCCGCCACGAAACGCCGGCGGCCCGCGGCGCGCAAGCGCGCAGAAGAAGTTGCGGGCATCCCCAACTTCCGGCGAGGTCAAGACGACCCAGATCGCCGCCCTCCCCATGACGCCAGCCTCCATCCGCCTTACCTGCCTACAATGTCAACTAATAGTTGACATCGTAGGCGCGGGCAGGGCGACGGGTGCGGCGGTGGGGTCAACCGGTTGTCGCCGGGGAACGAGTGGAATCCATCATTGACCGTCGGGCGGCGCGGCATTTAGCCTGACCCTTCCATCCAACCCTCCCTGTCAACTCCGACCCTGTTGTGAACCTCGAAATCAAAGACATCTCACCCACCCGCAAGAGCCTGGTCGTCACCCTCGATCCCGCCGAGGTGGACTCCGAGCACCAAGTGGTGGTGGCCGAGTTTTCCCGGATGGCCCGGCTGCCCGGCTTCCGGCCCGGCAAGGCCCCGGCGGCCATGGTCGCGAAGCGTTTCGCCAAGGAAATCGCCGAGGAGTTCAAGCAGAAGGTACTGGCCAAGGCCTACCGCGAGGGCAACGCCCAGGCCAAGCTCGATGTCGTGCACATCACCAACGCCGAGGAGGGCGTGATCGCGCCGGGTGCGGCTGCCACCATCACGATCACGGTGGACATCCGCCCGGAGTTCAAGCTGCCGGAGCTGGCGGGCCTTATCACCGAAGTGCTCCCGGCCGAGGCCACGGAGGCCGAGGTGGACGCGATGATTAACGCCCTCCGGGCCGAGAAAGCCGATTTCAAGGTGGTAACCCGCGCGTCCGCCAAGGGCGACTATGTAAAGCTCGCCTTCGAAGGCCGGGTGGGGGACCGGCCGATCTTGGAGATCGCGCCCGATAACCGGATTTACGGCCAAGTCCCGCAGACGTGGGAGGAAGTCGAGGGGGCGAACGAAGGCGTGATCCCCGGGCTGGGCAAGCAGATCGGCGGCCTTGCGGCCGGCGACAAGCGCGAGGTGACCATCACGTTTCCGGTCGAGTTTCCGGCGGTGCCCGCACTGGCCGGGCTGGTCGCGACCTATGCGGTCGAGGTGCAGGAGGTGCGCGAACGCGCGCTGCCCCCGCTCGACGAGGCGTTTCTCCAGGCCCACCAGGCCGACAGCCTCGACACGCTCAAAACCAACGTCCGCAACCAGCTCAAGCTCCGTCGGGCGCAGGAAAACCACCGGGCGCAGCGCAGCCAGGTGCTGCGGCAGCTGGCCGAGCGCGCGGGGGAGTTCCCGGTGCCGGACAGCCTCGTCGAGGAGGAGACGCAGGGCGTGCTCCGCAATTTCATCGAGCAGAACATGCGGCGCGGCGTGCCGGCCGACCAATTTGAGAAGGACAAGAAGGAGATCTACGAAGGGGCGCGCAAGACCGCCGCCAGCCAGGTGCGGAACCGTTTCCTCCTCACCTCGGTGGCCACACAGGAAAAGCTCACTGTGACTGAGGATGACATGAACACTTTTCTCTACCAGGAGGCGGTCGCGGCGGGGGTGCGCCCGGAGAAGCTGGCGAAGGATTTGTCCAAGGACCGCGGCCGCGGGCAGGCGGCGCAGTTGTCCATCCTTTTCGACAAGGCCCTTGATTTGTTGGTGTCCAAGGCTACGGTGCAGGAAGTCGCGCCCAAGCCCCCGGCCTGAGCGCCCGTTCCGCCCTCCCAACCACGCCCTCCCTCCGCCCATGAGCTACTACATGCCCACCGTTTATGAGAACACCGGCCGCGGTGAGAAGAGCTGGGATGTGTTCAGCCGCCTGCTCAAGGACCGGATCGTGTTCCTCGGCTCGCCGATCGACGACATGGTGGCCAACCTCGTGATCGCGCAGATGCTCTACCTCCAGATGGAGGATGCGAAAAAGGACATCCACATCTACATCAATTCGCCCGGTGGCATTGTGACCGGTGGCATGGCGATCTACGACACAATGAACTTTCTCCAGTGCGACATCGTCACCTACTGCATCGGCCAGGCGGCCAGCATGGCGACGGTGCTGCTGGCGGCGGGCACCAAGGGCAAGCGGTTCGCGCTGCCCAACTGCCGCGTGATGCTGCACCAGCCCAGCGGCGGCGCGGGCGGCCAGGCCTCCGACATCGCCATCGCCGCGCGGGAGATCCTGCGCTGGCGCCAGACGCTCAACGGCGCCATCTCCCGCCATACGGGCAAGACCCCCGAGCAGGTCGAGAAGGATTCTGACCGCGACTACTACATGAGCGCGCACGAGGCCAAGGATTACGGACTGGTGGACCACGTGGTCGAGTCCACCCGCGAGGCGCAGAAGTCGCTCGCCGTGGTGGCGGCGTGACGCGCCGCGCCCGGCGCGGCGCGATTTCTTATTGGTGATTGGTTAACGCTTATTGGGGTATTGGTCTGAGCGGTAGCCAAGTGGCATGCCCGTGGAACAGCGTGAGGCAGCTGGATTGAGCGATTTTCCTCAAAACTCCATTGACCCCAAATGGCTCGGGTCGCAGCTTGGGGGGACCCCTCGGAATTTTCGCCCAGAATCCCGTAAATTGATTTACCGGCTGGATGGCTCCGTAAATTCCCCAATAAGCATTAACCAATAGCCAATAAGCAATGGCTCCCCTTCCCGCCCCATGGACAACACCCCTCCCGTCCAGCAGCTCCTGAACCGCCATCTCGGCACGGCCCCGTCCACCGCGCGGGCGATGTTCGTCGCGCCCAACGCGACGGTGGTCGGGGATGTGACCCTGGGCGCGCGTTCCAGCGTATTTTATGGCGCGGTGCTGCGTGGCGACATCGCCCGCATCATCGTCGGCGAGGGCAGCAACATCCAGGACAAGGCGGTGGTCCATCTGGCGGACGGGATCGACGCGGTGATCGGCGCGTGGTGCACCATCGGCCACTCAGCGATCATCCACGCCTGCACCATCGGTGACGAGTGCCTGGTCGGGATGGGCGCGACCGTGCTCGACGGCGCCAACATCGGGGCGCGCAGCATCGTGGGCGCCAACGCGCTCGTGCCCCAGCGCTTCACCTGCCCGCCAGGCTCGATGGTCTATGGCTCGCCAGCCAAAGTCGTCCGCCCACTCACGGAGGCCGAGCAGCGCGGTCTGAAACCCTGGGCGGAGAAGTATATCGAGGTGGCCAAGGCCCACGCGGCCCTCGCCCGCTCCACCCAGCCGCCGTTTGCGATCGCGAAATAGGTCCGGGGTATCCCATGGCGAAATTTAGCCACGGATTGCACGGATTGACACGGATCAAACCTTGGCCAGCCGAACCGAAGATTGATCCGGGCAAGTCGCCAAGGCGCAAGGGGCTGGGATCTCTCCAGACGATCGCCATGTTACTTTCCCGGTAGGACGCCTCCACCTGCGCGCCGCCGCCACCACCTCGCCGATGCTTCTCCGACAGGACAGCGGATCTTCACCTCGTCCGGATGACGTGATCCCAATAGGCCGCGCGGCTCAGGAAGAACCATTTTCTCCGGTAGCAAAAATACAAGCCCACGACGAATACGCCCACCGCTCCGACCCCAAGCATCCAAGCGTGCATGGTGCGCCTGAATAGCGCCCGTTGGTAGCTTTCTTCCTGGGCCGCGATCACCTCGGCCGAGGCGAATCCGTATTCCTTCGCCAGCTCGTCCAATTCAAGGGCGGACTCCACGACGTCCCGGTGGGCTTCCACCAGTCCGTAGGTGAAAAGCAGATCGGCCACGACCGCATCCGCTGGTTTCACAAACAACATCCTTTCCATCAACTGGTGGTGGAGGGCGAGGCGGATGTCTTCGACGGAATAGGCGTGCCCGTCTAACTGATACCGATAAGTCGGGACATCAATCTGCTGCTCGTCCAGTTCGAGAACCCGATGGCGTTGCAACCAGGCGGGGTCCTGCGCAAGCAGGAGTTTCACTTCCAGAATGCGTTGGTGCAACCATTCGGTGCCGTCATGAGAAGCTGGGTTTCGCCGGATATCTTCCGTAATCCATTGCAGAGCCCTTTGATTGTCGCCCTTGAGTTCGTAGGTGGTGCCGAGGTTGGCCGCGACACTATAACTTCCCGGATGCTGCGCCTCCAATTGTTCCAATGTGGCGATGCCCGTGTCGTAATCGCCCGCGACCACTGCTTCAACTGCCTTCAGTTCATCTGGAGACGAGGCACCTGGGTTCAAAATCGCCCCATGAGTCGCCCGGGCAAATCCCTGGAGCCGCATAAAGGCATTCCACGGTTGGTCCGTCATCGCTGTCCTTAACTGCGCCGCCGGGCTCCGCCCGCCCGCCCATCGGGAGCTGCCCGACAGTGTGGTGCCGTCAATATTGAAGCAGGCCAGCAAACCCAGGGGGATGAGTACAGCCGTAACCACAGCGGCGCGGGCGGACTTTTTCATGTCGGTGGGTGTGGTCCCGTGCTTACCGGCTGGAGAGGGCGACCGACGCGGTTGTCAGGCCGTCGGACTTGGCGGTGAGCGTCATGGCGCCGGGGGTGCCGGACTTGGAGCGCACGACGACAAGCGCCAGACCGTAAAAAGCGTCCATCTCGCTGCCTTTGAAGGAGAGGAAGCTGGTGGCATCGCCGTTGCCGACGGCGACAATCTCCCCGGGGCCGGTGAGCTCGAATTTGACCCGGTTCGCGGCGGTCGGAACCATGAGACCGTCCTTGTCCGTGACTTTCACGGTGACATAGGAGAGGTCCTGGCCGTCGGCCTGGATGGACGCGCGATCAGGCGTGAGGGTCACGTTGGCGGCCGCCCCGGTTGTCTTCATGGTGTCCTCGGCCCAATGGGCGCCGTGCTTGTAGGCCACCACTTTGAGCTCGCCGGGCTGGTAGACCACGTCGTCGAACCGGATGCGGTATTCAAGCGGGCCCTTCATCTTGCGGCCGAGCGACTGGCCGTTGAGGAAGAGCTCCGCCTCGTCGCCCGAGGTGTAAATATGCACCGGGGTGACTTGGCCGACGCGGTCCGGCCAGTTCCAATTCTGAGGGACGAGGTGGGCCATCGGGAGGTCGGGCCGCCAGTGCGCCTGATAGAGGTAGAACCGGTCTTTCTTGAACCCCATCAAATCCATGATGCCAAAGTAGGAACTGCGGGAGTGGTCGCTGGGATTCTGGCCGGTGGAGCCCGTGGGCTCGCCGAGATAATCGAAGCCGGTCCAGACAAACTCGCCACCGACCTCCGGGTTTTGATCCTGGCCCTTGAACTCGGTGTCGGGAGTCTGCGCCCAGGGCGGGGCGTAAAGGTCATAGGAACTCACCTGACCCTTGGCATCGCCCGCGCCCTTGGTATTCGAGACGGGATAGAGGTAAAAGCCGTAGCTGCTCACCGTCGAGGCCGTCTCGCTGCCGAAAATGAAGGTGGCAGGGTTGCGGCTGTGGTAGCCGGTGTACTGGGTGGGCTTGTAGTTGAAGCCGTAGGCATATTCCGCCGGCGAGAACCCGGTGAACCCGCCGCCGTTGTTGGCCGTGGTGGTTGGGCGCGTGGGATCCTCCTCGTGGGCGATCTTGGTCAGCTCGGCCAGGATTTCATTGCCCCGGGGCGTGCCCTGTTCCGGAATCTCGTTGCCTACGCTCCAGAGGATCACCGACGGGTGGTCGCGGTCACGGCGCACGAGCATCCGGGTGTCCTTTTCATGCCAGTCGGCATAGAGGATGTTGTAGCCCTGGTTGTCCCCCTTGGCTTTCTGCCAGCAGTCAAAGGTTTCGTCCATCACCAGCATCCCCATGCGGTCGCACAAATCCAGCAGCTCGGGTGACGGCGGGTTGTGGCTCGTGCGGATGGCGTTGCCGCCCATGGCCTGGAGCAGTTCGATCTGCCGCTGCAAGCCCCGGACATTGATGGCGGAGCCCAGCGGCCCAAGATCCGAGTGGTCGCAAACGCCGTTGAGGCGGATATGCTCCCCGTTCAGGAAAAAGCCGGCGTTGGGGTCGAACTTGATCGCGCGGATGCCGAAACTATTGGTCACTTGGTCCACCTCGCGGCCATTTTGGGTCACCGTGGTGACGGCGGCATAGAGGTTCGGAGTCTTGAGCCCCCACAGCTTCGGACTGGTCACCGTGGCGGTCAGCGCGGCGGTCTGGGTGCCATTCGGGTCGAGGGTAACGGTCTGTTCGCCGCTGGTGGCGAGGGCCCTTCCTGCGATTTGACCGCTGGCGTCCTCCGCGAAAATCTGGGTGCGCACGGTGGCAGTCGTGCCGGTTGAGGCCAGGTTGTCCACCCCCACCCTTACACTCACCGTTGCCGATGTGGGGGAGATTTCAGGGGTGGTGATGTAGACGCCCCAATGGGCGACATGGACCTCGCCTGCGGCCTCCAGCCAGACATTGCGGTAAAGGCCGCCGCCGGGATACCAGCGCGAGGAATTGGGCGGGTCATTGAGACGGATGGCGATCACGTTGTCGCCGTCGGCCTTGAGGTAGGGTGTCAGGTCAACCTGGAACGAGGAATAGCCATAGGGCCAGCCACCGGCGTAATGGCCGTTCAGCCAGATGTTGGCGTAGGCCATCGCCCCGTCCACATCGAGATAGACATGCTGACCGGCGAAGCCGGCGGGGAGGCGGAAGGTCTTACGATACCAGGCTGCGCCGACCCAGGCGAGCTTGCCGGTGCCGGCATCACGATTGGCCATTGAAAAATCGGTTTCGATGCCCCAGTCGTGCGGCAGATCCAGCGTGCGCCAAGCCGTGTCGTTGAACCCGGGCTGGGTGTAGGGGATATTCGTCCCCAAGGCGGCGGCGGGGTCGGCCTTCACGACGAGTTCAGGGCTCGTGGCTCCGGCCAGCAGAATCTCGCGGGTGGGAGCGTAGCGCAGGCTCTCGCCCACTTCGGTCGGATCGTTGCGGGTGAACCGCCAGCCGGCGTCGAAGTTTATCTTCGCGCGGGAGGAGACCGGCTGGGCGGTGAGCACGTGGACGGTGGCGATAAGGCCGGCCACCAGGGGAAAGGCGAAGCGCATGGGGTGAGGGGGTTGTTACCCTGATTCTGGAACCTCTCCGCCGGCTTGGCAAGGGTTGTCTGGTCCGGGCTGACGAGACCATTTCCGCTTATACGCAAAATCAGAACCCGGACCGGCGGACCCTTCAGGCTGTCGCCGGCGTGCGCCATTTTGCCCAGCGCAGGGCGAGGGTGGGGAGCACCAGAAGGTTCAGGATCGTCGAGCTGATCAGCCCGCCCAAGATCACCTGGGCCATCGGGCCCTCGATCTCCCGGCCCGCCTCGCCGCTGCCGAGCGCCAGGGGCAGCAGGCCGAGCGCGGTGACCAGCGCCGTCATCAGGATGGGGATGAGCCGTTCGGAAGCGCCGTGGATGGAGGTCTCCAAATTCCACGACCGGCCCTCCTCGGTCACGAGATGCTCGTAGTGGGAGATCATCATCACGGCGTTGCGCGTCGTGATGCCGAACAGCGTCACGAAGCCCACCCGCACGCCCATTGAGAGATCACCCGCGCCGAACAGTTTGGCGACAAACACCGCCAGCACGCCGCCGGCCAGCGCCAGAGGCAGGTTGATGACCACCAGCACCACGTTGCGCCAGTGGCCGAGCACAACCGAGAGCAGCATCAGGATGCCGATGGCCGCGATGCCGCTGTGCCACCACAACTCGCGCGACGCCGCCTCGTCGGCCTGCGCCGTGCCGGTGAACTCGAAATGCATGCCGGCCGGCAACTTGACCTTCTTGTCCAGCGCCTCGCGCATGCCCGCCACAAAGGTCTGCACATCCATCCCGGCGGGAGGGCTGCAGGACACCTTCTTCAGCCGTTGCGCACCTTCGTGCGAGATGATGGCGCGGCCGCTGTCGAGATACACATCGGCCACTTGGCCCAGCGCCACCCGCTGGCCGGTGGCGCTCATGAGCAACAGCCGACCCACCTCTTCCGGGTTGCGCCGGCTGGCGGTGTCGAGGATCACCGCGACATCCGTCGTCTGGCTGTCCCGGAAAATCTGCGCCACGGTCTCGCCCTCGTAGGCGGCCTGCACCGCCTCCAGCACCTCCACCGGGCGGAAGCCCAGCTCGGTCAGCCGGTCGGAGCGCAGGCGGACGCCGATCCGAGGGATGCCGGCGGTGGGGTTGGCATTGACGTCCTGGCCCTTGAGATCGGTGAGCACCGACTTCACGTCGTCGGCAAATTTGTCCAGCGCATCCAGGTCCGGGCCGAAGATGTTCACGACCACCGGCAGCTTGTCGCCACCCGAGACGGTTTCGTGGATGCGGTCGCCCAGAAAGGTCAGGACCTCCTGCTGGATGCCGGGGATGCTGTCCAGGAGGGAATGGATCTGCTCCTCGATCTCGGCCTGCCGTCGGCCGGAGAGGTGGGGTGCCAGCTCGACGTGAAACTCGCTCTTGTCCGGGCCAAACGGATCCTCGCCTTTCTCGGCGCGGCCCACCTGTTGCTCGTAGGTGACGACGCCCTCGATTTTGGCCAACCCGTCGGAGACTTGCTTGCCGATGCGGAGCGTTTCCTCCAGCGAGTCGCCGGGTGCGGTGTTCACCGTCAGCACGAAATGGCCCTCGCGGAATTCCGGCAGCAAATCGCCGCCGAGGTAATACAGCTTGGACAGCGCCAGTCCGCACAGGGCGAACACGATGAGGACCACCGTCCAAGGCATCGTGTTCACCCCGCGCAGGATTTTTTCATAGCCGGCGCGCAACTGGCGTTGCAGCCACGGCGTCTCGGCCTCGCGCGCGCCTTGGGCGAAGAAAATCAGCGTCAGGGCGGGCGTCACCGTCAGCGCGACCAGCAGCGAGGTCATGATCGCCAGGATGTAACATTGCGCGAGCGGGGCGAAAAAGCTGCCCGACAAACCCGTGAGCGTGAGCACGGGCAGGAAGACGAGCGCGACGATGAAGGTCGCATAGACGACGGCTTTGCGCACTTCGAGGGAGGCGGCGAGGATGACGGCGACCACCGACTTGGGCCGGGCGAGGCTCCGGTTTTCCCGCAGTCGGCGCAGGATGTTCTCCACGTCAATGATCGAGTCATCCACCACCTCGCCGAGCGCAATCGCCAGGCCACCCAGCGTGATGGTGTTGAGCGTGACTCCGAGCCGGTCGAGCACGGTGATCGCGGTGAAGAGTGAAAGCGGGATCGCCGTGAGCGAGATCAGCGCCGTGCGGAAATTGCCCAGAAACAACACGAGCACCACGGCCACGAGCCCTGCGCCCACCAGGAGGGAATGCTCAATGTTGGCCAGCGACGATTCGATGAACGTCGCCGGCCGGTGCAGGGCGGGATAAAGGGTGATGCCTTCACGGGCGAACACCGGCTTCAGGTCGTCCAGCGCGGCCTCCAGGCCCTTGGTCACGTCCATGGTGTTGGAACCGTACTGGCTGAGCATCGTCAGGAGCACGCCGGAGCGGCCCATGATGAGCGTGTCGCCAAACTTCGGCTCGGCTCCCTGCTCCACGGTCGCCACGTCGCGCAACCGCACCGGCACGACCCCCGCGCCAGTGGCGAGGACAATGTTGCCCAGCGCCTCGAGGGTCAGCGTCTGCCCGTCGGTTTGGATCACCATGCGCTGGTTGGGGGTGTCAATGAAGCCCGCCCCGCGGACGCCGCTGGCGAGCCGCGCGGCGGCGAGCACGTCAGTCAGTGCGACGTTGTGCGCCACGAGCAGATCGGGGTGCACCTGCACCTGCCACTGCCGGATCTCGCCCCCGAAAATGCTGCATTGGGCCACGCCGGACACTGCCAGCAGGCGCGGTTTGAGGGTCCAGTCGGCAAACGTCCGCAGTTCCATCGGGGTGAGTTTGTCGCTGACGATGCCAATCTTCAGGAGATCCATGGTCGCCGAGGTGAGCGACTCCATCTTCGGATCCTTCACCCCCGCCGGCAGCCCCCCGGCGGTCTCGCCGAGTTTTTCCGCGAGCATCTGGCGGGCCTGAAGGATGTCCGTGCCCTCCTTGAAAACGATGGTGATAACCGAGAGGCCCTGGATGGAATCAGAGCGCAGCGATTCCTGATGGCCGAGGCCGTTGAGCGCGCTTTCGACCGGGCGGGTGACCAGGGTCTCCACCTGTTCGGCCGTCAGGCCGGGGCACTCGGTCTGCACGACGACCTCGGGCGGCACGAAATTGGGAAACACATCGAGCTTGGCCCGCGAATAGACATAGATCCCGTAGCCGAGCAGCAGGCACGCGAGGGCGACGACGATGCCGCGAAAGCGCAGCGAGAACTGGACGATGGCCTGGAGCATCGCGGTCAGGGTTCGCCGCCGAGCGCGCTGAGGATCTCGTTGGCGAGCAACTGCTGCGCGCCCGTCACGACGACCTTGTCGTTCTCATCCACCACGGTCCCGGCCAGCGCGACGCCGTCCGGCAGGTTGCGCACGACCTCGACGAGGCGGCGCTCGTAGCCGCCGTCGGGCGTCTTCACATAAAGCTGCACCCCGCCCTCGTTGCGCACGAGCGCGCTGCCCGGGACCACCATGACTTTCACCGGCTCGGCCCCCGTCGCGAGCGTCGCACGCAACGCCGTGCCGGGCGGCAGCGGCGCGCCCCGCCAGAGCGCGAGGTAGCTGACGCCCTGGGTCTGCGCGTCCACGGCGGGCGCGGCACCAAGCATCTCGGCGTCGTGGGGGGACGCGTCGCTCAGCAGCGGGCCGACCTGCGCGGTGGCGGGCATTTTTTCCGGCGCATCGCCGGGCAGCAGGTCAAGGCGCACCAGCGCCACCTCGCCCTGCGTGAGCGCGTGGACCAGCTCGGGGAAATCCGCCCGCTCGACGAGCGGGCGGCCCCACGCGGTGGCCAGCTTGGCACGCGCGGCGTCGCGCAACGCGTCGTCGCGGAGCATCGCGGCCTCGGCGGTTTCCACGGCCTGGAGGGTGGCGTTTTCGCCGTTGTCGTGCAGCGCCTTCGTGCGCGCAAACTCCTTTTCGGATGCGGTGGCCGCGACCAGGGCGACCCTGAGGTCGGAGGCCGTCGCAATGAGCGGCGCGGGGTCAAGCACGCGGCCATAGGCCTTCACCTCGGCGGTGAGCAGGGTGGACACGGGCAGCTTGGTGGTGAACTGGGCCGGAAGTTTGGCCGCCTCGATCTTCGGCGCGGTGTCGGGCGGCGGGGGCGGCGTTTCGGTGACGGGGTGCTTGAGGGCGAGCCAGGTCGCCCCGCCACCGAGGATGAGGCCGGCCAGGAGGCTGGGAATGACTTTGTTCATGGCGATTTTTTGGAAACGGTGAGGGCCGGCACGCGCTCCGCCGGAGCGAGAGCATCGGGGCGCGCGAGGGAAATTTGCAGGGCGTCTTCCAACTGGCCCGCGGCCTGGTCGGCCTGGATCGTGAGGTCGGCGAGGGCCTGTTCCTCGGCGGCCAGCTCGAGCCGCGCGGTGAGCACCTCGAGCTGGTCCGCCGCGCCGGCTTGGAGACGGGCCTCGGTGAGTGCGACCTGCTTTTGGAGCTCGTCGCGCACCGGGAGCCGGCCCGGGATTTGCCGGGTCGCGGCCTCGAGGGCAGCGGTGGCCCCGTCAATTTCCGCCAGCACCTGCGCCTGGGCGGCGGCCAGTTGGGCGGCCGCCTCGTGGCGGTGCGCCTCGGCCTCGGCGAGCGGACCCTGGTTGTGGTCGTAGAGCGGCAGCTCAAATGTGAATGCGACAGTCCATTTGCTCTCGCCTTCGTCAAATTGGTAGCCCGGACCAACCTGGATCCCGGGATGTTGCCGTTCCACTTCAAGGGCCACCGCCCCTTCGGCCACGGCGTAATGGGCGAGCGCGGCCAAAACTTCGGTCCGGCTGAGGAGGGCCTGGCGGCGCGCGGCGGGGAGGGCACCAAGCGCGGCGGGCGAGAGGCCGGCGTCGGGGGCGGGTAGGGTTCCGATGGCCACCAGCGCCGAGACCGGGAGGCCGAGCGCCTGCGCGAGCCGCGGGCGGGCGGGGGCGGCCTGGCTTTCGGCCTCGGCGACGGCGGTTTCCGACCGGATCAGCGCGAGACGCGCGGCTCCCACCTCGGTCGCGGTGGCGGCACCGGCGGCGCGGCGCTGCTCGAGCAGCGCGAGAATCTGCCGATTGGCCTCCACTTGGGGGCGCAGGTGCTCCGCCCGGCTGTCGGCGGCCTTGAGGTCGAGCAGCGCGCGCCGCAGATCGGCGCGCACCTGCCAGGCGGCCCCCAGCACGGCCTGCCGGGCGGCCTCGGCATTGAGGCGCGCGATCTCGGCGCGGCGGTCGCGCTGGGCGGCGGGTTCGAGCGGCAGGTTGAGATTGATGGCCGGAATCCAGGGCGAAGTCCCGGTGGGGTTGGCGCTGAAGCCGGGGGTGATCGAGAGCGAGGGGTTGACCCGGGCGCCCGCCGTCGTCTGCGCGGCGCGGGTGCCCTCCCACTGCGCCCGGGCCACGTCCAGCGCCGGGTTGAAATAGAACGCGACCCAGCACAGCGTCGCAAAATCCCAGGTGACGGTCCGACCCGCCGAAAAATCCTGATGCAGGTTTTCGGTCAAAAACTTCCTCAGACCCGGATCGTCCAGCGAACGGGCCTCAAGGGCGGCGGCGGTTTGGTCCGGGGCGAGGGGATTCGCGCGGTAATGCGCATAGTCATAGTGCGCGCAACCGGCGAGCCCGAGACCCAGCAGGAGCAGGCCGGCCGCCACGCCCGGGTGCCGGCGGAGGGGGGCGGGACTGGCGGGGGCGGGGGGACGCATGGGGGCGAGGTTGGGTGATGACGCTCCGGCTGTCACGCCGTTACACCGGGCGGGTGCGTTCCGCCGGTGGGTGGCGCGGGGCTCGGTCATTTTACGCCTCTCCAGTTGCATGCCAATCGCCCGCGGCGGACCACGCGGCGGGTGGGAAAAAGGGAGGGGGACAACGATGGTGGAAGCATGACGGACAATCGGCTTGATCGGGTTGGAAATCTTACCAGAGAATGAATTACCGGAACATTACGCCCACGCATCATCTTCTGGTAATGTCCCACCCGCTAGATTCCCCCTTCCTTGTTCCCCTCCCTTCCCTCCATGAAAACCTCCCTTCGCCGGCTTCCCGGCTTTGCACTGCCAGTGTTTATCGCCCTTGCGGCCTCCCCCGGTTTTGGCGCCGACGCGGCTTCCCCCGGCTATCATCTGCTGAAAGAAATCCCGGTTCCAACCGACGGCAGTTGGGATTATCTCTCGGTGGATTCAGCCAACCACCGCCTGTATGTTTCGCACAACACGACGTTTGTCGTGATTGACACCGAGAAGGACGCCGTCGTGGGCGAGATCGCCGCCACCCCCGGCGCCCACGGCATGGCGCTCGTGCCGAAGCTGGGGCGCGGTTTCACCAGCAACGGCAAGGAAAACAAGGTCAGCATCGTGGACCTGAAAACCTTGGCGACGCTCTCGAAGGTGGACACCGCCGGCAATCCCGACTGGATCATGTACGAGCCGAACCAGGGTGAGATTTACACCTTCAACGGCTCCGGCCAGTCCTCCACCGTGATCGCGGCGGACACCGGCAAGGTGGTCACCACCATCCCGCTGGGCGGCAAGCCCGAGACGGCGCAGGAAGACCCTTCGTTGGGTCGCATCTATGATAATCTCGAGGACAAGGATGAGGTCGCGGTCATTGACATCAAGACCCACACCGTGGTGGACCGCTGGCCGATCGCGCCCGGCAAGGCCGCCTCGGGCAATGCCATTGACCTCGCGCACAAGCGGCTTTTCCTCGGCGCGGCCGACACGAATCTCATGGTGATGATGGATTACACCTCCGGCAAAGTCGTCGCCACCGTGCCCATCGGGGCGAACGTGGACGCCTGCTCCTTCGATCCCGGCACCCAGCTTGCGTTCAGCTCCTGCGGGGGCACGACCACGGGGCCGGGCTCTGTGACCATCGCCCACGAGGACGCGCCTGGCAAACTCACGGTCGTACAGACGCTCACCACCGAGCACGGTGCGAAGACGATGACGCTCGACCCGGCGACCCACAAAATCTACCTGGGTGCCGTCAAATACGCCGGCGCGGCCACGGGGGCGCGCGGCCGCCAGACCCCGGTCCCCGGCACCTTCCGCGTCCTCGTTTACGGGCCCGGCCAGTAATCCGGGGCCGGACCGGTGGTGCCGCAGTCCGCCTTATTTGGGTAGGGACGCCACTCCGTGGCGTCCGCGGACGGCTCGGAGAGCCGCCCCTACCTTAGGGGGTGCCATTTCAAAATTTGTCCCTGCGGACGGTCCGCCACGGTTGATTTCCTCCCAGCTCCGGACAAGATTCCCGGAGCCCTTTTTTCCATGCGTGTCCTGCTCGTCGAAGACTCCGCCCGCCTCCAGCGCTCGCTCGCCACCGCGTTGCGCAAGTCCGGCTACGCCGTCGACCTGGCGGCCGACGGCGAGGCGGGCCAGTGGCTCGCGGAGTCCCACGACTACGACGTGATTGTGCTCGACGTCATGCTGCCGAAGCGGGACGGCCTGGCCGTCCTCGCCAACCTGCGCCGCTCGGGTCGCCGCACCCATGTCCTCCTGCTCACCGCCCGCGACACGGTGGCGGACCGGATCCAGGGCCTGCGGGCCGGTGCCGACGACTACCTCGTCAAACCTTTCGCGCTCGAGGAGCTGCTGGCCCGGGTCGAGGCACTCTGCCGCCGGGCCTACGGCACCAAGCAGCCGCGCCTCGTGGTCGGGGACCTGGAGGTGGATACGCTCGCCCGCCGGGCGTACCGGGCCGGCCAGCCGGTCGACCTCACCGCCCGGGAGTTCCTGCTGCTCGAGTATCTCGTGCGCCGTCGCGGCCAGGTCGTGGCGCGGACCGAAATTGAGGAGCACATTTACGACGAGCAGGTGGACCCGTTGAGCAATGTCGTGGACTCCGCCGTGTGCAGTCTGCGCAAGAAGCTGGCCGCCGCCAACGACACCCCACTGATCCACACCCGCCGCGGTCTCGGCTACCTGCTGGAGGAGCCCGCCGCCGCGGGCGCCGCGCCATGAACTCCATTCGCCGGCGCCTGACGCGGGACGTGCTGATTGTCTCCGCCCTCCTGCTGGGGGGCAGCCTCGCGGCGCTCTATTTCGCCGCCCGCGCGGAGCTGGTGGAGCAGTTCGACGTGGCGCTCGAGGCCCGGGCTCTGGCGTTTGGGGCGGTGACGGGGGCCGATGACGGCCACCTCCACCTCGCGGAGGCCGTCAATGGTTTGCCCGGTTCCGGGAAGGGGAAAGCGGATGAGTATTATGAGTTGTGGGACGCGAATGCCAGGGTGCTCGCCCGTTCGTCCTCGCTCGGCGCCACTGACTTGCCGCGTCGCACCGGCAGCCTCGAGCGACCCAGGTTTTGGAATCTTCCGTTGCCGGACGGCCGTCCCGGCCGGGCCATCGGCGTCGAGTTCAAGCCGCGGACGGATGCGGGCGGACGCGGGCGCAACCCGCCCTGGTCGGCCGTCCTGATGGTCGTGGCCGGCGACCGGGGGAACCTCGACGAGGCCCTCTCCGAGTTGCTCGCCATTGGCGGGGTCTGCGGCGTCCTGCTCCTCGCGGCCACGCTGGGAACGGTGCCGCGCGTGCTCCGGCGTGGCCTGGCGCCGCTCGCCCGCCTCGGCGAGCAGGCCGCGCAGATCGACGCCGACACGCTCGCGGCGCGTTTTCCGGCCACCGGCCTGCCGGACGAGCTCCTGCCGATCTGCGCCCGGCTCAACGCCCTGCTCGCGCGGCTGGAGGAATCGTTCGCCCGCGAGCGCCGGTTCAGCGCCGACCTGGCGCATGAGCTGCGCACGCCCCTCGCCGAGCTGCGCAGCCTGGCCGAATGCGCCCTCAAGTGGCCCGAGACCCGGGACACCACGACCGACCGTGACACCCTCGCGGCGGCCCGGCAGATGGAGTCGCTGGTCACCAACCTGCTCGCCCTCGCCCGCGGGGAACATGGCCAGCTGGCCGCCCATCGCGAGCCGGTGGCGGTGGACGCGCTGGTGCGGGATGGGTGGCGGCCCTTTGCCGCCCGGGCGGAAACCCGCGGGCTGCGGGCGGACTTGGTCGTGGCACCCGCGAGCGCCCTCGCCGATCCCGTGCTCTTGCGCTCCATCCTCGCGAACCTTTTCGACAACGCCGTGGACTATGCCCCGGCGGGGGGCACGATCACGATCACGGGCGAGGCCGGTCCGGCGGGCGTGACCCTGCGGGTCGCCAACGCCACCCACGACCTCGATCCCGCCGATGTGGGCCGGCTGTTCGACCGCTTCTGGCGCAAGGAGGCCGCGCGCAGCGGCGGTCAGCACACCGGCCTCGGCCTGCCGCTCGCCCGGATGTTTGCCAGCGCGATGGACTGGACCCTGACCGCGGCCCTTGATGCCGAGCACCGGCTGGTCTTTACCCTCCAGGGACCGGTTGCCAGTTGAGGCCGGGCTGCCCTCCAACCGTCCGGTGATGGCTCTCAGAAAGTCGTCACCCACCGCAGGGTGCCGACCACGGCATCACGCCGGGAGGCATCCCCTCCGGGATGGCGGAAGAACTGGAGATCGGCCTTCACCGTGAGAAACGCCGTGAGGTGCCAACCATAGTAGCCTTCCCAGACCGCTTCATTCGCCGGGGTATGCGTCGGGTCATCGCGGGTGGGGGTGGCGATCGAGCACAGCAGCCCGCAGACGTCCTGGTCGCGGCCCGGGATGAGGCCGGTCGCACTGAGGCCCACACTGGTGTGCCGACGAATGGCGCTGACCGCCTCGGAGGCTGTCCCAAATTGTGCGAAGACTTGCACGCCGCGAGGGTCGTCCTTCGCCGCCGGATTTTTTCGCCAGAGGGATCGCTCGGCCAACGCGTAAAAGCCGCCCGTCCCCGGCCGCGTGCCGCCCACGAGGCCGGGCAGGGTCGTGTTCACGCGCCAGACGCCGGCCGCGATCCGCCCCAACGGGTTGGTGGTGACCCCGATTTCCCCGATCAGGAAAGGCCGGCTGAAATCGAGCCGTTGCGGCTGCGTGCCGGCATAGACACCAAATCCCGCGCTGATCTGGTCCGTGGCCTGCACGAACACATTGGCGCTGGGCGCGGGATCCGGGTAGGTGGGGAATCCGACAATCGTGGGGCTGTAACCGGCGGACGCGTTGAGGAATTCGGCTGCCGCATGCACGTTGTCGAATTCCGTGTTGGCGTCGAGTTGGCCGAGCTTCAGCCGCAGCCGCCCGTCGCCTAACACCTGCTGCACGGACAGTTCGCCCCAGTGGGCGAACGGTGCGGCATCGATGTTGGAATAGTTCATGAGCGCGCCGAGGTCATCGGCGGCATCGCGGCCGCGCAGCAGCAGGTATTGTGCGGTGAACGTCGTGCCGGAGGGGAGGGCCAGCGCCGCCGTAAAATTAAACAGCCCGCGCGCCGTGGTCCGGTTATTCAGCCCGCCCTGCCACGGGTCCGACCAGTCGGTCGTGTTGGTGGCAGTGAGGCTCAAACCCGAGCGCTCACCGGCGGTGCGCAGGCCATCCCAGTTGCCGGTGAGCCGCGTCCAGTCGGCCCAGCCCAGCCCGGTGCCAAACCATTCCTTGGTGTTGGGGGTGTCGTCTGCGGCCCAAGTTTCAAGCGGGGCGAATGCCAGCGCCAAGGCACAAAAGAGCAGTACGGGGGCAGGTTTCATTTTGCTGCGGTTATGGGGTAAAAAAACGTGGGCGGAAGATGGAACGACCATTCGCCGGCGCGCAATGCAAATTCATGGGTGGGTCAAGCACTTCTTCCCCGCGGCTCCGACCTGGAGCTTTCGCCAAGCCGGGAGGCATCGCGAAGTCCGCCAGCGTTCCCTGGTCAGCCTGGCACACTTGACGGTCCCTCCCATCACCCGTCATCCTCCTGCCACGCCCGTTTCCCATGACGCTCCGCCCAGCCTCGCCGGGCCGGCCCTTCGCGGGGAAGCTTGCGTTTTGGGTGAACTCCTTCGACAGTGAAACCACACCATTGCGGACATGATGTTTCAACCACGAGCCAAACTTTGCTGCGGCAGCATCCTGCTCGCAACGGTCGGGCTCTGGTTGGCCGAAGTCACGTTGTGCGCAAATGGCGCGATGGCAGAGGGCTCCCATCATCATCACGGTGTCGCCGGTCACGAACAGGATGTTCCCGGGGGAGACCACCCCACCGGTGGTTGCTGCGAATCCCTCCAGGCCTTTGCGCCGCCCGCGTTGATCTCCGTTTCGGCCAAGGCGCCGTCCACCGGCTCCATCGTCACCCTGGCGTTCAATTCGTGGCGCGATTCCAATCCAACAAGTGACGGCCCGGTCTTGCAGGATATTCAGGGGCCCGGTCCACCGGCGCGATTAGCGTTGGCCTCATTGGTTTTGAGACGATGGAGCCGGAGTCAGGCGCCGCCGGGCGCAGCCTGAGGCTTGCAGGATTCGCGGGCTCGCGCGGCCCGGTGTCTTGCGCCCTTTTGGGACGCCCAAGCCCACTCCCCTTTGCGGCGCTTGCGTCAGGGCGTGTTCGGATGCCCGCCCGACGGATCACGCCTTTGTTCCCACCCTGTGAATTACCTTGTCCGGGGGTTGCACCCGGCCCCAAACCAGATTATCAAGATCCCACCATCAACAACATGAAACGACATCTGCTTCCCACCACCTTGCTTTTCCTCGCCAGCGTGACCCTGGGTTCCGCTCTTTTTGCCGCGGGCGAACCCGCCGGTCCGAAACTCGACCTGCTTGCGGCCTACGTCAAGATTTCCGCCGCGCTCGCGGCGGACAATTTGGCCGACGCAAAGTCGGCCGCCGCCGCGCTGGCCGGCACCGCCGGTGCCGCCAAGAATCAGGCGGTGGCCGATCAAGCCTCGGTCGTGGCCAAGGCGGCGGACCTGGCCGGCGCCCGCGGCGGCTACAAGACCCTGAGCCTGACCATCGAGCCGCTGGCCGCCGGCGCCAAGGGGTACACCGTTATGTTTTGTCCGATGGCCAACGCTGACTGGGTGCAAACTTCGGGCGGGACGATGAACCCCTTTTTTGGCCGGGCCATGCTGACCTGCGGTGTGCCGAAAAAGTGAGGGCCTGCCCATGGAAAAATATCCCATGAATCCTGTCCGGACACTAGCCGGTTTGGTGCTGCTGGCGTTGGCCGCGGACGTCTCCCTGCATGGCAGTGAGGCGACCCCGCCCGTCGCGGCGTCCCCCTTGGTCGAGCTCAAAAATGGCGACACGTTCAACCTCACGGCCACCATCGTGAAGCGCACGCTGGCAGGGCATGAGGCCAGGATGCTGGCCTACAATGGCACGATCCCCGGTCCGACGATCAAGGTCACCCAAGGCGCGGAGATCACCATCCATTTCACCAACCAGACCGACATTCCCACGACCCTCCACTCCCATGGCGTTCGCCTCGACAACCGCTACGACGGCGTGCCGGGCGACTCGCAGAAGCCCGTGGCGGTCGGCGAGTCCTTCGACTACAAGATAAAATTCCCGGATGCCGGGGTGTTTTGGTATCACCCCCATGTGCGCGAGGACTACGCCCAGCCGCTTGGCCTCTACGGCAATTACCTCGTCGAGCCCATCAGCCCGGGTTACTGGGTACCGGTGAACCAGCAGGTTCCGCTCATGGTGGGCGACCTCCTCCTCGAAAACGGCGAAATCGCCCCCTCCGGCCCGGTGGCCGATCACGCGCTCATGGGCCGCTTCGGCAACACCATGCTCGCGAATGGTTCTGACCATTACACGCTGGCGGTGAAACCGGGGGAGGTGGTCCGTTTTTACCTCACCAACGTCGCGAGCACCCGGGTTTTCAACCTCGCCATCCCCGGCGTCAAACTCAAGCGCGTGGGCGGCGACAACGGCCGCTACGAACGGGAGACCTGGGTGGACCGGATCCTGTTGGCGCCGTCCGAGCGCACGGTCGTGGATGTCCTGTTCGACGCGCCCGGCACCTTTCCCCTCCAGCACGTGACGCCGCAGCACACGTACACGATTGGCACCATCAACGTTGCCGGCGCCAAGGCGGAGGTTTCGTATGCCGCGCAGTTTCAGCAGTTGCGCGTCAACCGCGAGGTGACGGCTGAACTGGACCGGTTCCGACCCCAATTCGACCGGCCTGCCGACCAGAGCCTGCGGCTCACCATGACCATGGCCGGCATGACCGGCGGCATGGGCATGGGCGGGGGTATGATGGGTGCCGATGCCGACAAGATCGAATGGGAGGACACGATGGCGATGATGAACCAGATGGCCACCGCCGGCAACATCCAGTGGAAAATCGTTGATACCGCCACCGGCAAATCCGGCATGGACATAGCCTGGCGGTTCAAGGTCGGTGACTTGGTGAAGATCAAGATCTTCAACGACCCGGCCTCCATGCATGCGATGCAGCATCCCATCCATTTTCACGGCCAGCGCTTTCTCGTGCTCACCACCAACGGCGTGAGGAACGACAATCTCGTCTGGAAGGACACCGCCCTCATCCAGAAAGGCGACACGGTCGAGATCCTGGTGGCGATGGAGAATCCCGGCCTGTGGATGGCCCACTGCCACATCCCCGAGCACCTCGAATCGGGCATGATGTTCAATTTTCGCGTGAATTGAGCGCTGACCGGTCGCCTGGCCCCGGGCTGGTTGCACCGGGTTGTCGGGCTTACTGTAGGATCGGTGCGTCCAGTGGCGCCGGCGCGGCGGAAGGTGGCGTCGTCACTGGGGCTGCGGGCACGGGACTCGCGGCGGCCGCCGTGGCCGAATTAGGGACTGCGGGGGTGAATGAAAGGGAGAAAGTGTCACCTTGCGGACTGCCGGTGCTGATTTCCCACGGTTTGGCGGGAGCAGCGACAATGGTGGGCTGGCTGATGATGGCCCCGGGCTGGCCGTCGGGGCCGGGCTTGCCCGCGACGGAAACCTCATAGCGGAGGTCGCCGCTGGGGAGCGGGCGCAGGGTGACTTTGAGGCTGGTGCCGTCGTCCAACGCAATGACCGATTCCTTGTCCGCTTCCAGCGAGAGGGCACGGGTGATGGATTTGTCGCCGACCTTGATCACCACGGAGCCCTCGATCTTTGAGGGCGCGGAATCCTTGATCACGGCGTCCTTGAGGTGCAGGAGCAGCGGCTTGGCCGCGTCATTGGTCAGCAGCAGGGTCTGGCGCATTTCATCGTAGGTGGTGACGGTCCAACCCTGGAAGAGCTGGCCGGTTTTCACCCATTTGACCGTTTTGGTCTCAGTGTCATCCAGCCCGAAGGTGGAGTTGCCCCCGGCTTCAATGATGCCGCTAAACTCGATGTCCGCCCGGGCCGCCGGGCGGGCAAGTACGGCGGTCAAGAGCAGGAGGGAAGGCAGGCGGCGGGCGAGGGTGGGGCGCATGGGTGATGGAGACGGGATTTCGTCCTTCATGGTTTCAGCCATCGCACAAACCAATCGAGGACGGCCTGGTGCGACGCCGGTGTGACTTGGTGGGCGGTGTGGAGCTGCACCCGGACGTCAAATTTCTCCGGCACGCCCGCCGCCGCGTAGGCCGAACGCCCGGCGGCGGTGCATTCCTCGAGGCCGGGGAGCGGGGTGTGCGGGTCGGTGTCGCTGTTGATGGCGAGGAGCGGGCGCGGCGCGATGAGGGCGACCATCGCCGGGCCGTCGAACTCGCCGTCAATGCCCGGCACGACACGGTCATAGAACTTTTTCACGAAGTCCGCGCCAGGCGCGGTGACGCCACCGTCCCGGGCCGCGCCGTCGAAGGCGACCTGGATGGTGCTGATGCGCACCTGCCAGTCGTTGTTGGCCAGGGCCCAGCGGAAGCTTTCCAACCCGATGCACGGCACGGCGACCGCGATGCGGGGATCGACGGCGGCGGTAAGGTAGGTCTCGATGCCCCCCTTGGAGATGCCGAAAAGGCCGAGGCGTTTGGCGTCCACGTCATCCCGGGTCGCCAGCCAGTCGACGAGGCGCATCACGTCCCAGACCGTGTCGTAATAAAAGGGGTGCTCGCCCGAGCCCTGCCAGGCGCGCAGGATGGCGTCGGGGTAGGCGGATTGGCCGGTGGGGGCGCGTCCGCCGTGGTAGGGAGCGTCAATGGCCACCCCGATGAAACCGGCGGCGGCGGCCCGGCGCAGATCGGCGCTCATATTCTCCTTTTTTTCGCCGGTGCCGTGGAGCGCGATGATCACCGGACGTCGTCCGGTGGAGCCGGATTTTTTCAACATGAGGCCCGGCACCCGCTGGCCAGCTGCGGTGGCGTAGGTGAAGGCCTGGGTGACGAGGCCGCCGGTCTCCGTCGCGGGCTGCAGCTCGGCGGCGGGAGGAACCCGGGGGCGGTCAATGATTTTCAAGAAATCAGCGCGGGCCTTGACGGGAGGGGAAGGTGCGTCAGCGGCGCGGAGGAGGGGCGCGAGCAAGAGCGCCGGAGTGAGCACGGCGCGCGCGAACAGACGGGCGGGGAGGAGGCGTTTCATGGCGGGTGGGCGGGGGCTAACGCTGTTCCGTCACGGTCATGGAAATCGCGGCAAGGGTGTGACGTCCGGGATCGCCTTGGGCGCGAAGGTGACGGGGGTTGGCGGGCTGGGCACCTTTGGTCGCAACGCCACATGGGGGAAATTGATCAATTGAAAGGGCCGGACTTGGAGGCGGAATTCCATGACCTGGTCCACCTTCAACTCGTCGAAAACATAAGTGCCATGGGCAAAGGCACCGGTGTCGGCTTCGTCGGTCCGCTTGGTCGGCAGACACTCCTTCCCGTTCAAATCCAAAGCAATCACCCGCACCTGCCAGTTTGCCGGCATCCTGGGGCCTTGCGTGTTCACGTTATGAATCACGGTAATTCTGGCACCGGTGGCGCGGCTGGGCTCGCTCGGCGAATACATGGATACACTCCACCATTGGCTACCGTGCACTAGGCTACCACTGATCCTTCCATCGGCCAGTCTCGTAAAACCTGGCAAGGGTTGGGCCGGTTTGGGATCGGTCCCCTTGGAAAAAATAAGGGAGGATCCTGAACCGTGATTCTCCATCAAGAGCTTGCCGATCGTCTCCCACTCGCCGCTGGCGATCCCCATCGTGAGGTCCACGAAGGTTTGCGGGGTGTCAAATAGGCTGTGGACGGACAAGATCCCGGCATTGGCAAAAAAACAAAGGTCGTCCGGAATAGGCTTGCCGTCGGGGGTGAGTCCGAAAGTACCGGGCAATTCGCCCTCTAAGTCCACGCCCGAAAGCATGCAGGTGGCGCCATTGGGGAGATTCGACGTGTGAAAGTAGAACACATAGCCGATGCTGTCACTGACTGCCCGGCCCATGGAAATCAATCGCAGATTGGCCTCATCGGCCGGGGGATAAACCACCTCGGACGATCCGGAAAAGGAGTCCCCATTGGTGGGGAATGAAATCTTTCCTGCCGCGATGTAAGTCTCCGCACTGGCAGACGACCCCATAACCTCCCGGTCCTTTGGGAACAAAAACTTGACCGAGGGCGAGCCATCGGGAGTCCACCAAGGTTGCGCGTCGGCCCAATCGAAGTTGATGCCCAGCAGCTCAAACTTGGGTGCGGGCCTGGCAGCAATGGCACTTACGGGCAGGGCAACAGTGGCGTCCGACTCGGCACCGCGCAGTGCCAGAGTGGGCATTACGACGAGCGCGAGAGAGGTGCGGGCGAAACAACGAGTGGGGTGGACGGGTATCATGGCTGGTGGTAGGCGTGCTATAGCCGTTCCGCGAGAGAAATTGCGATCGGGCTATGGACTGCCGGAGGGGCCCGCTTAACGCGCGACGGTGACCGAAGCCGGCGTGCCGGATGCCTTGGGCTTCAGCGCCACATGGGGAAATTCGGTCAATTGAAAGGGCCGGACCTGGAGACGAAACTCCTTGGTTTGAGAAAACATCAACCCGCCGAAAACATAGGTGGCATGGACAAAGGCGCTGGTCTCCGTGTCCTCGGTGATCTCCTCCGGAAGAATTTCCTGACCCGCTTGGTCCACCGCGATCACGCGCACCGCCCAATTCTTGGGGGATTTGTTCCAGCTTCCGGTGTTCACATTGTGCACAACGGTAATTTTGGCCTTTCCCGTGAGATGGGGTTCGGTGGGTGAATCGCCCGGCACAAACATGGATACACTCCAGATTTTCGTGCCGTGCGCCAGATTGCCGCTGACCCTGCCTTCGCCGACTTCCATCCCACCGGATAACTTGTAGTCGGTGGAGATCAGATTGGAGTAGTTGCCATGATTTGTCACCGACAGCTTCCCAATCGTCTCCCATTCACCGGTCGCGATCCCCACTGTCAGGTCGGCGAACTCGGTGCCATAGGACGCATCGGCCGCAAAAGCCATGGTGTCCGGGGCGGGCTTTCGATCGGATGTCGTCGCAAAGGGTTCAAGCTCACCTGAGTCCAGGCCGGAAAGCATCCAAGAGGTCCCGGCGGGGACGTTCGGCGCGCGAAAGTAGAGTTTAAAATTAGCGCTATCGGTTGTAAAACGGTCATTCAAGAAACCAAACTCCCCAACATCATACTTGTGGGCGGGCAAACCATCCGCAGTCCACCAGTCGCCGGAAGGAAACGCGTTGATGGCGAGCAATTCAATCGCGCCTTTGGGCAATGTCCCGGGCATGGCGACAGCCGGCTTGGCGGCGGCGGGACTCGTGGAGGTGGGGTCGATGGCCGCGTCGACGTTGAGCGAGAGCAACGCGACAAGGAACAGCAGGCGGACAAACCCGCATTGGGCAACGGCGGTGCGGGTACTTGTATTTGTAGTCATGGAGGGGAGCCGCTTGAGTAAGACACATGGTGACTACTTCTCTTAGAGAAAACCGCTGATTTCTTTGCCTCACATTTGCGGATCAGTCCGGGGGGCGCACGCGGAAGCGGGGAGAAAGAGCAACGGGTGGTTGAGGTTGGAACCCAGTTTGGCGACTTGGGCTACAACTCGGGGTTCACAACTGCTCCGCGAGGGCCACGGCTTTCAGCAGGGCGGAGGCCTTGTTGACGGTCTCCTGGTACTCGGCCGCCGGATCGGAGTCGGCCACGACGCCGCCGCCAGCCTGGATGTGAATCTGGCCGTCCTTCAGCAGCGCGGTGCGGAGCATGATGCACGAGTCGTGGTTGCCGTCGTAGCCGAAATAGCCGAGGGCTCCGGCATAGAATCCCCGCTGCACCGGTTCCTTCTCCGCGATGATCTGCATGGCGCGGATCTTGGGCGCGCCGCTCACGGTGCCGGCGGGGAAGGTGGCGCGCATTAGGTCGAAGGCGGTCTTGGCGGGATCGATCCGGCCCTCGACTTGGGACACAATGTGCATGACATGGGAATAGCGCTCCACGACCATCATTTCCGGCACGGTGACGCTGCCAAACTGGCAGACCCGGCCGATGTCGTTGCGCGCCAAATCCACCAGCATGAGGTGCTCGGCCTTCTCCTTGGCATCGGCCAGCAGTTCCTTCTCCAAGGCCAGATCCTCCTCATGCGTCGCGCCGCGCCGGCGTGTGCCGGCGATCGGGCGGATCTCCACCAAGCCGTCGGTCAGGCGCACATGCACCTCGGGCGAGGCCCCGACGAGGGCGAAGTCGCCGGTCTCCAGGATGAACATGTAGGGCGACGGGTTGACCGTGCGGAGCGCCCGGTAAAGGTCGAGCGGCGCGCGGGTGAAGGGCCGCGTGAAACGCTGCGACGGGACCACCTGGATGATGTCCCCGGCGCGGATATATTCCTTCACGTCATCCACCAGCTTCTCGTATTCCGGGCGGGTGAAGCTGCCCGGCGGGACCGCGACTGCCGTGGCGACACCCAGCAACGCGGGCTGGATCTCGCGCGGCTGGCGCAGGAGGTCGAGCAGGTGATGCAACTCGGTGACGGCGGCATCGTAGGCCGCATCCGGGTTTTCCCGGACATGGGCGTTGACGCACAGCCGCAGCGTTTGTTTTGCGCGGTCGAAGATCAGGAGGGAGTCCGACAGCATGAACCAAAGCAGCGGCGTGCCCAGGGGGTCGGCGGGGGCGGTCGGGACCGTGGGCTCAATGCGGGTGATGTATTCGTAGCCCAGGAAGCCGACTGCGCCGCCGGTGAAGCGGGGCAGGCCCGGCAACTGCACCGGTCGGTGGTCGCGGAGCTCGGCCTCGATGAGGGTGAGCGGGTCCGGCGGGGTGGGGATCGTCTCCACCGGCCGGCCCGGCACCCTGATTTCGGTCGTCTGCGGGCCGCAGGCGATGACTTTGCGCGGACGGCAGCCAATGAAGGTGTAGCGCGACAGGTTCTCCCCGCCCTCGACCGATTCGAGCAGGTAGGATGGACCGGCGGCCTTCAGCTTGGCGTAGGCTGAGACCGGAGTCTCGCAGTCCGCCAGCAGGTCGGTGCAGACGGGGATGACGTTGCCCTGGCGGGCGAGCGCGAGGAAATCCTCGCGGCACGGGAAAATGTTCATGGCGGAAAAGGCAAACCCGAGGGCATGACGGAAGCAGGGACGCGGAACAAACCCAAAAATGGATCGGGCTACTTTCTCCCCCGAGTTGGAGGAGGCAAAAGTTGGAAAAGAGAAAGCCGCGCCCGCGAAAACGCGGGCGCGGCCGTAAAAACCAAGCAAGGACGATTACGCCAGGGACAGACGGCCGGTGCTGTCGCCGAGGCTCGGGATGGAGGCCCCTATGCTGTCGAGCATGGTCAGCCAGACATTGGTGATCGGCACATTGTCCACGCTGAGGTGGCGACCGCTGGTCACGGAGTGGCCGCCCTTGCCCATGAGGATGAACGGCAGGTTGTCGTGGTTGTGGCGGTTGCCGTCGCTATTGCCGCTGCCGTAGCCGATCAGGGTGTTGTCCAGAATGGACAGGCCGTTGGCCTCCTTGATCGCATCCAGCTTGGAGCAAAGATACGCCAGTTGCTGGATGTGGAACATGTTGATCTTCTGCAGTAGTGCCTGTTTCGCCGGGTCGCTCATATGGTGCGACGTCGGATGGTGCGGCACATCGGCGTCCGCCCATGGGTAATTCCGGCTGCTGCCCTCGTCGGCCAGCGGGAAGGTGATGACGCGGGTGAGGTCGGTCTGGAAGGCCAGCACCATCATGTCCATCATCAGCTTGGCGTGGTCCGGGTATTCGCGGGGCTTGCCCGTGGCGGGACGGACGGCACCGGCCGGCAAGGGAGCCACGGGATCCAAGGCGGTGCGCGCCAGCCGCAGTTCAATCTCGCGGACGGAGGTGAGATATTCGTCCAGCTTTTGGCGGTCGGCCAAGGCCAAGTTTTTTTGCAGGGAGTTGGCGTCATTTATGACATAGTCGAGGACGCTCTTGCGGTCATTTTCGCGACGCGCACGCGCTTCCGCCGTCTCGTTCGGATTGCCGTTGGCGAAGAGCCGATCAAACACCGACTGGGGATTGATGTCCTTGGCGACCGGGGTGGTGCTGCTGCGCCAGGCCAGATTGTGCGAGTAGGCGCAGCTGTAGCCGCTGTCACAGCTGCCGGTGGCCGCACCACCCTCAATGCCGATTTCCAGCGAGGGCAGTTTGGTCAGGTGGCCGATCTTCTGGGCCGCAGCCTGGTCAGCCGATATGCCAACATGGATGTTGGCGCCGCCGGTCTTGAAGGGCTGGGCCCCGGTCAGGTAGGAAGCCTGGGCGCGGGCGTGGTCGCCACCGCCGTCGCCGTGCGCGTTGGCCTTGTCGTCAACGAGGCCCGTGATAACCGTCAGCTTGTCGCGATAAGGGGCGAGGGGCGCGAGGGTGGGGGTCATCTCAAAGTCCTTGCCGGTGGTCTCCGGGGTCCAGGCAGGCATGTGGATGCCATTGGGGACATACAGCCAGGCGACGCGCCGCGGCACCGTGGCCGTGACGGCCTTCTTGGCCAGGCTGGCGGTGTCCTGGCCAAAGGCGCCACGGGGCACGAGGGATTCAAACAGGGGCAGGGTGACGGCAGTTCCGAGGCCGCGGAGCAAGGTCCGGCGGGTGATGGGTTGGTTGATGGCGTTCATAAATTTCCTTCGATTTTTGTTGGGCGGAACACTGGCCGTCAGAGGTTATGACGATCGGTGGGGTCCTCTAGTTTCGCCGTAACGGGGTCTTTCTTGGCGGCCGGCGCAGGGGCGGCGGCCCGTTTTTGAAAAGGATCACTGAGCACAATCATGGTGGCAAGCTCGGAAAACTTGTAATCATGGTGGACGACATCGGTGGCGATGTCACGGACAAAGCGCCGGTCGGTGCGTTCCAGGCCGCGGCCCAGGGCATAGGTCATCATGCGGTCGGTCAGCGCACGGATGAACTCATCCTTTTGGGAGACCAGCAACTGCCGCAGGCCGTCGGCGCCGACAAAGGTGTGGCCGTCGGGGAGCTTGCCGCTGGCGTCGATCTTGTCACCGCTGAGGTCCTTGTCGCGCCAGGCACCGATGCCGTCAAAGTTCTCCAGGGCAAAGCCAATGACATCCATCCGCGCGTGGCAGCCTGCGCAAGTGGGGTCGGTGCGGTGCTGCTCCATGCGCTGCCGCATGGTGCCGGCCAGTTGGGCCTTGGCGTCCTCGGAGAGGAGCTTGACGCCCGGCGGGGGCGGGGGCGGGGCCGCGTTGAAGAGGTTTTCCAAGACCCATTTGCCCCGGAGCACCGGCGAGGTCCGGTTGGCGTACGAGGTGAGGGTCAGGATGCTCGCCTGCGTGAGGATGCCGCCGCGTGGCTGGCCGGCAGGGATGGTGATGCGGCGAAAATCCTCCCCGGTGATGCCCGGAATACCATAGTGTTTCGCGAGCCGCTCGTTCACGAACGTGTAGTTCGCGCTGATGAAGTCGACCACGCTGCGGTCCTCCTGCACGACCGCCTGGAAGAAATGCTTGGTCTCCCCGATCATCGCGTTGCGCAGCGACTCGTCAAACGCCGGAAACTTGTCGGGCAGCGGGCTGACCGTGTCGAGCAGCCGCAGCTGCAGCCATTGGCCGGTGAAGTTGTCCACCAAGCCCTGCGCCTTGGGATCCTGCAGCATGCGCCGGACCTGCGTAGAGAGATTGGCGCGCAGTTTCCCCTGCGTCGCGAGCGAGAACAATTCGTCGTCGGGCATGGAGCTCCAGAGGAAATAGGAAAGCCGGGTGGCGAGCTCATACTCAGTCAGGGTGTGGATGCCACCCTCCTGGGGGATCGGATCGGCCTCGATGCGGAACAGGAACTGCGGCGAGACCAGCACGGCCTGCAGGGTGAGATCGATGCTCTCATTGAAGGTATGCTGGTCGGCGTCCAGCTTGGTCCAGAAAGCCATGAGAGAGCTCATCTCCTCGTCCGTCGCCGGGCGGCGGAAGGCGCGGTTGGCGAAGTGACGGAGGACTTTCTCGGCCGCCTGGGTCTTCGTCACCGTGGTCGAGGGCTGGGCGACGAAGATCTTGTTGTAGTTCGCGGGCATCCGGTCCGGCGTGATCGCGGTGGGCCCGTCAATCGCAAGGTCCAACATGCCAAAAACCGGCTTGCCCGTGGTCGAGCCCGGCGGACCCCCGAATCCCCCACCCCCGCCTCCGCGCCGGCCGCCGACGACCGGCGGCGGTGGCGGCGGGGCGTTTTTGTATTCGACCTCGCTCGCGCCGTTCAGGAAGGCAATGGTCACCCGGTGCCGGCCGGCCGCGATGTGCATCGACGGCGTCTGATAGATCGTGGCATTGTTAAAGCTTTCCTTGATCTGCATCGGCCTGGACGCAGGCATGGAGTCAATCTGGACCGTGACTTGGGGAAGGAGGTTCTGGCCCGCACCACCACCACGACGCTGGCCGGCGGCGGCGGGAGCGGCCGCGTTGCCGACAGCGGCCGCGTTGGCCGGAGCGGCCGCTGGGGCGGCGGTCGCGGCCACAGGCTGAACATTATACCCTTTGAAATGGATCACATAATCGCCGTCCTGGGCAAAGACTGCGTCGCCATGAACTTCGCCAGAGTAGGCGAACACGCGGCCAAAGGCCTGCGCCCGTCCACCGCCGCGGTTGCCGCGGTTCGCGGCTGCCGCCGCCCCGGCCGCCCCGGGGGCGGCCACGGCCAGCGCGGGGCCGGCGGGAGGGGCCGCATTGGCCCGCGGTGCGGCAGGGGCGGTCTTGGGAATGCTGCCATCCAACGCCAGCACATCGAATGATTGAAGCAAAGGAACCCCTTTGACCGGGTCCACGTTGACCACCAGGTCGAGCGACTGCGTGGCTGCCGCCAGATATTTTTCCATCAACACGGGCGCGATCGAGAGCACGTCGCCGTTGTTGTCGAAGCCATAGCCCGCGTCGTCCGCCGGAAAAGCGTCACCAGGCCGGAAATCGGTCCCCAGCAGGTCGCGGATGGTGTTGCTGTACTCCGCCCGGTTCAGCCGGTGGATGGTCACACGCCCGGGCTTGGGCGCTCCAAGATAGACCGAAGACTCGTCGTAATTGCTCAGCCAAGCCACCATCGTCGCCCTTTCCGCCTCCGGCGGTTGGGGTTGCTTGCCCGGCGGCATCTTGTGGCTGCTCAGCATGAGCAACGCCTTGGAGAGGGTGTCCGCATTGGTGTCGAGCGAGGCCTGATCCTTGAAAATATCGAGGCGGATACCAGCTTCAGCCGTATCCCCGCCATGGCAGTCGTAGCAGTTCTCGGCGAAGAAAGGCTGCACCTTCTTCTGGAACTCGGGCCAGCTGGTCGCGGATGATGCGGCCGGGGTGTTCCCAGCTGGTGTTGCGGTCGAACCAGCCCTGGCCCCCAAGGGGAGCAACAGGCTGGCGACCACCAGGCTGGCGGTCAACGCCATCACCGGATTTCGGCTTGATGGGGAGAGGGGCTTTTGAGCTCGGAGTAGGGAGGGGGTCACAGTCATGGGGGTGGCTGGGTTGCCGTCACGGGTAGTTTGACGCAGCATGGTTAACGGAGGCTAAAGAGCACCGCCACGTTGGCAACACCATTTTTCCCAAACGAAGACCACGAATGAATTATTAGCAAGATTTATTCCAAGAGGAGAAATGATGGGGTCCGGCGCTATTTCCCTCACGTTCCCGGACAGCGCGCCCGGCCCCCCCAAAAAAGCGCCGTGGCTCGCGCCAAAATGGGACCGCTGATAGGGGGTGCCCGGGCCACCCACGCACTTGCTCAAATCTTCTGCTTTGCTCTCTTGACCCGTGGTTTTCACCGAGATTTGGTCTCCTGCCCCGCCCCGCCTGGAGCAAATACCTCAATGACTAGATTTACCCCCGGACACTGGTTGGCCGCCGCGCTGGCGCTGTCGTCACTGGCGGGCTGCCGTTTTGGGGCGATGACGGCCACGGACCAGCCGCCCCGACCGGCCATGAGCGACGGCCTGCGGCCGGCCCCACCACTCGCTTCCTCCGCCCCGGCCGCCGCACCCCCGGCCGGAGCGGCGCGAACCGCCGACCGGGCGACGGCATTTGCCACGTTGATCAAACCCTTTGTCGCCGAAAACTGTCTCGACTGCCATGATGCCGCGACGAAAAAGGCGGGCCTGAATCTGGAGGCGCTGGCCGATGTGGGGTCGGTGGACCGGGAGCGCGCCACTTGGGAGAATGTGTTCGACAAGCTGCGCCACGGCGAGATGCCACCGCCAACCGGGCCGCGCCCTCTGCCGGAGCAGGCGCACGCCGTTACCCAGTGGCTCGACCGTGAGTTCAGCCGCCTCGACCAGCTGGCCCCCGCCTACGTCGGCCGCGTCGCCCCGCGCCGGTTGAACCGCTCCGAATATGACAACACCGTGCGCGACCTGCTCGGTGTGAGCTTTCAGCCGGCGGACGATTTTCCGCCGGACGACTCCGGGTACGGTTTCGACAACAACGGCGATGTGCTCTCCCTGTCGCCCTTGCTCATGGAAAAATACCTGAAGGCGGCCGAGCAGGTCGCCCGCACCGCAGTCTTTGGCGTCGCGCCGCTCTCGCCGAGTTCCTACACCCACCAGCCTTGGTACGTTGATTTCGAAACCACGAAGCAGGTGAAATCGGTCTATGATGAGACCGGCCTGAGCCTGCCTTACGCTCTGCATGTCACTCATCGGTTTCCGGTGGACGCGGACTACGATCTGGCCGCCACGGTGCGTGGTTTCAAGCCGGTGGGCTCCGAGCCCTGCCGTCTGGGATTTTGGATCGACGGCCGGCAGGTGCAGGAGGCCCGCGTTCCGGTGCCGGCGGACGGGGAAATGAACGGGCTGGGCCGGACCGTCCGCGTGCATGTGACGGCGGGCGAGCATTGGGTCGCGGTCACCCTGCTCAAGATTTACGAGGGGCTGCCCGCAGCTTATGGCGGGCCGAAGCCGGGCACGAGCCCGGGACGGGTGGGCAAGTCACCGACCGAGCATTTTGTCAACAATCTCACCGTGACCGGTCCCTTCGGCCAGACTCCGGGCCCCACGGCCGCGAGCCTGGCGAAACTTTACCGGGGTGGGGTGCTGTCAGGCCGGGTTCCGCCCGCGCGGGCCCGCGCGATTGTCGCCGATCTCGCCCACCGGGCTTATCGCCGGCCGGTGTCCGCGGCTGAGGTGGACGGGCTGATGCGGTTCGTGGACCTTGGGCAGCAGGACGGCGGATCTTTCGCCGAGGGCCTGGCCGTGGCCCTGCAACGCTTGCTGGTTTCGCCCAGCTTTCTGTTTCGGGTCGAACGCGACCCTCCCGCCGGCCTGCCCCGACCGGTCAGCCAGCACGAGCTGGCCGCGCGGCTCTCTTTCTTCCTCTGGAGCTCGATCCCCGACGACGAACTCCTGGGCCTGGCCGACGCGGGCCGGCTGGTCGGGCCGGCGGTGGAGGCGCAGGTGCGCCGGATGATCGCGGATCCCAAGGCCTTTGCGCTCGTCGAAAATTTCGGCGGACAGTGGCTGCAGTTTCGCGCGCTCGAGTCCCACACGGTCGAACGGAAGGCCTTTCAAGGCTACACCGATTACACGATCATGTCCATGCGCCAGGAAACGGAGAAATTCTTCGAGCACATCATGCTCGACGACCGCAGTGTGCTGGATTTTCTCGACGCCGACTACAGCTTTTTGAATGACCGGATGGCGGATTACTATGGCATCCCCGGCGTGCAGGGCGCGGAGTTCCGCCAGGTGAGCCTGCCGCCCGGGTCGCACCGGCGCGGGGTTATCACCCAGGCGAGTGTGCTCACCGTGTCGTCCTACGCCAACCGCACCTCCCCGGTCATCCGGGGCAAGTGGATTTTGGAGAACATCCTCAATTCCCCGCCGCCACCCCCGCCCGCCAATGTGCCCAGCCTCAAGGAGGAGGCGATCGGCGTCACCTCCTCCCTGCGCCAACAGCTCGAGGCGCACCGCGCCAACCCGGTCTGCGCCGGCTGCCACGCCCGCATGGACCCGCTTGGCTTCAGCCTGGAGAATTTCGACGCGGTCGGTGCCTGGCGCGAGCGGATCGGGAGTTTTCCCGTGGATGCCTCCGGCCGCCTGCCCGACGGCCGGACCTTCACCGGTCCGGCCGAGCTGTCCGCCATTCTTCGGCTGGACAAGGACGACTTTGCCGGGTGTATTGGCGACAAGCTGCTCACCTACGCTCTGGGCCGCGGTCTCACCCCCGCCGACCGGCCCGCCGTCCGGGCCATCGCCGCCTCGCTTGCCGCCAACGATTACCGCTTTTCCAGCCTCGTGCTCGCCGTCGTCCACACCCCGCAGTTCCAGCTCCGCGCCCCCTCCCCGCCATGATTCTTACCGGCAAACATCTCCCTCGCCGCCACTTCATCCGCGGTCTGGGTGCCGCCATCGCTCTTCCCATGCTTGACGCCATGGTGCCGTCCGCGTTTGGCCAGGCGGCGAAGGCCGCCGCTGCCGCACGCAAGGTGCCGCCGCTGCGGCTCTCGTTTGTCTATGTTCCCAACGGCATCGTGATGGACCACTGGACGCCCGCCACCGAGGGGGCGGGTTTTGCGCTGCCCGCCATCCTTCAGCCGCTCGAGCCGTTCCGCAACCAGACCACGGTGATCACCGGTCTCATCAACAACCAGGCCAACGCGCTCGGCGACGGAGGCGGCGACCACGCGCGCGCGGGCGCGAGTTTTCTGACCGGCAGCCATCCCAAGAAAACGGGTGGCTCCGACATTCACGCCGGCATCTCGGCCGACCAGGTGGCCGCCAGGCAGACGGGACGGGACACCCGCCTGCCCTCAATCGAGCTCGGCCTCGATGACAACCGCGTCGTCGGCCACTGCGACTCCGGCTACAGTTGCGCCTATACCAACAGCATCGCCTGGAGCGGCCCCTCGACGCCGCTGCCGCCGGAGACGAATCCACGCCTGTTGTTTGAGCGGCTGTTTGGCGACTTCGATCCGGGCGTCAGCGCAGAGGCTCGCGCCCGCCGCGCGAACTACCGGAAGAGCATTCTCGACAGCGCTCTGGCGGAGACCCACCAACTGCTGGGTGCGGTCGCCCCGGCCGACCGCCACAAGCTCGACGAATACCTCACCACCATCCGCGAGCTGGAGCAACGCATTGAGTCGGCCGAACGACTCGCGCCCGCCACTCCGCCGGACTTGGCCAAGCCGGCCGGCATCCCGGCGGATTTCGCCGAGCATGCGCGGCTGATGTATGAGTTGCAGGCGCTCGCGTTCCAGGCCGACCTCACGCGCGTTGCCACCATGGTCGTCGGTCGCGAGGGAAGCGTCCGCACTTATGAGCAGATCGGCATCCCCGACCCGCACCATCCGCTCTCCCACCACCGTAACGTGCCTGAATCCCTCGCCAAGCTCACGAAGATCAACACCTATCATATGGAGCTGTTCGCACATTTCCTCGCCCGGCTTCGTGCCCTCCCCGACGGCGAGGGCACGTTGCTCGACCATTCCATGATCCTCTACGGCTGCGGCATCTCCGACAGCGACCGGCACACCCATGAAAACCTTCCGATCCTGGTTGCCGGCGGCGGCAATGGCACGCTCAAGGGCGACCGTCATTTCACCGCGCCGGCCGGCACCCCGGTGACCAATCTCTACCTGTCCCTGCTCGACCGCATGGACGTCCGCCCCGACCGGCTCGGCGACAGCACCGGCAAACTCGCGGTTTGAGCACCGCATCGGAGGGTGGGGCGCGTTGTCCCCAACGCGCCGCCTTCGGGCCTTCCTCCTCTGCGATGGCGGCTTGGGACAACCCGCCCCACCTTCCAACCTCAACCCCCAAGTCATGACCTCCCTCACCTCACTGAAACTTCTCCCGCTGCTCGCCGGCATCACGGTCGCGCTTGTGTCGCCGCCGGCCGCCCGCGCGCAGGAGGCCTCCGTGCCGGCTTCAGCTCCCGCCGCGGCGGCTTTCGCCCGCTCGCTCGCCCTCCGCTCCGACCGCGTCGTCGCCGACTCCACGCACGCCGCCTTCGGCTGGCTGGCGCAGACCAGTCCAGTCTCCTATGCGTCGAAAAGCGCGCTCCAGCTCAAGTTGACGCTGGCCCCGGAAACCGGCGCGTCGGCACCGGTGAAAGCCTTGGGCACCTTCACGATTTTCGGCACCAACCTGGCCGAAACCCCCTTCCCTTTTTCCGCCGATCTGGCGGGCGTGCCGGACGGGCCTTACCGCTACGTCGCCGAGGTGTGGGACGGCGACACCAGCCTCGCCAAGCTGGAGAAGCCCGTCGTCCTGGTCGCCGGCCTCGACGAGCAGCAGGCCGCGTTCACGCGGCGGCTGGCGGGAATCACCGGCCACGATGGCGCGAAGGCGGCCGTGCTCTATCCGTTCGACCTCGCGCGAGTCATCAACTTGGGCAAACGCGTCTATGGTTCGGGCACCACCAACCCCGAGTTCGGCCTGAACCAGGCAGGCGTGCAGGTGCCCTACGACTTCACCGCCGGGCTGAAAAAATCCGCCGACCTGCTCGCGGCGCTGGAGGGCGGCCGCGACCCGCTGTGGCGCGCGGGCGGCGAGACCGTGCAGTATTACCACATGGCCGAGGCGGACGAGATTTTGCCCTACCATGTTTTTGTGCCGTCCACGTGGGACGGGAAGTCGGCCCTGCCGCTGGTCTTCATCCTGCACGGCAACTCGCGCGACCAGGATTTCTATTTTGACCGCGACGAGCACCTCATCCCGAAAACAGCCGAAAAGCACGGCTTCATGCTCGTGGCGTCGCTGGGTTACGCGCCCAACGCCGGCTACAATTACGTGCCCTTCAACCGCGAGCGGGGGGAGCGCGGCGTGGCCGCCGCCGCGGTCGCGGCCCAAAATTTCGGACCGGCTCCCGCCGCCACGGTGGCCGGCGGCCGGCGTGGCGGTGGTGCGGGACGGGGCGGCGCGGCCGGCGGCTTTGGCGGGGTGAACGGTTCGACCACGCCCCAGCTCGTGCGCACGGAATGGAGCGAGCAGGACGCGATGCACGTGTTTGACCTGATCAAGGCGGAATACCCGATCGACCCGAAACGCACCTTCCTCTTCGGCTACTCGGCCGGTGGGCAGGGCGCCCACTACCTCGGACCGAAATATGCGGAGAACTGGGCGGCCATCGCCATCGGCGGCTCCAACGCCCAGCCCGGCCCGGCTTACCAATTCGACCGCGTCAAAGCCGTCCCCTATTTCCTATACTACGGCACGGCCGATGCGGGCAACGGGCCGCCTGCGACCGCGATGGCCCAGGCCCTGAAGGAGCACGGCACCGAGGCCGTGCTCAAGGCCTATCCCGGCGCGGACCACGACCACGCGCCCTCCGCCGCCATCGGCGATGTGTTTGATTTCTTCGACGCCCACGCCCGCAAGTAGGGGACGACCCTCACTCCACCGTCACCGACTTGGCCAGGTTGCGGGGTTTGTCCACGTCGCAGCCGCGGGCGCAGGCGATGTAATAGCTGAGGAGCTGCACCGGGATCGTCGCCACGATTGGGAGCACGGCCTCGTGACAGTCGGGGATGGTGATCAGCTCGTCGGCCAGGCCGGGCGGAAACTCGCAGCCTTCGGTCGCGATCACGATGGTCGGGCCGCGGCGGGCCTTCACCTCCTGGATGGAGGAGAGGAGCTTGTTGAAAATCTCGCTCTTCGGCACGAGGAAGACGCTCGGGCATTTCTCGCTGATGAGCGCGATCGGGCCGTGCTTCATCTCGGCGGCCGGGTAGCCCTCGGCGTGGATGTAGGAAATCTCCTTCAGCTTGAGCGCCCCCTCCAGCGCGATCGGGAAGAGGGAGAGACGGCCGAGGAACAGAAAGTCGGTGTGGTGCGCGTAACGCTGCGCGATCGCCTTGATGTGCGGGGCCTGCTCCAGCACGCGGCGGACGAGGTCAGGCACGCCCTTGAGCGCGTTCACATACTCCACCCCGTCGGCGAAACTCATGTCGCGCATCCGTGCGACGTGCAGCGCGAGCATCGCGCCAATCAGCAGCTGGGAGGTGAACGCCTTGGTCGAGGCCACGCCGATCTCGGGGCCGACATGCTGGTAGATGCCACCGTCGGTCTCGCGCGCGATGGTCGAGCCGACCGTGTTGTTGATCGCGAGGACCTTGTAGCCCTTGCGCTTGGCCTCGCGGAGCGCGCCGAGCGTGTCAATCGTCTCGCCCGACTGGCTCATGACGAAGAAGAGCGGGTTGCCCGACAGCGGGCCGTTGCGGTAGCGGAACTCCGAGGCATAGTCGGCCTCCACCGGCACGCGTGCGAACCGCTCGATCAGGTGCTCGGCGACGAGACACGCATGCCACGCGGTGCCGCAGCCCAGAAACACAAAGCGGTCGATCTGGCGGAACTCGACCGGGCCGAGGTTGAGCCCGCCGAACTTCGCCGTGCTGCCGTCCTCCGAGAAGCGCCCGCGCATGGAATTCTCGAGCGCGGCCGGCTGCTCAAAAATCTCCTTCTCCATGAAGTGCGCGTGGCCGTTGAGCTCCGCAGCCTCGATGTCCCAGGTCACGCGGTCCACCACCGCCTCGACGTCCTCCTCGTCGAGGGTGGTGATGGAAAACTCCTTCGGCGTGATGTGCACGACCTCGCCATCCTTCAGATACACGACGTTCTGGGTGTGGCTGATAAGCGCGGCGACATCGGAGGCGACGATGAACTCGTTGTCGCCCACCCCGAGGATGAGCGGTGAGCCCTTGCGGGCGGCGACCAGCTCGCCTGGTGCCTCCGTGCAGATGACCGCGATGCCGTAGGTGCCCTCGGCGTGCCGGAGCGCCTTGCGGACGCTCCCCAGAAAATGGCTTTCGTCACCGGTCTTCGTGGCCTTGGCGAAGTGATACGCGATGAGGTTGCACAGCACCTCGGTGTCGGTCTCGGAACTGAAGGTGTAACCCTTGCCGATCAGGAACTTCTTGATCGAGAGGTAATTCTCGATCACGCCGTTGTGGACCAGTGCGATCCGGCCATCGCTGCTCACATGCGGGTGGGCGTTGGCGTCAGTCACGCCGCCATGCGTCGCCCAGCGGGTGTGGCTGATGCCGGTGGTGCCGGTGAAACGGTGCTTTTTGGCCTCCTTGACCAGGTTGCCGACCCGGCCGGTTTTCTTGGCCAGCTCGATGCCGTCGCCTTGCAGGACAGCGAGCCCGGCGGAGTCATAGCCGCGGTATTCGAGGCGCTTGAGGCCCTCGATGAGGATGGTCGAGGCCTTTTGGCGGCCGACATAGCCGACGATTCCACACATGGTTTGGTGCGCTTGCGATTTAAGCTGGCGAAATTACGCGACTCCCCAAACGTGGCGCAAGGTAATTGACCAATTTCCCCATGGGTATCCAAAAACAAGTCCTGGCGGTGGTGATGGGCGGCGGGCGCGGCACGCGCCTGCATCCGCTCACGGCGGAGCGTTGCAAGCCGGCGGTGCCGCTGGCCGGCAAATACCGGCTCGTGGATATCCCGATCAGCAACTGCCTCAACTCCGAGATCAACCGCATCTTCCTCCTGACGCAGTTCCAGACCGCCTCCCTGCACCGGCATGTCCAGACCGCCTACCATTTTGACGCATTCGGGGGCGGCTTTGTCGACATCCTCTCGGCCGAGCAGACCGAGAAGAGTGTGGACTGGTACCAGGGCACGGCGGACGCGGTGCGGCGCAATCTCCACCACTTGCGCAGTTTCCCGCACGATTATGTGCTCATCCTTTCGGGTGACCAGCTCTACCGCATGGATTACCGTGAGCTCATCGCGGCACACGCGGCGAGCGGGGCCGACGCGACCATCGCGGCGCTGCCGGTGGAGGTTTCGAAGGTCGAGGGGCTGGGGCTGCTGCAGGTCAACGACAACCTGGCCATCACCCGTTTTGTCGAGAAACCCAAGGATCCGGCGGTCATCGCCAGCCTTGCACTCAGTGCCACGCTGGAGGCGGGCTTGCAGAAGGCGTCGGACGAAAATCGCTGCCTCGCCTCCATGGGCATCTACCTCTTCAACCGCGGCGTGCTCGCCGAGGCGCTCGACAACCTCCACCATGATTTCGGCAAGGAGATCATCCCCGGCCTGCTGGGCAAAAAGAAACTTTTTGCGCACATCTTCGAGGGCTACTGGGAGGACATCGGCACGGTGCGCGCGTTCTTCGAGGCCAACCTCGCGCTCACTGACCAGCTGCCGCCGTTCAATTTCTTCGACTCCACCAGCCCGATCTACACCCAGGAGCGGTTCCTCCCGGCCTCGAAGCTCAATCATTGCACCATCGACCATGCCGTCATCGGCGACGGCTCGATCATCACCAGCTGCTCGCTCCGGCGCAGCGTCCTCGGCATCCGTTCCTATGTCGGCGAGGGCACGCGGCTGGACGAGGTGGTCATGATGGGCGCGGACCATTACGAGACGGCGGAGCAGCTGCGCGCCAATGCGGCCCGCGGCCTGCCCGGCATCGGCGTGGGCGCCGGCTGCGAGATTCACCGCACCATTATTGACAAGAACGCGCGGGTCGGGGACGGCGTGCGGCTCTCCCCCGTCGGCAAGCCCGACGGCGGCCATGTGCACGGGATCGTCATCCGCGACGGCGTGCTGGTCGTGCCCAAGGGGGCGGTCGTGCCGGGCGGCACGGTGGTGTGAGCGGGCGGGGGCGGGGCTCGGGCCGGTTGGAACTTTCCCGGCGATTCACGGTCGGCAGGGGTGTCCCGCAAAATCGGGGCGCGGTCTTTGCCCTTGCCCGTCACCAGGCGGCAGATTTCTCCCACTCCACCCTTTTCAATCCGATCCCATGAAAACCCAGTCTTTCCGCTTTCCGGGCGCCCTGCGTTCGGTTGTCACTGTTTCCGCCACCGGCCTGGCCGCCCTGCTGTTTGCCGTCTCCCTGCCCGGGTCGGCCCAGGCCCAGCCCGGTCCGGGATTTGCCGGACCGGGCCGGGGCGGGGATCGGGGACCAGACCGTGGGCTGGCCCCCCGCCGTGACGTGCGTGTCTTTGTGGATCCGCATTTGGGTCCGCAATTCCGGGTCGGCCCCAACCGCGAGGAGTTTCATTATGTGTGGGGCGTGCCACCGGGCCGGTTTATTGAACGCCGCGAGACGCTCCTTGATCTCCTGCTGCACCCGACGGTGAACGCTTTTGCCTGGGGCCTCGGCGAGGTGGCCAACGAGGAGGTGGCCGCCCTGCTGGGTCTGCCGCTGCACACGCCGCTGTACGGGGTTGAGCCCAATGTGATCGTGTATTCCTCGGTGCCCCCGGGCTATTATGTGGCCGAGGCCCTGCCGGCCAACGCGGCGTTGGTGTATTCCGGCCCGCGCGGCCCCGCCGTGCTGGTCTCACACGTGCCGCCGGGCGCGGTCATTGCCTATCAGACTGCGCCCAACGGCGTTGTGCTCAGCGAATGTGTGGTGGTTCCGCCCCAGCCGGTGGTGATCGCTGAGTCCGCGCCTCCGCCTCCGCTGGTCTATGCCACCAGCCAGCCCCCGGCTCCGACCGCCCAGCCGACGACCGCGCCCACCGTCCCGATGGCGGCCGGCAAGACCAGCACGGTGGTGTATGACGCCAACCACAACCCCATCGGCGTCGTCGTCACCGATTCCGACGGCAAAAAGGAATTTGTGCCGATCGGGAAGTGATCAGTTGTTGAAGCGGAACAGCGCCACGTCCCCGTCGGCGAACATGTATTCCTTGCCCTCGAGCCGGTATTTGCCGGCCTCGCGCGCCGCCGCCACGCTGCCCAGGCGCGTGAGGTCCGCATAGGACACGATTTCTGCCTTGATGAAGCCTTTCTCGAAATCAGTGTGGATGACGCCCGCCGCCTGCGGTGCCTTCCAGCCGCGCTTGATCGTCCACGCGCGCACCTCCTTCTCCCCGGCGGTGAAATAGGTCATCAGGCCCAGCAGTGCGTAGGTGCCCTTGATCAGCGCCGACACCCCGGAGTCATCCACCCCGAGGTCCTTGAGAAACGCCTTCGCCTCATCCGCCGGGAGATCGATCAGCTCACTCTCGATCTTCGCGCTGATGGGCACATAGGCGGCGTCGTGGTGGGTGCGGACGAACTCCGCCACCTGCATGACGAAGGGATTCTGCTCCGCCGTCGCCAGGTCGCTCTCAGCGACATTGCAGGCGAAGAGCACGGGCTTCGCGGTGAGCAGCTGGAAAAGCTTCATCAGCGCCGTCTCCTCCGGTGTGGCCGTAAGGGTGTTGGCGGTCTTGCCCGCGTTCAGATGCGGGGTGAGTTTGTCCAGCAAGGCCAGCTCGACGATGGCCTCCTTGTCGCCGGATTTTGCCTTTTTCTGCGTCTTTTCGGCGCGCTTGGCCACCGCCTCGAGATCCGCCAGCACCAGCTCGGTGGTGATGACCTCGATGTCCCTCACCGGGTCGACCCCGCCCATGGTATGGATGATGTCGCCGTCCTCAAAGCACCGCACCACCTGCACGATGGCGTCCACTTCGCGGATGGTGGCCAGGAACTGGTTGCCGAGCCCTTCGCCCTTGCTCGCGCCGGCGACCAGCCCGGCGATGTCCACAAACTCGATCGCGGCCGGCACCACGACATTGGTCTTGGCGATCTTCTGGAGCACATAGGCACGCTCGTCCGGCACGATCACGACCCCCACATTGGGGTCGATCGTGCAAAAGGGATAATTCGCGGCCTCGGCCTTGCGGGAGCGGGTGAGGGCGTTGAAGAGGGTGGACTTGCCCACGTTGGGTAGTCCGACGATACCGGCTTTGAGCATAAGCCGCCAAACGTCGCGGCCCCCGCTCGTCGGGTCAACGGAAAAGCCCGGCCTGCGAACCACCCGCATCCCCGTGCTTGATCACGGCGCGGGGGCCGCCTGCAAGTGCCGGTGTGGCTCAGGCATCCTTGGCTGTCGGTTTGGCGGAGGCAGGCTGGCATCCCTTCCACTTCCGGCCCGTTCCGGCCGGAGCCAATCAGGCCAGGCCGGATCGAACCCATCAGCGAAGATTAGCGGTTAAAAACTCCGTGGTCTGAACCCATCGCCCCGGCTGTTGCCGGCAGGGCTGCCTGCGCCGACGCAGGCTGCCCCGCAGCTCACTTCGTCGGGTTCTGCGCCTGCACCGCGTCGAGACGCTTCTGGACGCTGGCGAGCGCGGCGGTCAGTTCCGTGGCCTGCTTCTCTTTCTCCGAACTGTTGAGGATGCTCATTTGCGAGGCATCCTTCAGGATGTTGGCCGGCAGGGTGAGGATGCGCGTGAGCGCCCCCTGGTCCTTGAACGAGCCCAGGTAGAGCGCCGTCAGCTTCTGCGAGAGGGCGAGGGAGTCACGGGCAATGGACTGGGTCTCCTGCAGGTTGTTGTTCAATGTCTGGTTCTTGGCCAGCTCGCCGGTGAGGACGGTGCTGATCTGGTCGGCGATCTTCTGGCTGTATTCGTCGATCGACGCGCGGGTGAGCTTCTGGTCGCCGGCCATGGCCTCAAGGATGGGATGAATCTTCTCCGCCATGCGCGAGGAAACCTTGTCCACCTGCTCATTCTGGATCTTCTCGGCCTCCTCGGGCGTTTTCGGCAGGGGATTGAAGGGCTGAACCTTGGCGGCGATGGCCGCGGCGAGCTGGTTGACCTTGGCCTCGTTGAGCTTGGCGACCTCCTCGTCGGTCATGAACACGTCGGCGGCCTTTTTCTTGATCGCGTCGGCCAGGAGCTGGTTGACGGCCGCAATCTGCTGGCGGGTCTGGTCGGCCTCCTCCTTGGCGGATTTCAGCTCGGCGGCGTGCTGTTTGTTCAGGTCGTCAAGCGCCTGCTGGTGCTGCGCGTTCATCGCGGCAATGTTCCCATTGACGTAATAGGCGTAGCCGATGAAGCCGCCGCCAATGAGAAGGACGGTCACAATGACCGCCGGGAGTTGTTCTTTGAATTTTTGCCACATGGTGATGAATGGTTGAAGGAAGAGCTTGGAGGATTGGTGTAGCAAAAGCAATGCCGGTCTGGCCCCTGGGGTTTGCGATTGTTTTTTCAGGCCGCCGGGGCACCGTGGGGTCATGAGCCAAAACCGGATGGAACAAACGATCCACGACCATATTATGCAACATCCCGAGGAGAGGCGGCATTGGCAGGAGAAAATCTCCCGGCTGGCCGCAGCCGCGGCCGACGACCATGCCGCGGCGACCGCCGTGGCCGCCGAGCTGGCGGCCTATTGCCGGGAGCGGGCGGGGGTTTTGCCGGCTTTCCAAGCCTTGACGGGCCCGGACGGCCCGTCCCGCCTCATGCTGCGCAGCCTGGCCGAGCTCTTCGTGCGCCGCTGGGGGCCGCCGCGTCCGAAAAAGCCCCCCGTTTCTCCCGTCGAACCGAACCTGCTCGAGTGATCAAGGCAGCGCCAAGATCCGGGCAAACTCATTCGCACCCAGGGGCATGACCGAGAGCCGGCTCTGGCGCAGGAGCGCGATGCCTGCCAGTGCCGGTTCAGCCTTGATCTGCGCGAGGGTGACCGGACGGCGGAGCGCGGGTCCCGCCTTGAGCTCCACGGCCACCCAGCCGGGCTCGTCCGCGGTCGGGTCGGGAAAGGCGGAGCGGGTCACCTCGGCGACGCCGAGGACGGCCTTGGTGGTCACGCTCTCATAAAACAGCACCTGGTCCCCCGGGCGCATGGCGTTGAGATGCAGGCGGGCCGCGTAATTGCGGACGCCCGTCCACGCGGTGCGCCCGTCGCGCACGAGGTCGGCCCACGCGTAGGACTCGGGCTCGGACTTGACGAGCCAGCAACCGGCCGGTTTGGCGGCGGGACGGGGGGCGGTAGTTTTTTTGGCGGGCATGACGGGTTCTTTAACCGCGAATGGACGGGAATAAACGCTAATCTCATATCCCCCTCCGCGCCTTTGCGTTGATGGATTGATCCACAACGTCCCATAGGTCTTGGACCATGGGTAGGGCGAACCTTCCTCGGTGAGCTGCGGCTACCGCGTAGGGGTGGGAGTGACGCCGGGGGTCGAAGGCGCGGCTCCGCCCGCGAGCACCAGCAGGGCTTTGAGCCGCCCGAGGTCGGTGGCCGAGGTCTTGGCCACGAAGCCCCGGGCGTGGGCGAAATGCACCTCCGGTTGGTCCGCAATCCGGGTGAAGTCGAGGCGCGCGCTGTCGCGGTGACGGGAGAGACCGTAGCCGGTGCTGCGGCGGTGGGGGCTCACCGTGCCGACGATTTCGTCAGCGAGGCCGCGGAGCTCGATGAAACGATCCAGGCCCATTGAGGGATCGTCGGGCAACGGGTCGGTGCGCGGAAGAAACAGGATTTTTCCCGGCTGGCCGGCGAGTTCAAGCTCCCAGATTTGCGCGTGCTGCCCGATGAAATCGAGGCGCGCGCGCAGGGACCGCACATACTCGATCAGATCCTCGCCGATCATGCGCATCATCTCCCAGAGCGGCTGGCCCGGTTCGAGCCGGGGCGCGAGGGCAAAGCGCCGCAGCAGGGTGACATCGATGGGGGAGGTGAGCCGGGCGAGGGCGGCGGGGGTCACGCCGATCCATTTCGCGGTGGCCAGCGGACCGCGGCAGTCGAACCACTCGGCGGCCTCAAGCCAGTCGCAAAACTGCCGGGCGTCGTCGTAAAGCCCGAGATGCTGGAGCACGAGCGAGAGCGAGCACGTGGGCGGGTGGTCCTTGGGGAGTTGGTGATGGTCGAAATTATTGAGCTCCGGCTCATGCCGGTGACCCACATCCACGACCGCGATGGCCGGGTCGGCCAGATCGTCCGGCGTCGGTTCGCGGCGGATGACCGGCACCGGGTGCAATGCCAGGAGCACGCTGCAAGCCAGAAACTCGTCCTTATGCGCGCTGCCGGGATGGGTGAGGAGGGTGGTGATGGGTGTCATGCGGGGCACCACGTTGCGGATTGGGCGTTTGACGGCAATGCAGTCGAAGCGGAATTTTTAACCGCTAGTGGACGCTGATGAACGCTAATCCCGGAAACGGGCAGGGGACGTGCGTTGTTTTAGACGTATGTCTGAAACAACGCACGTTGGGCTTTTGCCAGCCCTTACTTCCCCGGCGCCCCGAGCAGTCTCACGTCGAACAGCCACCAGGCGCCTTCGCGCTCCTCCATGCGCCCGAGAAACTGCCGGCCGGGCGCGAGGGTCGGCCAGATATCGGGCGCCGCTTTGAACGGCATCGACATCGCCGGCATCACCCCGGGAACCTCGCCATGCGCCACCGTCACGGTGCCGGCCGCCTGATCCCGCGACACCACGGTCCCGGACAGCGCAAAACCGCGCACGAGGGTGATGTGGGTGTCGCACGCGCAGGTGTTGTCCTGCACGGCCAGTTGCTTGAGGGAGGGCAGGGTGACGACCGAGGCGCTGTCATGGCCACCCGCCCCATAGTCGAGCCAAAGCCGGACCGGGGCGTTTTCGTCTGGGGTGGGGAGGGTCATGAGCCGGAGCGAGTCCAGCGGCCCGGCCACCTCGGCCAGAGGCGTGAGCGGGCCGGCATTGTCCTGCGGCGAGAGGCGTCGCAACATCAGGCGGGCGCCCTCCTTCCAGCAGACGACCTCGCTTTCGTCGGGCAGCAGCGCGACAGCCACGATGGCATCGGGGGTGTCTTCGCTCACGCGGAGCGGGATTTGCCAGGCGCGGCCGGCATCGCTCGAGAGGGAAACCTGGATGCGCGGGTTGTCGTCCACCACGCTGAACCAGGCGACGGCCACGCGGTTGCCGCGCACGGCGAGGGCCGGGCTGGCGGCCGGGCCGGCGGCGGGTTTCCAGCCATCGGCGATCAGAACCTTCGGTTCGGACCACCGGCCATCGTGCCAGAGGGAAAAATGGAGGTCGCGTGCCCCATCGGCTGCGAGCCCGCGGTACACCACCAGCGCGCTGCCGTCGGGAAATCCGCCCAGCGCGTGCGGGGAGTCATGGCCGGGCACGTTCTCCAGCCTGACCGCCCACGGCGCGGCGGGAGCTGGCGCTGGCGGCGCATCCGCCGCCAGCGCCACTCCGGCAAAGGCGGCGAACAGCAGGGACAGGCTGTACAGGCGAATCATGGGGCAAAAGCTGCCCCATCACCGCACGCAGCGCAAAGGGATTGTGCGCCGGGGGACGCGGGCCGCCGACCCGCGCCGTCGCCGGACACAGCCGGAAGGTCATTGCGATGGCTCCGCTCCCCCGTTCTCCTGCGTCGTTCCCGCTGTCTCCCGGGGCTTCTGCAACGTGATCACCGCCACCGCCGCCACAATCACCGCCGAGGCGGAGAGCGTGCGGCCCGACACGGGTTCCCCGAGGAGCAGCCAGCCGAGCAGCACGGCGACAACCGGGTTGACCCAGGCGTAGGTCGAGACCAGCGCCGGGGTGCTGTGCTTCATCAGCCACACAAAGGTCGAAAAGCCGACGAGTGAACCAAAGACCACCAGGTAGAAAAACGCCACCCACGCCCGCGTGCTGACCGCGGCCCAGTGGAAGCCCGCAAACTCGCCGCTCATGACGGCGACTGTCAACTGCCCCGCCCCGCCCACCAGCATCTGGAGTGCCGCCCCGACCATCAGGTCGGCCCCGCTTTTGGCGTGCCGGGAGTAAATCGACCCGATCGACCAGAAGCCGCATGCCGCCACCAGTGCGGCCACTCCGGCGCGAGGTAGGCCGCCTGCGGCGACCGACTCCCATGGCGCGGCCAGCCAGGCCACCCCCGCGAGGCCGAGCAGCAACGCGCCGATGGTCATCGCCCGCGGGCGCAGACCGCCGGGCCCGGCCCACTCGGCGACCACCATGAACAGCGGGGTCACCCCAACCACCAGCGCGGCGACACCGGAGGGGACCGACAGTTCCGCCCAGCACACCAACCCGTTGCCCCCGAGCAGCAGAAAGATCCCGGTGATGGCGTGGTCCCGCCATTGCGCGGCGTTGGGCCGCCGGGCCCCGCGCGCCAGCAGCCAACCCAGGAGCAACGCCCCGGACAGCATAAAACGTGTCCCCGCCATGACAAACGGCGGCATGGTCTCGACCGCCACCCGGATGGCGAGATAGGTCGAGCCCCAGACTGTGTAGATGACGGCAAAGCCGGTGATGAGGGCCGCGCGCGAGGGCGGATGGGTCTGCACAGGGAGGGCGGTGGGCGGGCTCATCGCCAGTGCTCGGTGATCCAGGGGGTGGGGAGGACATGGCGGAGCAAGCCGTGGCCCTTGCCGACCACGGCCTCGTCAGGATTGGGGTGGCCATGAAACACCACGATGCGCGCTTTTTCGGGAATTCGCGGAACGCGGAGATAATTGAGCGGGAATCCCGGCAGGCAGCTGTGTTTGAAACTCACGCACCATTCCACCGGCCAGTAGGCGAGCAGTTTCAGCTCCTTCATGGCTTGGGTGAGATACTCCTGCTCGTTGCGCACCCGGCGCTTCACCTGGTCAATGTGGTCGGTGAAATACGCGAGCAGCTCCGGGTGGGCGCCGGCCTCGAACCGATAGACCGACGAATTGCCGGTGATGCGCCACGGTTTGGCCCAGTCGTGAATGATGCGGAACCGGCCGGGCAGATCAAAAAAATCGTCGAGCGGGCCGACAATCACCACATCCACGTCGAGGAAAAGAACCGGCCCCTGGAGGTCCGCCAGCGGCGCGGCGAACGTTGAGAGCTTGCGCCAGCCGCGCTCCTTGCCCGGCGGCAGGTTCATTGCCGGCAGCGGCAGCGCCTCGATGCCGGCGGCCGTGTCCAGGCCGGTGGCATCGTCGGTGAAACAGACAAAACGGTGCGGCCGCGCGAGGTGCCGGCGCACCATCGAGCGGAGCTTGTTCACATACTCCGGGCCGTATTTCACGCCCCACTTCATGCAGATGACGTTGACCATGTCCTGTCACCGTAAAGGGGCCGGCGGTGGTTTGCACAGAAGGAAGTGCTCCCCGCCGGGCGGGGGAGGATTGCTTATTGGTTAATGGTTATTGCTTATCGGGTTATTTTCAGAGGTTTTCCTGCCGGAACGCGGCGAAGGCGGAAGACGGGAGGCTTCCATGCGAGGCGGGCTTGGAGATAACCCATGGACTATAAGCGATCACCAATGAGAGAGATTCTTTCCGTTTCATTCCCTCCGTTCTGTCTGTTTGCTCCTGTAAAAAATCCGATCCGTCCATCCCGCTGGTTTCGCCTTTGCGTTCTTGGCGACCTTTGTGTAAAAATCCTTCCGGGTTGTTTCCGCCTGCATTCCCTATTCGGGCAATTTCCGAAATAACCAAATGAGCGATAAGCGATAACCAATAAGAAATTTGCCGTCCTCCCCATGGCCTCCGCCCTCCAGCCGCCCAACCTCTGCCATCCCCGCCACTGGCCCATGTGGGCCGCGGTCGGGTTTTTCTGGCTGCTCTCCCGCCTGCCTTGGTGGGTGCAGCGGGGGCTGGCCGCTGGGGTCGCGGCGTTGTGGTGGCATGTCATCCGGGTCCGGCGGGACGTCGCGCTCGTCAACCTGCGGCTTTGCTTTCCCGAGAAGGACGAACGGGAGATCCGGCGGCTGGCCCGGGCGCATTTCGGGGCGCTGGCGCTGGGCGGGTTTGAGACCTGTGCCGCGTGGTGGGCGCCCCGCAGCCGCCTGCCCCCGCATGAGATCACCGGCCTCGATCACCTGGCGGCCGCCCGCGCCGGTGGCCGGGGCGTCCTGCTGCTCACCGCCCATTTCACCACCCTGGAGATCTGCGGGCGGCTGTTCGGCGAGACCCAGCCGTTCGGCTGTCTTTACCGGGAGCCCAACAACCCCGTGATCGCGCACCTGATGAGCCGACTCCTTCATGCCAACATGAGCGTGGCGATCCACTTCGACGACCTGCGGGGCCTGATCCGCGCGCTCAAGGCGGGGGAGATCATCTGGTATGCGCCCGACCAGGCGCGCCGGCTCAAGCTGTCCGCCATCGTGCCGTTTTTCGGGGTGCCGTCGGTCACCACCACCGGAACCGGCCGGATCGCCGCGCTCACCGGCGCGGCGGTCGTGCCCTATTTCGGCCGCCGTCGGCCCGACGGCTCCTACCTGCTCACGATCCTGCCTGCGCTGGAAAATTTTCCGACCGCCGACCCCGAGGCCGACGCCCTGCGCATCAACCGGCTGATCGAGGAACAGGTCCGCCTCGCACCCGAGCAGTATTTCTGGGTGCATAAACGCTTCAAGGCCCGCGGCCCGGAACACGCAGAGGTGTACGGCGGAGTCTGACTCGAAAGCGCAAGATCAAGTGGGCGAGCCACCCGCGTCCCCCTTTTCAACTTCGCGCCCCCTCGGCGAGCAAAGCCTCCAGCCGGGTCATGTGCGCTTCCGGACCAAACTCGGCCAAGGCCCGGGCGAGGCCGGCCGCGCCCAAGGTCGCGCGTCGCACCGGGTCTTCCAAGAGCGCACTGATCGCCCCGGCCAGCGCGACGCTGTCCTGCGGCGCCACCAGCAGGCCGGTCACTCCTTGCTCCACCATCTCGGGAAAACCGCCGACGTTGGTCGCCACCAGTGGCACCCCGCAGGCCATCGCCTCCAGACCGGCGAGCGAAAACGACTCGTGGTGCGAGGGCAGGATGGCGATCGTTGCGTGCGGCAGCAGTTGGGCGATGTCCTCGCGCGGCCCCAGCCAGGCCACGGCCCCCTCGAGTTTGCCGCCGGTCTCCGCCTCGCGCAACGCCCGCCGGTAGTCGTCCTGGCACCGTTCCGTCCCGACAAATACAAAGCGCGCCGCCGGATGGGCGCGCCGGATCCGCGCCGCGGCTTGCAGGGTGTCCAGTTGTCCCTTGCGCGGGTTGATCTCGCCGACCTGCAGCACCACCGGTGAGCCGGCCGGAATCCCCCCTGCCGCCCGCAAGGGATCCAACCCACCGTCCGCCCCCACTGCTGCGGGAGCAAACTTCTCCACGTCCACAAAATTATGCAGCACCCGGCCCCGCTGGCCCCACGCCGCACCCCGCCGCCGGTGTCGCCGCAGGGTCTCGCGCGACACGGCGACCACGAGTTTTTGGAAATACCAGTGCGGCTGGAACTGGTGCGAGTGCGCATGGGCCACGGCGGGGATGCCGTGGAGGATCCGCAGGAGCAGGCAGAAATTGGACGCCCGGGTGAGATGCGAATGGGTGACCTCGATGCGCTCGTGACGGCAGACTTCCGCCATTCGTCGCAGCTCGGTCATCGGCCAGCGCGAGAAGTCCGTCTCGATCAGCTTCGCTTCTCCAGCCGTTTCCCGGGCGATCCAGGAGTCGGCCCTCGCCGCGAGCCACACCTCATGACCGCGGGCGCGCAGCAGCGGAATGATCCGTCGCGCGTAGATCATCGCCCCGTTACGACCTGTCTGGGAAACCGCCTCCAAGATTCTCATGACCGGCCAGCGAAGGGCAAAATCCCTCTCCGCGCCAGAATGATTGCCGTGCTGTGGTGCAGTTTCAGGACATCCTAACCAGGGGGTAGTGAAAATCGTCCGGAATTCTGAGAAGAAGCCGGATGCCCTGGAACCAAGAACCAAGTACCACCACCCCTTTGCCATTGCCGCCCCGCCCCCGCGTCTCCTGTCTGCTCCCACATCGCCCTGCCTGTTCCGAACTCCGCACTCCGCATTCCGCAATCCGCACTCCATCCAGATGCCGCTCCTCGCCGTCACGGACCTCCGCACGAGCTTCCACACCCGCCATGGGGTCGTGCGCGCCGTGGACGGGGTGAGCTTCTCCCTGGAGCGCGGCGAGACCCTCGGGCTGGTCGGCGAGTCGGGTTCGGGCAAATCCGTTACCTGCCTTTCGCTGATGGGACTCATCCCGCAGCCGCCCGGCCGCCTCGAAGGTGGCACCGCCCTGTTCGACGGCACCGACCTCCTCCACTGCCCGCCTAAGGAACTGCGCGCCATCCGGGGCCGGCGCATCAGCATGATCTTCCAGGATCCGATGACGTCCCTGAACCCCTACCTGCGAATTGGGGACCAGCTGATCGAGCCGCTGCTCATCCATGAGAAAATCTCCCGGAAGGACGCCCTGGCGCGCGGCCAGACCATGCTGGAGGCCGTTGGGATCGCCGAGCCTGCCCGCCGGATGCGGCAGCACCCGCACGAGTTTTCTGGCGGCATGCGGCAGCGGGTGATGATTGCGATGGCGCTGATCACCCGCCCCGAGCTCCTGATCGCCGATGAGCCGACCACCGCGCTCGACGTGACGGTGCAGGCCCAAATCCTTGAGCTCATCAAGCGGCTGCAGCGCGAGCTGCACATGGCGGTGATCTTCATCACCCACGACCTCGCGGTCGTGGCGGGGCTGTGCGACCGCGTCCAGGTGATGTATGCCGGCCGCATCGTCGAGACAACCGACACCCGCACGCTTTTCCGCACTCCCCTGCACCCTTACACCCGCGCGCTGCAACGTTCGATTCCCGCGCTCCAGCCGAAGGGGGGGGGACTGTTCACGATCCCTGGCCTGCCGCCCGACCTCACTCACCCGCCGCCCGGCTGCGCCTTTGCCCCGCGCTGTGGGTTCGCCACCGACCGCTGCCGCGCCGAGACTCCGGTCCTGCGCGAGGTCGCCCCCGGCCACGCCCACGCCTGCCTCCGCGCCCAGGCCGGGGAGATCTGATTTTAACCACGGATCACACGGATGAACACGGATCAAACGGATCTAACGGAGCGAAACCCGAAGCAGAGTTGGGACACAGAGAGCACGGAGGGACCGATCCGAGGTCACAGAGGAAATACGCTCTGTCCTCGGTGGTTCGCGCGCGGTGCCTTTTGTGATCCTTTCCGATCATCCGTGCCCATCCGTGTAATCCGTGGTAGAACTCCGCCTCTGTGATGTCCGATCCGATTCTCCAGCTCACCAACGTCCAGACGCACTTCCCCGTCCACTCCGGCTTTATCCGCCGGCGGCGGGTGGGTGCGGTCAAGGCCGTGGACGGGGTCACGCTCGCCCTGCGGCGCGGCGAGGTGCTCGGGCTGGTGGGCGAGTCGGGTTGCGGCAAATCCACCCTGGCGCGCACCATTCTCCAACTGGTGCCCACCACCGGAGGTACGGTCGTCCTCGAGGGAAAGAATCTCACCACCGCCACGGGGACCGAGATTCTGCGCGCGCGCCGTGACCTGCAGATGGTCTTCCAAGATCCCTTCGCCTCACTCAACCCGCGGCTCACCGTCGGAGCCGCGCTCGCCGAGCCACTGCTCGTCCACCGCGTCTGTCCGCGGGCCGAGGTTCCGGGACGCGTGGCGGAGCTGATGGCGCTGGTCGGCCTGGCGCCGGCCACCATGCGCAAGTATCCGCATGAGTTCTCCGGCGGCCAGCGGCAGCGCATCGCCATCGCCCGCGCGCTCGCGCTGCGGCCCAAAGTCATCATCGCCGACGAGCCGGTGTCGGCCCTCGATGTCTCAATCCAGGCGCAGATCCTCAACCTCCTGGCGTCGTTGGTGCGCGAGATGAACCTCTCGCTGATCTTCATCGCGCACGATCTGTCCGTGGTGAAGCACCTGTCCGACCGCATCGCGGTGATGTATCTGGGCAAAATCGTCGAGCTCGGCCCCGCCGCCGACGTGATCGAGCGCCCGCTGCACCCCTACACCCGGGCGCTGGTGAGCGCCATTCCGGTGCCCGACCCCGATGCGGAGCGCGCGCGGCAGCGCATCGTGCTCCCCGGCGACCCGCCGTCCCCCATCAACCCGCCCCCCGGCTGCGCCTTCCACCCCCGCTGCCCCTATGCTCAGGAGAAATGTAAGACCGCCGTCCCGCCGCTCACCGCCGCCGATGCAACCCGCGAGGTGGCCTGCGTCCGGCTGGGGGAGATCTGACCGGACACCAAACTCCCGTTACGGAGTTTTTAGCCACGGATGACACGGATCCACACGGATACGTTGCCTTTCTGCCAGTTGCAGTTGGTCGCATCAACCCGCGATCGCCGATGGCTATTGCCCCAAGAGGAACAGGCCGGCCTGAGTTCCAGATTCGAATTGAATATGGAAATCAGGAAATCAGGGACGGAAGGAACGGAGTTTTAACCACGGATGACACGGATCCACACGGATACGTTGAGAGCGCGCGTCTCGCCCGTTTCGCTAAACTTGCAATGCCGGCGGGCCGCCCTGCACCCGTTTCAGAACAATCCCTCTGTGACCTCGGATTGGTTTCTCCTTGCCCTCTGTGACCCAATTCAGTTTCCGGATTTGGTGGTTTGATCCGTGCTTGTCCGTGTCATCCTTGGTTAAATCTGGTTCGAAGCATTTGATTGTCATCCGCACGTTTCCGGTTCCCGGTCGCCGCAGCGCCACAGCGTGATTGCCGCGACGAGGCCAAGCGCGCCGCAGCCCAGCCACACCAGGGCCGGTTGTACGCCGAAGAGCCTCAGGCCGAGCTGGGGACCGACGACGCTCGCGGCCGACCACGCGGTGCCCAGCGCGCCCATGTAGCGCCCCCGCATCGCGGGTGGGGCGATCCGGGCGACGAACGTGCTCCCCATCGGGATCGCCAGCATCTCGCCCAGCGTGAAAACCGTCATTGCCGTCAACAAGAGTCTTAATCCGCCCGGCAGCGCGTTGAGCGCGAAACCGCTACCCAGCAGCAGGTAGCCGAGGCACATCACGCGGCGCGGCTCAAACCGCTGGGTCACGCGGGTGAGCGACAGCTCGCAGCTCACGATGATCAGGCCGTTCCACCCGATGAGCAGTCCGAAAATCTGCTCCGGCGTCGGCTGCCAGCCGGCCAGCGTCACCGCGAGGCCGCGGCCCGCGACCTCCAGCGAGTAGGCCGACGTGGATTGCAGCATGATCATCGCCGCGCAGAACTGGGCCGCCAACAAGGCCCAAAACCGCCGGTCGCGCCGCAGATGGGCGAGCGCCTCGCCCCAACGCGCCTGCGTGCTGGAGTGCCGCAAGCCGTGCGGCAGGAGGAGCAACGCCAGCAGGCCGTACGCGGCGGTGGTCAGCGCGTCGCCCGCAAACAGCCAGAACGCGGAATGGTTGACCAGGAAACCCCCCGTGGCGGTGCCAAACGCGAAACCGGCGTTGATCGCCAGCCGCAGCGCCGAGTAGGCGCGCAGCCGCAGGTGCTCGGGCACCAGGTCGGCCACCAGGGCGTTGCCCGCCGGGCCGAAAAAACCGCCCATGAAGCCGGCCAGACCGGCGCACAGCATGATCACCGGCAGCGTTTGCGCCCAATAGAGGAGAAAGGTGAAAAGCGCGTTGGCGCAGGTGCCGAGGACGATGGCGTTGCGCCGCCCGAAGCGGTCCGCGAACCAGCCGCCGACCAACGCCGCGCCCAGCCCGCCGCCACCAAACGCGGCCATGGCCAGCCCGATCTCGCCGTAGGAGAAGCCGCGCCGGTGCAGGATGATGGTGAGAAAGGGATACACAAACGTCCCAAACCGGGTGATGAACATCCCGGCGCAGAGCACCCAGAACGCGCGCGGCAGCGAGCGAAGTTCGGACCGGAGGGTTTGGGTTGGCGGCATGACGGCGGCTTGGACGCCGTTCCCGGAAAACAAAAAACCCCGCTCACCGGATGGTAAGCAGGGTCGTTGGCCGGAAACGGAAAAATAAAATCAGCCAGGACCCTGCGCGTGCGCGTTACGGTTGCTGCCACCAGTGATGGCATACGCCCAAACCGCCTTCGTCTGAAGGCGGGCGGTCATTTTGCGGCTGGTGGTCGGGTGCGACATGGCGGGCGGTTGACGGACGGCATGACGGCCTGTCCCAGGCATGTTGTCAAAGGGAATTTACGCCGGGAGGAAAGCCCACCTGCCGCAGCGCCTCGTAGCAGGCGATGCCGGCGGCGGTGCTCAGATTGAGCGAGCGCAGTTCCGGGTTGGCCTGCGGGATGGTCACTCGCCGGGCCTCGCCGATCTCGGCATGCAGCCACTCCGGCGCACCGGAGCCCTCGTTGCCGAAGACCAACCCGTCGCCGTCCGCGTAGCGCACTGACCAGAAACTCCGCTCGGTCTTGGTCGTGAACAGCCACAGGCGCGTGGGGGCATGGGGGCTGGCGCGGAACGCCGGCCAGTCGGCGTGCTCATGCACATCGAGGGCTCGCCAGTAGTCCATGCCGGCACGGCGGAGGTTGCGATCGTTAATCACAAAACCCAGTGGGTGGATCAGGTGCAGCCGCGTCCGGGTGAGGGCGCACATCCGGCCGATATTGCCGGTGTTGGGTGCGATCTCGGGTTGGAAAAGGACAATTTGGAGCATCGGGATAGCGGGAGCACTCTGCGCGTTGAACGCGGTAAAAACCAATTGCGCAGTGTTCCGCACGCGCTGTGAATCACACGCGCATATTCCAGTATCCGGTTGTTTTATGCTTTACAACAATAGCTTAAACACTGGCGGAGAGAGGGGGATTCGAACCCCCGGTAGGATTTTACTCCTACAGCGCTTTAGCAAAGCGCCGCTTTCGACCACTCAGCCATCTCTCCGGAGCAGCGGGAGGTCAGGCAAATCACCCTGCCCCCAAAGCGCAAGCGCCTTTTCGAATAAAGGATGAAAGGCTGAAGGCTGAAGGGCTGGAAGATTTCCATGTCCTTGGTTCTTGGTGCTTTTTCGAGCCAGCGCGTTGGAGTCAACGCGTCTCCACCCTCGGACCGAGCGCGCCGGGCGACGTCACGCTCCACCTCTGTCCGCACCAAGCACGAAGCATCAGGAACCAAGAACTGCCCTCCCTCCTCCCTTCCGCCCGTTCCTGATTTCCTGATTTCCAAATTGGACCCCGGGGGATCGGTTCCATCGTCATTTCCCACTTCGCCATTGCCGCTTGACGCCGCCCGCTCCGCTCGTTTAATCCCAACCCTCACCCGTCTTGCCGGCCTCCGCCCGCGGGACCCCTCCCACTTCCCAAACCCGCATCCTCCATGGCCAATCCGAAACGCAAGCAGTCCAAACGCCGCAGCGCCAACCGCCGCGCCGCCAACGCCTTTGTCGCCCCCCAGTTCGCCACCGATCCGACCGACGGCAGCCTTTTCCGCGCCCACCGCGTCAACCCCAAGAACGGGATGTATCGCGGCCGCCAGGTGCTCAACGTCGAGGTTTGACCTTACTCCCGCGGGTTGTCCTCCCCCCGGCCATGACCCACTCCCACGGCGGCCCCGCCCCGATCGCCGTTGACGCGATGGGTGGCGACCTCGGCCCGACCGAGGTGGTCGCCGCCGTCCGGCTCGCGTTTCAGGAGTCGTCCGCCTTCAGCCCGGTCACGCTCGTCGGCGACGAGTCCGTGCTCCGGCCCATGCTTTCCCATGCTGGCCTGGCGCGCGAGCCCAAGATCGCCGTGCACCACGCCTCCGAGGTCATCACCATGGAGGACAAGCCCATGGCCGCGCTCAAGCGCAAGAAGGACTCGTCGATGGTGCAGGGGATCGAGTTGCTCAAGTCCGGCCGCGCCTCCGCCCTCGTGAGCTGCGGCAACACCGGCGCGCTCATGGCCGGCGGGCAGATCCGCCTCCGCCTGATCGCCGGCGTCGGCCGCCCCGCGCTCGCCGCCGTCATCCCGCGGGCGGGCGGCTTCTTCATCCTGATCGACGCCGGTGCGAACCCCGAGGCCGCGCCCGAACACCTTTTGCACAACGCCATCATGGGCTCGCACTACGCCCGCGTGGTCCTGAAGGTCCACAGTCCGCGCGTCGGCCTGCTCAGCATCGGCACCGAGGAAGGCAAGGGCAACGCCGTGACCACCGAGGCGCACGCGCTGCTCAAGGGCGTCGGCTCCCTCGTCAACTATGCCGGCCCGACCGAGGGCTTCCAGGTCTTCCAGAACCACTGCGATGTGGCCGTGTGCGACGGGTTCACCGGCAATCTGCTCCTCAAGAGCTGGGAGTCGCTGGCCCAATTTTTCTCCAGCATCCTCAAGCACGAGCTCAAGGCCAACCCCCTGCGGCTCTCCGGCGCGTTTCTCTCGCGGGGCGCGTTTGACGCCCTTAAGCGCACGATCAATCCGGAGCGTTATGGCGGCGCGCCGTTGCTGGGTCTGCGGGGCAACATCCTCAAGGCCCACGGCTCGAGCAACCGCCACGCCATCCACAGCGCCCTCCGCGCCGCGAGCGCCATCGTCCGGGCGGACATGCTGCACCATATCGAGACGGACATCGCCCGCGCCGGGGCGCTCCTCCACGTACCCCATCACGCCGTCGGCGCGCCTTTCGCGTCGATGGCCAGGCAGGGCCATCCGGCCGCCAGCTAACCGCGCCCGCATGGATTCCCCCGACATCGCCATCCTCGGCACCGGCGCGCACGCCCCGGCGAAAATCCTCACCAACCACGAGCTGGCGCGCACGGTCGAGACGACGGACGAATGGATTGTCACCCGCACCGGCATCCGCGAGCGCCGGATCGCGGGCAAGAACGAGACGACCTCCCTCATGGCCGCGGCCGCCGGCCGGGCTGCGCTGGCCGACGCCGGGATCGAGGCTGCGCAGGTGGACCTGATTATTGTTGCTACCCTCACCCCCGATGTGCCGATGCCCGCCACCGCGTGCCTCGTGCAACACCTGCTCGGGGTTCCCGCCCGCGCCGCCTGCTTCGACCTCAACGCCGCCTGCTCGGGCTTCCTCTACGCGCTCGACACCGCCTGGGCCCTGCTCGGCTCCGGCCGGTACCGGCACGCTCTGGTCATCGGCGCGGAGAAACTCTCGACCATCGTGGACTGGACGGACCGCTCGACTTGTGTGTTGTTTGGCGACGGGGCCGGCGCGGTCGTCCTGGGACCGGCGCGGGGCACCGCCAAAATCCTCGGCATGCGCCTTTACGCCGAGGGCGCGCATGCCGGCCTGCTCGGCGTGCCGCGCGGCCCCCGGTCCTACATCCAGATGAAAGGGCGCGAGATTTTCAAAATCGCCGTCCGCGAGATGGAGGACGCCGCCCGGGAAATCCTGGAGCAGCACGGGCTCGCCGCCACCTCGATCGCCTGTGTGGTCCCCCATCAGGCCAACCTGCGCATCATCGAGTCCCTCGCCCAATACCTCGGGCTGCCGCTCGAACGTTTCGTCGTCAACCTCGACCGTTACGGGAACACCTCCGCCGCCTCGATCCCCCTGGCGCTGGACGAGGCCCGCCGCGCCGGCCGGGTCCGGCCGGGCGACACCACGTTGTTTGTGGCCTTCGGGGCGGGCTTGACCTATGGCTCGGCGCTGGTTCGCTGGTGAACCTTTTCCGCCATGACCGCTCCCCGCCGCCTTCTCCTTGCCGCCGCCCTGCTCACCGTTCTCTCCGTCCGGGCCGACCTGATCTGGTCGCCGGAAACCGGCTGGCGCTCCGCGGGCGGGGTGGTTTCCCCGCTCGTCGCCCCCGGCGACCAGGGCGGCAAGGCCCTTGACCTGATGAACGCCGCCCGGTCCGCCGAGGAGCAGGGCGCGAAAGGCCGCGCCCTCTCGCTCTACGAGTCCGTGGCCAAACAGTTTCCGCACTCGATCTACGCCGGCGAGGCGCTGTACCGGGCCGGCAATCTGCGGCTGGACCGCCACCAATATGTCACGGCGTTCGAGCATTACCAGGACGCCATTCAGCAGCATCCCGACAACACGCATTTCAACGAGATCATCGGTCAGGAATACACCATCTCCGCCGCGTTGATCGACGGCGCCCGCGGCTACTGGTGGGGGGTCATTCCCGGCTTCACCAACCGCCGGCAGGGGGTCGACTACGGCGAGACCATCCTCAAAACCGCGCCCAGCAGCGACTATGCCCCGCTCGTCCTCATGAATCTCTCCCGCGGCCACCAACGCCTGGGGGAGAAGGACGAATCCAAGGACGCCCTGGACCGCCTCATCAGCGACTACCCGCGCAGCCTGCTCGCCCCCGACGCCTATCTGCGCCTCGCCCAAGCCTACGCGGCCGACGTCCAGGGTCCGGAATATGACCAGGGGGCCACCAACCAGGCCATCACCTACTTCGAGGACTTCACCCTGCAGTTTCCGAAGGATCCCAACGTCCCGTCCGCCGCCAAGGGCATCGCAGACCTGCGCACGGTGCTCGCCAAGGGCAAGATCCAGATCGGCGACTTCTATTTTTACAAGCGGGACAATTTCGTCGCCGCCCGGGTTTTTTACAACGAGGCCATCACCACTTATCCCGACTCGGCCGAGGCCGCCATTGCGCGCTCGCGGCTGGCCGAGGTGGACAAGGTCGAGCCGACCTACAAGCCCCGCAAAAAATTCCTCGGCATCTTCTAAATGCTGCCGCCTTGGGTATAGGCGGGTTCCCGCAGCCCCACGCTCCTGCCGTCCTTCATCCGTTGGTCAGCCATCAGTGCCAATGAGTGAGGATAAGTGGTGTGAACTCTTTTCCGATCCGGCCTCGTTCCCTTGCTCCTACTCGTTCTCCTCCGATTTCCGACCTCCGTCCTCTCTGGCATCCGCCTTCCGTCATCCGTCCTCTGCCATCTGACTTCTGACATCTGGCCTCTTTCCTCCGCCCCCCTTTCCGCCCCCTCCGTGTCGTCCGTGACCTCCGTGTTTAAATTCCTCCTCCTTCCGCTCTTTGTCCTCGGTCTTTCCGGGTTCAGCGGCTGCGCGAGCTACCACTTGGGCACCGGGGCCGCGGCGCCCGGCTTCCACACCCTCTACATCGCGCCGGTGAAAAACAGCGCCAACCTCCCGCTGGCCACCGCCCTTGTTACTGCGCGGCTGCGTGAGGCCTTCCTGCAGGACGGTCGCCTTGCCTTGGCCAATTCACCCGGCGAGGCCGACGCGATCCTCACGATCAGCCTCGCCAAATACAGCCGCGAAACCCTCACCGAGCAGGCCAACGACACCGGGCTTGCGCGCAAGCTGGGCCTCACCCTCGACGCCACCGCCACACTCGTGGACCAACGCTCCGGCAAGGTGCTCTTTCAAGACCGGAAGCTGACGGCCGAGCGCCAGATTTTCACCGACAGCGGCCAGTTGCTGGCCGAATACGACGCCATGCCCCTTCTGGCCGGGGTGCTCGCCCAGAAGGCTGTAGGTGCCGCGCTCGATATTTGGTAGGGAGTCTGTTGCTGTTCTTGGTTCCTGGTGCTTGGTTCTTGGTAGGGGAGGAAGCTCCGCCTTTGCCAAGCCTTCCACCGATACAAGCCTACGGCGGACAGGGAAGGAATGGGACGGATGACCAAACAGCAGTGTTGCCCCGGAGCCCTTAACTGCTCTCGTTTCCTCTGTCATGCTCGCGCCGATTCTCGCCCCATCCCTGCTCGCCAGTGACCACGCCAATCTGGCCGCCGGCGCCCGGCTGGCTGCGGAACTCGGTCTGGAGTGGCTCCATGTCGATATCATGGACGGACATTTTGTCCCCAACCTCACCTTCGGTCCGCAAACGGTCGCCGCGCTCCGGAAGCACTCGGCCCTCTTTTTCGACGTCCACCTCATGCTCGACCAGCCGGACCAGTTTGTCGAGCTGTTCGCCCGGGCGGGAGCGAGCCAGATCAGCATCCATGTCGAGCCGACCTATGATCACGCCGCCACCCTCCGGCGGATTCGCGCCCTTGGCTGCCGCTGCGGCCTCGTGCTCAACCCCGGCACGCCCGCCGCCGCCGCCGAGCCGTTTCTGGCCGACGTGGACCTCGTGCTCGCGATGACCGTGCAGCCCGGCTTCGGCGGGCAGAGCTTCCGCCGCGATGTGTTGCCCAAAATTACCCAGCTCGCCCGCTGGCGCGCCGAGCATGGGCTCGGTTTCCGCCTCGAGGTGGACGGCGGCGTGGACCTCGTCACCGGCCCCGAATGCCGGGCGGCGGGCGCGGACACGTTCGTCATCGGCACCGCCTTTTTCGGCGCCAAAGACCCCGCAGTCGTCGCGCGCGCGGTGGCAGGGTGGTGATGACAGATCCGATCAGCAGGGAACCACGGATGGACACTAATCTTCACTAATCAGAAAAGATAAATTAACCACGGATGAACACGGATATGATCAGTGATTGAACGCAGAAATCCGTTTCCGTCTAACATCCCCCCTTTCCGGATTAGTGAAAATTAGTGCCCATAAGTGGTTTCCTCCTTCCGACTTTCCTTTCCTCTGTGTTGTCCGTGCCCTCCGTGTTAAAATAAAACTCCATGAGCGCCGATCCCGCCACGCCCAACCGGCTCCAAAGCCTCGCCACCTCGGACCGCCCGCAGGAACGCATGGCGAAACACGGCGTCGGCAGCCTCAGCGACACGGAACTGCTGGCCATGCTGCTGCGCAGCGGCACGCGCGGCCACGACGTGCTCTCGCTCGCCACCGATCTGCTCGCCCGCGCCGGCTCGCTCGGCAAACTGGTCGGGTGGACCGAGACCGACTTTCGCAAGCTCAAGGGCATCGGCCCGGTCAAGGCCATGCAGCTCGTCGTCGTGATGGAGGTGATCGCCCGCGTTTTGAAGGAGGAGAAGATGGGGGAGGCCGCGCCCATGTTGGAGACCGCCCCGGCGGTGTTCGAGTATCTCCACCCGCTCGCCCGCGGCCTCGCGGTGGAGAAATTTTGGGTGCTCTGCCTCAACCGCAAGAACCGCCTGCTCAAGCTGGCCGAGATCTCCTCGGGCACGGCCAGCAACGCCCTCGCCCATCCCCGCGAGGTTTTCCGCGAGGCCATCCGGGAGGGCGCGTCGGCCGTGATCTGCGCGCACAACCATCCCAGCGGTGACCCGACCCCGAGCAACGCCGACCTCGCCGTCACGCGCCGCCTCCGTGAAGCCGCGCGCGCGGTCGAGATCGAGCTGCACGACCATGTCATCCTCGGCGTGCCCGCCGCCGACCCCGCCGGCCTCGGCCACTACAGCTTCCGCGTCGCCGGGTTGCTGTGAGCACCATGCCCCCGCCGCCCCTCGTCGAATTCCGTCAGGTCGGCAAACGCTTCGGAGACGGGCCGCCCGTGCTGGACAATATCAACCTCGCAGCGGAGGCGGGTGAATTCATCAGCCTCATCGGTCCGAGCGGCTGCGGCAAATCGACCCTGCTCCGCCTCCTCGCGGGCCTGAGCCCCGTTACAACCGGTTCGCTCCTCATCGCCGGCCAGCCACCGGCCCAAGCCGGCGCCGAGCTGGCGTTCGTCTTCCAGGAGCCGGCGCTGCTGCCTTGGCACACCGCCGCCAAAAATGCGGAACTGCCGTTGCGGCTGCGCGGCGCGCCGGCCGCCGAACGAGCCGCAGCTACCGCGGGCGCGCTCGCGCTTGTCGGTCTCACTGACCGCGCCGGATTCTACCCACGCCAGCTCTCCGGTGGGCAAAAGATGCGCGTGTCGCTCGCCCGCGCGCTCACGCTCTCGCCCAAGCTGCTGTTGCTCGACGAGCCGTTTGGCGCGCTCGACGAGCTGACACGCCAGCGCCTCAACGAGGAACTGCTTGCGATCCACGCCCGGCAGGCTTGGACCGCCTTTTTCGTCACCCATTCCGTGGCCGAGGCGGTGTTCCTTTCTGGACGGGTGGTCGTGTTGTCCGCGCACCCCGGCCGCATCCAGGCCGAGATCGTCGTCCCGCTCGCCTATCCCCGCACCGCCGAGACCCGCCTCTCCCGCGACTACCAAGACCTCGTCGTCGAAGTTTCCCGCCATCTCCGCCCTCCAAGGCAGGCTGCCTGCCTTGTCGCGCCGGAACTTCAGTGAAGGCGGATGACATCTGGCCTCTTCCCTCTCCGTGGTCCCCGTGCCCTCCGTGTTAAAACTCCGCCACCTCCTTCTGCCCGCCTTCACCGGCGCGCTCTTCGTGGGCCTGTGGCAGCTCGCCTGCCTGATGCTGTCTGCGGACAGCCGCTTTCTCCTTCCTTCACCCCTGGCCGTGATCGCCGCGCTGCGTTCCGAATGGCCGGCCCTGTCGCGCGCCGCGTTCAACACCAGCGAAGGCGCGCTCCTCGGCTTTGGGCTCGCCGTGGCCGTGAGTTTCGCGCTGGCCCTCGCTCTTGGGTCGGCGGGCTGGGTGCGGGCCAGCCTATATCCGTATCTGATGATCCTGCAAATGACCCCGATCATCGTCTTTGCCCCGATGCTGGTGATCTGGGTCGGTCCCGGACTGCCGAGCGTCACCATCATCACGTTCCTGATCTGCTTCTTTCCCCTGGTGGTGAACACGACGCAGGGTCTGGTCTCGACGGACCGCCAGCTCGTGGAACTGTTCCGGATGGGCCGGGCCACCCGATGGCAGGAACTGTGGTTGCTGCGGGTGCCGGCGGCGTTGCCCTACTTTTTCACCGGCCTGCGCATCGCCGCGACCCTCGCCCCCATCGGCGCGCTGGTGGGCGACTATACGGCGGGCAGCTCGGCCGGCAATGGCGGCGGGCTGGGTTTTCGCACGATCATCTACAGCGCCAACGCCAAATACCCGGCGCTGTTCGCCACCGCCGCCGTGACCTGTGCGCTGGGCTTCGTGCTGGTGGCCGGGGTGATCGTCGCGGCGCGACTTGCGCTCGGCCACTGGCACGACTCCTACGAGCGGCGGGAGATGTGACCGGCCGATCTCGGCCCGGTCGGTTTGGTCACGAGACGGGTGCATTTGTCGCCGGGGTCGCCGACCCCGGTTTGGTTCATTTTTCAGATGAGGGTCCAGCTGCCGGCGTCTGCCTGCGCTGCGCCCGAGGTCAGCCACTCCGCCATTTTGCTTCCCTGGGCGGAGCCAAAGGGTTAAGCAGTCCCATGCCCGCGCCCGTCTCCCGTTTCTCCTCCTTCCGCAACACTTTCTTTGCCGGCTTGTTGCTGCTCGCGCCGTTGGGGATCACGGTGTGGGCTTTCCTCAAGGTCATTGACGTGGTGGGCGGCGCGTTCAGTCCGCGGATCGCCGGGCTGGCCGCGCTGTTTCTGCCGGTTTCGTGGCAGAACAGCGCGTTGCTCGACGTCGGGTGGAACATCCTCTCCACCGTCATTGTGGTGCTGTTGATCGCGCTGCTCGGCTGGGTTTCACACTATGTGTTCGGTCGGGTCCTGCTGCAGATGGGCGACCGTTTCATCCAGCGCATTCCAGGCATCAACGCCGTGTACAACACGGTCAACCAGATCATCGCCACCTTTGGACCGAACGGGCGTAGTTCATTTTCTCAGGTGGTGCTCGTCGAGTTTCCGCGCGCCGGTTCCTGGACGATCGGCTTTCTCACCAATAAATCGCCCGGCGAGGCGCAAGCGCTCGTGGGAGGGGAGCTCTGGGCGGTGTTTGTGCCCACCACCCCAAATCCAACGGGCGGCTACATGCTGCTGGTGCCGCGGGCCGGGGTCGTCGAGCTGGAGATGAGCGTGGCCGAGGGCATGAAAATGATCATCTCCGGCGGGGCCATCGCGCCGCCCTGGCCGACGGCCAAAAAACCGCCCGCGCCCGCGCCCGCGGCCTGAGGCCCGCGCCCCATGCCCGGTCCTGTGCTCCAGACCGACGCCATCGTGCTGGCGCGGCGTCCGCCGGCGGAGTCGTTCCAGACGCTCACCGTGTTCTGCCCCACGCACGGGGCGCTCATCGTCCTGCAACGGGTGCCCAAGAAATCTTCTCCCGGTCGCCTCGTGCTGGACCTCTTTGACGAGGCTGCGCTGACCTTGGAGACCCCCCGCACCGGGGGGCCGTGGTTCGTGCGCGAGGCCCGGTTGCTCGCACGCCCGGTGGACATCGGTCGCGATTACGACGCGCTGCGGCTGGCGAGCGCCCTGGCCACTCTCGTGGCGCGCAACCCGGTGCCGGCCGAGAGCCGCGCCCAGGTCGGGGCGCTCCTGCGGGAGGCGTTGGCGGCGTTTGCCGGCGGCGGCCCGCCGGAGCTGGTGTATTTCAAGAGCCTCTGGCGCTTTGCCCGCGACGAGGGCCATCCAGTCCGGGAGCAATGGCTGCCCTCGCTGCCCGCCACGCAGCGCGCCGAGGCCGCCCGCCTGTTGCGCACCCCGCTGGCCGGTCTCGCCGGAGACCAGGGCGTGGCGGCCGACGCCGGGGACCTCGCAGGCCGCCTCGAAACCTACCTGCGTGCCCACACCGAGCTCCTGCTGGGCTAAGGGGCACATCCGAGCTTTTGACAGGGGAGTCAGCCGCTACCGCCGGGCCGGGCCGGGTTCATGAATTGAAGGAGGTGGGAGAAAACGGCGGGCACACTTATAACATGGAGAGGATTTGATTCAGCGCTCCGCTCGGCCGGAGTGCCCCCGATGCCTGCGCCTCGTCCGGCCGGTAATACCCACCGATGTCGGTTGGCTTCCCCTGCACTGCGACGAACTCGGTCACAATCTGCTTCTCGGCCGCCGCCAGCTTCTCCGCCACCGGTTTGAAGATCGCCTGCAGCTCCGCTGCCGCCTCCCTGGTACTTGCTTCGTGATCCTTGTTATTTGCCGTTGCGGCCGCCAGCGCTTGGGCCCAATACAGTGCGAGATAGAAGTGGCTGCCGCGGACGTCGATCCCTGCCCCCACTTTGCGGGCGGGGGATTTGTCGTTCTCCAGAAACTTGCCGTTGGCCTCGTCGAGGGTGTCAGCGAGGACCTTGGCCTTGGCGTGGTTTTCGGTGATGCTCAAGTGCTCCAACGAGGCTGCCAGCGCGAAGAACTCGCCGAGGGAATCCCAGCGCAGGAAATTCTCGTGGATGAACTGCTCCACATGCTTCGGCGCAGAACCGCCTGCGCCGGTCTCAAACAGTCCGCCGCCGTTCATCAGGGGGACAATCGAGAGCATCTTCGCGCTCGTGCCGACTTCGAGGATGGGAAACAGGTCCGTCAGGTAGTCGCGCAGCACATTGCCCGTCACCGAGATCGTGTCCAAGCCGGCCTTAAGCCGCTCCAGGGTGGCGAGGCAGGCCGCGGCGGGCGGCAGGATCTTGATGTCCAGCCCCGTCGTGTCGTGCTGCGCCAGATATTTGCGCACTTTGATCAGGATCTGCGCGTCGTGCGCCCGCTTTTCGTCGAGCCAGAAAATCGCCGGTGTGGCCGAGAGCCGGGCCCGGTTCACCGCCAGCTTTACCCAGTCCTGTACCGGCGCGTCCTTGGTCTGGCACGCGCGCCAAATATCTCCTGCCTCCACTTCGTGGGACAAAAGCGTGCTTGGTTCTTGGTTCTGGGTGCTTGGTTCTGGAATGGTCACGACCCGGATGACTCCCTTCCCTGGGGCGACGAAGGTTTTGTTGTGCGAGCCGTACTCCTCGGCGGCCTGGGCCATCAGGCCGACGTTGGGCACGCTGCCCATCGTTCGCGGGTCGAAGGCACCGTGTTTTTTGCAGAAATCAATCGTCGCCTGATAAATCCCGGCGTAGCTGCTGTCGGGGATCACCGCGAGGGTGTCCTGGCCCTTGCCCTGCGCGTTCCACATCTGGCCCGAGGTGCGGATCATCGCGGGCATCGAGGCATCCACGATCACATCGCTGGGGACGTGGAGGTTGGTGATGCCTTTCTCCGAGTTGACCATCGCAACGGCGGGACGCGACGCGAAGACGGCGGCGATGTCGGCCTCGATCGCGGCTTTCTGGTCGGCGGGGAGGGTCGCGATCTTCCCCAGCAGGTCGCCAAAGCCGTGGTTCAGGTCCACCCCGAGGCTGGCAAGGGTGGAGGCGTGCTTGGTGTAGAGGTCTTTGAAGAAGACGCGGACGGCCAGGCCGAACATGATCGGGTCCGAGACCTTCATCATCGTGGCCTTGAGGTGGAGCGAGAAGAGCACGCCGTCGGCCTTGGCCTGAGCGAGCTGCCGCGCAAAGAAGGCGCCGAGCGCCTTCTTGTTCATGAAGGTGGCGTCGAGGATCTCGCCGGCCTTGAGCGGGGTCTTTTCCTTTAGAACGACGGTGGGGGGTTGTATCAGTACGCCTTCGACCAATTCAGGTGTCGGCACGAATTCAATCCGCACCGTCGTCGCGGCCGGAACGGTCACCGACTTCTCGTTGGCGAAAAAATCGTCCTTCGTCATGGTGCCGACCGAGGTCTTCGACGTCGGCGACCAGGCTCCCATGGAGTGGGGGTGTTTGCGCGCATACTCCTTGACGGCCTTGGGCGCGCGGCGGTCGGAGTTGCCCTCGCGGAGGACCGGGTTGACGGCCGAGCCCATGACTTTCGTGTAGCGGGCCCGGGCGTCCTTTTCGGCGTCGGTCTTGGGGTTTTCGGGGAAGGCAGGGAGCGCGTAGCCCTTGGCCTGGAGCTCGGCGACCGCTGCCTTCAATTGCGGGACAGAGGCGCTGATGTTGGGGAGCTTGATGATGTTGGCCTCGGGCTTGAGCGTGAGGGCGCCGAGCTCGGCGAGGGCGTCGGGCACGCGCTGGGCGGCCGGGAGCTGGTCGGAGAACGCGGCGAGAACGCGGCCGGCGAGGGAGATGTCGCGGGTCTCGACGTTGATCCCCGCATGCTTGGTGAACGCCTGCACGATCGGGAGAAAAGAGCGCGTGGCCAGTGCCGGAGCCTCGTCGGTGAGCGTGTAGATGATGGTCGGGGAAGCGGACATTGGGCTGAAATTACGATGGATGAATTACGAATTATGAAAACGGGCGGACAGGCGGAGGGCGATGAAGGAAGAAGTGTGCCAGGCGGGAAGGGCAGGGTGGCAGTGCCGGGTAAGGGGGGTCAAAGGCAATTTGCGTGAGCCGCAAAGATTGGCCACAAACAGGCACAACGGACACAAAAGCTAGAGTGGATCTCATGGATCACACGGTGGTCCCGGATCCGTCGGATTCGTCCGATCCGTCAGTTCCGTCCGAAGCCCGCCTGGAGATGGAATGCGGCGATGGCGAACGCCGTCAGTCCGCGCGGGTGATGTGGATGCCGCCGTTTTCGCTTTCGAGCTGAATGCGCGCGGTGCCTTCGGGGAGGCCGGCGAAAGGATCCTGGCCGCGGGGTTTCATCAACACCGGAAAATCAGACTCGATGTGGCCGAAGGTGGTTCGGGCCTCAATCGCCGGCACCGCGGATGAGGGCAGGGTCAGGTCAATGGCCCCAAAGCTGGTCCGGGCCTCAATCCGGGAAAGCGTCGGCGAGGTCGCGCGGACCAGGAGCGCGCCGTTTTGGCTGTGGCACACGATGATCGGGCCGCCGCTCGAGATGTCCATGGCCCCAAAGGAGTTTTCGGCCCGGACCGAGCCGGCGACACCGCGGGCCGACACCGCGCCGTTTTGGGTCACGAGATCGACGTCACCGCCTATGTCCGTCGCGGAAATCGCGCCAAAGGAAGTCTTGAGGTCGGCGGACTGCGCCCGGACGACCTCGATCGGCCCGTTCCGGTCCCGCAGCCACACCGCTCCGTCCACTCGGCGGGCCGTGAGGCTCCCAAACGAGGTTTCGGCCTCGAGGCGACCATGGATGTCGCCCGCATTAATCCGACCATTTTGATTCTTCAGCCAGGCCGGCCCCGTTTCGGCTACGTCCATGGCCCCAAACGCAGTCTCGGCTTGGATGCTCCCGGTGATGTGCTGGACCGAGATGGCGCCGTTCTGGCTTTTGACCCGGGTCTCTCCCGCCCCGGCCACCGAAATGGCGCCGAAGGTGGTTTCGGCGTGCACGGCGCCACCGACCTGGCGCACGGTAATCGCGCCGCTTTGGCCGCCCGCCTCGACCCCGCCGGACACGTCGGCGATCTCCGTGTCACCAAATTGGTTGGTGGTTTGCACCCGCACCCGGGCCGGCACGCGGATGGCCAGGTCGGAGGCGAAGCCGGTCTGTCCCTTGGCGACGGGGAAGGCGACCGTCAGCCGCAATCGGCCGTGGTCAATCACCGCAGTGCAACGGACGTCGCGGGCGGCGGCTTGCGCGAGTTCGTCGGTCGGGGCGCGGACGGTGGCCTGCCACGACCATTCCATCGGCCCGTCCGTGACGCCAGTCACCTTCACGGAGCCAAACTTGTTGTCCACCTCCAGATCAGTGAGATCGGCTGGCACCGCGCCGCCTTGGGTGAGCTTCGCCGAACCCTTGAGGTTGGAGTCAAACCAGGATGAGCCGCCGGTGGAATTGTAGGCCACCACCCGGTTGCCGTTCATTTCGGTGACAACGTAGGACCACCCGTGGGAAGAGCTGACAGTAACATCGCAGCCCGCCAAACCTGCCAACAGCGCGAGCAGCGCGGAACCGTGCAAGAACTTGTTCATGGAGGGGAAGGGAAAGGAGGGCGGGGAGCCCTGAGCGGCGAACCTGGACCCGGTCCGGTTGAAGTTCAAGTCTTGAAGCGGTCAGATTGGTGTGGGCATCCCCTCTGACATCTGACGGCCAGACGACGGAGACGGAATTTTAACACGGAGATCACGATGAGCACGGAGAGCCGAGCCGAAGCCTGAAGTCTAACTTCGGAGACTCACCGTCTCCCTGACCTCTGGCCTCCACCCCCCCACCTACGGCGCCGGCGCGATCACGATTTGCAGAAAAACCGGCGTCACTCCCGCCTGGTTGTAGCTCGCCGTCACCTGGGTGCAGTTTGTCACGGTCGTCACATTGGCGGTGCTCCAGTTGACCAGGTCGGTGCTGGCCTGCACCGTGTAGGTGAGATCGGACTGGGAGGCGTCAAAGACGAGGCTGGGCAAGCCATTCACGAGCGTCGGTGTCGGCAGTGCGCCTTCGGCATTGGCCAGGGGGCCGAGGTTGAAGGCATATTTGACGAGGTTCGCGACTCCGTCGTTGGCGGGCGTGGCCAGGTCACCGACCACGCTTGGATTGCCCAACTGCGCAGTCGTGAAATTGCTTTGCAGCCAGTTGAGCTGGGCCGTGGAGGTTCCCACCACGAGATGGACCGGCACCGTCGCAACCGTCCCGGCCGGACTGGTGAGGACGGCCTGAAATTGCTCACCCAGCTGGGCGGTGGTCGGCGCAGTGATCGTCAGCGTGCCCGAGTTGTAGCCGGCGAAATGGCTGCCGGAGACGTTCGTGAACGTGTTTCCGCCGTCGGTCGAGACCTGCCATTGGACCGCCGGCGCAGGGGAACCGCTCGCAGCGACGGTGAATGAAGCCGTGGTCCCCGCCACCACCGCCTCGCTCGCCGGCGGTCCGGTGATGCCGGGCACCGACATCACAGCGGTGGGCAGCCCGCCAAAGGTGGAGGTCCAGCCGGTGGCGCCGGCCAGATGGTAGACGGTCGCGCCGTCACTGGAATCAAACACCGTCCCGCTGGTGGACGGAGGGTTGCCGAGAAAACCAAAGGCAGTCAGGCTGATGCAGTTTTGGAAGGCGCCAAATCCAATGTTGGTGACGCTGGCGGGGATCGTGATGCTGGTCAGGCTGGTGCAATCGAAGAACGTGCTGCTGCCGATGCTGGTCACGCTGCTTGGAATCGAAATGCTGACGAGACTGGTGCAACTGGCGAATGCCCCGGCTCCCAGGCTCGTGACGCTGCCTGGAATTGTGATACTGGTTAGGCTGGAGCAGGCGGCAAACGCCCCGAAGCCAATGTTGGTGACCCCGCTACCGAGGGAAACGCTCGTCAAGCCGGAGCAATTGTCGAAGGCATCCGTGCCGATGGTCGTGACACTGGCGGGAATTACCACACCGGTCAGTCCGGCGCAGGATTCGAACGCATTGTCCGCGACGGTGGTGACACTGGCGGGGACCGCGTAACTGCCCGCCAAAGTGCCCGGATATTGGATGAGGGTGGCCTGCGCGAGATCGAATAGGACCCCGGCCACACTGCTGTAGGCGGTGTTCCCGTGGGTCACCGTGATCGCCGCCAGCTTCGGGCAGGTGGCGAATGCACCGGCGCCGATGCTGGTCACGCTGGTTGGGATCGTCACGCCGGTCAGGCTGTTGCAGGTAGCGAACGCATTGGCCGCGATGGTGGTGACGCTGGACGGGACCGTGTAGCTGCCGGAAACAGCGCCGGGAAATTGGATGAGGGTGGTCTGGCCGAGATCGAACAGCACCCCGCCGACGCTGCTCAATGCGGTGTTGCTGGAAGCCACGTTGATGGCGGTCAGGTTCTGGCAGTTGGCGAAAGCGCCACCCGCGACGCTGCCGACGCCGGCGGAGATTGAGACGCTGGTCAGGCTGCTCTTGCCGGCAAACGCATTCGCGGCAATGCCGATGACCGGGAGGCTGTTGATCGTGCTCGGAATGGACACTGCCCCACCTGAGCCCGTGTAGCCCGTGATGGTCACGGCGCCATTGCTGATGGAGGTGGTGAACTGCGCCCGCGCCGCGAGGGGCAGCACGGTAAGCAGGCCAATCGCGAAGAGCAGTTGCAGCACGCGGTTCATCGGTGGTGTCGATAAATTTAAGCGACCCTGTGGGAATGTAAAGGCAAGTCTACTGCAAAATGATTCCAGCCCCCTCTGTCATTCGCGTCTCTTCGCGTCCATGGCAGGGTGTCACTTCGCTCGGTACGCGGTTTCCCTCACGCCATCAGTTCCCACCGTGTCCTTCGACTTGTCCTCCGAAGCTATTGGCGAAGGAGGATGCCCTTGGGCGAAGTAGGATCAGTGAAGATCAGCGAAAATCAGTGGTTAAAAACCTCCGCGGTTCGACGGTCTTAATCCGTGTCTACGGTGCCCTCCAAAGCCTTGCCTGCGGTCCGAAGCCTTGGCGAAGGATCGGCGAAGGAGGATCCGTGTACCGAGCGAAGCGACAGTTTGACAATCCGTGGTTAAAATCCGGCCTCCCTTCAGTCCCCTCTGTTCCCTCTGTTTCCTCCTGTAAATTCAATTTCCTTCTGACTTCTGCCTCCCGACTCCTGTCTCCTCCCATCCTTCCGTCGCCTTCACGCCAGATTAACCGGGTCAACATCCAGCACCTGCGTGATGTCATCCGGCCAGGCGAAGTCGGTGCGGAGGCGGGCGAGGTCGGCCGTCACCCTTGTCACTCCGCTCGTGAAATACCAGAGCTGCCAGCGATACTCGTCCTTGATCTTCTCAATCGGCGAGGGCGTCGGGCCGCGCAGTTCGACCCGGTTGCCCAGCTCCTTCTCCACATGCTTGGCCCATTGCTCGGCGAAAAACTTGAGCTTCTCCGGGTTCGGCCCGCGGAAGAGGTGGTGGATGAGATGCCGGTAGGGTGGGTAGTGAAACGCCTTCCTCACCGCCAGCTCGCTCTCGGCGAAGCCGTCGTAGTCGGCGTGACGCGAAAACTGGATGGCCTGCGCCTGCGGGGTGAAGGTCTGCACCACCACGTCGCCCGCCCGGTCGCCCCGGCCGGCCCGGCCGGCCACCTGCACGAGAAGTTGGAAGGTCCGCTCGGTGGCGCGGAAATCGGGCACGTGCATTGAGAGGTCCGCGTCCACCAGGCCGACGAGCGTGACGTTGGGGAAGTCGAGGCCCTTGCCGATCATCTGCGTGCCCACCAGCACATCAATTTTGCCCGCGCGAAACTCGGACAGCACCTGCCGGAAGCGGTTCTTCTTGGACATGGTGTCGGTGTCCATCCGTTCGACCCGGGCGCGGGGCAGCACACGGTGGACGGCCTCCTCGATGCGCTGGGTGCCGAGGCCCTGCCACCGGATCTCCGGAGTGCCGCATTTCGGGCAGCGCACCGGCGCGGGTCGCTGGTCGCCGCAGAGGTGGCAGCGCAGGCTCTCGTCGGTGCGGTGGTAGGTCATCGCGATGCTGCAATGGTTGCACTCGACGACGTGCCCGCACTTCCGGCACTGGAGTGAGCGCGAGTACCCGCGGCGGTTGATGAACAGGATGGTCTGCTCGCGCTTTTCAAAACGGCCATGCATCAGGTCCACCAGCGGCCGGGAAAGCGTGGTGACGCCGCGCGTGCGGGCGACCTCGACCCGCATGTCCACCACATCGATATGCGGGAGCTGGCGGTGGTCCACGCGCTGGCGGAGGCGGAGCAGCCCGTATTTGCCGGCCCGGGCGTTGGCGAAGCTCTCGAGCGACGGGGTGGCGGAACCGAGCAGGCAGAACGCGCCGGCAAGCTTGGCGCGCATGACCGCCGTGTCGCGGCCGTGGTAGCGGGGGGTCTCGTCCTGCTTGTAGGCCGGCTCGTGCTCCTCGTCCACGACGATGAGCCGCAGGTCGCGCACCGGCGCAAACACGGCGGAGCGCGCCCCCACGACGACGCGGGCGGTGCCGGTCGCCAGCGCGAGCCAGCCGTCGAGCCGCTCGCCCTCGCTCAGATGGCTGTGCCACACCACGACCTGGTGGCCGGGGGCGATCGCCTCCAGGCGGCTGCGGAGCCGTGCGACCGTCTGCGGGGTGAGCGCGACCTCCGGCACGAGGAAAACCACGCCACCACCCGCGCGCAGCGCCAGGTCGATGGCGCGCAGATACACCTCGGTCTTGCCCGAGCCGGTGATGCCGTGGAGCAGGGTCACGCCGAATTTCTGGGCGGCAACGCTGCCGGCGAGGGCGTCCACGGCCGCCTGCTGTTCCGGATTGAGCGCGTGCGGCTGGGCGGCGACCAGCTCGCCGCCGGTCCAGCCGTCGGCATAGGCCACGCGCTCGACCCGGCGCAGCTCCTCCCGGACGAGGCCGCGTTTCACCAGCGCGGTGACGACGGCGGCGGTGAGGCCGAGCCGCGAGAGCACGAGGGATTTTAGCGGCGGTTGGAACTGCTGGGCGAGAAAAGCGCAAAGCTTCGCCTGCTGCGGCGCGCGCTGGGCCAGGGCGGCGAGTTCGGCGGCGTCGGGCGGGCGGGCGAGGACGAGAAGTTTTTCCTGCTTGAGCTGGGCGGCCTTACGGACCGCCGCCGGGAGCATGGTCTCGATGACCCCGTCGAGCGGGGCGGCGTAGTAGGCGGCGAGCCAGCGGGCGAGGCCGAGCAGGTCGGGCGGCAGGGCGGGGAAGGGGTAGACGATGGCGGCGACGGACTTGAGCTTGTCGAGGGGGAAGTCCTTTGGCGCGCCGAGCTCGCCGACGAGGCCGAGGGTGAACTGACCGCGGATGGGGATCCGCACGAGTGAGCCCACGGCGACGGACGCGAGCAAAGACTCCGGCACCCGGTAGTGGAGCAGCTTGTCGAAACCCGCGAGCGGATGCACGCCGACGAACATGGTGGGGTGATGCCTTGCGCGCCGCCGGCGCGCAAGGACAGGCTGATGGTGAATGGCTAAAAGCTGAAAGACTGAAGGCTGAGGTTGAAACCGCGCCGCCGAATAAGACGACAATTAGCCAAGTACACCCGTCCCCCCGGCCGGCTTGATGGTGCGAAAGATTAGTTGGATTCGTCGGATCCGTCGGATCCGTCGGAAGCATCAGGGCCACGGACGGGTTGACAGTGCGACCGGACCAGTTGAAACTGGCTCCGTGAGCACCGAAAAGGCGCGCAGCCAATTCAAATCCTACCTGGCCGACCGCGGACTGCGGGTCACCAACCAACGGCTCGCCATCTTTGCCGCCGCCTTCGCCCAGCCGGAGCATTTCACCGCCGAACAACTGCTCACCCACGCCCGCGCCATCGACGACTCGGTGTCGCGCGCGACCGTGTACCGCACCCTGCCGATCATGACGGAGAGCGCCCTGCTGCGCGAGGTGGACATCGGCAGCGGGGAGAAATTCTACCGGCCCAACCGCGAGGGCGGCAGCACCCAGGTCGCCCAAGTGGTGTGCGGGGACTGCGACAAGATTTTCGAGATCAGCGCGCCGTTCATGGAGTGGTATGGCAGCACGGTGTCGTCGAAGCTCAACCTCACCCCCGTGTCGCAACGGCTCCAGGTCAGCGCGCGCTGCAACGCCCTGCGCGACACCGGCACCTGCCAGCACCGCAACTGATAATTTACCAACCATGGCCCGCAAAGAAGACCCGACCTTTGACATCACCTTTTACGAATCCGTGCTGCGGCGCGACCCGCGCTACGCCGACGTCGTCGAGATCCTCGGCGGTCTCTACACCAAGACCGGCCGCATCGCCGACGGGCTGCGGATGGACCGCAAGCTGGTGCGGCTCCAGCCCGACAACGCGACCGCGCACTACAACCTCGGGTGCAGCCTCGCGCTGGTGAAGCGCAAGGCCGACGCGCTCCGCGCGCTCCGCCGCGCCATTGAGCTCGGCTACAACGACCGCCGCTGGATGGAGGAGGACCCCGACCTCGCAGGCCTGCAGAAGTCACCGGAGTTCCTCGCGATGCTTGCCGGGTTGAAGGCACAAAACTGAGCTTCCCGCGGATCACGCGGATGTCGCGGATAAGTCGGAATTCGTCCGCTCCGTCGGATCGGTGAGCCGGCCCGTCCCCTCTCCGAATAATCGTTCTCGTTCTCTTGCTCCTACTCGTTCTCGCCGTTTAGACCTAGCATCCGTGTATATCCGTGTATTCCGTGGTTAACTCTGGGTTCTGAATTCAGGTTGAATCCATTGGTCATTGATCATTGGTCATTGGTCATTTCCCTCCTCCCCATGCCTGTCCTCGACTACGAACCGATGGTTTTTGCACCGCGTGCCGGGGCGGCGGCGCCCCTCTCCACGATCCAGGAGGAGGTTCTGGAGCTGAAACGTGTGCGGCGCGCGGTCATCCTGGCGCACAACTACCAGGTGGATGAAATTCAGCGGGTCGCGGATTACGTGGGCGACTCGCTGGGGCTGTCCTACCATGCGCAGGCGGCGCAGGCCGACGTGATCCTCTTCTGCGGGGTGCACTTCATGGCGGAGACGGCCAAGATCGTGAACCCCGGCCGGACCGTGCTCCTCCCCGACCTCAACGCGGGCTGCTCGCTCTCCGACTCCTGCCCCGCCGAGCGCCTCGCGGCCCACAAGGCCGCGCACCCGGAGGCCTATGTGGTCGCCTACATCAACTGCTCCGCGGGGGTGAAGGCGCTCAGCGATGTGATCTGCACCAGCGGCAACGCGGTGAAAATCGTGAACCGCGTGCCGGCGGACCGGGAGATCCTCTTTGTGCCCGACCAGAACCTGGGCCAGTGGGTCGCGCAGCAGACCGGCCGGGCGATGAAGCTGTGGCCGGGCAGCTGCTACGCCCATGTGCAGTTCACGGTGCGGGCGCTGGAGAAAGTCCGGGCGAAGTTCCCCGGCGCGCCAGTCGTCGCGCACCCCGAGTGCGTGCAGGCGGTGCGCGACCTCGCCGACGAGGTGTGCAGCACGGAGCTGATGGTGAAGTTCGCGCGGGAGAATCCGGCCCAAGAGATCATCGTGCTGACCGAGAGCGGCATGCTGCATCGCCTGCGCCGCGAGGTGCCGGGGAAGACTTTCATCGCCGGCCCGACCGATTCCTGCGCCTGCAACGACTGCCGGTTCATGAAAATGAACACCATCGAGAAAGTCCGCGACGCGCTGAAGAACCTGGTCCCCGTGATCGAGGTGCCGGAGCCAATCCGGTCCGCCGCTCTCATTCCCATCCAGCGCATGCTGGACTGGAGCAAAACGTAGGGGCGTCGCTCGCCGACGCCCTCCTCAGCCCTATTCCGGGATTTCGAGCAAAGGTGCGTAGCCCTCGTGGAAAGTCGGAAACGCGGGCTGCCAGCCAAGCACGCGTTTGATTTTTTCGTTGGCGATCACACGGTCGGGCGCGACGGCGCGCCGGCCGGAGGTGGGTTCGCCGGTGAAGCGCGGAGCGGGCACGCCCAATCGCGCGGCGAGCCAGGCGATGACCTCGGCCTTGGTCGCGGCACCGTCGTCGGCCACGTTGAAAACTCCGCCGGCGACTTCAGCCGGCGCGGCGAAGGCCGCCCAGATGGCCGCGGCGATGTCATCGCGGTGCGCCAGGTTGAGCCGGTGTTCGCCGCGCCCGGGAATCTCGGGGGCGCCGACGCGCAACTGGTCGAGCAGGTGATGGCGTCCGGGACCGTAGATGCCGGCGAGGCGGAGGATGAAGGCGCGGGGCTGGCTGCTCGAGGTAGGCGGGGTGCCCTCACCCCGCAGTTCGTCGGAGCGGGGTGTGGGAACCCCGCCTATATGGAAATGTGCGAGCAGCAGATTTTCCGCCTCCACCAACACCTCCGCTGAATCTCCCCCGCCGCCCACCGGTGATTCCTCGGTCACCGTGACGCCACCGTCCTGGGCATAGACGGAGGTGCTGCTGGTATAGACCAAGGTGCGTGGGGGACCGCCGGCAGCGGCAGTCCACGCGAGGATGGAACGCATCCCGTCGACATAGCTGCGGCGGTAACCATTGACCCCGCCCCCTCCGGCACTCACGCAGTTGAGCACAAAATCCGCCCCTCCGGGGATCGATGCGTACCACGCCGTGTCAGCCAGATCGGCCATGACCATGGTGATGCCGGCGGCGGTGAGGGCGCGGGCCTGCTCCGGATTGCGGGTGAGCGCCGTCACGCGCAGCCCGCGCGCGACCGCCTGCCGCGCGACCGTCGCGCCGACGTAGCCCGCGCCGAAGACGACCAGATGGCGGCCGGAGAAATTCATCCGGTCATTTGGCCACAAAAAAGCACCCGCCGTCGCAGGGCTTTGGCGCGGCAGGCAAAGAACCCAAGGAAGCAAGAATACATCGGAGTTTATTAACCACGGATTACACGGATTCACACGGATAAAATCCAAATTCAGAATTTCATTGGACATTGGTAATTGAACATTTCCCTTTTTCCTCCCCATCCGAAATATTGTGTTCCTTCGCGGCGGTCCATGCGTTCAGATCAGGGATGCCCACCGTGCTCACAATTTTGGCCGAGGGATTTGAGGAGCTGGAGGCGGTGGCGCCCGTGGATTTGCTGCGCCGCGCCGGCGCGGAGGTCACGACCGCGGCACTCGTCGACGGCATTCATGTCACCGGCCGCAGCGGCCTCACCCTGCATGCGGACACGACCCTGGCGGCGGTTGGGGACAAGACCTTCGACCTCTTGTTTTTACCCGGCGGCGCCGGGGTGCGGCCCCTGCGCGCCGACCCGCGGGTGCGGGCCATCGTGCTGCGCCATCATGCCGCCGACCGCTGGCTGGCGGCCATCTGCGCGGCGCCGGTGGTGCTGCACGATGCCGGCCTGCTCGCGGGGCGGCGCTACACGGCGCATTTTTCAGTGGCGGCCGAACTGCCCGGAATCCAGGCCGGCGAACGCACCGTGGCCGACGGACGGTTGCTCACCGGCCGGGGTGCGGGCACGGCGACCGAGTTTGGGCTCCTCCTGGTCGAGAAGTTGTTTTCACCGGAAAAGTCCCGCGAAATTGCGGTGTCCATTGGCGCCGTATGAGTCGCGCTCACCTTGGCGTGCGACGGAAAGATTTTGCCAGCGGATTGTGCTCAAACCCGGGGCTGCGACCCGGGCCGCAGCGGCACAAAGGCATTGCGCCCTCTCACCGGGTGGTATTTTGTCATTATGTCTAGGGTTATACCCCTAGTCTCCCAGCCGATTTGACCGGTAACAACTCCCAGCGTCCCCACCCAGCCGCCTCCACGGGAAGCGACGGGGCGAAGCCTTTCAGCCATTCGATCATGAACGTATGTGCGGCATAGCTGGATTTATCCATGGTAACCTGGCGCCGGACGAGCGTTCCGCCGCGGTCGGGCGGATGAACGCCGCCATGCTGCACCGGGGGCCGGATGACGGGGGTGTGGGCACCTGGGGCCCGGCCACGCTCGGGATGCGGCGCCTGGCGATTTTTGACCCAGCCAACGGCCACCAGCCGATGAGCACGCCCGACGGCCGGTGGCACATCGTGTTCAACGGGGCCATCTACAATTTTCGCGAGCTCCGCGCCAGATTGGAGTCCGCGGGCCGGGTCTTTCACACGCAATGTGACACGGAAATCCTCCTCGGGGCCGTCGCCGAGTGGGGCGAGGCGGCGCTGCCGCGGCTGCGGGGGATGTTCGCGTTCGCGGCGTGGGACGCGCGGGAGCAGACGCTCCTGCTGGCCCGCGATCCATTCGGGATCAAGCCGCTCTACTACAGCGTCGGGGCCAATGGCAGCCTGCTCTTTGCCTCGGAGCTCAATGCGCTGCTGGCGTCCGGGCAGGTGGCGGCGGCGCTGGATCCGGTGGCGGCGGCGGCTTACATGGCGTGGCTGGCGGTGCCGGCGCCGCAGACGATCTATCGCAGCGCGCTCAGCCTGCGGCCGGGCGAGGCCGCGGTCTGGCGCGACGGACGGCTGACGCTGAAGACCTACTGGAGCCTGCGCGACGCGGCGACGGCGGACATCGCGCCGTGCGGTTCGCACGCGGAGTTCACCGCCGGTCTGCGCGCGCAGCTGGAGGACACCATCCGGGCCCATCTGCTGGCCGACGTGCCGGTGGGGGCGTTTCTCTCTGGCGGGCTCGACTCGACCGCAATTGTCGCGCTGATGACCAAGCTCGGCGGCACGCGGCTGAAAACCTTTTCCATCGGTTTCGAGGAAGCCGGCTACTCCGAGGCGGACGAGGCCGCGGCCAACGCAAAGTATCTGGGCGCGGAGCACCATGCGACCGTGCTGACCGGACGCCGTGTGGCGGACGACATCGGCACGCTGGTGGGGGCGCTCGACCAGCCGACCGGGGATGGGATCAACACCTACTATGCGAGCCAGGCGGCACGGGCCGGCGGGGTGACGGTGGCGCTCTCGGGGCTCGGCGGCGACGAGCTGTTTGGCGGCTACCCCTCGTTCCGGGACGTGCCCCGGATCACCCGCTGGCTGCCGGTGTGGCGGAGCCTGCCCGCGCCGGCGCGGGCGGCTCTGCTCCACCGCTGGCGGCGGGGGGGCGACACCCGCTGGCTCAAGCTGGCCGACAGTCTGGAGCATGGACGGACCCCGGCGGCACTCGCGCTCCTGCACCGGGCGGTGCTCGCCGGGCCCGCGCGACGGGCGTTGCTCAACGCCGACCCGGGCCACCTGCGGCATCCCCAGGAGGAAAGTCTGGACCGGGAGCTAGCGGGCGCGGCGCCCGCGAACATCCTCAGCGCGGCTGAGTTGCGTGGCTACATGGCCGACGTGCTGCTGCGCGACAGCGACGGGATGAGCATGCGGCACTCGCTGGAGCTCCGCGTGCCCTTCGTGGACGTGCCGCTGGTCACCTGGCTGTGGCGGCAGCCCGCCGGATGGCGGACCTCGCCCGCGATCACCAAGTCCGCCCTGGTGGACGCCGTGCACGACCTGCTGCCCCCGGCGCTCCTGCGCCGGCCCAAGCGCGGATTCACGCTGCCCTTCAATCTTTGGATGCGGAAAGAACTGCGCCCGTTCCTCGATGAAACCTTCAGCACCGCGAGCGTGGGGCGGAGCGGGTTGTTCAACACCCCCGCGGTGCAGGCGCAATGGCGGGGATTTGTCGACGGCCTTGACCCCCGCGCGTGGTCGCGGGTGTGGAGTCTGGCCATGCTGGTCGCGTTCACCAACCGCCCGTCCCCTCCGGCCGCAGTCCGCGCGCCGGTGCCGACGGTGGGGCAGGGCGGTCCGCCCGCGACGGTCCGCGGGCGCACCCTGCTGCTGGTGCCGGAGATCTTTGCCTCCGAGGGCGGCATCCCGCGCATCCTTCAGCTTTACCTGAAGGCGCTCTGCGAGCTCACCGCACCCGGCGGTGCGGTGCGGCTGCTGGCCCTCAATGACGACGGCATCAGCCCGGAGGGACTCCGACGCAGCGCGGGCCCCGCGCTCGAAAGTCAGGAAGGTTGCAAGGGCAGCAAAAGCCGCTTTGTGCGGGCGGCGCTCCGGCTCGCCCGCGGGTGCGACCGGATCATCTGCGGTCATGTGGCCCAACTGCCGGTCGCCTGGCTGGCGCAGCGGCTGAACCCGCGGCTGCGTTACCACCTCGTGGCGCACGGCATCGAAGTGTGGCGGCCGTTCACGTTGGCCGAGCGGATCGCGCTGCGGGGCGCGGAGTCCATCTTTTGCGTGAGCGCCTTCACCCGCGGCGAGCTGCTGAAGCATTGTCCGCTCCCGGCGGGCCGGGCGGTGGTGCTGCCCAACGCGCTCGACCCGGCGTTTCCCATCGGGCCCGGCACCCCCCCTGCCCAATGCCCGCCGCTCATCCTGACGGTGAGCCGACTCAGCCACGCGGACCGCTACAAAGGGGTGGAGCAACTGATCGCGGCCCTGCCCGCGGTGCGCGCCGCGGTGCCCGGTGCCCGGCTGCGGGTGATCGGGCGGGGTGACGACCTGCCCCGGCTGCAGGCCCTCCGGGACCGCGCCGGCCTGAAGGACGCGGTGGATTTCCCCGGCTATGTCGACGATGCGCGGCTGAGCGCGGAGCTGAACACCTGCCGGTTGTTTGCGCTGCCGAGCGACCGGGAGGGTTTCGGCCTGGTCTATCTCGAGGCGATGGCGCACGGCCGCCCCTGCCTGGGGGTGAGCGCGGGCGGAAGCCCCGAGGTCATCACCCCGGCCACGGGCGTGCTGGTCGGGCCGGGGGACGGTCCCGGCCTGGCGGCGGCCTGCGCCGCGGCAATGTCACGGCCATGGGACACCGCCGCGATCCTGGCCCGGGCGCGGGATTTTTCGTATTCGCCCTTCAAGGCCCAACTGGCCTCACTCCTCGCCGCATGAACCCCGGCCCCCGCACCGAGACCGTGATCGCGCCCACCAGCGGCTGGCGGTTCCTCAACGCGCGCGAGCTGTGGGCCTACCGCGACCTGCTCTGGCTGATGGTGTGGCGGGACCTGGCCTCGCGCTACAAGCAGACGGTCCTCGGGCCGCTGTGGTTTGTCGTGCAGCCGCTCGTCACCACCCTGGTATACCTGGTGTTCAACAAGGTCGCGCGCATCGACCTCGGCACGATGCCCCCGGCGTTGTTTTACCTTGGCGGCCTGCTGGCGTGGAACTACTTCGCGCAGACGTTCCAGTCGACCTCCGTCACGCTGGTCAACAACGCGGGCCTCTTCGGCAAGGTGTATTTTCCGCGCCTGATCGTGCCGCTCTCGGCGGTGATCTCCAACCTCCTCGCCCTGGCGATCCAACTGGCGACCTTCGCCGGGTTTTACCTGGCCTACAAGACCACCGCCGCAGCCGGCACCTTCGGCCTGGGCTGGGCGGCGGTGCTGCTTCCGCTGCTGGTCCTGCAGGTCGCGGCCTTCAGTCTGGGCGTGGGCCTGTGGATCGCGGCGCTGACGGCGAAGTTCCGCGATTTTTCGATTGTGGCCGCTTTCATGATCCAGCTCTGGTTTTACGCCACCCCGGTGATCTATCCGCTGGCGCAGGTCCCGGAAAAATGGCGCGGGCTGGTCGCACTCAACCCGATGACGATGCCGGTCGAGGGCTTCCGCGCGGCGCTGCTGGGGACGGCGTTCCCCGGCGCGGGCCTGTGCGCCCTGTCGGTCGGGCTCACGCTGGCGGTGGTGGCGAGCGGAGTGCTGGTCTTCCAGCGGATCGAGAAAAACTTTGTCGACGTGATATGAGCACCCCCGTCATCGAGGTCCGCGACCTCGGCAAATGCTACCGCCTCGGCGCGATCGGGGCGACGACGTTGCGCGAGGAGTTCTCCGCGCAATGGGCCCGCCTGCGGGGCCGGGCCGGGGCGGCGCAGCCGAAGGACTTCTGGGCGCTGTCGGACATCGCCTTCGACGTGCAGCCCGGCGAGGTGGTCGGGCTGATCGGCCACAACGGCGCCGGCAAGTCCACCCTGCTGAAAATTCTGTCGCGCATCACGGAACCGACCCGCGGCCGGGCGGTGCTGCGCGGGCGGGTCGCCTCGCTGCTGGAGGTCGGGACGGGCTTCCATCCCGACCTGAGCGGACGGGAGAACATCTATCTCAACGGGGCGATCCTCGGCATGACCCGGGAGGAGATCCGGCGGAAATTCGACGAGATTGTCGCATTCGCCGAGGTGGCGAAATTCATCGACACGCCGGTGAAGCGCTACAGCAGCGGCATGTATGTGCGGCTGGCCTTTGCGGTGGCGGCCCACCTCGAGCCGGAGATCCTGGTCATCGACGAGGTGCTGGCGGTCGGCGACGCGGCGTTTCAGAAAAAGTGCCTCGGGAAAATCGGCGAGGTCTCACGCGACGCCGGGCGCACCGTGCTGTTCGTCAGCCACAACATGGGGGTGGTGGCCAATCTCTGCTCGCGGGCCATCCTCCTCAAGGACGGCCGGGTGCTCAAGGACGGCCCGGCCAACCAGGTGGTCTCAAGCTACATCCAGGCCGGGGCGCAGGGGGTGGGGGAGGTCGAATGGCGGGCGGAAACCCCGGATGTGACGAGCGAGCGCCTCCGGCTGCGGGCCGCGCGCATCGTGCTGGACGGGGTGGCGACGGGCGATGTGCCGATCGACCGGGAGGTGGCGCTGGAATACGACTTCGAGGTGCGCGGGGCGCGGGCGAACGTGACCTCCAGCATCCATCTTTTTGACAAACAAGGGGTGTGGGTGCTGTGCTCGGGACCGGCCAGCGCGGACCTGGAGCCCGGCCGGCACCGGCACCGGGTGACCTTCCCGGCGAACTTTCTCAACGACGGCCTCTACACGGCCAGTATTTTTCTGATCACGAACGTCACCCAGATCCAGGTGCAGAAACGCGAGGCCATCTCCTTCTGCGTGTATGAGACGGGGACGGGCCGCGAGGAATACGGCGGCGCCATCGGCGGGTGCGTCCGGCCGCGCCTCGAATGGCGGACCGGGCCGGTTCCAACCGTGGAAAACTGACGCATGGTCACCGTTGTCATCCCCACCGCCGCCCGCCCCGCCCTGCTCCGCGAGGCGTTGGCCTCGGTGTGGGCGCAGACCGCCCGGGCCCGCATCGCGCAGGTGCTGGTGTCGGAAAACGCGGGCGGCACCGAGTCGGAAAAAGTCTGCGCGGAGTTTGGCGGTCTGCCCATCAAGTATGTCCGGCGGGATCCGCCGCTGGACCGGCTGGCGCACGCCCGCGCGATTTTTTGCACGGAGGCCGGCCCGGCGAAGCACACGGCCGTTCTGCACGACGACGACTGGTGGGCGCCCGACCATCTGGCGCGCGCCCTGGCCTGGCTGGACGAGCACCCGTGGGCCACAGCGTGGACCTGCGCGGCGTTCATGGTCGTCGGCTCCACCCCGGAGATGAACTGTGACGACAACCTGCTGCCCTGGTTTGGCGCGGGTTTTCCGCCGTTTGACGGAACCTGGGAACTCGACCTCACCGCAGTCATGCTGGCGAACCTCGCCGAAACCACGGTGCGGTACTCGACGCTCGTGGCCCGCACGGCCGCCCTGGTCCGGGCGGCCGGGGTCGTGTTTGGGATGGAGCACCCCTTCGACAACGACCGCCTGCTTGCCTTCGAGCTCGCGCGACAGGGTCCGGTCGGGTACCGGCCGCTGCCCACGGCCTTCATCCGCGTGCATCCGGCGCAGCATGTGAATGAATTCGACCGCGAGGCGATGCGGCAACACCGCCGGTCCAGCACGGGTTACCTGGTCGGCGAATGCACCCGGCTGGGCCTCGATCTCCGCGCCGTCCTGACCGCGCGCCTGGCGCAGTGCCCGGCCGAGACCAAGGACAAATTCCTCGGTCGGTTCCGGCGGCCGGAATGGGCCGAGGCGCTGACCGCCCACCAGCTGCAGCCCGCCGGCCTCGACCTCCCGCCGGTGGTGCCCGAGGGCAAAATCAAGGCGGGGCTGAAACAACTGCTGCCCCCCATCGCCCTCAAGGTCGGCCAGCATCTCCGCCAGTCCCGCCGCTGACGCCGACCCCGTGCGCGCATGAAATACGCCTTTGTTTCGACCATCACGCACTACCCCTCGGGAGGGGCGGACGTGCTGTGGACCCGGGCAGCCGCCCGCGCCCTCGCGGGAGGGGCGGAGGTGCTCGTCGTCATCCCACCGGCGTATGCCCCCCATCCCGCGATGCGGGCGCTGGCCGATGCAGGCGCGCGCCTGCTGGTGCGCCCGGGACTCTCAACCTACCGAGGTCGGCTGGACGGCCTGCGCCGGAGCCTGCGCCGCTGGGGCGGCGAACAGGATGCCGAAGCGGTGCTCCGGAAATTCGCGCCCGACCGGACTTTCTTCTGTCAGGGAGGCCTCGCCGACAGCATGCTTGAGGAAGGGTTGCTCAAAGTCCTCGGGGAGGGCGGGCATCCCTTTGATCTCATCTGCCAGTCGAATGACGACAACAGCCTCTTCACCGAGTCGGAGAGGCAGCGGGTGAAGGCCCTGTTCGGCCGCGCGCGCGCCCTCTGGTTCGTGTCGCAGGCCAACCGGTCGCGGGCCGAGATCCAACTGGCGCAGCCGCTACCCAACGCGCGTCTGGTGCAGAATCCGGTGGATCTGCCGCCCGCCGCCGCGCTGCCCTGGCCCGGGGGCGACACCGTCAAGCTGGCGGTGGTGGCACGGTGGGAGCCCTATCCGAAAGGGCTGGACCTGCTGCTGCCCGCCCTCGGGCGGGCGCTGGGCGCCGAACCCGGCTGGGAACTGCGTTTCCACGGGCGGGGCGAGGGGAGGGGATACCTGGAGCAACTGGCCGAACAGCACGGCATCGGCGCGCGGGTCTCGTTTCAAGGCTATGCGACCAATATCGCCGAAATCTGGCGGGAGCACCACCTCCTGCTCCTGCCGTCGCGCCTGGAAGGGTGCTCCCTGGCGATGATCGAGGCGATGCTTAGCGGCCGGCCCGTGCTTGCCACCGCGGTGGGCGGGGCGCCGGAATGGATTGAGGACGGGCGGGAGGGCTTTCTCTGCCCCGCGCCGACGGTTGCTCTGCTCGCGGAGACACTGACCCGGGCCTGGAAGCAGCGCGAGCGCTGGCGGGAACTAGGCCTGGCCGCCAATCGGCGGGCCAGCGCGCTGCGCGACCCGGCCCCGGAGGAAAGGCTGCTGGCTCCGACCTGACCGATGCCAGCCAAAGCACCGATGCTGCAGGCCGGCACCGCGCCATTCCGGGCGTCCGGCCAGGCGAGGGAGGCCGAGTCCCACCGGCCGCAGCTCGACGCGCTGCGCGGGCTGGCCGTGTTGACGGTGATGCTCTACCATTTTTCCCCCACCCTGGAGGCGCACGCGCCAGATCTCGGCCTGGCCGGGGTGCGGCTTTTTTTCGGGTTGAGCGGATTTTTGATCACCGGCATCCTCCTCCGGTGCCGCGACCGGATCCAGGACGGCCAAAGCACGGTGGGCTTCCAACTGCGGCGGTTTTACCTGCGGCGCTCGTTGCGCATTTTTCCGGCGTTTTACGCCACCCTGTTCCTCGCCGCGGCGCTGAACATGGACGGGGCACGGCCGACCTTCTGGTGGAATTGTTTTTATGCCTCCAACTTCCAAATGGCCTGGCATGGGTCGTGGCCCGGCATCATGTCGCATTTTTGGAGCCTGGCGGTGGAGGAGCAGTTTTACCTCATCTGGCCCTGGCTCGTGCTGTTCGCTCCGCCGCGGCGGCTGCCCCAACTGATCGGCCTCGCCTGTGTGCTAGGGCCGGTGACCCGCGCGGTCTCGCTCATGGTCGCGCCGGACAACCCGGTCGCCGCCGTCGTGCTCACGCCCTCGTGCCTCGACCAACTGGGGGCCGGGGCGCTGCTCGCCTGGCTTTGGCACACGCGCGGGGCGGCCGCCGCGCTGCCCGCGAGGTGGCGGAGGACCGGGCTCGTGCTGCTCATGACGGCGGTGCCGGCGCAGATTCTCCTGTGGCCGGAAGGCAGGTGGTCCATCGTGCTGGCCCCGGTCGTGCAGGCGGTCGCGTTCGCGGCTCTCATTGACGGGGCGGGGCGGGGCTTTGGCGGGGTCGTCGGGGCGGGGCTGAACTGGCGACCGCTCCGCTGGACCGGCCAGATCAGCTACGGCCTCTATCTGCTCCACAATTTCTCCCACTGGTGGGGACCGCGGATCCTGCGGCAACTGACGAACTACCGCCAGGCCTACTTCACCAACGAGGCGATCCATGTGCTTTATCTGACCCTCCTGTCCTTCGGCGCGGCCACCACGAGCTGGTATCTGTGGGAGCGCCCCCTCAACCGCCTGAAGAGCCGAATCAACTACACTGCATGAAAAATGTCCTCAAACGTCTGCTGATCGCGCGGCCGGTCACCCGGCTCTCGGCCGGCCCTCTCATTGCCCGTTATCTCCGCACCCATGCAGAGAGAAAGCTCCATCTCGGCGGCTCCGGCATGCAAGGATGGCTCAATAGCGATCTTGAGCCTTCGCACTGGCGCACCGTGCGGCTCGACGCCACCCGGCCGTTTCCCCTGCCGGACGCGAGCTTCAGCCTGGTTTTTTCCGAACACATGATCGAGCATGTTCCACTGGAGGGGGCGAGGAGGATGCTCGCCGAGGCCCACCGTGTGTTGCAGCCGGGCGGACGCATCCGGATCGCGACGCCGGACCTCGCCCGCATCATCGGCCTCTATGGAACCACGGACGCCGCCCGGCGCGACTACCTCCGCTGGTCGCTGGCGCACAACCATCTCCCCGGCGACCTGCCGGCCGATGTCGTGGTGATCAACAGCCTGTTCCACGACCACGGGCACCAGTTTCTGTTTGACGAGGAGGCGCTCACGCTGGTGCTGCGCGCCGCCGGATTCACGGGGATCCAACGGCATGCGCCCGGCGAAAGTGAACACCCCGGGCTGCGCAACCTGGAGATGCACCATTACGTCATCGGCCACGCGGCCAACAACTTCGAGACCCTCGTCCTCGAAGCCGGAAAAACATGAGCCAACCCGGCCTCTCTGTCGTCATTTGCACGCACAACCCGCGGGCCGATTACCTGGCCCGCACGCTGTCCGGCCTCAAGGCCCAGACGCTGGCGTCCGACCAATGGGAGCTGCTCCTGGTGGACAACGCCTCCCGGGTGCCGCACGCCGCCGGGGCCGGACAGCCCGGCCACGCCGCGGCCCGCGTGGTGGCCGAACCGGAGGTGGGTCTCACCGCGGCCCGCCTACGGGGCATAGATGAGGCGCGGGCCGACCTGATCGTGTTCGTGGACGATGACAACATTCTGGCGCCTGATTATCTCGCCCGGGCCGCCGCACTCGCCGCCGCGTGGCCGATGCTCGGGGTCTGGGGCTGTGGCACCTACTCGCCCGAGTGGGAGGTCGCCCCGGCGGCCTGCCACGAGGAGTTTCTCAGTTACCTCGCGGTCGGCCGGGCGGCGCGCGACCGCTGGTCGAACCAGCCATTTGACTACTCCGCGACCCCCGCCGGCGCCGGCCTGTGCGCACGGATCGCGGTCGCCCGCCGCTACGCCGAAAACGTCCGCCACGATCCCCGCCGCAAGCTGCTCGGCCGCACCGGCGGCAACCTCGCCGGGTGCGAGGACTTCGATCTTGCGCTTACCGCCATCGACCTGGGGCTCGGCACCGGGGTGTTCACCGCGCTGGCGCTCACGCACCTGATGCCCCGCGGCCGGGTGGAGGAGGCCTATTTGCTGCGGCTGGTCGAAGGCCACGCCTGCTCGACCGTGCTGCTGCACGCGCTGCGCGGCGCCTGCGGGAACCCGCCGGACGGAGGGTGGCTCGCACGGGTGCGGGAGTTCCGCCTCCGCCGTGCGCTCAACCCGGTCGCGCGCCAGATCCATGACGCGCGCCGCCGGGGCGAGGCCCGGGGCTGGGACGCGCTGAAAGCCGCCACGCCGTGAACGGAAAATTCCCCGCCCATGCTCACCGCCATCCTGCCCGCGCGCAACCCGAACCCCACCCGGTGGGGACGCGTCTTTCAGGCGCTCGCGGCGCAGACGCTGGCGCGGGGCGAGTGGGAGATTGTGATTGTGGACAACGCCAGCGACCAACCCTGCGATCCGCCGGCCGGACTGGCGGGATTGCCGGCCTGGCGGCGGGTCGTCGAGCCGGAGTTGGGCCTCACGCCCGCCCGCCTGCGCGGCCTGGCCGAGGCGCGCGGTGATGTGGTGGTCTTCGTCGACGATGACAATGTGCTCGACCCGGCGCACCTCGCCGCCGCCGCGCGGCATTTTGCCGGAAATCCGCGCCTGGGCGCGGCGGGCGGCCCGGTCATGCCGGAGTTTGAGCCGCCACCCCCGGAATGGACGCGCGAATTTCACGGCTTGCTCGCGCTGTGCGACCACGGGCCCGGGCCCCGGCTGGCGCGCGGCGCACCCGGCGCGACCTGGCCCGAGTTTGCCCCGGTGGGCGCCGGCCTCTGTGTTCGCCGCGAAGCCGCGAACCTTTACCTCCGGGCGCTGGAGCAAGACCCCTCGCGCCGCCGCCTGGACCGGGCTGGCCGCTCGCTGGCCTCGGGGGGCGACAATGATCTGGTCTTCACTGTGCTGCAAGGCGGCTGGGATGTCGGTTATTTTCCCGAATTGAAAGTCACCCACCTGATTCCGCCGGGTCGCCTGGAGGCGGACTACCTGGCGCGGCTCAACGAGGGCATCCAACGCACCTGGGTGCGCGTGCTCGCGCTGCACGGTCAGCAACCGTGGCGGCCGGTCGCCCCGTGGACGGTGCCGCTCCGGTCGGCGCGGGCGTGGCTCCGGTCGGCCGCGTGGCAGGGCCCTGCGAACCGCGTCCGTTGGCGCGGGCTGGTCGGTCGCTTCCGCGGCCAGGCCGGGCTGCGGGACAACGCCCCCCCATGAACCGGCCCCTGCATGTTGGTCTGCTCACCCCGTCACTGGCCGGCGTCACCGGCGTGGACAGTGGGATTGGCGCGCACTTCCGCCATCTGGCCGACGCGCTCACCGACGCCGGCCACCGGGCCACCGTGCTGCTGGTCAGCGAAAAAAGCGTGCTCCCGACCAATCTGCCCTTTGCCTTGAACGTGGTGCCAGTCCCGCCGCCCGCCGTCGCGCGTCTGCTCGGCCGGCTGAGCTGGCAGCTCCACCAATGGTGCTGCCTGCGTGCGGGCTTTCGGGCGGCGACCGTGGTGGCGCGGGGGCAGGCGGTCGACCTTTGGGAAACCACGAGCACCGGCTCGCTGGCGCTGGAATACCTCGCGGACCGCCGGCGGCCCCCCGTCGTGACCCGGGTCTCGACGACGGCGGCCCAGCTCCGCGCCACGAACGCCGGGGCGGCGAACTGGATCAGCCGGCGCATCGAAGGATGGGAGCACACCGCCGTGGACCGGAGCGACCGGGTGTTCACCCACTCCGAGTCGCACCGGCGCGCGCTCGCGCAGGAGTTCGGGCTCGCGCCCGAGTCCATCCGGGTGATTCCGCACGGCATCCCCATCCCCGCCGAGATCACCGTGCGGACACCGGTGGCCGGTCGGTGTGAGATTCTGTTCGTCGGCCGCCTGGAACACCGGAAGGGGATCGACCTGCTGCTGTCGGCCCTGCCCCGGGTGCTGGAGGCGGCGCCGCAGGCCCGCTTCACGCTCGTCGGCGCCGACCGGGGGAATTACTGGCAGAACCAGTGGCAACAAACCGTGCCGGCGGCCTGGCGCGACCGGGTGCGATTTGCCGGGGTCGTGGACGCGGCGGATTTGGCGGAGCATTATCGCACGGCCGACCTGTTTGTCGCGCCTTCGCGCTATGAGTCATTCGGCCTGATTTTTGCGGAGGCGATGGCGCGGGCGCTGCCCGTGGTCGCGCTCCGCGCCCCCGGAGCAACGGACCTGATCGACGACGGTGCGACCGGCCGGCTCGCGCCGCCCGAGGACGCGGCGGGACTGGCCGCCGTGCTGACGGAACTCGCCCTGGACCCCGCCCAACGCCAACGGTTGGGCCTCGCGGCGCGCCACGCGGTGGAGACCCGCTACTCGCTGCCCGCGTTGGCTGCCGCCAGCGTGGCGTTCTACCGCGAAACCCTCGCCCCCGGTCCGTGACTCCCGATCTCTCAGTGATCATCCCGGTTTACAACCGGGGCAAACTCATCCACCACACGCTGGAAAGCGTGCGCCGGGCGTCCCCGGGACTCGCCGTCGAGGTCGTCATCGTGGACGACGGCTCGGACCGGCCGGCCGCCGAGGCCATCGCCGGGCTGGGCTACCGGCCGGAAAAGATCATCCGCCAGCCCAACCGGGGCCTGTTGTTCGCCCGGCTCGCGGGTCTGGCGGCGGCGAGCGGCCGCCACCTGGTGTTTCTCGACTCGGACGACCTGGTCTCCCCGGAGAAATTCCGGCTCCAGGTTGGCGCGATGGACGCGGCGTCGGCCGAGGTGAGCTACACCGACACCGCGCATGGCACCATCGATGGCGAATACGACCAGCTGGTCTTCACTGCGGACGAACCGCTGGCCGCCACGGACGACCCGGCGAGATTTTTCATCACCGTCCAACCACCGCCCCACGCCCCGGTCTTCCGGACCGACTGGCTGCGGACCGTCGTGAACGGGGCATTTTTCCCGCCGTCGCCGCTCTACAATCAGGTGGCGGAAATCTGGTTTTACCACAATGCCGCCACCCGGGCGGCCCGCGTCGTCAAGGTCGACGGCCCGCACACGATCGTCGGCCGCCACCCGGGCGCGCGACTCACGGACCATTGGGAGAAACTGGCCATCGCGTCGCTCGCCGTGATGGAGGCGTTCGCGCGCTCCTGCCCCCGGCAACCGGCCACCGCGCACGCGCGGCAGTTGGTGGCGGAGAAGGCCTTTCGCTCCTGGCGTCGGCTGCCGCGGGGCTTCTCGCCGGAGTTTGGGACGCGTGAGCTGGGGGTCTGGCAGCGGCTCAAATGCGACCGGCGCCTGGAACGGCTGGGCGGGCCGGTCTTCCAAAACCTGGCACGTTGCCTCGGCCCGGCCGGCGCCGGCCGCCTGATGCGGCGCTGGCAAAACCAACCCTACGCCGCCTGCCGCACGCTCGACGAAGACACCCTCGACCGGCTCCTCGCCGCCCTGCCCGCGCCATGAGCACCCGACCTCCGCCCCCGCTCACGCCGGGCCGCATCCTCTATCTCGCGTGGCACCAACCCCTGGCCGACATCCGCCGCAGCCTGCGCGAGGGCGGACCGGTCAACCAGTGGCGCACGGCCCAGGGCCGGCACGAGATGGAGCGCGCCGCGGCGCGGATGCCGCCGGTGCCCGCGCCGTCGGCGGGTGCCCCGGAGGTGTGCTTCCTCACGGGCAAACGGTTTTGGTATCAAACCGCCTTTTGCGCCGCCTCGCTCGCCCGCGTCGCCCCCGGCGCGGTCCGGCCGGTTTTTCACGACGACGGAACGCTTGACCGCCACATCCAGGAGGAGGCCGCGCGCATCTTCCCCGGTTCATCCGTCATCACCGCCCCCGAAATCGAGGCCCGGCTCGAGGCCAGCCTCCCGGTCGCGCGTTTTCCCACCCTGCGGGCGCACCGGCAGACCTTCATCCTGCTGCGCAAGCTGACCGACATCCATGCGGGCCGGACCGGCTGGCGCCTGTTTCTCGACAGCGACATGCTCTTTTTCCGCCGGCCGGCCGCCGTGCTCGACTGGCTGGCCACACCCCGGACCCCCTTGCACATGCTGGATGTGAAAAACGCCTATGGCTACCCCGACGCACTGCTGAGCGCGCTGGGCGGACATCCCATCCCCCCGCTCGTCAACACCGGGATCCTCGGGCTTCCCAGCCACGGGCTCGACTGGGACAAGCTGGAACATTGGGACCGCACCCTCCTCGGGCAGCATGGTTCGAGCTACTACATGGAACAGGCGCTGGTCGCCCTCAGCCTGGCGGGGCGCAGCCTCGAGCAACTGCCGGCGGACGACTACCGGCTCATGCCCGGGGACGACGAGTGCCGCACGCCCACCGCCGTGCTCCACCACTATGTGGACCTCTCCAAACGCGGTTATTTCCGCCTGGCCTGGAGGCATGTCCTCACCTCATGAGGCCGGCGGATCACCCGGCCTGGCTCACGTTCGCCCTGGTCGCCCTCGTGCCGCTGCTCCTCGGCGCGGCCGGCTGGTTCACGAGCCCGCCGATCCTGGACCCGGACTCGGCCACGGGTTTTCTGGTCTGGGAGTCCGGGCACGACGGCGCCCCGTGGAACTGCCTGCGCGAGCCCGATCCGGCGGACATTGCGCGCAACCACGACGTGTTTCTCACCTGGTGGTCACCGGGCCAATATGTGGTGCCGGGTTGGTGGCGGGGGGCCGGATTTTCCTGGGGGCAGGCCATGCTGCTCACCGCGTTGGCCGGCGCGTGGTTGCAGGCGGGCGGTTGCTGGTGGCTGGCGCGAGCAACCGGGCTCGGCCCCGTCGCGGCGGGGTGGCTGACCCTGACCGCCACGCTGCAATGGCACACCATGCACCAATTCGGGTATTTCCGCGGCGGTGAAATCCTGCTGGCGGCGGCGGCCCCATGGCTGCTGGCCCTGGCCTGGCGGTTGCGCCAGCACGCGTGCCTCACCCTCGTCCTCGCGCCCGGGCTGGTCGTGCTCGGCCAGTGGCTGAAGCTGTCCGCCCTGCTGCTGCTCGTGCCGCTCCTGACCTATCTGGGCCTGATTCACATCGGGCGCCTCCGCGCGCGCCCCCGGGCGGCGGCCGGCTTTGTCCTCGGCGCGGCCGCGCTGATGGCGCTCACCTGGTGGGGGATGCACGTGGTTTTCTTTGCCCGCGGACCCACTCCGGCGACCGCGAGCGCTCCCGGCGGATGGTCCCTGACGCTGGTCAGCTATTCGCTGGCCAGCCCATGGCTGGCGATCACCGGTCTGGGCAGCCTGATGGGAAGGGTCTGCCAGTGGCTGGGCCGCGACGGGGATGAGATTTGGCGAACCGCGGGCTGGCCGGTCCTGACGGCCACCCTCGTGGTGTGGTGGGCGGCCTGGCGGGGGTGGCTGGGGCCGCTGCCGGTCGAGCTGCGACGTTTCATCGGGTGGGTGCTGGCGGGCAACATCGTCCTGCTGGCGTTGCTGTATGCCCGGGGCGCGAGCATCAGCATCGACGACCGGCATGTGCGGCCGGCGGCCACGCTCCTGCTCGTGGGGGCGGCGGTGACGGCCACCAGCTCGGCCCGCCGCTGGCGGCGTGGGACCCAGGCGGTGCTGCTCACCTGCATGGTGTACGGCCTCGGTGCCGCCGTGCCCCGGGAAATCGCGCTCGCCCGGATCCAAAGCCAGAGTCGCGCCGGCTTCTGCCAGCAGGAGATCACCGCCGCCGCGCTGGTCCGGCTGGCCCGCCTCACCCGGGACACGCCCCCCACCGACACGGTGGTATACGTGCCGGCACCGGAAATCGCCCTGGAAGTGAACGGGGCACGCCGGATTTCAACCGACGACATCAACCGGGACCTGGCCGCCGTGCGGGCGGAACATTGGCGGGGGCGGGTGCCGCGGCTGATTGTGGTGGTGTCCGACGCGATGGAAAAAGATGGCCGCGGTGGCGCGGTGCGGGCCGCGTTTGCCGATTATCCCCCCGCGGCCTGGCAGGCCGAAACGGCGGGCGGGTGGTGGTTTTGGACCGCCGAGACTCCCCACGTCTGAACCATGCTCGTTTCGATCATCATCCCCTGTCATAATGCCGCGCCGTGGCTGGGGGAGACCGTCGGCTCCGCCCTCGCGCAAACCTGGCCGCACACCGAGATCATCGTGGTGGACGACGGCTCGGGCGACGACTCCCTGGCCATCGCGCGCGGCTTTGAGTCCCGCGGAGTGCGCGTCGTGGCCCAGCCGAATGCGGGGGCGAGCGCCGCGCGCAACCACGGCCTGCGCCTGGCGCAGGGGGACTTCATCCAGTATCTCGACGCCGACGACCTGCTCGACCGGGAGAAACTCGCCCGCCAGGTTGAAGCTCTCGCCGCAGCCCCCCGGGCGCTCGCCGCCGGTCCCTGGGGGAGGTTCGCGCGCGGGCCGGCCGACGCGGTGTTCACCCCGGAGGAGAACTGGCGGGACAGCGAACCGGTGGACTGGCTCGCGCACAATTTTGCCGGACGGGGCATGATGCCGCCGGCCGCCTGGCTGGTTCCCCGGGTGCTCGCCACCGAGGCCGGCCCCTGGGATGAACGGCTCACGCTGAATGATGACGGCGAATATTTCTGCCGGGTGCTCCTGCGCTCGTCGGGGGTCCGCTTTTGCGCGGAGGCGCGGTCCTATTATCGCTCCAACCTGCCCGGCAGCCTCAGCCGTCGCCGGTCGGCGGTCGCGTGGCGTTCGGCCTTTCTCTCGCACGAGCTCTGCGCGCAGGCGATGCTCGCCGCCGAAGACAGCGGGCGCACCCGGCGGGCCTGCGCGGACCTGTTCCAACGGCTCGCCCATGAGATGTATCCCGACAGTCGGGAGCTGGTCGCGGGCTGTGAGCGGCGGGTGCGCGAACTCGGCGGCTCACCCCTGCTCCCCGGGGGCGGACGGGTCTTTCAATTGCTCAGCCGCGCGGTCGGATGGAAGCTCGCCCGCCGCCTCTCCCGCCTCCGACCATCCCGACCATGAGACTCAGCCTGCTTTACAATCCCTTCGATCTCGTTGAACGCCTGGCCGTCGCCTCCCACCGGCGGCGGCGGCGTCTCCGGCACACCCCTGCCGCCGCGCTGGAACTCGGCCATATCGACTCGCTGGAACTGCTCGAACTGCTGGCGTCCCATCCGCCCGCGGTCATCTACGATATCGGGGCCAATCTGGGCACCTGGACCTGTCTGGCAAAATCACTCTACCCCGCGGCCCGGCTGGAGGCGTTTGAACCCCTGGGCCAGCATGCGGCCGGCTTTCAGGCCCGCACCCAGGGAATGGCCAAGGTGCACCTGCATGGGGTCGCGCTCGGCGCGGCCGCGTCCACGCTGGAGATGGAGGTGATGGATTTTTCCGACGCCTCGAGTTTTCTGCCCGCCACCGCGTCCACCTGCGCGGAGTTCAACATCCGCCCGGTCCGGCGGGAGACGGTCGCGGTTTATCCGCTGGACCAGTACCGCCAGCAACACCAACTGCCCGCCCCGGACCTGATCAAACTTGATGTGCAGGGCTTCGAGCTCGAGGTGTTGCGGGGGGCCACCGACTGCCTGCGGGCCGCGCGCGCCGTTCTCACCGAGGTCAGCTTTCGCGAGTATTATCGCGGGCAGCCGTTGTTTCACGACGTGGCCGCATTCCTGGCGGCCCACGGATTCCTGCTGCAGGCCCTCGCCGACCCAACCCCGCTGGGCGCGCCGCTCGGCCAGACCGACGCGCTTTTTCTCAAGCCGGTTTAGCGCCGGCCGCCAGCAGCCCCCCGAACGTGCCACGGAAACTCCGAATTTTTCTCTGCGCCCAGCAATCCCGCATGCGCCACGCCGTGCCGGCCCACGCGTTCTGGGCCGAGTATTTCCGGGGGGCGTTCGCCGAGGCCGGACACACCGGCATCGAGGAGCCGGAGTGCGACTGGGCGGCCGGCCTGGTGCCGGCGACCGCCGCGGCCCGGGCGGACTGGGCCGAAAGAACCTGGAGCACTGCCCTCGCCACCCTGCGCCGGGAGCATGCCCGCGACCCCGTGGATTTCTTCCTCGGCTATCTTTTCCCGCAACAGGTTTTGCCCGCGGCTGTCGCCGAAATCAGGGCGCTGGGGATTCCCTGTGTGAATTTTTTCTGTGACAACGTGCGCGAGTTCCGGCGGGTGCCCGCAGTCTACCGCGGATTTGACCTGCATTGGGTGCCCGAATTCAAGGCCGTGGCGCTCTACACCCACGACCGCCTGCCCGTCCTTCACGCTCCGATGGCCTGTTGGGTCCCGCCCCGGCAACGGACTCCCGCCGGGCGCGAGACCCTGCCCGTCACCTTCGTCGGAACCCGTGACGATGAACGCGAGCGGTTGTTCGCCGACGCCATTCAGCACGGCTTGCGCGTGGACCTGCGCGGCACGGGCTGGGCGGCACCCGTGGATCCGCCCGGCGCCCCGCCGCCGCGGGCCCAAAACCCGTTGCTCCTGTTTCGCCGACAACTGGCGTTTGCGCGCCAACATGGTTGGAAGGCGCTCGCCCGCAAACACGCCCGCTCCCTGCTCCCTCGTCCTCCCCTCACGTTTGATTTCACCCCCCATGTCCGCCCGGCGCCCGCGGGGGACGACTATTGGACCTCGTTGCGCGAGTCGGTGGTCTGCCTTGGGGTCAACCGCTATCCCTCTATGCGCCGGGCTCCCGGCCATCCCGACACTTACTCCCGCCTCCGGGATATTGAGGCGCCGATGACCGGCGCGTGTTACCTTACGGAATGGACGGAAGGATTGGACGAGTTGTACGTCCCCGGGGTCGAAATTGAAACCTACCGCGACGCGGCGGAATTGGCGGCCAAGGCGGACGCCCTGGCGAAGGACGCCCCCCGGCGGGCGCGCCTACGCGGCGCCGGCCAGCGCCGGGCGCTCGCCGACCACACGATTGCCCGCACGTTGGAGAGCATGGCCCGCCGTTTGGGCTGTGCGCCATGAGCCACCGCGCCCGTCCCATGGCCGCCCCCGCCACTTTCAGCCCCCCGCCAACCCTGACCGCCCCCCGGCCGGCCGGCGCGCGCGTCGCCCATTTACGGATGATCGAAATGGCGCGCGGCGTGGCGTGCGGCTGGGTGTTGTTGTTTCACAGCCTGGCGGCGTTTCCCCCCGCCACCCTCACGCCGGTGCTGCGCGGGGTGCAATTTTTTTCCCAGACCGGCTGGCTGGGGGTGCACGTTTTTTTTGCGATCAGCGGCTGGTGCATCGCGGAGCGGGTCGCGGCGGCCCGGCGCCGCGCCGAACCGGTGACGGTTTATTTGCGGGAGCGATTCTTCCGGATCTATCCCACCTACTGGGTGGCTTTCGGAATTCTGCTGGGACTCCGCCTGGTGGCGCTCCCGCTCAACCACACGGGGCTGGCGCAGAATCTTCCCGCCGGGGCCCGTGGCTGGGTGGCGGATCTTTTGTTGCTCAACCCCTATCTGGGTGAGCCGGCGACGCTGTCCGTCAGCTGGACCCTCGTCTACGAGCTGGGCTTTTACCTCTGCGCCGCCCCGGCCATCGTCACCTGGCGGAGGCGGGTCATTGACGGCCGCATCTGGTTCGCGGCGGGCGCGCTGCTATGCTTCGCGCCGTGGAGCGTGAGGGCGGGCAGCCCGCCCTGGATCGTGCTCGGGATGTGGCCAAATTTTTTTGCCGGGGTCGCCGCCTGGTGGATCGTGCGGCGGGGTGGCCGCCGCGCCGGGCTGGGGCTGCTGGCCGCGCTTGCCGCCATGACCATCGGGCAGGCGGCGGTGACGGACGCCTGGGGCGGCTCCTTTATCCTCGGGCGCCTCACCGCGATCGCCACCGGGGTGGCGCTCGTCGGACTACATGCCCCGGCGGAACGGTGGGGGGCGACGCGATCCGCCCGCAGCCTGTGCTGGCTGGGCGGCATCTCGTATTCCCTCTATCTCATCCATCTCCCGCTGATCCTGCCCTTGCAGAACCTCGGCACCCGGCTCGTGTCCCCCTCGTCCCCCGCCTATGTCCTGGTCTGGCTGCTCATGCTGGGCGCCGCTATGATCGGCGCCGTGATGCTCAACCGCGGGGTCGAGGCCCCGGTGCACCGCTGGCAGAAACGATGACCCCGCGCCGCATCCTCATCGTCACCAACGGCCCGCTGTGCCGCAATCCGCGCCCGCTCAAGGAGGCTGAGACTCTGGGCCGGGCCGGCTACGACGTGACGGTGCTCACGGTCCGCAACCATGCCCCCTCCGAGACGACCGACCTCGCGATCCTCCGGTCCGCGCCCTTCCAGCGGGTGTGCGTGGACCTGTTGCCCGGCCAGGGAGGGGCGGCCGTGTGGGGCCGGAGGTTTCGTCTCCGGCTCGCGCGCACGCTGGCCACCCGACTCGGTCTGCCGCTGATGGAGGCCCTCGGCCCGGCGGCCGCGCTGCTCCGCCAGGCGCGCCGCCTCCCCGCCGACCTCACGATCGTCCACAACGAGGTGCCGCACTGGGCCGGCACGCATCTGCTCGCCGACGGTCGCCGGGTGGCTGCGGACATGGAGGACTGGCATTCGGAGGACTTGCTGCCCGGGGAGCGCGCCGGCCGGCCGCTCGCCCGGATTCGCGCGACCGAGCGGGCGCTGTTGCACCGGGCGTCCTACGTCTCCACCACCTCGCACGCGCTCGCCGTCGCGCTGCAGGCCCGCCATGGCGGCCGGTCGCCCCTGGTCTTCAGCAACGCCTTCCCGCTTCAGCCCGACCCGCGGCGCGGTCCGCCCGGCGAGCCGCCGGCTTTTTTTTGGTTTTCGCAGACACTCGGGCCCGGCCGCGGCCTGGAGCTCTTTCTCGCCGCGTGGCGATTGACGCGCGAGCCGAGCCGTCTCGTGCTGCTCGGCTCGCCGCGCGCCGGCTATGTCGAGGAACTGCGGGCGCGGCTCCCGTCGGAGCGGCAAGGGCGGGTGGAACTGCTGCCGCTGGTCCCGCCGGACGGGCTGGCGTCAATCATCGCGCGCCATGACCTTGGGCTCGCGCTGGAGCAGCCGTTTATCCTTAATCGCGACCTCACCATCACGAACAAGATCCTCCAGTATCTCAACGCCGGCCTCGCCGTGGTGGCCAGCGACACCGCCGGCCAGCGCGAGGTGCTCGCCGGCGCGCCGGAGGCCGGAGTGCTCGTGGAACTGGCGGAGACGACCCAGCTGGCCGGCCGGCTGGACGGGCTGCTGGCCGACCGGGGGGCGCTCGCCGCGCGCTCGCGGGCGGCGCGGCGGCTGGCCGAGGACCAATACTGCTGGGAACATGAGGCCCCGCGCCTGCTCAACGCCGTGACCACCGCGCTGGTGGCCTGACCCATGACGCCGGAACCGACCCTCTTCGCCAGCCCCAGCCGAAATATCGGGGGCGAGCCCCGGGGGGCGGGCGTCAAACTCCGCCTACGGCGCGGCCTCCACGCCCTGCTTCGCGCGGCGCTCCGGCTGCGCAGCCAACCCTACCGGCCCGCTGCCGGCCCCGATCCGGTCACCCTGGTCATCGCCCCGCACCCCGATGATGACGTGCTCGGTTGCGGGGGCTTGGTGGCGCGCAAGCGGCTCGATGGTCTCCGGATCCATGTCGTTTATCTCACCGATGGCGGTGCCTCGCACTGCGGGCATCCCGGCCTGACCCCGGCGAATCTGGTGCCACAGCGGCAGGCCGAGGCGCGGTCCGGCCTGCGGGTGCTGGGGGTGGACAGCGCCGAGACGACCTTTCTTGGCGTGGCCGACGGCACGCTTGACCACCTGGCGCCGGCGGCCGCGGCCGCGCTGGTGACGCGCCTGGCGGAGTTGCTGGATGGGGTCCGCCCCGATGAAATCCTCCTGCCCTGCCGGCGCGACGGCAGCAGCGAGCACGAGGCGGCGTTTCGCCTGGTGCGCCGGGCGGCGGACGCCACGGGACGGAGGTTCCGGTGGCTCGAGTATCCGGTGTGGGCCTGGTGGAGCCCGCGCCTGCTGGCGCGGGTGCTGCTGACCAGCCGGCGGGTCTGGCGCCGGGAGTTCGCCGGCTATGTGCCGGTCAAGCGCGAGGCGCTGACCAGGCACCGTTCGCAATTGGAGCCGACCCCGCCGTGGACGCGGCCGGTCCTGTCGCCCGCCTTTGTCGCATTTTTTCTCCAACCGGTGGAATACTTTTTCGAGTCATGAAGCTCCCCCGCGTCCTCATCGTCTCCCCCCACTGGCCGCCGGTCAACGCGCCGGACATGCAGCGCGCGCGGCTGGCCCTGACCCATCTGCGCGGGCACGGCTGGGAACCGGTCGTACTGGCCGTGGAGCCGGCGATGGTGGAGGGTGCGGTGCTGGACCCGTTGCTGGAGGAGAGCTACCCGGCCGATGTGCGGGTGGTGCGGGTGCGCGGGATCCCGGTGCGGTTCACCCGTTGGGCCGGCGTGGGCGCGCTCTGGTGGCGGTGCGGGGGGGCGGTGCGCCGGGCCGGTGACGCCCTGCTGGCCGAAGGCGGCTTCGGGCTGGTGTTTTTCAGCACCACGCAGTTCGACGCGTTCGCCCTGGGCCCGCGCTGGCGGGCGCGATTCGGCGTGCCCTATGTCCTGGATTACCAGGACCCGTGGATCAACGATTACTACCGTCGCACGGGCACCCCGCCGCCGGGCGGCTGGCTGAAATTCAACCTCAGCCAGTGGTTGGCGAGAAGGCGCGAGCCGGCCGCCGTGCGCGGGGCGGCCGCCATCATCGCGGTATCCGACGCTTACGGGAAAGGTCTGGCCCGCACCTACCCGTGGTTCGACGCGCGCACCGTCAAACTCCTGCCCTTCGGTGCCGCCGACTCGGATTTCGCGGTCGCGGCCCGGCCCCGGCCGGCGAAGCCGCTGGTGGATTTTGACGATGGAAACTTCTACCACATCTACGCCGGCCGTTGCGGGCCCGACATGTCGTTCTCGATGTCGGTGATTTTCCGGGCCTTCAAGTTCTACCTGCAATCGCACCCGGCCGAGGCCGCGCGGGTGAGGTTTCACTTCATTGGCACCGACTACGCGCCGCCGCCGCTCGGCCGGGAGTGGGCGATGCCGATCGCGCGCGCCGAGGGCATCGAAAACCATGTGCGCGAGCACTGCTACCGCGTGCCGTATTTTGACGCCCTGCACTACCTGCAAAAGGCGGACGCCTTGCTGGCGGTGGGTTCCAACGACCCGACCTACAGCGCCTCGAAGATCTTCCCCTACATCCTGGCGCGCCGTCCCATGCTGGTGGTGTTTCATGAGCAAAGCCCGGTGCTGGCCTTTGCCCGTCAGGCCGGGGTGGGAATGCGGCTGAGCTTCAGCGGTCCGGGGGACATCAACCATCTGGCCGCCGAGGTGCACCGCCACTGGTTTGTGGACGGCGGAAGAAATCGGTATGCGCCGTTTGACGCGGCGGCCTTTGCGCCGTTCACCGCCTCGAACCTCACCGCCCGGCTGGCGAAGATCTTTGACGGCGCGGCCGCGACCCGCGAGGGAGGGGGCCGATGAGCCAACCGCCCGGAGTCAGCCCCCCGGCCGTACCGGTGTCCGAGAACCAGCGGCGCAGCCACCAGCTGTTTCGCCTCGGGCTCGGCGCGGCCCTGGCGACCGCCGCCTATTATGTCATCAAGAATGACATTGCCGATCCGCTGCATCTCTACCTGGGTCTGGTGATCGTGGGGCTGGCATTTCTGCCCGCCCTGCGGTGGGCGCGTGAGGGCAATTTCCAGTTCCCGGTTTTTGAGGTCTTCATGCTCACCATGGTGACCACCTACGCGTTGCCGCTGCTCAACGGCCACTCGCAATTAAGCCTGTATGACTCCGGCACGATCTCCACGGCGGGGCTGTTGGTCATCGTCCACCAAATCGCCGCCTTGGTGACCTATTATTCGACCCCGGCCCGGCCCGGCCGGGGCGGATTCTGGACCGAGGAGCTGATCTCGACGCATTCGTTGCGTTTCCTGCGCGGCGGCGTGGTGCTGTGCACCGTCTACACCTATGTCAGCCAGTTCACCGGACTGATCCCCAATGATCTGGCCGGGGTGCTGCGCGCGGTGCTCTTCGGGGTGGGCATTGTGAGCAGCTTCGTGCTGGCCCGCATGTGGGGCCAGGGGATCCTGGCCCGGGGTGACAAGGTGATGCTCGCCGTGCTGATGTTTGCGCAGATCTACATGAGTTTGTCGTCGCTCGTCATGATCTCCGGCATGTCCACGCTGCTCCTGGCCGTGCTGGGGTACATTTCGGGCGGCCGCAAGGTCCCCTTGCTCCTGCTGGTGCCCGCCCTGCTCCTGTTTGCGGTGCTGCACAACGGCAAGTCGGCCATGCGCCTGCGCTATTGGAGCGAGGACAAGGGTGGCCAGGAACAGGTGACTTTCACCGACCTGCCCGCCTTTTACTCGGAGTGGGTGTCGGCCGGCCTGGCGGGGGGAGGTGAGCAGACCACGACCACGAGCAAGATCATCGACCGCGCCTCGCTCTTCCACATCGTCTGCCTGGTCGTCAGCCGCACCCCCGATCCGCTCGACTACCTCTACGGCCAGACTTACACCTACATTCCCGGCCAGTTTGTGCCGCGCTTTTTCTGGCCCGACAAACCGGTCGGCCATATCGCCACCAACGTGATCGGAATGCACTACGGCATGATTGATCAGGAAAGCACGCTCAAGACCACCATCGCCATCGGCCTGCTCGCGGAGGCTTATGCCAATTTCGGCCTCCTCGGCGGCATCTTCATCGGCGCCTTCATGGGGTTTTTCCTGCGCAAAACCACCGGGCTGGCCGCGAACAGCCCGATGCTCTCGCCCGGCGGCCTGCTGTTGGTCGTGCTCATGGCCTGGTCGTTCCAGACCGAATTCACGCTCAGCATCTGGCTTTCCTCGCTCTTCCAGGCCCTCGTCGCCGTGGTCGTGCTCCCGCTGGCGCTCCGGCGCCTGCTGGGCGGCTGAAGACCGGCCCTCCCCCACATCCCGCCTGTGCGTCTTGCGATCGTCATTTCCCACCCCACCCAGTATTACAGCCCGTGGTTCACCTGGCTGGCCACGCACACCCCGGTCGAGCTCCGGGTGTTTTACCTTTGGGACTTCGGGGTGCGCGCGCAAACGGACCGCCAGTTTGGGGCCGCGTTCGCGTGGGATCGCGACCTCCTCGCGGGCCATGCCCATGAGTTTGTCCCCAACCGCGCCCGCGATCCGGGCACCCATCATTTCAACGGGCTCGACAACCCTGGTCTCCCGGCCCGACTCCGCGCCTGGTCGCCCGAAGCCGTGCTCGTGTTCGGCTACAACTACCGCACCCAGTTGGGGCTGGTGCTCCGGCGGCCCGCGCCGCTCCTCTTCCGGGGGGACTCGCACCTGCTCGGCCGCCCCGCCCCGCGGGGACCCAAGCGCTGGCTGCTCGGCCGCCTCTTCGCGCGTTTTGCCGCGATCACCTATGTCGGCGCGGCCAACCGCGATTACTTCCGCGCCTATGGCGTGCCCGACGCCCGGCTCCATTTCGTGCCCCATTGCGTGGACGCCGCCCATTTTGTCGCGACCCCGGCCGCGCGGGCCGCCGCCGCCGCGCTGCGCGGGCAGCTTGGGCTGGGCCAACGCCGGGTGGTCCTGTTCGCCGGCAAACTGGTCCCGGCCAAGCAGCCCCGCGAACTCCTGGCTGCTTTTCAGGCCCTCGCGCCGGCCGACGCCGCCCTGGTCTTTGTCGGCAGCGGGGAGGAGCTGCCCGCCCTCGAGGCCGCGGCCGCCGCGTGCCCCGCCTGCTGCGTGCGCTTTCTGCCCTTCGCGAACCAAAGCGAGATGCCCGCACGTTATCTCCTGGCCGACCTGTTCGTTTTGCCCTCGCGGGGTCTTTACGAAACCTGGGGGCTGGCCGTCAACGAGGCCATGCACCTGGGCGTGCCGTGCCTGGTCAGCGACCGCGTTGGCTGCCAGCGTGACCTCGTGACCGAGGGGGAGACCGGCTGGGTCTTTCGCGCCGACGACCCCGCGCAGCTCCGCGAAAAGCTCGCGGACGCGCTCGCCGCCGATCTGGCCCCGTTCCGCCCGCGCGTGGCCGCGCGCATCGCCGGCTACACCTATGCCGCCGCAGCCACGGGTCTGCTGGCCGCGGTCAGGAGTGCCGTGCCCGGCCGGCCGGCGGTGGGCTGAGCGGCCCAGGCCCCATTTCCATCTCGCATGAAAATCACCATTGTCATGGGCTTTTTTCTCCCCGTACCCGCGCTGGCCGGAGGCGCGACGGAGAAAATCTGGCTGCGGCTGGCCGGGCTGATGACCGCCGCCGGCCACGACGTGACGGTCGTCTCCCGCCGCTGGCCTGGTCTGCCGGATCACGAGACGTCGGGCCGGCTCACCCACCTGCGCCTGCCCGGGATGGGCCACACGCGCTCTCTGCCCTGCAATCTCATGCTGGACTTGCTCTGGGGCCTGCGCGTGGCGCGGGCGTTGCCGCCCGGCGACATCGTCGTGTGCAACACCGTCTCGCTCCCGGCCTGGCTGCGGCGGGTGAAACCGGCCGCCGGCCGGGTGGCGGTCGTGCTCGGCCGCATGCCCAAGGGCCAGAACCGCGTCTATGGGAACGTGGACCTGGTGCTGGCCACCAGCGAGGCGGTGGCCACCAAGGCCCGCGCTGAAAATCCACGCCTGGCCGACCGCATCCTGGTTTTCCCCAATCCGATCGACTGGCCGCTGCATGCCGGGGCCGCCGCGCAGGCCGCCGCCGGCGGGACGCTGACGATCGGTTATGTCGGCCGCATCCACCCCGAGAAGGGCCTCGAGCAACTGCTGGACGCCGCCGTCGCGCTGGTCGCGCGCCCGGGGTTGCCGCCATGGCGGCTGGTCCTCACCGGTCCGGTCTCCGTGGCCCAAGGCGGCGGAGGCGAGGCCTACCGGGACGCGCTGGTCGCCCGCTATGCCCAGTCGTTGGGCAGTCGGGTGACGTTTGAGGCGCCCGTGTTTGATGCCGGCCTTCTGGCCCGTCGTTATGGGGAGCTCGATATTTTCTGCTATCCGAGCCTGGCTGCGCAGGGTGAGGGCCTGAGCATCGCCCCCATCGAGGCGATGGCGGCCGGGGCGGTCCCGGTCGTCTCCCGGCTGGACTGCTATCGTGACCTCCTCGTCCCGGGCGAAAACGGCTGCCAGTTTGATCAGACCCGCCCGGAGGCCACCGCGGAGCTGGCCGAAATCCTCGCCGGCCTGCTCGCCGACCCCGCCCGCCGTCACGCGCTCGCCCGGCGGGCGCAGGCCACCGCGCGCCACCATGACTACGCCGCCACCGCGGACCTGTTGCTGGGCGCGTTTGCGGCGTTGACCAAACCCCGCGCCGCCCGCTAAACCCGCCCGTGCCCGATTCGACTCCGCCCTTTCTTGCCCAAGGCTGCGTTACGCCGTATCCGCGTGGCGAGGTGTTGCGCCGCTGGCTCTGGGCGCTCGTGCAGGCGACAGTTTTCCGGTGGAGCCCCCGTCCGTGCCACGCCTGGCGCGCGCGGTTGCTGGTTTGGTTCGGCGCCACCATTCCCGAGCCCGGCCAGGTGGTGGTGTTTCCCACCGTCCAAGTGCTGCACCCGTGGCAGCTCACGCTCGAACCCCGCGCCATGCTCGGCCGGCAGGTGATCGTTTACAACCCCGCCCGCGTCACGCTCGCGTATGGCGCGAATGTCAGCCAGCGCACCCACTTGTGCGCGGGCACGCATGACTACACGCGCTGGGCCATGCCGCTCGACGCCCGCCCCATTGTGATCGGCCGCAACGCCTGGGTGGCCGCCGAGGTCTTCATCGGTCCCGGGGTGACCGTGGGCGAGCTCAGCGTGATCGGGGCGCGCTCGGTCGTCCTGAAAGACCAGCCCGCGCGCATGGTCTGCGCCGGCCATCCTTGCCGACCCCTGAAAATCCGTCCGGAGCCGGTATGATCGAGGTCCCCCCGACCCCGGAGCCGGCCGGGCCGGCCCGGCCGGCGATGGCCGCCCCGCTGCTGCTCTGGCAGCTTGATGCCGTCCGGGGCGCGGCCGCGTGCTACATCGCCTGCGCGCATTTGTTCCGCGACCAGTTGGGCGGGAGGGTTCCCGTCCTGGGGTGGCTGCTGGGCTTTGGCCAGGAGGCGGTGATCGCGTTTTTTCTGCTGTCCGGCTTTGTGATCCATTGGTCGGTGGCGCACAAACCCGGCCTGCGTTTTGGCGCGTATCTGCGCGCCCGAGCGGTGCGCATCTATCCCCTGTTTGTGCTCACGCTCGTGGTGGCGGCGCTGGTGGCCCGCGGCCAGGCCCCGCCGGACCCCCGCACCTCGTGGCCCACGTTCCTGGGCAATCTGCTCATGCTGCAGGACGCCGGGTTCGTCAAACCGGGGGTCTGGGTCGAGACGTATGCCGGCACGCTCGCGCTGTGGTCGCTGTCCTACGAGTGGTGGTTTTACATGATGTATTTTCCGCTCAGCACCCGGCTGCGACCGGGGGCGCAGGCCCGGGTGGTGGCGGCGATTTCGCTCAGCCAGGCGGTGATTTACCTGGTGTGGCCCAACCAGGCCTCGCGGTTCCTGTTTTATTTCTGCATTTGGTGGGCCGGTGTCGAGTTTGCCCGCGCCAAGCTCGCCCGGCGGGCGCCCGACCGGCGGATGCTGGCCGTTCCGGTCGGCGCCATCGCCCTCGTGGCGTTGCTGTTGGGCGTCGGGGTCTGGCGCCAGCACACCGCCGGCATTCCCCTGGCCTTGGGCACCCATCCGGTCTTGGAATTGCGGCACTTTGTGGCGGCACTGGTCATCATCGGCGTGGCCCTCCTCTGGCGGCGCGCCAGCTGGGTTGGATTCCGGCCGCTGTTCGGCGGTTTCGTCTGGATCGCGCCGTGGTCCTACGCCCTCTATCTGCTGCATGAGCCGCTGGGGGTGCATGCCCGCTGGCTCGACGCGGTCTCCAACCCGCTGCTCCGGGCGGGGTTCGGCGCCCTCCTCGTCTTTGGGATGGCGTGGCTGGCGGAGCGGTGGTTCCAACGCTGGTGTCGTCGCGTATTTCTTCCGTGAAAATCGCCCAAATCGTTTCCAGCCTTGAAGCCCGGCATGGCGGGCCGTCGCGTTCCGTGCGCGGCCTTTCGGCTGCGCTGGCCGCCGCCGGGCATGACGTCGAGCTGCTCACCACGGTGCCCGGCGGCGCCCCGGTGGAAGCTCCCGCACCCAACTTTTCCGTCCACTCCTTTCCGCGCCAGTGGCCGGCCAGCCTCACCCCGTCGGGCCCGTTGCGGGCCCATCTGCGGGCGACGCCGTTCGCCGTGGTCCACCATCACGGTCTCTGGCTGCGCCCGCTGCACTACGCGCACCAGGCGACCCTCGGCTCCGGCGGACCGCTGGTCATCTCGCCCCGCGGCATGATGTCCCCCTGGGCTTGGCGGCATCACCGCTGGAAGAAATCGCTCGCTGACCGTTTCGTTCATCCCGGCGCGCTCGCCGCCGCCCGGGGCTGGCATGCGACCAGCGCGGCCGAAGCCGACGACATCCGCCGCCTGGGGTTCACGCAGCCGGTGTGTGTCGCGCCCAACGGGGTCGCGGCGCCGGCCGCCGTCGACGTGGCCGCCGCCCGGGAGTTTTGGCGGAAGCACTGTCCCGACCTTTCCGGCCGGCCGGCGGCGCTCTTTTACTCGCGCTTTCACCCGATGAAGCGGGTGATCGAGATGATCGACCTGTGGCTCGACTGTGCGCCCGCCGGCTGGTTGTTGCTCCTCGTCGGCATTCCGGAGCGATATACCGTTCAGGCACTCCGGTCCTACGTGTACCGGGCGGGCGGCGAGGAACGCGTGGCGGTGTTCGACGGCACCGACCGGCCGCCGCCCTATGCGGTGGCCGAGCTGCTGCTGCTGCCCTCGCACTCGGAGAACTTTGGCCTGGTGGTCGCCGAGGCCCTCAGCCACGGGCTGCCGGTTCTGGCCACCGACACCACGCCGTGGCAGGCCCTCGACACCCATGGGGCCGGTCGCTGCGTGCCGTGGTCGGACTTCGGCCCCGTGCTGACCGCGTTGCTCGGCGAGGGCCCCGACGGCCTAAGGAACCGCGCCGCCGCCGCCCGAGAACTGGCGAGGGCGGAGTTTGCCTGGGATAAGTCGGCCGCCACCCTGGCCGCGTTTTACGAGGGGCTCTGCGCCCGCCCGGCATGACGGGAGCCCCAGACACCCCCTCGTCCCCGGCCGGCCGCCCCCGGCCGGCCGCTCCGGCGGCTGTGGTGATCGAGCGCGGCCTCAGGTTCGCCTGGCGACGGCTCGAAGTGCTTGTGCTCATCCATGTCGGGTGCATGGGGCTGTTCTCGAGCTGGGCTTTTGGTGGCAACATCTGGTGGGCGCGCGACTGGCTCACCCTCTGGGGCGGCCTGGGGCTTCCCCTCGCGGCGCTGGCCCTGTCCCAACCCGGCGTCCGCGGCAGCGAGGTGCGCCAGCGGGCCTGGGTGTTCCTCCCCTGGGTGTTGGCCGGGGCGCTGGTGGTGGTGGGATGTCTCAACCCCAGTTTCGTGCGCCGGACCATGGACGGGCAGGCGGTGCTCATCCATCTCGGGGAGGCCCATCCCTGGCTGCCAAGCACGGTCAGTCCGTCCGTCTCGCTGGCGCGGTGGGCTTTTGCCGGCGGCGCCTGGCTGGCCGCCTGCAACCTCTGGCTGGTGGTGCGCCGCCGGCGCGCGCTGCGGCTGCTCCTGGCGGCCGCCGCGGTCAACACCCTGGTGCTGGCGGTCTTTGGCACGCTCCAAAAGTTGCTGGTGCCGGCCAGCAAGAACGCCGACGGGTTTTACAGCGGATTCTATTTTGGCTCGGCGGTGTCGCCGCAGGAACGGTTCTTCTCCACCTTCATTTACAACAACCATTGGGGTGCGTTCATGGTCCTGTTTCTGGCGGTGGGGTTTGGCCTGCTCTTTTACTTTGCCGCCCGGCGACCGCACGGACGGGACCAGTGGCACACGCCCGTGCCCGCGACCCTGGCTGCGGGGTTTTTCATCGCCCTCAGCGCGCCGATGAGCGCCTCGCGCTCGGCCACCGCGCTGGCGGGGCTGGTGATCGCGGTGGCGACCGGGGTGGCATTGAGGCGGATCACCGCGGCCCGCCGGAAACAAGGCCGCCCGGTCGCGGCCCGGCTGGCGGCGGTGTGCCTGGTCGTGCTCGCGGTCACCGCCGCCGGGGGCTGGCTGGCCCGCGCCTCGATTGAGCAACGCGCGCGCGACACCCGCGAGTCTTTCGGCCAGGAAGGCGGCCCGCTCGAAGGCCGGCTGGCGCTTTACCGCGACACGTGGAGCCTGGCCATGCGGAAACCCTGGTTCGGCTGGGGCCTTGGCAGTTTTGGCACCGCGTTTCAGCTGGTCCGCCCGCGTCCGGTCGCGTTGAACCGGCAATATGAGCAAAGCTACGTTGAGGCTCACTCCGACTGGCTTCAGGCGGTGGCGGAAAACGGCCTCATCGGCACCGGCTTGCTCCTCGGTCTGGCGGGCCTGCCGCTGCTCTGGCTGCCATGGCCCGCGCTGCGCCACCCGCTGGTGGCCTGGCCGCTGCTGGGCTGCGCCCTGGTCGCGCTCTATGCGTGGGTGGAGTTTCCCTTTGCCAATGGCGCGGTGCTGATCGGGTTCTGGACGGTGTATTTTGCCGCGCTGCGCTACGCCACGCTCCAACAACGCGCCGAGGCCGGCGCGGACGACTGAGATGTTCTCCACCGTCATCCTCACCCTCAACGAGGAGCAAAATCTCCCCGGCTGCCTCGCCAGTCTCGCCGGCTGCGACGACGTGGTCGTGCTCGACTCCGGCTCGACCGACGAAACCGCCGCGCTGGCCCGCGCGGCCGGGGCTCGGGTCTTCACTCACCGCTTTGAGAACTTTGCCCAGCAACGCAACCACGCCCAGCGCGCCATCCCTTTCCGCCACGCGTGGGTGTTTCACCTCGACGCCGACGAGCGGATGACCGCCGGGCTGGCCGCGGAGGCCCGGGCCACCCTCGCCGGGCCGGCGGCGGCCGGCCTCGACGGCTACTTTGTGGCGCCCAAGATGCTCTGGGCCGGCCACTGGATCCCCCGCTGCACCGACTATCCCGCCTGGCAGGCCCGTTTGGTGCGGGCCCCCCAGTTTGAGTTCATCGAGGTCGGCCATGGCCAGCGCGAGGCCCCCACCATGCGCCTCGGCCACCTGCAGGCCAGCTACCTGCATGAGCTCGCCGCGGGCGGAGACTCCGCCTGGCTCGAGAAACACCGCCGCTACGCCCGCGCCGAAGCGCTCCGTTTCCTGCAGCACCCGGCGGGGGTGCCGTGGGGGGATTTTTTGTCTACAGACAAACTGCGCCGTCGCCGGGCCTTGAAGCGCCTGAGTTACGAGCTGCCCGGGCGACCCGTGCTGCGCTTTCTTTACCAGTATGGCTGGCGGCGCGGCTTTCTCGACGGCGCGGCCGGCCTCCACTACTGTCGGCTGCTCGCCCGCTACGAGGGCTTTGCCGCCGCCGAGATCCGGCGCCTGCGCCGGGCCGCATGAACCGGGTGGTCTTTCTCAACCGCTTTTGCTGGCCCGAGGAGCCCGCGACTGCGCAACTGCTCACGGACCTGACCGAGGCCTTGGCCGCCGGGGGTCGCCGGGTGCGCGTGCTGGCCAGCCATCCCGGCACCGCCGGCCTGCCGGCCCGTGAGACCCACCAGGGGGTCGAGCTTTGCCGCGTGCGCAGCCCGCGCGCCGGCGGCAGGGGCAAGGTTGCCAAGGCGTTCAACTGGGCGGCGTTTGCGCTGGCGGCCCTCTGGCGCGTGGCGTGCGACACCCGGCGGGGGGACATCATGGTGTTGCTCACGGACCCGCCGTTGCTGGCCGTCGTGGCCGCGCCGCTGGCCCGGGCGCGCGGGGCGCGCGTGGTGCACTGGGTGCAGGACATCTACCCCGAGCTGCCGATGGCGTTGGGCGCGCGCGGTCTCGGCTGGCTGCGCGCGCCCCGCGACCGGGCCTGGCGGCGGGCCGACGCCTGCGTCACTCCCGGCGGGGACATGGCCGTGTTCGTCTGCACCCGCGGGGCGTCGGCGACAAAAATTCATGTCATCCCGAACTGGGCTCCGTCCGGAGTGGCCCCGGCCGATGGGGCGCAAACAGCCGCGCAGCGCCGGGCCTGGGGGGTGGAGGATAAACTGGTCGTCGCCTACTCCGGCAACCTCGGCCGGGTCCACGACCTGGAACCGGTGATCGGTCTGGCCGCGGCGCTGCAAGCCGACCGCGATTTTGTCTTCCTGTTCATCGGCGACGGCGCGCAGCGTCCGCGGCTGGAGGAGCTCGCCCGCACCCTGGCTCTCCCCAACGTCCGCTTCCTGCCCGCCGTGCCGCGGGCCGGCCTCGCGGCGGGTTTGGCCGCCGCCGACGTCCATCTGGTGACCCTGCGCGCCGGCTGCGCGCAGTTGGTCCTGCCCAGCAAACTCGCGGGTGCGGCGGCGTCGGGCCGGCCGGTGCTGTTCATCGGTCCGCCGGACTGCGAGCCGGCCCGGATGGTGACGGGGGCCGCGCTGGGCGCGGCGTTCGACCGCGCGGCGACCGCAGCCATGGCGGACACCCTGCGCGCCTGGCGCGACGCGCCCGGAGACCGGGCCACGCTGGGCCGCGCGGCCCGGGCGTTTGCCACCCGGGAAGCCGGCCTCGCCGGGGCGGTCGCCCGTTGGCGCGAACTGCTGGCGACGTTGGACCAACCACCCGGCGAAGGCGCTTGCCGCCCCGCCGGAGGCCCGGCACCCTTGGCCCCACCACGATGAAACGCTCGCTGTCCACCGCCGTCAGCCTGTTTCTGCTCGACGCGCTCGCCGTGCTGGTCGTGTTCAATCTGATTGGTTGGGCCCGCCTGCATCATGTGGCGGACGCGACGCATTTCGTCGGACTCCCGCTCGTCGGACCCTTCGCGCTGATGGTCACGGGATTTTACCTGATCGACGGCTACCGGCGGCGCACCGACATGCTGAGCCTCGATTACGCCAGTGAGCATCTCATCTCACTGTTTGCCGTGATGCTGGCGGCCATGCTGCTGACCTTCGTCTTTCTGCCGGAGGGCTACACGCTGCAACAAAGCCGCATTGTGGTGATGGTGAGCTTTCTGGTCCTGATGCCGGCCACGTTGGTCTACCGGCGGGCATTGTACACCGCGCGGCTCCGCGAGCGCAGGGTGGGCTCCCTGGTTTATGTGGGTGACGCCACGCACTGCGTCGCGTTTGCCGCCGAATGCACCCGCCTGGGCCTGGCGCAGCCCGTGATCTACGCGTCCATCTCCGGCATCACCGTCCCGCCTTTTCCCGGCCTTGCGCTGGTGACGTTCGAGGAGGTGCTCGGGCAGATCGAGTCCGGGCGGCTGGAGGTCGAGGCCTTGGTGTTGCGCGAGTCGAATCGCGAGCTGAGCGCGGAGCTTTCGCAACGGCTCACCCAGCTTTATTTCCGGGGCGTGCCGACTTACACCCTGGAGCTGTTTCATCAGGTCTACTGGCGGAAGATTCCGCTCTACCGGCTCAACCAAACATGGTTGTTCCAGGAGGGCTTTCAGATCGCGCGCGAGCCGGTGTTTGAGCGGATGAAGCGGCTGAGCGACATCGTGCTCGCGGGGGTCGGCCTGCTGCTCGCCTCGCCCGTGCTCGCGGCCGCCGCGCTGGGCATCTGGCTCGAGGACCGCGGCCCGGTGTTTTTCCGGCAGACGCGCATCGGGCGGAACCACGTGCCTTTCCAGATCCTCAAGCTGCGCTCCATGCGGGTCAACGCGGGTGGCGACCGCTACACCCAGGTGGATGACCGGCGCATCACCCGTGTCGGACGGCTCCTGCGCGCCAGCCGGCTCGATGAGTTCCCCCAGCTCATCAACGTCCTGCGCGGCGAGATGAGCATGATCGGTCCACGGGCCGAGTGGGATGTGCTGGTGCGCGACTACGAGGCGGAGATCCCCTGCTACCATTTCCGGCACCTGGTGAAACCCGGCATCACGGGCTGGGCGCAGGTCAGCTACCCCTACGGGGCCAACATGGAGGACACGCTCCGCAAGCTCGAATACGACCTCTACTACATCCGACACTTCTCCTTTCTGCTGGACGCCGCCATCGTGCTGAAAACGATTCACATCATGATCTTCGGCAAGGGCCGGTGAGCCAAAAAAACTCAGCATGGTGACACAAGAGCACAGAGGGCGGACACAGAGTTCACAGAGAAAAGCACTTGCGCAATCAGGATACAAGCCTGAGGCCCTTCGGTCCTTAGCCACTATCTCATCTGTGTTTCAACTCCGACCACTTCCCCTCCCTCCGATCCTACTGCCGCAACTCCACGTTTTGACTCTGTGCCCTCGGCTCGTCCCTCCGTGCTTTCCGTGTCGAGATTCGGGCGGCTTCGCCATTCTGTTCCTTTCCGTCCTCCGTTTTCTCTGTTCCCTCCTGTAAAAACTCTTCTGCCGTTCCCAACGTGTCCATCCGTGATATCCGTGGTTAAATCCTTTTTGCCATGAAAACCTACGACTTCCTCGTGCTCGGCGGCGGCAGCGCCGGGTTCAACGCCGCCCGGGCCGCCGCCGATCTCGGTCTCCGCACGGCCATCGTGGATGGGGCGCGGGATCTCGGCGGTCTCTGCATCCTGCGCGGTTGCATGCCGTCGAAGACGCTCATTTACATGGCCGAGGTCCTGCACCTCGCACGGAAAGGGAAAACCTTTGGGTTGAAAATTCCCTCCGCCCGCGCGGACATGAAGGCGATCCACGCGCGGAAGAAAAAAATCATCGCCGATTTCGCCGGTTACCGGGTGGATGCGCTCACGGCGGGAAAATTTGAGCTCATCCGGGCGCACGCCCGCTTCCTCGACCCGCACACGGTGGCGTTGTCCAACGGGAAAAAGATTTCCGCCCGGCACATCCTGATTGGGACGGGATCAAAGGTCAGTGTCCCGCCGGTGCCGGGCCTGGCGGACACGCCCTTCTGGACGAGCGACGACGTGCTCGACCTCGATTTCATACCCAAGAGCGTGATTGTGCTGGGGGGTGGCATCGTGGCGTGCGAGCTCTCGCAGTTTCTCCACCGCGTGGGGGCCCGCGTCACGCTGGTGCAACGCAGCCCCAACATCCTGCGCGACCACTCCGAGGACGCCTCCGAGGTCGTGCAGCGCGCCTTCGTGGAGGAGGGGATCGAAGTGTTTGCCGGCACGAAGATTGAGCAGGTCTCCGGCGACGCCCGCGGCGTCAGCGTGACTTTTATCCATGACGGCCGGAAAATCACCCGCCGCGCCGCCCATCTCTTCAACGCCCTCGGTCGCGAGCCCAACACCGCGTCTTTGGACCTCGCCGCCGCCGGCGTACGGGCGGGACCCAACGGCCAGATCATCATCAATCGCTGGCAACAGACCAGCGTCCCGCACATCTACGCCGCCGGGGATTGCTCGGGTCCGGCCGAGATCGTCCATATCGCCATCGCCCAGGGCGTGCTGGCGGCGAACCACGCGGCGTGCGTCCCAAAACTCAAGCCGGTGGACTACTCGTTGCTGCTGAATGTCGTGTTCACCGACCCGGCGCTCGCGACCATCGGCCGCCTGGAACGGGACCTGGACGAAGCCGGGGTGAAATACCTCTGCGCCAGCTACCCGTTCAATGACCACGGCAAGTCCATCCTGATGGACGCGAACCATGGCTACGTCAAAATTCTCGCCGAGCCGAAGCGGGGCCGCATCCTCGGCGCGGAAATTGTGGGGCCCGATGCCGGGGAGCTGATTCATTGCTTCAGCGGCCCCCTCGCCATGCGTGCGACGGTTTTCGATCTGCTCCGTGCTCCCTGGTATCATCCGACGTTGGCCGAGATCATCACCTACCCGCTGGAGGAGCTCGCCGGTCGGATCGCGGGGCGGAAATAGGCCCCGGCGGGGGCGGTGGCGCCGCCCCGCCTCCCGGCCGCTGCATTGTCGGTTGTCTTTTTGGTGACAATGTCCGGATTCATCGCGTAGAAAGCCGCTCCGACCCAGCCATCTCCCGTCCCCTCCATGCCCGTTCCCGCTGACCTAAACATCGACCATGTCGCCCACCTCGCGCGCCTCGCGCTCACGCCGGAGGAGAAGACGCGGTTTGTCCGCCAGATCGGCGATGTGATCGCCCATATCGAGCAGCTCAAACAGGTGGACGTGACCGGGATTGAGCCGACCGCCCATGCGTTTCCCGTCGCCAACGTCTGGGCCGAGGATATCGCGCAGCCGGGGCTGCCCGTCGAACTCGCCCTCCGGAACGCCCCCGCCCAACGCGACCACATGATCGTGGTCCCCAAGGTCGTCGAATGAGGCCGGGCTGTTGCTCGCCGGGGTGCCAGCAGTGACCTGCTTCTGGCTCCTTCCATCCTGACTCCTCCTATCCTGACTCCTTCCCTTCACGTTTCATCCCGCATGTCCGTTGAACTCCACTACCAGACCCTCGTTGAACTCGCCACCCTGCTCGACACCGGGCGGCTCTCCTCGGTCGAGCTGACCGCGGCGATCATCGCGCGCACCAAGGCCGTGGATGCGCGCGTGCGGGCATTCAACTCCTTCGACGAGGCCGACGCGCTGGCGCAGGCGGCCGCGTCCGACGCCCGCCGCGCGGCGGGGCAGGGTCGGGGGCCGCTTGAGGGCATTCCCGTGGGGTTCAAGGACGTGATCTCCGTCGCCGGCCAGCCGCTCACCGCCTCCAGCAAAATGCTGGCGAACTTTGTGTCCCCGTACGATGCGACCGTCACCACGCGGTTGAAAAACGCGGGCGCGGTGTGCTGGGGCCGGCTGAACCTGGACGAGTTTGCGATGGGCTCCTCGACGGAGAACTCCGCGTTTCAGCCGACCCGCAATCCGTGGGACCTCACGCGCGTGCCGGGCGGCTCCTCGGGGGGCAGCGCCGCCGCGCTGGCGGCGGGCGAGGCGGTGGTCACGCTTGGCTCCGACACCGGCGGGTCCATCCGCCAGCCGGCCGCGCTCTGCGGGGTCGTCGGCCTCAAACCCACCTACGGCCTGGTCTCTCGCTACGGCCTGATCGCGTTTGCCTCCTCGCTGGACCAGATCGGGCCCTTCGCGCGCACCGTCGAGGACGCGGCCATCCTCCTTGGGGCGCTGGCCGGCCACGACGAGCGCGACTCGACCTCGGTCAAGGTCGAGCTCCCCGACTACCGCGCCGGCTTGGGCCGACGCCAGGCCCCGTGGCGGCTGGGCATCCCGAAGGAGTATTTCGGTGCGGGACTCGATCCCGAGGTGGCCGCCGCGGTGGAGAAGGCGATCGCTTATTACCGGGGGATGGGGTGCGAGATCAAGGAGGTCTCCCTCCCGCACACCGAGTATGGCGTGGGCGTCTATTACATCATCGCCACGGCCGAGTGCTCCTCGAACCTGGCGCGCTACGACGGCATCCGCTACGGCCACCGCGCCCAGGACGCGCACGACGCGGTGGACATTTATTTCAAGTCGCGCGCGGAGGGTTTTGGCGCCGAGGTGAAGCGCCGCATCATTCTCGGCACCTATGTGCTCTCCAGCGGCTACTACGACGCCTATTACCTCCGCGCGCAAAAAGTCCGCACCCTGATCCGCCAGGATTTTCTCAACGCCTACCAGGAGGTCGACGCGCTGCTCACGCCGACCTCGCCCACGCCCGCCTTCAAGGCCGGGGAGAAGGCCGACCCACTGGCCATGTATCTGTGCGACGTGTACACCATCGGGGTGAACCTGGCCGGTCTGCCCGCCCTCAGCGTGCCGTGCGGCTTCAGCTCGGGCGGCCTGCCCATCGGGTTGCAACTGATCGGCCAGCCCTTCCGGGAGGCCCAGCTCCTCGCCATCGCCCACGCCTACGAGCAGGCCCACGACTGGCATCAAAAACATCCAAGCCTTTGAGACACAGAGGGCACAGAGCACAAACCGGAGGGCACGGAGATGAATGAGGAGATAAACCAACTGACCGAACAGGTGATTGGCGCGGCCATCGAGGTTCATCGCGACCTCGGGCCGGGGTTGCTGGAATCGGCCTACCAACGGGCGTTGGCTCATGAGCTGCGTTTGCGTGCCGTGCCCTTTGAGGAGCAAAAATTCTGCCCGGTAAAATATAAGGATTTGCTGATCGATGACGCTTACCGGCTCGATTTTCTCATCAATGGGTTGGTCGTGGTGGAGCTTAAAACGGTGGACGCCCTGCTCGACGTCCATGAGGCTCAAGTCCTGACCTACCTTAAATTCACCGGATGCCACGTCGGCCTGTTGCTCAACTTTCGCTCCACCATCCTCACCCGCGGCCTGCGCCGCCTTGCATTGTGATATTCTTGCTGAACTTCACCTCAATTTCATTTCCTCCCTCTGTGCCCTCGGCTCGTCCCTCCGTGCCCTCTGTGTCCCCAATTTCCGTGATCTCTTCCCCATGAACTACGAAGCCGTCATTGGTCTGGAGGTCCATGTCCAGGTCCGGACCAACTCCAAGATGTTTACCCGCGTGGCCGCGGGTTACGGGTTCGAGCCCAACACGCTCACCGATCCGGTGGTCCTCGCGCTGCCTGGCACGCTGCCGGTGTTGAACAAGGCGGCGCTCGACGCGATCATCAAGACGGGGCTCATGCTCGGCTGCCAGATCGCGCCGGTCTGCAAGTGGGACCGCAAAAACTACTTTTACCCCGATTCGCCGAAAAACTACCAGATCTCCCAATACGACCAGCCGGTCTGCCTCGGGGGCTTCGTGGAGATCGAGCTCCCGGGCCCCGCCCGCAATGTCATGGGCGAGCACAAGAAAATCCCACTCACCCGCATCCATCTCGAGGAAGACGTGGGCAAGCTCAACCACGGCGCGTCCGACTCGCTCATCGACTTCAACCGCGCCGGCACCCCCCTGATGGAGATCGTCTCCGAGCCGGCCATGCGCACGGCCGAGGAGGCCTTTGCCTACCTGACCTCGCTCCGGCAGACCATCATTTACGGCGGCATTTCCGACTGCGACATGGAGAAGGGGCAGCTCCGCTGTGACGCCAACATCTCCATCCGTCCGGTCGGCGAAACGAAGCTCGGGACCAAGGTGGAGCTGAAGAACCTGAACTCCATCTCATTTGTCCGCGACGGCATCGCCCACGAGATCAAACGCCAGCTCGCTGTCGTCGCGGCCGGCGGCACCCTCGTGCAGGAGACGCGCGACTACGACGGCCAGACGGGTGCATCGCAGTCGCTCCGCTCAAAGGAGATGGCCCACGACTACCGCTATTTCCCCGACCCCGACCTCATGCCGGTGAAGGTGGACGAGGCCTGGAAGGCCCGACTCCGCGCCGAATGCCCCGAGCTGCCCTTCGACCGGCAACGGCGTTTCCTCGCCGACTACGCGGTGCCCTACACCATCACCTCGGTGCTGGTGCCCGACCAGGAGTTGTCCCAATATTTTGAAGAGACCGCAAAACTGGCCGGTCCCGGTCGTGCTCAGGCGGTCGGCAACTGGATCGTCAACGACCTGCTCCGCGAGCTGGGGGCGGCGGGTCTTCCGCTGGCCGCCTCCAAGGTGCGACCGGCGCAGGTGGCGGCGCTGGTGCAGTTGGTGGAGGCGGGCACCGTACTGAACCAAGGCGCGAAGGAGATTTTCACCGAGATGTTTGCCACCGGCGAGCCGCCTGAGGTGATCGCCGACCGGCGGGGCCTGCGCGCTGTACCCACCGATGCCGGCGAGCTGGAGCAATGGTGCCGCGACGCCATCGCGGCCAGCCCCAAGGCGCTAGCCGAGTTTAAGGCCGGCAAAGAGAGCGCGATCAACGCCTTCAAGGGTCCGGTGATGAAGGCCGCCAAGGGGAAGGCCAACCCGAAGCTCGTGGACGAGGCCCTGCGCCGCCTGCTGGCGGCGATGTGAGGCCGGCTCGGGTCCACGCGGTAAGTAGCGCAGGCATCCCTGCCTGCCTCCGTTCGTCATGGGGCAAAGCCTGCGCCGCGTTGCCAGCAGCGCTGTGCTTTCACTGTCCGCCACCATAAAAACCCGCAGTCAATGCGGGAATATCATGGTGACTGGTTCGGTGCCACCGGGGGGGGGTGACCACCGCGACCACCCTTCGGCCTTCCCCCGCGACCCGACCGTCACGTCCCTTTGCCCGGTTCGTGACCGGGGCGGATGGGAGCAGTGTGCGTGCTCACATAAGTGTCATAGGTTTCGTTGAGGCCCGCGTTGATGGCGGTCTGCGTCTGGCTGATGTCGCGCATCAGCTTGAGCCGGTATCCGTCCAGCTCGCCCATGATCGGATGCGGGATGCCGTCATCGCCATTCGGTCGCGCGTTCGTCAACGCGTTCAAGACCTCGTTCAAGGCGTCAACTGCGGCCACCACCGGGGGGTTGGTGAACCGGCCGGCGGGATTTCGGTCCAGGGCCGGCGGCAGCCCGGCGAGCCGGATGGGCGGGTCTTCGGGCGACATGACCCCGCCGGTCAGGGCATCGTTGGCGGGATACTTCTGGATATAGGAGAGGGCCGCCGCCAGATCGGACCGCGCCAGTTCGCACGTCGCGAGCGCCTGGTCCCGGCGGGGGGGAGCCACGGCCAGTTCGTCGAGATCGCTGGACGCAGGCAGGCGAAGCGCCGATTCAGTCTGTTCCAGCGCGCGCCGGGCGAGTTCGAGACGTTTGGTCATGGACAGGCTGCCGGAGTAGAAGGCGGTGGCGTTGGCGGGCGGACCCAGAGGTGTGATGGTGCGGGTACCCAACCCGGCTCCATCTGCGGGGCCGGTGGTGGCAATGGCGTGGTTCATGCCCGCGATCACATCGGAGGCCGCGCGGTCGATGCTGGTGACGAGCCGGCTGCGAAAGCCGTCCGCGTCCCCACCGGGCGTGCGTTGCAGGGCGCTGAGCGCGGTGTGCAGCGACTTCAGCACGGTCCGCAGACTGGGGAGGCGGAAACTCGCGGGCGGATCGAAGCCGGCAATCCGGGCACTGAGGGCGTCGATTGCAGGCGAAGGGCTGGTGGGGAGCAGGTTCATCTCCGGGTGGCTTTGGCGGGAGGCGAGCCAATCAGTCAGGATTGACACCGCCTGATCCAAATCGGCACGGGAAATTTCAACGTATCCGCCCTTGTTTTCGGGTGTGGCAACCCGCATGGCATTGACGGCCTGGGTGAGGGCGAGTTTGGCGGCGGCGAGAGGTGAGGGGGCGGCGGCGGGTTCCACCTTGGTCGGCGGGCTGCCGACCGTTGCTGATGTAACCTGGCCATCGGTGAAAGCCGCCATGATAGACCAAAGAAAGACTGCCGGAAAAACCAGATGGAGGCGGGGCGGTTTCATGCTTGGGATCCAAACCAAGGCTGGTAAGGCTTGGCAACCAGATTGGAGGCGCCCAGACCCAACCGAAGACGCGCCGGGTCGTGCCCAAAAGATTGACGCGGCCGGTTCGCGGACCTTGCATCGCCGGCGCCTCCACCCAAACCCCTGATGAAAAAACTGCTCGCCGCCAACCGCGGCGAAATCGCCATCCGCATCTTTCGCGCCGCCACCGAGCTCGGGCTCCGGACCGTGGCCCTTTACGCGCAGGAGGACCGCCTCGGCATGCACCGGTTCAAGGCCGACGAGGCCTACCCGGTGGGCCAGGGGCTGGGCCCGGTCGCCGCGTATCTCGACATTCCGGGCATTGTGGGCCTCGCCCAGGAACACGGCGTGGAGCTCGTTCATCCCGGCTACGGCTTTCTCTCCGAAAACGCGAATTTCGCCCGCGCCTGCGTCGAGGCGGGGCTCACCTTTGTCGGCCCGCGGCCCGAGCTGCTTGAAATGATGGGCGACAAGACCGCGGCCCGCGCCCTGGCCCAACGGCTCAAAATCCCGGTGCTCCCCGGCACCGAGCAGGCGATCAGCGACCGCGACGAGGCGCTCAAGGCGGCGAAGGCCATCGGCTTTCCCCTCATCATCAAGGCCGCGTTTGGCGGCGGCGGCCGCGGCATGCGCGTCGTGACCAAGGCGGCGGACCTCGCGCATCTGCTGGACGAGGCGCAGGGCGAGGCGGGCCGCGCCTTTGGCAACCCGGCCGTGTTTCTGGAAAAATACATCCCGCGCGCCAAGCACCTCGAGGTGCAGATCCTGGGCGACCAGCATGGCAACGTCATCCATCTCCACGAGCGTGACTGCTCGGTGCAGCGCCGCCACCAGAAGGTCGTTGAAGTCGCGCCCAGCTTCGGCCTCCCCGAGGGCGTGGTCGCCGAGTTGTGCGAGGCCGCCGCCCGTCTCGCGCGCGAGATTCGCTACGACAATGCCGGCACGGTCGAGTTTCTCTACGACCTTGACCGCCACGAGTGGTTCTTCATCGAGATGAACCCCCGCATCCAGGTCGAGCACACCGTCACCGAGGTGATCACCGGCCTCGACCTCGTGCGGGCGCAAATCCTCATCGCCCAGGGCCATGCCCTCCATTCGCCCGAGGTCGGCCTGCCGCACCAGGCGGACATCCCGCGCAACGGCTACGCGATCCAGTGCCGCATCACGACCGAGGATCCGGAGAACAAGTTCATCCCCGACTACGGCCGCCTCATCGCCTACCGCTCCCCCGGCGGTTTCGGCGTCCGCCTCGACGGAGGCATGGGCTACGCCGGCGCGGTCATCACCCCGTTTTACGACTCGCTGCTCGTGAAGTGCATCACCAGCGGCCAGACCTATGACATTGCGCTCAGCCGCGCCCGGCGGACGCTGGCCGAGTTCCGGATCCGTGGGGTCAAGACCAACATCCCCTTTTTGGAAAACGTCATCGCCCACCCGCAGTTTCGGGCGGGGGAGGCGACCACGACGCTGATTGACACCACGCCCGAGCTGTTCGCGTTCAAGCCCCGCCGCGACCGCGCGACCAAGCTGCTCAATTTCCTCGGCCACGTCATCGTCAACGGCAACCCCCATGCCAAGGGCTACCGGCCCGACCGGACCATGCCGGTTGCGCCGATTCCTGAGGCCAGTGGCCCGAGGGTGGGGCAAGTTGACGTGAAAGCGCCGGGCGCAGCCTCTGGACATTCCGCAATCCGAAATCCGAAATCCGCAATTCCACCAGGCACGCGGCAGCAGCTCTTCGCGCTCGGGCCGAAAAAGTTCGCCGAGTGGACGCTGGCCCAGCGCCGCCTGCTCATCACCGACACCACCTGGCGCGACGCCCACCAGTCGCTGCTGGCCACCCGCGTCCGCAGCTATGACATGCTGGCCTGCGCGGATGCGCTGGCGCGGCGCGTGCCGCAGCTTTTCTCACTGGAGATGTGGGGCGGCGCGACCTTCGACACCGCGATGCGCTTCCTCAATGAGGACCCGTGGGAGCGGCTGCGCCAGCTCCGCGCCCGCGTGCCGAACATTTGCTTCCAGATGCTGTTCCGCGGCGCCAACGCCGTCGGCTACACCAACTATCCCGACCATGTGGTGGCCGGGTTCGTGCGGCACGCGGCCGCCGGGGGCATGGACATCTTCCGCGTCTTCGACTCGCTCAACTATCTGCCCAACCTCCGGGTCGCGATGGAGTCGGTCAACGCCACCCATGCGGTCTGCGAGGCCGCGATCTGCTACACGGGCGACATTCTCGATGAAAAGCGCGACAAGTTTTCGCTCAAGTATTACGTCCGGCTCGCGAAGGAACTGGAGAAAATGGGCGCGCATTTTCTCGCGATCAAGGACATGGCCGGCCTCTGCCGCCCCTATGCCGCCCAGAAGCTCGTGAAGGCCCTGAAGGAAGAGATTGGCCTGCCGGTGCATTTCCACACCCACGACACCAGCGGCACCGCCGCCGCCAGCGTACTCCGCGCCGCCGATGCCGGGGTGGACGTGGTGGACCTGGCGCTCGCGGCGATGAGCGGCAGCACCTCGCAGCCCAACCTCAACTCCATCGTCGCCGCGCTCCAGCACACCCCGCGCGATCCCGGTCTCGATCTGCCCGCGCTCAACGAGTTTTCCGACTATTGGGAGGTCGTCCGCGGCTATTACGCACCCTTCGACACCGCGCCCAAAAGCGGCTCCGCCGAGGTCTATCTCCACGAGATGCCGGGCGGCCAGTACACCAACCTCCGGGAGCAGGCGGCGTCGCTCGGCGTCGCGCACCGCTGGCCCGAGATCGCGCGCGCCTATGCGGAGGTCAACCAGCTCTTCGGCGACATCGTGAAGGTCACCCCGTCGTCGAAGGTCGTAGGCGACATGGCGCTGTTTCTGTTCTCACGCGGCATCAAGGCCGCCGATGTCGTCAACCTTGAGCCCGGCTCGATGCCCTTTCCCGAGTCGGTCATCGACATGATGGCGGGCGGGCTCGGCTGGCCCGAGGGCGGCTGGCCCGAGCCGGTGTCGCTTGTCATCCTCGGCGCAAAACGCCACGCCGAAGCCCGCGCCAAATACAAGGCGTCGCTGAAAAAGGTGGGGCGCGTTGTCCCCAACGCGCCTTCGTTCGACATCGATAAAGTCCGCACCGAGCTTTCCGACAAGCTCAAGCGTGCCGCCGGTGATGATGACCTCTATTCGCACCTCATGTATCCGGCGGTTTTCGCCGACTTCTCGAAACACACGCAGGCTTACGGCGATGTGAGCGTGCTGCCCACGCCGGCGTTCTTCTACGGCCTCCGGCCGGGGGAGGAAATTTCAGTCGCAATTGAGGAAGGGAAGACCCTCATTGTGCGCCTCGTCTCCGTCGGCCCGCCCGACACGGACGGCCGCCGCCCCCTCAGCTACGAGCTCAATGGCATTGCGCGCGAGGCCTACATCCTCGATAAGAATGTCGCCCCCAAGACCCGGGCCCGTCCGAAGGCCGACCTGGCCGACCCCACCCAAGTCGCGGCACCCATCCCCGGCCTGATCGCCGCGCTGGCGGTCTCCGTCGGCACCAAGGTCGCCAAGGGCGACAAGCTCCTGATGATGGAGGCGATGAAGATGCAGAACACCGTCTACGCCCCCTGCGACGGCGTGGTCGCCGAGCTGCACGTCGCGCTCAGCGACACGGTGGAGAGCAAGGATCTGCTGGTGAAGATCCGCCCGGCGTGAGGGTAAAACCCGGAGTTTTTTACAGGAGGTAACTACCGCCTTTGCCAAGGCTACGGCGCGACAAGGAGGAAACAGAGGAAGGAGGGGGAGTGTCCACGAATGACACGGATAGGGCACGAAAGAGGGAAGTGTTCGGAATTGGTTTGGGACACGGAGAACACGGAGGGCCGAGCCGAGGGCACGGAGACGATGGGGCATCGCATTGCGTTTCTGGGCTTTCACATCAGTGATCATCAGTGTTAATCATGGTTGAAGTTCTGTTCTCCGACCTCTGTGTCCTCTGGTTTTCCTCTGTGCGCTCTGTGTCTAAAATCCGATAGTTTCGCTTCCGCGAGAAGCACAGACTGAAACATCCCACCGTGCCCACGCCCCCCGCCAAAATCACCGCCGGTACGGTCCGGTCCGACTTCAACGACCCGGTGGCCGTGGTGCATTATGCGCGGGCGGCGCATTTTCTCGGACTCTGGGAGTCTGAACGCGTCCTGATCGGGCGGTTTTTCCCCGACCTGACCGCGCACCTGCTCGAGGCTGGTTGTGGCGCGGGCCGGGTCACCCTCGGGCTCTGGGCGCTCGGCCACCGCCGGCTCACCGCCTTCGACTTCGCCGAGGAGCTGCTTGACCAGGCCCGCCACCTCGCGGCGGAGCGGGACGCGATCGGCATCAACTTCCTTCACGCCGACGCGACCACCCTCGGTCAGTGTCACTTATTACGTGACACGGCCTTGGAGAACGCGTGGCGATCGGAGCCGGGGTTTGGCGGCGCGTTGTTTTTGTTCAACGGCCTCATGCAGATCCCCGGGCGGGAGAACCGCCGGGCCGCTTTGCGCGAGCTCCATGCGGTGTGCGCGCCGGGCGCGCCGTTGCTGTTCACCACGCACGACCGCGACCATTCGCCCACCGAGCGAGCGCTGTGGCGGCTGGAGGCTCTCCGCTGGGAGGCCGGCACGCAGGACCCGCGGCTGGTGGAGTTTGGCGACCGGTATTTCGAGGATGAGACTGGCCGCACCTTCATGCACCTGCCCGACCGCGCGGAGATCCTGGCCGACCTCGCCGCCACCGGCTGGACGCATGAGTTCGACGCCCTCCGCCACGAAATCGCCCGCGAGTCGCGCGCGGTGCGGGAATTTTCCGACGAGTGCCGTTTTTGGGTGGCGCGCAAGCCCGCACGGGCTTGACCGCTTGGATGTTTTACAGGAGGAAACGGAGCAAACGGAGTGGGAAAGAGACAGAGGTTTAACCACGGATGAATACGGATGAACACGGATGGAGGAAAACGTGTCGTTCGCGTCCATTGTGTCCTGCGACGGAGTCTATGAAGCCAAACAAATACCTTTAACCACATATGCACACTGATTTACACTGATCAGAGCCTCGTTACCTTCCGGCTCTCTTCCACTCCGTTGCCTCCGTTCGCTCCGGTAAAAACAGGGTCTGGCATCACTGGTCCGGCTGGCGGTGCCCCTTCGGTGGGTCCGCGAATCAACCCTTGCGGGGCGTGGTCCTCGCCGCGACGCTGACCGCGCCGCTCCATGCAAAACGTCGTCATTGACCAGCCTTATGTGCCGATCCCGCCCAAGCACGGGCGGTTCTGGCCGACGGTGCTGACGTGGTGCGCGCCGCGGCTGCTGCGGAAAAAATATGGCGTGGAAAAAGTCGAGTTTGTCCATGCGGAGCGGTTGCGGGCCTCCCTCCAGGCCGGCCACGGGGTCGCGCTCGCCGCCAACCATTGCCGCGACGAGGACCCGCTCGTGGCGGGACTGGTGGGGCGGGAGACGGGCGCGCCGCCGTTCATCATGGCGAGCTGGCATGTGTTCATGCAGGGCCGCCTGCTGGCCTTTCTCCTGCCCCGCGCCGGAGGCTTCAGCATCTACCGCGAGGGCATTGACCGGGCGGCGATCAACACGGCGATTGAGATTCTCGAACAGGCCGGCCGGCCCCTGCTGATTTTTCCCGAGGGCCATATCTCGCGCGCCAACGATAGGCTCAACACCCTCATGGAGGGCGTGGCGCTCATGGCCCGTACCGCGGCCAAACGGCGCGCGAAGCTCAATCCGCCCGGCAAGGTGGTCGTGCATCCGCTGGCGATCCGCTACCGATTCCATGGCGATGTCGCGGCGGCCGTCACCTCGGTGCTGGACGAGATCGAGGCGCGGCTCTCCTGGCGGCCCAATCGGCACCTGCCGCTGCGAGAACGGATCGGCAAGGTCGGCGCGGCCCTGCTCACGCTCAAGGAGCTCGAGTACCTCGGCCGGCCACAGACCGGCACCATTGGCGAACGCCTGCAGGCACTGACCAACGCGATCCTCTCCCCGCTGGAGGACGAGTGGGCGGGCGGGCGGCATGACGACACAGTGGTGGGACGCGTGAAGCGGCTGCGCAGCGCCATCCTCCCCGACATGGTGAAGGGCGACCTTGATGAGGCCGAGCGCCAGCGGCGTTGGAAACACCTCGCCGACGCCTATCTGGCGCAGCAGCTCTTCCATTATCCGCCGGACTACCTCGACGCCAACCCCTCGCCCGAGCGTTTGCTGGAAACGGTGGAGCGGTTCGAGGAGGATCTGACCGACAAGGTGCGCGTGCATGGCTCCCGCTCGGCCACCGTCACGGTGGGCGAAGCCATCGAGGTGAATCCTGTCCGCGAAGGGCGCGGCGGGGCGGACCCCCTGCTGCAGGAGATCGAGCGGCAGTTGCAAACCATGCTGGGGCTGGCCGGCAGCGGCTGAGACGCAATGAGCCCCCCGGTCAATTTTCTCCTCGCCGCCGCCACGCCCGGCCTGTGGGCGGCGCGCGTAGCCGTGATCGTGGTCGGGGTGGCCGGCTGGCACTGGTCGCAGGCGCGGCTGGCGCGGCGGGTCAATCCGACGGCGGCCGAGGGCGGCGGAATCCGCGACCACGTCCACGACCGGACGGCGGGGCTGCACCGGCGGTTGGTGGCCAACCCGCGGCAGGCCGATGCGCTGCTGCTGGTCAGTTCGCTGGTCATCGACCTGCTGGGGTTGGGCCTGATCGCGGAGGCGGTGTTTGGGCCGACCTTTGGGCCGTTTCTTGGGCTCATCCTGCTCTATGCGCTGCGGCAGGTGTGCCAGGTCTGCTGCGCGCTGCCGACCCCGCCCGGCATGATCTGGCGCAGTCCGGGCTTCCCCTCGCTGCTGGTGACCTATGGCACGGCGAACGACCTGTTTTTCTCCGGGCACACGGCGCTAGCGGTTTATGGCGCGGCGAGCCTGGCGGCGTTGGGGCCGTGGGGACTGGCGCTGGGTGTGGCGGTGGCCGTCTTTGAGGCGGCGGCTGTGCTGGTGTTGCGGGCGCACTACACGATGGACGTCTTCGCCGGCGCGATCGCGGCGCTCTATGCCCACCACCTTGCGCAAGAGATGGCCCCCACGGTGGATGGGTGGTTCGGGCGACTGGTGGGGTAGCCGGGAGAATTTGGAATTTGGATTGCGGAGTGGGGAATGCGGATTGCGGAATTCAGAAAGATTCCATCCGCGAATGGATCCGCCTCCATTGACTACGGCAGTCGAGGGGGCCGGCCGACCGTAAAGAAATACAGCCCGCCGAGAAAGAGTCTGCGGCGGGGTCGCCGGAGCTCCAGGGCGGAGCGTCCAGCTTCACGGCTTGACGATGGCGGCAGGCACCCGGGCCGCGCCGCCGGCCAGCTTGAAGACCTCGCTGCCCGCCAGCAGGAAACAGCCCGTGCCAAAATCGTCGAAGTCGGGCTTGTGGTCGTAGGTCACGGGCTGGCCCTCGGAGGGTTGTTTGCCGGTGCCCTGCACAAAGCCGAGGAATCCGTCGGCGGGATGGAGCGCCTCGGTGGCGAGCGCGTTCCAGGCCTTGGTGACCACCGGGAGGTATTCGTCGCGCGGAAGAACCTGATGGTTGAGGCCCCACGCCATCGCGAAGGTGAAGAGAGCGGTACCGCTGGTTTCCTTGCCGCCGAAATCGTCGGGGTCGGCGAGGCTGGGGTTCCAGAAGCCGTCGGCCCGCTGATTTTTTTTCAGGGCGGCCGCCATATCCTGGAGCATCTTGACATATTCACCGCGGTGCGGGGCATCGGCGGGAATCACGTCGAGGACCCGGGCCATCGCCGCCATGACCCAGCCGTTGCCGCGCGACCAGTAGGATTGCCTGCCGTTGGGCGTGACGTGCGGCGGCGCAAAATTCTTGTCGCGCCACCACAGGCCGTCGGCCTGATTGTAGAACCCCTGCTGGTCCCGTGCGCTCACAAAGAGGTCATGCATTTTCTCAAAATATTTTGGGTCCTTCGTGATCGCGCCCAGCCGGGCGAAGACCGGCATGGCCATCTGGATGGCGTCCACCCAAGTCCAGTCGCCGGCGGTCGGCGAGGCCACCATCGCGTCAATGTTCGCCTTGATCGCGGCCAGCCGGACCGGCTGGGGATCAAGCTGATACAGGTCGAGGAAGGTCTGGCCGCAGCACTGGTTGTCCGCGTTGCCCCGTGCGCCGGCGCGCGGGCTCCATTTGTGGAACTCGCCCCATTGCACGGCGTAGTCGAGAAACTTCTTGTCGGGATCCACGCGGTAAAGCGCCATCAGCCCCTCATAATAGACACCCCGGGTCCATATGTTCGACGGGCGGTTGCCGACCGTGATTTTGCCGGGGTCGGGCCACGCTTTCATAAACCAGGCGTTGGCCAGGCGGGTTTTTTCCAGGACCTCGGCGGGCTTGGGCAGAACCGTGGACACGGTCGCGGCGGCGGTCGAAGCCTCGGGTGTGGCCGCGAACAATGGCAGAGCACCGCCCACGAGGGCGAGCAGCGGGACGAGGAGGAGGGGGCGGGGATTAAACATGGCAGAGGGGAGGGGGCTGCAACGGATCGAGTCGGACAATATGACGGCGCGGGAAGCCGCGCCGCTACGGCGAAGTGGAGTGAAATCGGCAACTTAATCGAGCCCGGCGAGCGTGCGCAAACCGGGGACGGATTGAAAGTGCAAATCAGTAGCGAGGAGAAATGAAACGCCGAATTCGTGGTCGGTTCCTGGCGTCCTGGTTTCCCCCTTTTAACTCCGCCTCTGTGCGCCCGGCCAGGCGGGACGCTCAGACGCTCTCCAGCAGCTTGTAGAGCCGTGCGACCATCGCGTTGGCGTCGTCAAGCAGGCCGGCGCTGATCAGGGCGTTGTCGAGGATCTGCTCCGCGACCAGTTTGGCCTTCTCGGGCGCGGCGGTGTGCGTCTCAAACAGGCGCTTCATCACGGCGGAGCGGGGGTTGATCTCCAGATTCACCCGGAGCGGCGACTCGGATCCGTCCTTGTTCATGGCCTTCATCATGCGGCGCAGGTGCGGCGACATGAACTTGTCGGCATTCAGCGCCAGCGCCGGCGAGTCCACCAGCCGGTCACTCGCCTTCACCTCGGCCACGCGCTCGCCGAGGGTTTCCTTGAGCCAGGTGGTGAGTGTTTTCGTGTCGTCCTCGCTCAGCGCGCCCTCGGGCTTGGGGAGGTCGGCCAGCTTCACGTCGGCATGGTCGGCGGCGGTCAGCTTTTTGCCGTCGAACTCGCGGACGTTGTTCATCACATACTCGTCCACCGACTCATAGCAGAACAACACCTCGAGATTGCGGGCCTTGAAGCCTTCGAGATAAGGGCCGCTTTCGATCGCCGCCCGGTTTGGGCCGATGAGGTAATAGATCTCCTTCTGCTCGGTGCCCATGCGGGTCACATAGTCGCCCAGGCTGGTGGTCTTGCCTTTCTCGGTGAGCGAGGACTCAAAACGGAGCAGCTTGGTGATCTGATCCTTGTGGGTGTAGTCCATCGCCGCGCCCTCTTTCAGGAAAATACCGAACTCGGCGTAAAACTCGTTATAAGCGTCAGGCCGGTTCTTGGCCTCCTCGTCGAGGAACTTGAGAAATCGTTTCGTGAAGACCTTGATCAGCTACTCGATCAGCGCCTTGTCCTGCATGGTCTCGCGCGAGATGTTCAGCGGCAGGTCCTCGCAGTCCACCACGCCCTTGAGGAAGCGCAGCCACTCGGGGAGCAGATCCTTGGGCTTGGCGTCGATCAGCACCTTGCGGCAGTAGAGCGAGACCGCCGGCTCGGAGCGGGAGAAGCCGAGCTTCTCCGTGTTTTCCTTCGGGACAAACAGGAGGGCGTTGATCGCCAGCGGGGCATCGGCGCTGAAGTGCAGGCGCAGGCGGGGCTCGTCGTAGGCATGGGCCTGAAACTTGTAGAACTCGGTGTATTCCTCCTCCTTGATCTCGCTCTTCCCTCGGAGCCAGAGCGCCTGGATGGTGTTGATCCGCTTGCCGTTGAGGTTGATCGGGAACGAGACGAACGCGCTGTAGCGCTCCAAGATCTCCTTCACCCGGCTCTCCTGGCTGAACTCGTCGCACTCGTCCTTCAGCTCGAGCACGAGCTTGCAGCCGCGGCGCTGGCCCTCGCTCTCCTCGATGGCGTAGCTGCCGCCGCCGTCGCTTTCCCAGAGCTGGCCCGGCTCGGCTGAGCGCCAGGAGTGGGTGTAGACCTTCACCGACTTCGCAGCCATGAACGCCGAGTAGAAGCCGACGCCGAACTGGCCGATGAGGCCGGCGTTCTTGGTGCCACCCTCGCCGAGGGCCTTCAGGAACGCCTTGGAGCCGGAGTGGGCGATGGTGCCCAGGTTCTCCACCAGCTCGGCCCGGGTCATGCCGACGCCAAAGTCCTGGATGGTGAGGGTCTTGGCCTTGTCGTCCGTGGTCAGGTTGATCTCGAGCTCGAGGCGGTCGTCAAAGACCTCCTTCTCGGTGAGCTGGAGGTGCCGGAGCTTCTCGAGGGCATCGGAGGCGTTGGACACCAACTCGCGGACAAAGATCTCCTTCTCGGTGTAAAGCGAGTGGATGACGATATCGAGCAGCTGCTTGATCTCGGCTTGGAATTCGAATTTTTGCGGTGTGGCGGTTTCGGACATAAGGGAAAAAGGATGCGCAGGACCGCCACTTTAGCGAGCTTGGGAAAAAATCAAGCGGCGGAATCAAACTTTTCCGCGGATTACGCGGATCCATGCGGATGGATGAACGGGGAAGACTTTTTTACAGGAGGAAACGGAGCAAACGGAGGACGGAAGAGGTGGAGGGGCGGAAATTCTCGGAGGTTTGGCCCAGAGGTCACGGAGGCAAACGGGAGGGCACAGAGGACGGAACAAATAGGTTATAACCAACTAATGAACAATAACCAACACTAATTATGAACGGACAGGAATTTTCATCCAATCACGCCGGTGGGTACGGATGCGGAAAGAACTTTGACTGTCAGGGATAGGGTGTTGATCGCGATGTCCCTGGCGCTCTAGCGTTGCTCAAAACGCGCCGGGGACGTCGCGTTTCACCTCGGACACAGGCTCGTGCAACTGCCTGGGATCGGACCGTATCATCCCGGTCACTGCTTTGCCGGGTCGAACGCTTGCAGCGGGGTGAGCGTCACGGGGCCAAGGAGACCGCACGGTTGGAGCGCCCAGTTGGAGGCGTCGAAGGGCTGGTAGGTGATGTCCACGAAGTTGATCTCATAGAAATTCTTCCACGGCACCTTGCGCCGGTCGAGGTCGCGGATGCGGTTGGCCGCCGTGCTCGTCACCTCCAGGGCGAGCGTGTTCCTGCCGGGTTTCAAATACGCCCCGATCCGGGTGCGGAAGGGGAGGGACCAGAGGAGATCCACCTCCTTGCCGTTGACGAACACCCGCGCGGTCTCGCGCACGTCGCCAAGGTCGAGCCGCCAGTCGTCGGCGTTGGCGCCATCAGGCAGGGTGAACTCGGTCTCGTAGCGCGCGGTGCCTCCGAAGCGCTCGGCCTCGCCGCCCTGCGCGGTCCAGGACTTGAGCTCGCGCGTGGTGAACGCCGGCGGCAGCACCGGGCCACCCGCTGTGAACGTCACGTGCCACCCGCTTGCGACCGGGATCGGCACCCCGGCGTCGTGCCAGTAGCTCGGGCCGGACGCCTTGACCGTGCGGTCGGTGAAGGTGCGGACGAAGATGGATTCGCCGGGCTGGAGCTGGAGATAGACGCTTTTTCCCGACGCACCGCTGGCATATTCTTCCACCCGCAGTTTGGCTTCACTGATATGACCGCTACGGGCATCCATGAGAATCGCTGATGTCGGTTTGATCCATATACCTTCCCAAAGATTTACCCATTCACCAATTGTCTTGGCCGATTGATTGGCAAAAAAGTAAATCTTTCCGTCGGCCATCTGACGGCTGATGGTTCCTAGCTCGGAACCTGCCCAGTTTAGACTAAAGAAAAAATGGCCCTGCGAATATGGTGGTGGAATTAGCGAGACGGTGCCGTTGCCGACTTTCGCTGTGGAGCCGGCAAATTTTATAGAGGAAAGTTCTGCTTTGAGGCGTGCTCGCCGTTCTGCGAGCGAACCAAAACCAGGCACGTCAGTTGGCAGCTGATCCATGAATATAATGTTCGCACCGCCTTCAGCGAGAACAAGCAGTTGATGCAGTGTTTCGACCGGCATGTGTTCCGTTTTCGGTACGATGATGTGGCCGAAGTGACCACCCGGACCACTGAGTCCCCTCCCAGCTTGTTCATTCTTAATTTGGAAAAGTTGCGCGTCTGAGATCAGATCGAACGGGAGGCCCTTTGCAGCGAACTCAGTCATGAGCTTCCCGCACGGCGTGTCTGGCAGCCAGCTCGCGTGAACCGTAAGTTGGTTCATCAGTCCGTCGGGATTGTGCCAGAGATCATCAATCGGCCAATAAATGAGAACGTCATTGTCCGGCTTCCCCGCCTGCAGCAGCGACTGGCAGCGGGCGAGGTAAGCGTTGAGGCCGTCGCCAATGTCACGCCAGAGCGGGTTGCGGGGGTTGGCCTGCGTCGAGGCGTAGAACACCCAGCCGGGCCAGGGGGCGTCGGCTGGCGAATAGGCGTTGCCGTGGAAAAAAATATGGTTGATGCCGGCGAGAAAGAGCGCGTCGGCCTCGGGCTTCATCTCGGACGGCGCTTCGCGGAAATGCTCGCGCAGCCAGGTGAAGGTCTCCGACGAGGCCAGCGGGTGGCCGGCGACGTGCGCGGCGGACGAGGCGAAACGGTTGATGATGGATGGGTGGGCGGTGCGCCCGGGGGCGGGGTCGAAGTCGCCGGGGTCGCGGCGGAAACCGGGGATGGGAAACTCGTGCGAGCCGAAGATCTCCGTCTCGGGGATGTCGGCGTTGGCGTAGAGGTCGAGCAGGTTAGCGGGGGCACCGTGGGACTGGTTGCGGGCGATCCAGCCGTGGTCGTGCGACCACTGCACCCACGTGTGGAGGTAGTCGAGGTGGAGCTGCGCAAGCGTGGCGCGATAGTCGCCCTTGATGCGGGCGAGGGTGTCAAGGTCCATCGTCTTCACGTCGGCGGCATTGGGGGTCAGCAGCTCGGCGGCGTATTTTTGGATGTCGTAGCCGTGCATCTTCCGAAACGTCTCCTCAAACTTCGGCGTCCAGCTCGCGTCGTAATACTCGAATGAGTCGTGAAACTGGCTGCGGATCAGCTCCCGGGGAAAGGTGGTGAAGGCGGCGTCAAAGCGCCCCAGATAGCGGGTGATCGCGGCGGGTGAATAAGGGTCGAGCACGAGGCCGGCGTCGCCCGGAGCGGCGCGCTTCACCATCTGCCGGGTGGGCTCGCCGACAATTCGGTCATTCTTGAGCACGGCCTTGGTGTTGGCGTCAGCCTCTGCGACCCATGGGCCGCCAAACGGCCAGCCGGTGCCGGTCGCCATGTCCACACCGAGGCCGAGGCGCTTAGCCTCGCGACCGGTATATTCGAGCATCTCCATGTATTTCGGAGAGAGGAAATCAATGAATCGGTCCTCGTAGCCCTTGGCACCGTAGATGGGCGTGATCTCGACCCCCCCGAAGCCGGCGGCGGCGATGGCCTCGAGCTGGGCGGTGAGGTTGGCCTTGTCCACCGCGCTGCCCGGCCACCACCACCGGGTCCACGGCTTGGCGGTTTGGGTGATTGCCGGCCAGACGAGGTCGGAATTTGCCTTACGCGCGGGTGCGGCGGAATCGGCGGCGTGAAGCGCAGCAATGATCGTCAACGCGAGACCCAAGGCCAAGGCGCGGAAGCCGAATGGAGAAAGACGACGGGTGGAGTTCAACGGGCAAGATGAGTGTTGGCAGCCGCTAACCATTGCGGCAAGCATTGCTTATTGCCGACAAAACCCTGACCTTTTGGCCGCAATTCTCTGACCTGTGAGCTAGATTTGCTTCCGAACAATCCGCACACCAAATTCCGCAATACGCATTTATTAATGTCCGCCCCCGCATTTTACTATCAGGATCCCCTCCCGCTCGGCGAGGACACCACCGAATATCGCCTCCTCTCCAAGGAGGGCGTGTCCACGACGACGTTTGAAGGTCGCGAGATCCTGAGAGTAGCGCCATCGGTGCTCACGTTCCTGGCCCGCCAGGCGTTTCGTGACAGCGCGTTTCTTCTTCGCACCAAGCATCTGCAGCAGGTGGCGGCCATCCTCGACGACCCGGAGGCCAGCGCTAACGACCGCTACGTCGCCCTCACCCTGCTTAAGAACGCCGAGATCGCGGCCGAGGGCATCCTGCCCATGTGCCAGGACACCGGCACGGCGGCGATCTTTGGGAAAAAAGGCCAGCAGGTCTGGACCGGCGCGAACGACGCGGAGGCCTTGGCGCGCGGGGTCTACGAGTGCTTCACGCAGGAAAACCTCCGCTACTCACAGGTCACCCCGCTGGACATGTGGCGCGAGACCAACACCGGCACCAACCTGCCGGCGCAAATCGACGTGTTCGCCACCGAGGGGTCGAAGTATGAGTTCCTGTTTGTCGCCAAGGGTGGCGGCTCGGCGAACAAGCTGCTGTTTTTCCAGGAGACGAAGGCGCTGCTCAATCCGAAGAGCTTCGAGCAGTTCGTCATCGACAAGCTGCCGTTGCTGGGCACCAGCGCGTGCCCGCCGTATCACCTGGTGTTGGTCGTCGGCGGCACCAGCGCGGAGGCGTGCATGAAGACGCTCAAGCTCGCCACGACCAAGTATCTCGACGCCCTGCCCACCACGGGCAACGAGCACGGCCGGGCATTCCGCGACCTGGCGATGGAGGCGCGGGTGATGGAGCTGGCCCGGGCGACCGGGATCGGCGCGCAGTTTGGGGGTAAATATTTCGCGCTCGACGCCCGGGTTGTCCGCCTGGCCCGCCATGGCGCGAGCTGCCCGGTGGGCATGGGCGTGTCGTGCAGCGCCGACCGCAACATCAAGGCGAAGATCACGGCGGAGGGCATTTTTCTCGAGCAACTGGAGCCCAACCCCGGGCGGTTCATCCCCGCCGCGCAGCGGACGCTGAAGGACACCCAGATCGTCAAGATCGACCTCACCCGGCCGATGGCGGAGATCCGCGCCGAGCTCTCGCGTTATCCCGTGACGACCCGGTTGGCGCTGACCGGCCCGCTGATCGTCGCCCGCGACAGCGCGCACGCGAAGCTGAAGGAGAGGGTGGACGCCGGCCGGGGCCTGCCGGACTATTTCAAGGACCATGCGGTCTATTATGCGGGACCGGCGAAAACACCGGCAGGTTACGCATCGGGCAGCTTTGGCCCGACCACGGCCGGCCGGATGGACAGCTATGTGGAGCTCTTCCAGTCGCTCGGCGGTTCGATGGTGATGCTGGCCAAGGGCAACCGCAGCCAGGCCGTGGTGGATTCGTGCCAGAAGCACGGCGGCTTTCACCTCGGCAGCATCGGTGGCCCGGCGGCGATCCTGGCCAAGGAGAACATCAAAAAGGTGGAGGTGCTGGAATACGCCGAGCTCGGCATGGAGGCGGTGTGGCGGATCGAGGTGGAGAATTTTCCCGCCTTCATCATGATCGACGACAAGGGCAACGATTTCTTCCGCAACACCTGCGGCCTCTGCACGCCCCATTGAGCGACGACCGGTGATGACCAACCAAGGCCAATTGCGGTCGGAGCTTTTGCTGGTGACCGTGCTGGGTGCGGTGGGAATTTTTGTGCTGCCGTGGCACTGGCCGGTGCACCAGGAACCGAACACCTCCGTCTCCTACATCTATGGATTCAACAATCTGGTGGCCTGGCTTGCCGTGGCCCTTCTGTTGGGCCTGGTGCTGATCGTGCGTTGGCGGGACCGCCGTCGGCGCGGTCAAAGCCACGACGAGGCGGCTTTGAGGGGGCTGCTCGTTCGGGAAAACGCCGAAATTCCACGCAAGGTTTCAGGCCTCGCCGTGTCTGTCGCCATCGTCTTCGCGGTTGGTTCGGTGGTCATCTGGTATCGCCTGCTGCCGGTGTCCTGGTTTGCGGAGATGGGTTACTTCGTGCCCCGGCTCCAAATGATGGCGCGGGGAATGCGCCCCCATGAGGACTTCCAGTTCATGTATGGGCCGGGGATGCTCTATCCCGCCTATTGGCTGAGCGCCGGGACGGGTCTTTCCCTTGAGGCCGCCTATTGCGCGGTCTTGGCGGGGGCCTGGGTGGGGGGGATTTATCTGCTGGCCTACATCATCAATTCACTCGGGATCAGGGGATCCAAGACGAGGGTGTTTTGGTGCGCTCTGCTGCCCATCCTGCTGCTCGACGAATGGGCGTTGGGCATCCAATACACCCCGCTCCGCTTTGTCTGCGCCCCGGCCTCGTTGTTCCTGCTCAACCGGATTCACCGGGGGGCGATGACGCGGGATACCTTCACCCGGCGGGTGGCCCCACTGACCGTGCTGCTCGCTTTTCTTTTGCCCCTGGCCAATTTCGCGTGGTCGCCGGAGATGGGCATGGTCGCCTGGGCGGCGTTCATCATCTATTTCATGGTCCAGAGGCGCGACCAGCCGGCGCGGGCGCTGAGCGGAGCCTTGGCGGCCATGGCCTCACTGCCGGCCGCGTGGATTCTTTTCGGAGGCACCTATGTTCGCGGGCTGCTGGCCAGCGGCAACGGGGCCATCAATTTCCCGATCTATCCCACCGCCCATGTGGTGATGCTCCTGGTCGCGGCGGGGTGGCTGATGCCTTTGTTGGCAGTGATTGCCTGGTCGGGTCTCCGCCAGCCGGGAAAAGAAACTCCCTTGGCCGCATCCTTGGTGGTCATGCTCGGTCTGCTGATCCCGGTGGCGCTGGGCCGCTGCGATGGCGGCCATGTCTATTACAATGGATTGGGGATCTTTGTTCTGCTCCTCGCGATGGCGATGACCGTCCTTGGCGGCTGGCGCCAGCGGGTGATTTTCACCATGGTGCTGGTGGTCTTCGGTCTGGGTGGATCGTTCAGCCTGTGGCGCGAATACCGGCATGAAGTGATCGATTCGCTTCGCCACCAGATGGGCCGGCCACCCCTGGCAGCAGGGCAGGACGGCCTGTCGAATCTTCAGAAACTGGAGTTTGACCTTGGTTTTTCCGGAAAGGTGCTCAGCAGTCTTTTCCTCCTTGATTTGGATCACCGGCAGAGTGTGCCCCCGCCGCCGTTTGACCTTGGGTCGGCGGGCTCACCGGCGGCCGTGCTGGCGAGGGGCAAGGAGCTGGCCTATGGTTCGGATTTGCGCGAGTTGCTGGCCTACCGGCAAATCGGCACCCCGCTGGGCTCGACCGAGGAGATTGACCGATTTCTCAAGATCACGGGCCGGCAAAGCGGTGAATATTATGCCGAGCCGCTGATGAGCGCGTCGAGCCTCCCCAGAAAACTTCATGATCTGGCGGCCATGGATGTAATCATGGTGCCCGGATATTACATGGTGGCGCCGGGCCGGCCGCCCAGCCCGGAGGAGGAAAGGCGGAATATGTCCCATTTCCTTTCATCGCTATTGCTGTTTCCCGTCAAACTCCCGGAAGCGAAACATCCACCCTTCGTGCCGAGCCAGATGATCGTGGCAAAGATCACCAGTGATTATGTCGAAGTGGGAAGATTTCGAGATTTCATCATTTACCGGCGGAAGAGCTGAAGCCGTTGACGCGAACGGAAGCTCCACCCCCGATGTCCCGCCCGCAAATAACCACCGCCAAGCGGGTTTCATACGCCCTCGGATACATCGGGCTGGGCCTGGTCGGCCTCGCGGCCGACGAGCTGGAGGCCGTTGCGGGCGAGGACCGGCTCTCCCTTCCGGTCCAGCTCGCCTTCATCGAGCTCCACCTGGAGGCCAAAAACTGGGATCTGCTGGTGGCGGTGGCCCAGAGGGTGGCGCGGGCCGACCCGGGGCAGGAGCGGGCGTGGATCGGCTGGGCCTACGGGCTGCGGTGCCTTGAGCGGGTGGGGGAGGCGCGGGCGGTGCTGCGGGTGGGGGACGGCCATCACGCCAAAACGTGCGCCCTGCTCCACTACAACCTTGCCTGCTACGAGTGCCTGCTGGGCGATCTGCCGGTGGCCCGGGCGAGGTTCCGCCGGGCGTGCGCGCTCGGCGGGGGTAATTTCAAGGCCATGGCGCTGGACGACCCGGACCTGACGGCGCTGTGGGACGAGATCGCGGCGATGGGGTGAGGGCGGAGAACGGACGCAGAGTTTACGGGGGAAACCAGGAAGCCAGGAACGGATCAAGCATTCGGCGTTTTTGGTAAAGGCTCAGTTTGCTTGTTTGGGTAGGGAAGTCACTCCGTGGCGTCCGCGGACGGCTCGGAGAGCCGCCCCTACCGTTGAGGTGTCAGAGCCGAACTGAGCCACACCGGCGTTTCATTTCTCCTGGCTTCATGGCTTCCTCCTTCAAACTGGGACGAGATCGTCCCTCATGGCGGGCCGCTGGGGGCCGCGGGGTTCGGTGGCAACGGCGGAAACTCGCCGCGGTTGGCGGCGGCGACAATCGTCGGATCCAGTTTCACCACCGCGCGATCATACGTCAGGAGGCCGTTGATTTCCTGCTCCACGTCGGTCAGCTGGGTGTAGATGAAGGCGCTCACGCCCAGATCCTCTCCGAGGTGGTGGGCCGCCTTCAGCAGATTTTGGTAGTGCTGGGTCGCCTGCCAGCTGCTGTCGAGCACGCTGCCGTAGCCAAACGTGCTCTGGTTCCAGCGATGGCCGGGGACGTTCATCGTGACCCCGCCGAACTCGCCGTTGACGGCCGCCCGCTTTTCCTCCGGCTGGGGCGTGCCCGGACCGGGGTAGGCGTGGACGTCGTAGAGGTCCCCCACCTTCTTGTCCGTCCACCCGCTGGCGTTGTTGACCAGGCGGGTGGGGTCGAGCTCCTTGGTCAGCGCGACGATCTTTTCGGTGTCATGCTGGCCCCAGCCCTCATTGAAGGTGGTCCAGACGACGATGGACGGGCTGTTGTAGAATTCGGCGAGAAGGTGACGCCATTCCGTCTCGAATTGCTGCGTCGCCGTGGCGGAGAGGGTGCCGTCGCGGGCCGCAAACATCTGGGGCATGTCCTGCCAGACGAGCACGCCCAGTTTGTCCGTCCAGTAATACCAGCGGGCGGGCTCGACCTTGGCGTGCTTGCGAATCGTGTTAAAGCCCAGCTTCTTGGTCATTTCGATGTCGGACCGCAGCGCCTCGTCGGTGGGCGCGGTGTAGATGCCATCGGGCCAGTAGCCCTGGTCCAGCGGCCCGGTTTGGAACAGGAACTGGTTGTTCAGGAAAATCCGCGTGCGCCCCTGACTGTCCTTGCCGAGGCTGATCTTGCGCATCGCGGCATAGCTTCCCACCCGGTCCACCGGCTGCCCGTTCTGGATCAGCTCGACGGTCAGGTCGTAGAGGTGCGGGTCCGCCGGCGACCAGAGGTGCGGGTTGGCGAGGGCGAGCGTCATCTCCACGCCCGCGGTGCCATGGGCCCGGGCGACAACTTTGCCGGCGTCGGTCGCGGTCACCTCCACCTCGGTGCTCGCACCGGCCTCCACCGTCAGCCCGAGGGTCTGGTGATCCACGTCGGGCGTGATTTTCAGGGCCGAAATATGCCGCACCGGCACGGTCTCCAACCACACCGTCTGCCAGATGCCTGACGCGGCGGTGTAGAAAATCCCGCCCGGTTTCACGCGTTGTTTTCCCAGCACCTGAGCGTCCGCCACATCGCTGCGCACGGGATTCCAGGCGGACACGACCAACTCATTGGCCCCCGCCCGCAGGCTGTCCGTAACGTCAAAATCAAAGCCGTCATAGCCGCCCCGGTGGGCGCCAACCGGCTGGCCGTTGACCAGCACGGTTGAGTCCCAATTGACCGCGCCGAAATGCAGGAGCACCCGCCGGCCGGGCTCACCGGCGGGCACGGTGAAGGAGCGTCGATACCAGAGCCGCTGGTTCGGCACACTGGGCCGGCCCACGCCCGACAACGCCGATTCGTAGGGGAAGGGCACGAGAATGGTCGCGTCAAAGCTGGCCGGCGGGACCGTGGAGTCGGCCGCCGTGAGGCCGTAATCCCAAAGCCCGTTAAGATTCTGCCATTGCGGGCGCGTCATCTGGGGGCGTGGATACTCGACCAGCGCGTTGGCCGGCGACACCTGCGCGGCCCAGGCCGTCATCAAGTGACCTTCCACGGGCTTCCAGGTCTGGGCCGGGGCGGGTGCAACAATCGCCAACGCCAAAAAGAAGGCCAATCCGCCGCTGTTCCGCAGAGCAAAGAGAAGTTTCATGAGGATGGGGTTTTGGATTTAGTTGTTCGCCGCCGTCTTGACGCCTGGGGCGTTGGACGGAAAACCGGTGAGATCAATCGGGCTCTGAACCCCGAGAGTCGAGCCCGTTCGCGCTCCTTCCTTGCCCTTTGCCCGCGCCATAATCCCGATTGACCCGGAATCGAATCTTTGGCTTTGATCGCTTCATGCGCGTGGACCCCGCCTTAATCCTTTCGGCCCCTTAGGTCTGCTCCGCCCAACCCCTCCCATGGACTACACCGTTTGGATCGTCGCTATCGTTTGTTATACGACTTACAAAATCTTCGAGCTGCGACGTTGCCCGCGCCCCTACGAAGAGTTGAAGACGTTGAATGAGCTGCGTGAGAAAGGGGTGATCACCCAGGGAGAGTTCGACAAAAGGAAGAACGAGTTGTTGGGTTGAGTCGGTCAATGGGTGTGGCCGGAAAATGCGCTCTGGTCAGGCCGGTCCTTTTCCGGTCTGCTGCCGCCCAACCCCGCCGCCGCCGACCATGTTTCACCCCCTTGGATTGAGTCCGTCACAAGCTGATTTTTGTCAGGCGAGGCGTTTTCGCCTGCTGCTGGTGCTTGCGCTCGGATGCATGGTCTGGCCGGCGGAGAGTTCGGCCCTCGGCCAGCCGCAGTATGTGGACGATACCCCCACGCCGGGCAGCTTTGCGCTGGCGCAGGGCGGTCAGGCGGCCTCCGTCGAGGCGGACCCGGCGGACTGGCCGGGCGTGACCCGCGCGGCGGAGGACTTGCGCGCGGACCTCACTCGTGTCACCGGCCTCACCCCGGGCCGGACGCGGACCGCCCACACCCTGATTGTCGGCACCATCGGCCGGAGCCCCGTGATCGACGGCCTGATCCGCGCGGGGAAAATCGACGCCGGCGCGATCACCGGCCGATGGGAGTCGTTCCTGCTCCAGACCGTGGCCAACCCGCTGCCCGGGGTCGACCAGGCCCTCGTAATCGCCGGTAGCGACAAGCGCGGGACCATTTACGGGATCTACGACCTGTCGGAAGAGATGGGGGTGTCGCCCTGGTATTGGTGGTCGGACGTGCCCACCCGGCACCGGGACGCGCTCTTCGTGCGGGCGGGCCGGCAGGAGCAGGGGGAGCCGGGCGTGAAATACCGTGGCATTTTCCTGAACGACGAGCTGCCGGACCTGAGCGACTGGGTCCGGAACAAATACGGGAACGCCCCGGGCTTCCCCGCCGCGGCGAACTACGGCCACGAATTCTACGCGAGGCTGTTCGAGGTCATCCTGCGCATGAAGGGCAACTACCTCTGGCCCGCGATGTGGCACAACGCCTTCAACGAGGACGACACCGAGAACCCCCGCCTCGCCGACCTCTACGGCATCGTCATGGGCACCTCGCACCAGGAGCCGATGCTCCGGGCGCAGGGGGAGTGGGACCGCCTGCCCGTGGCGCAACGAGGCGGCAACTGGAACTGGGCCAATGTCGCCCAGCGGCCGGTGCTCACCCAGTTCTGGCGCGACGGCGTCCGCCGGAACAAGGACTACGAGAACATCTACACCGTGGGGCTGCGGGCCGAAAATGACAGCGGCGCCGAGACCGGCCTGGCCGCAACCGAGGAGATTGTGGGCCTGCAGCGGAAGATTCTGGCGGAGGAGGTCAATCCGGATGTGACCAAGGTGCCCCAGCTGTGGTGCCTCTACAAGGAGGTGATGAGCTACTACGCGCAGGGGCTGCACCCGCCCGACGACATCACGCTCCTGTGGGCGGAGGACAACTGGGGCAACGTGCGCCGCCTGCCGACCGCCGCGGAGCGCACGCGCGCGGGCGGCGCCGGCATCTACTACCACCTCGACTACCATGGCGGGCCGCGCAACTACCAATGGCTCAACAGCACGCCCATCGCCCACGTCTGGGACCAGATGGCATTGGCGAAGCAATACGGGGCCGACCGCATCTGGATCGTGAACGTCGGCCACTTCAAGGGGCAGGAGTTCCCGATGGAGTATTTCCTGAGCCTGGGCTGGAACCCGGCGCGCTGGACGAGCGAGAACCTCGGCGAATACACCCGGCTCTGGGCGGCGCGCGAGTTCGGGCCCGGGCAGGCGGGCGAAATCGCGGACTTGGTGGCGAAATACACCAAATACAACGGCCGCCGCAAACCGGAGCTGCTGGAACCGGGCACCTACAGCCAGACCAGCTACCATGAGGCGGAAACGGTGATCGACAACTTTGCCGCCCTCATCACCCGGGCCGAGGCGGTCAGCGCCCGGTTGCCGGCCGACGCCCGCTACGCTTTTTACCAACTGGTGCTTTTCCCCATCAAGGCCGCCGCGCAAGTCAACGAGATGTATGTGGCCGCCGGGCGCAACGCCCTGTTTGTGAAGCAGGGCCGGGCCAGCGCCAACGACGAAGCCGCGCACACCCAGGCAATGTTCCAGGCAGATCGGCAGCTCATGGCCGATTACAACAACACTTTTGCGGGCGGCAAGTGGCAGGGTTTCATGGACCAAAAGCACATCGGCTACACGATGTGGAACGAGCCCCTGCGGGAGACCGCGCCGCGGGTCACGACCGTCACGGTGCCGGCCGAGGCCTCGATGGGCGTCGCCGTCGAGGGTTCAGACGCAGCGTGGCCGGGCGCGGCGGGCGAGGCGGTCCTGCCGGCCTTTGACTCCCTCAACCAGCCCAGCCACTATATCGACGTGTTCGACAAGGGGCAGGCTCCGCTCGCCTTCGCCGTCACCACCAGCGATCCTTGGATCATCATTCCCTCCGGTGGCACCACCCCAAAGGATCTGCGCCTGCCGGTGGGCATTGACTGGAACCGGGCCCCCAAGGGCGCGGCCAGCGGCACCGTCGCGATCACCGGAGCGGGCGGCACGGTCAGCGTCAGGGTGAACATCCTCAACCTCCCCGGCATCACGCGGGACACCCTGGAGGGATTCGCCGAAGGCGAGGGCGGCGTGGCCATCGAGCCGGAGCACTTCACCCGCAACACCGCCGCCGGCGCCGCGCGCTGGGACCGCATTGAGGATTACGGCCGGACCCTTTCCGGGATGCGGGCGGACGCGCCGGTGGACGTGGCCGGGCTCACCCCCGGGCCGGGGGCGCCCTGCCTGGAATACCAGATGTATCTGACCACGGTCGGGCCGGCCACCGCGACCCTGATGCTTTCGCCGGCCTTGAACATCGCGCCGGACCGCGCGGTGCGGATCGCCGTCGCCTTCGACCAGGAGGCACCGCAGGTCGTCACCATCGTGCCCCAGGGCTACAACGTCGCCAACGGCAACGCCGACTGGGAGGAGTCGGTCCGCGACAGTGCGCGGCTCGCGAGCACGGCGCACACCATCACCACCGCCGGCTATCACACCCTCAAGGTGTGGATGGTTGATCCCGCGGTGGTGATCCAGAAAATTGTGGTGGACCTGGGCGGCGTAAAGCCCAGCTATCTCGGACCGCCGGAGAGCTATCATCATTCCGCTCCGCCGCCCCCTCCATGACGTCCGCACCCCCGAAGCCCGAGCCGGGCGAAAAGGTTTTCCGCAACTTCCGCTGGTTCATCTGCGCGTTGTTGTTTGTGGGCACGACCATCAATTACATGGACCGCCAGATTCTGGCGCTGCTCAAGCCCCAGCTCGACCACGACCTGGGCTGGACTGACCAGCAGTATGGTGCGGTCAACTCGGTCTTTCAGTTCACCTATGCATTCAGCTACGTGGTCTTCGGTTGGTTGATTGACCGTTATGGCGTCAAGCTGGGCTACGCCATCTCCATGGTCGGTTGGAGCCTGGCTTCGGCCGGGCATGCGCTCGCCGGCAGCGTGCGGGGTTTCATGGCGGGGCGGTTTGCGCTCGGCGCTTCCGAGGGGGGCAATTTTCCAGCCTGCATCAAGGCCGTCACCCTCTGGTTTCCTCCGGGCGAGCGGGCGTTCGCGGCCAGTCTGTTCAACTCGGGGGCCAACATCGGCCCGGTGCTCGCCCCGCTGATCGTGCCGGCGCTGGCCGGTGCCTATGGCTGGCAGGCCCCGTTTCTCGTGGTCGGCGCCGCCGGCCTGATCTGGTTGATCTTCTGGCTCTGGTTATACGACGCGCCGGAGCAGAGCCCCCGCGTCGCCCCCGCCGAGCTCGCCCACATCGGCAGCGGCAGCAACGCCCAAAGCGACGCCCCCGGCCGGGTGCGCTGGCTGGGATTGTTCACCCACCGCCAGACGTGGGCGATCATCTGGGCCAAGCTGCTGACCGACCCGATCAACTGGTTTTTCCTGATCTGGCTGCCCGACCTGTTCAAGTCCACCCGCCACCTCGACCTCAAGGGCAGCAAGCAGTACCTCATGGCCATTTACGCCCTCGCGGTGGTGGGCAGCATCTTTGGCGGATGGTTTTCCGGCCGACTGATCAAGGCCGGTTGGTCGGTGACGCGGGCCCGCAAGACCACCCTGTTGATTTGCGCGATGTGCGCGGTGCCCATCGCGTTCTCCCTCAGTTTTGAGAACAATTGGGTGCTGGTGGGCATTATCGGCCTGTATCTGGCCGCGCACCAGGCCTGGTCCGCCACCCTTTACGCCGTCACTTCGGACCTGTTTCCCAAACGGGCGGTCGCGGCCATGTCGGGTATCGGTGGGATGGCGGGTTCGGCCAGCGGGATCGTTTTCCCGATCTTTGTCGGCTGGCTGCTCGACCGGTACAACGTCACGGCTGGGGGCAAGACGGCGGGTTACACGTTGATCATGGGGATTTGCAGCGGGGCCTATCTCGTGGCCTTTGCCGTCAATCACCTCCTCGCGCCCCGCTTCGAACAGACCGATCTGGAATCGCCCACTTCCCCATGAACCCAGATTCAGCAGTTGGTCACGGAGACCACAGAGGTAAAACCCGAGGTCACAGAGAAATGCATCGAACGGCGGGAAGGGTTTGGTGTCACCCACCGGGTGGGATGGTTGCAGCCGCTCTGGACTGTTTAAGTGGTTTGCACAGTGAACTCTGTGTCTGCACTCTGTGGTCTCTGTGCAACCCATCGGCGTTTTATTAGGATGAAACTCGGACTCGGCCTTTACCGGCACATGCTCACCCGCGAAAACTTCCGGTTCGCCCGGCAGGCCGGGTGCACCCACATTGTCGCGCACCTCGTGGACTATTTCCACCAGGGGCCGGGCAACGAGGACAAGGAGAACCAGCCCACCGGCGGCCGGCAGGGCTGGGGCCTCGCCGGCGATCCCGACCGGCTCTGGACCGTCGGCGAATTGCGGGCGATCAAGGCGGACCTGAACGCCGAGGGCCTGGAACTCGCGGCGATCGAGAACTTCGACCCCGCGCACTGGCACGATGTGCTGCTCGACGGGCCGAAGAAGGCGCTCCACCTCGAGAACATCAAAACCATCATCCGCCGCGTCGGCGAGGCGGGCATCCCGGTGATCGGCTACAATTTTTCCATTGCGGGCGTCGCCGCGCGGGTGAAGGGGCCGTTTGCGCGCGGGCACGCGGAGTCGGTCGGCATGGACGGCGGGGACGACACGCCGCTGCCCAACGGCATGGTTTGGAACATGGTTTACGACCCGAAGGCGCCGCCCGGCGTCGTCCCGTCGGCCACACCGGAGCAGCTCTGGAGCCGCCTCCAGGAATTTCTCGACGCCGTCCTGCCGGTGGCCGAGGAGGCGGGCGTGACCCTGGCGGCGCATCCCGACGACCCGCCCACGCCGACGCTCCGCGGCCAGCCGCGGCTGGTCTACCAGCCCCGGCTTTACCAAAAGCTGCTCGACCTGCATCCCAGCCCGCGGAATGCCTTGGAATTCTGTCTCGGCAGCATCGCGGAGATGACCGAGGGCGACGTCTACACCGCGACGGAGGAATACAGCCGGCAGGGCAAGCTGGCCTACATCCATTTCCGCAATGTCCGGGGCAAGGTGCCGACCTACCAGGAGGCATTTGTGGACGACGGCGACGTGGACTTGATCAGGGTGCTGAGGATTCTGAAGAAGAACCGCTACGATGGCGTGCTGATCCCCGACCACACCCCGCAGATGAGCTGTGCGGCCCCGTGGCATGCGGGCATGGCCCACGCACTCGGCTACCTCCGTGCGGCGCTCCAAGTCATCGAGGAAGGGCGGTGAGCGGAGGCGGCTCGAACGCGATTTGGCCTTGGGGCCGACGCTTGATGCCGGAGCTGCGTATCGGTATTCCGCCGGAAATGGGTCGAACCTGCAGCGAGGACTCCGCAGCTCCATTTCCGAAAGTCGGTTCCGAGTTGGAATGCCGACCCGCCGCCGCTCCAGACCGGAAAGGCACCGTGCTGTTTGGGTTGCAGGTCGGTTTACTGGATGAATAAGACCGACTACCTCCCGATGCGCATGCTTGCTTAAAGCGGGGGCTGCTGCTTTCCTTCCTTCGATCATCTCGTTCTGTTCAATCCAACCATGAAACCCCCTCGAATTCACCTCCCGTCGTCGGCTTGGGCGGTCCTGTGGCTGGTGCTGGCACCGGGGCTGGCCGCGGCCGCCGGCGGGTTGGACCAACAGGTTGAGACGCTGATCGAACAAAACCGCCGGCTCCTGGAGCAGGTGCAGGCGCAACAACAGCAAATTGACGAACTGCGGGCCCGGGTCACCCAGGTGGACCGGGCAGACGAGCAACGCGACCAGAAGATCAACGACCTGCGGGCGGGCGCCAGCGGTGCCACGTCGGACTCACCGGCGCCGGTCCTGCGGTCGGACCGGTCGGAGGTTCGGATCAGCGGTCTCACCAGTTTCACCTTTGCGAAGTCAGGTGGACTGGGGGTGGCGCCGAATTCGGGGTTCCGGGTGGACGAGGCCCGGCTATATTTTGAGACCCCGGTGGCCAAGGATACCTACCTGTTCGGTGGGATGGACCTGGTGACCCGGGAAGACACCGCTCCGGCGTTTGAGCTGGGGGAGTTTTACCTCGATTTTGAAAACGTCTCGGGCCGGGCGGGTGGTCCGGACCGGCTGGTCAACGTGCGCGCCGGGCACCTCGACATCCCGTTTGGCGAGGAATACATCGTGCGCGACCCGCTGGACAACCCGCTGGTGACCCACTCGGTCGGCGACTTCTGGGGCCGGGACTACGGGGTCGAAATCTACGGCGCGTCCGAGCTGGTGCGCTATGTGGTCGCGGTGCAAAACGGCGGCGACCAATTGAATGACTTCAACAGCGACAAGGCGGTGACGGCGCGCCTGTCGCTCAGCCCCGCGCCGTGGGCCCGCGTGAGCGCGAGCGCCATGCGCACCGGCGCGCTGGATGCCGGTAATGATTTTCTGTCGGGACTGTGGATGGGCAACGGGTTCTTCCGGTCCATCGGGGCACCGGCGACGACCACCACATTTGGGGCCGAACTCGGCGAGCTCGACGCGGCCGCATTCTGGACGGGCGGCAGTCTCAAGGCGGCCTTCGGGGGGGCGCGGTACCAGGACAACGACACGTCCGCCGACAACACCCGGCATCTCACCTACGAGTACCTGGAGGCGGTCCAGTCGCTGACGCCGGAGTTTTACGGCGCGGTGCGGGTGAGCGAACTGCGCGCGCCGGGCGGCTACCCGCTGGTGGGGCTGGGGGATTTCAAGACGTATTTTCTCACCGGCCCGCCGACCACCCGGCTCCGGCGGCTGAGCCTTGGGTTGGGGTACCGGTTCAACGCGTCGCTGATCTGGAAACTGGAATATGCCATTGAGGATGGTGAGCTGGCAACGGGAGCCCCGCGCGATCATGAGAACCTGCTGATTACCGAGATTGCCGCCAAATTCTGACATCCATGATCTCCGTCCGTTACGGTCCGCTTCTTCCTGCCCTGGTGCTCCTGGGCTTGACCTGCCGGCCGGTGCCGGCCGGCACCATCACCGGCACGGTCTCGGCCAAGGCACCCGAGCCCCCCGCGCCCGATGGCCCCTCCGGCAGCGACCCCTACGCAAGCCGACGGTACAAGTTTGTCGAGAGGATTGACTACGACAAGCTCACCGACTTCGTCGTCAACATTGAGGGGAGCGTCGTGGCACCCCCCAAGCCGACCACGGCGACGATCGTGCAGCGGGACGCGACCTTTTCCCCCCATGTCCTGCCCATCGTTTACGGCACCACCGTTCGCTGGCCCAACGAGGACGACATCTACCATAACGTTTTTTCGATGACCGACGCGGAGACTTTTGACCTCGGATTCTACAAGAAGACGGCGGAACCCCCGACGACGTACTTTGGCAAACTCGGGCGGGTGGACGTGTTTTGCGCGATCCACACCAACATGCACTGCATTATCCTGGTGCTGCCGAACCCCTATTTCGCGATGGCGGATGCGAAACGCCGTTATGTCATCAAGGATGTGCCGGCCGGTAGCTACCGGATCCGTGCCTGGCACGAACGGGTGCCGGGCCAGGTCAAGGATGTGGTCGTGACGACGACCGGGGTGACGCAGGTGGATTTCACTCTCGGAGTCGCCGAACTGCCCAAGCCCTGACCCATGCCGCCCAGTCGCCCCAAGTTCCGCCTGAGCGTGCAGGCCAAGGTGCTGCTGGTCGTGATCAGCGTGCTCGTGCTGTTGCCCGCCCTGCTGGTCTGGATCGTGGACCGCCACACCAGCCGGCTGGTGCAGGATCAGGCCCGGCAGCAGCTCGCCACCTCCGCGGTGTTTCTGCAGAAATCGGTGGAACTGCGCGCCCACAGCTATTTGGACAGCTACCGCAACAAGGTGCTCGAGCCAAGCTTCAAAGCGGCGGTGTCGCTGCAGGACGCGGCGACGATGAACGATTACCTGCGCCGGATGCTGACGCTGCAAGGCGACGAGGGCGTCGCGCTGTTGTTCTATTACACCAAGGACGAAATGTTTGCGAGCACGCGGCAGGATGACGCGCCTGCGCCGGACAGTTTTGCGCGGGCGGCTGCCCCGCTCGTGGGCGCGGCCTTTCACGACGTGGAGTTCAATGCGCAAATCAGCCTTTCGGGCCGAGTCTACACGGTGGTGGCGCTCCCGGTCAGCCTGCGGGAGGGCGGGCCGGTACTCGGCGTATTCGCGGCCTTCATCCCGGTGGGGAAGACGGCGCTAAATGAGCTGAAAAACCTCACCGATGCCGAGATTGTGCTGATCGCCGGTGACGAGGCGCTCGATTCAACGCTGCCAGCCGGCATCGCCACCGGCTGGCTGAGGACGCTCCCGCCGGCCGATGCCGCCCCGGGAGAAGATGCGGCGCCGGTGCTGGTGGGCGGGGTGCATTACCTCGCCCGCACGGTGGTCGAGCCGGGCACGGCCGCCCGCGGGCCTCGCTACCTGCTGCTATCCTCGTATGAGGAGAGCGTGAGATCGCTGGCGGACACCCGGCAGACGTTGGTGCTCGTCAGCGTCGGGGGCATCCTGCTCAGCACGCTGGTGGTCTGGTTTTTTGTCAGCCGGATCACGCAGCCGCTGCGCGAACTGCGGGATAACGCGGAGGCGATCGGGCGCGGTGATTTTTCCCGGCGCATCGAACGCTTTCCGGCCGATGAATGCGGCGACCTCGCCGTGGCCTTCAATGGCATGACGGCCAGTCTCCAAAGCTCGCGGACCCAATTGGAGAAGACGGTCGAAACGCTGAAGGGCACGCAGGTGCAGTTGATCCAGAGCGAGAAACTGTCCGCCGTGGGACAGTTTGTCGCCGGGGTGGCGCACGAGCTGAACAATCCGCTGACGGCCGTCATCGGTTTCGCCGATTTGCTCGAGCAAACGGTGACCGACAGCAAGATTCGCGGGCATCTCAGCCGGATTTCCAGCGCGGCCCACCGATGCCACAAGATTGTCCACAGCCTCCTGAGTTTTGCCCGCCAACATCAGCCCGAGCGCCGGCTGGTGCACGTGAACGCGCTGGTGGAGGAAGTGCTGGAGATCATGGCTTACGACCTGCGCACCACTAACATCAAGGTCGTCCGCGAATTCGCCCCGGGGTTGCCCCCGCTCATGGCCGACCCACATCAGCTGCAGCAGGTGTTCATCAACATCCTCGGCAACGCCCGGCAGGCGCTCCAGTCCGCCCGGCAGGACGGCATGATTGTGGTCCGGCTGGTGGTGGCGGGCGGGGTGCTGCGGGTGGAGTTTGAGGACAACGGTCCCGGGATCCGGCCGGAGAACCTCGCCAAGATTTTTGACCCTTTCTTCACCACCAAACCGGTCGGAAAGGGCACGGGCCTCGGCCTGAGCCTTTCGTATGGGATTATCCAGGAACACGGGGGCCGGATCTTCGCGCGCAGCGAGTTCGGCCGGGGGGCGAACTTCATCATCGAACTGCCCGTGGCGGTGACCGATCTCCCTTCCGCCCTGCGGCGCGACTCGTCGGCCCCTTTTCTTGCCCCGCCCGTGATCGCTGGCACGGCCGTGCTGCTCATTGACGACGAGGAGAGCATACTGGCGCTGGGTCGCGAGGTGCTGGAGGGCGCGGGCTACACGGTGGAGTCCGTGGGCAGCGGCGAACTGGCCTTGACGGCGCTGGGCCGGCGCGGATTTGACGTGATCGTGTGCGATTGGAAGATGCCGGGAATGAGCGGGATCCAGCTGTACGAACACCTGGCCGCCAACGATGCGGCTGCCGCCGGTCGGATGATCTTCATGACCGGCGATGTAATCAACGAGCGGTTTGAGGAATTCCTGCGCCGGCACGGGCGGACCTGCCTGAACAAGCCCTTTGACATCGGGCATTTCCGCGCCGCAGTCGCCAGCGTCGTGGGCCGGATCTCCTGATCCGCACGCCGACCACTACTTTGCGCTGGAGCGGCGGCGACCCCGACTCCGGGTATTGTCCGAAACTGCCGCAGCTCCAGATGGGAGAGGCGACGCTGGCCTCAGGCCTTCGGCGCCGGCGGTTGGAAGTACCCCCGGACCTTGGCCGGGGCGACATCGCCGACGTGGTAGTTGTGGCAGAGCAGGCAGCTCGTGCCGGCCCCGTGCTCCGTGTGGCATTGCGCGCAGACGGCCTGGTTGAGGGGTTGAAAGCTGCTCGTGAATTTGGCGGGATCGAGGTTGTCCTTGTAGGCTGCGGTGTAGGTGGTCCCGGCGGCGGCCTTGAACTGATGGCAGGTCTGACAGCCCTTTTCATCCAGCAGGCTGAAATGGGTGCCGTGCGAGAACTTCGTGAAGGTGTGGATCTGGGGTTCCGGAGCCGCGGCATGCCAGTTGACGAGCACGGCGGCGGCCCCGTCGGACGCGGCGTCCACACTGTGGCATTTGGTGCAGGTGCTGGCGGTGGCAATGGCGGTGAAAAGGGCGCGGGACTCGGGCGCCGTGCCCCCGGCGGTGAGATCCAGCCACGCCGCCAGGAAGGCGTCGCCATGGCCCGAGGGACGGTAGCGCAGGGTGAAGTCGGCGGGCGAAACATGCCAGCCACCGGCGCTCGCCCACTTCTCCGGTGCGAGGGGCTCCGGCGCCTTGGGGGCGGCCGGGGTGGTCGGAGCGGCCGGGGTCGGCCCGCCGAGGAGATCGTCGCCGCCGAGCAAATCGCCGGCTGCCACCGGCTTGGCGGGGGCCGCGGCAGTCTTGGGCGTGTCGCCGCCGAGCAGGTCGTCACCGCCGAGCAGATCGTTGCCGGCCGCCTTGGCCGGGACGGAGGACGGGGGTGGGCTCGGCTGGCTCACCGCGACCGGGACGGGCGGGGCCGGCGGTGGCGCGACCGCCCGGCCCGCGCGGTGGGCGGCGACCTCGGCCAGGAGATCGGGCCACCAACCGGCTTGGGTGAAGGCCTGCGCGCTTTCCGGCGGGAGCTGGCCGAGCGCCGTCACCGGCACGCCGGTGCCAAGGCGTTTTTGCAGGGCGGAGTGCCCGTTGGTGATCAGGTCGGCGATGAGCTCCTTGACGGCCCAGGCCAGGTCGCTGGCGGCGGCGAGGGTTTCGGGTTTGGCCCCGGCCAGGTTGGTCAGGTCGGTGCCTTGGAGGGTGGCGAGGGCGGCGGCGGCCTTGGGATCCGTACCGAGCAACTGTCGCATGAAGGGGGTGAGATCGCCGTCGGCGTCGGCCGGCCAGCCGCCTATGCCGGTGGTCTTCGCGTCGAGGGATTTCTTGTCGAGGCCCGGGATGCCCAGGATGGCGAGGCCCTTGGTCCCGGGCTTGGTGATGCCGTCAAGGTGGCAGGCCGCGCAGGTGACCGCGAAACTCTTGACGAGCATCAGCCGGTTGTCCGTGCCGGTGGTGTGGCAGTCGTTGCACTGCGTGGGCGGAGTCTGGCCCTGTTTGGCTGCGGCGGGAAAATAACCGGCGATATGCGCCTGGTGGTCAAATTCGATGCGGGTGCGGCGGGAATACGGAAACGCGCCAAACTCGGGATGGCCCGAGCCAAAGCCCGCGAACTGGACCGAATGGCAGACCTGGCAACTGGCGTCGGCAAGATTTTTGAGGTTGGCCTCGCTGCCGTGGTGCTCCTGATGGCAGGTGCCGCACGCCAGACCCGCCGCGTCACCGACGGGATGCCCGGGGGTGGGGCCGGGGATGCCCGCGGCGACCGAAACTTTTTTGGTCAGCGCGGCGAGCGCGACGGGGGCGAGGCTGTGGGGCTGCTCGGCCTGCGGACCGAAGTTGTGGCATTTCAGGCACAGCTGCGAGTCGACGTGCCCGCTGGGGGACGTGAAGGCACCGGCCAGCCAGCCCTTGGCCCCAAGTTGCGCGGCGGTGTGGCAAAGATCGCAGTTGGCCGCGCTGGAGGCATGCGCGGCGGTCAGCGGTCCGGGGTTGAACGTCCGGTCCCGGTTGTTGAGGCCAAGGGCGAGCAGCACGCCCCCGAGCGTGAGGGCGGAGACCAGAAAAACGGCCTGGCCGCGACGGGCGCGCACGCTGCGACGCGGCGTACACGGCGGAATCGTGCGGCAGCAGGATCCATCCGGCCGGGGGCCGTCGGGGCATTTGCCGCCGCGCGCGTCGGTGCGGGTGCAGAACCAGCGGGCACCCTCCTTGCGCGGCTTGCATTCGGTGGTGGCGCGACAGGTGCCCTTGGGATCAGGCCCCAGCGGGCAGGCGTCGCCGCAGTCCTTGCGCCCGCAGACCCAGTTCTGGTTGGGGCGCTCATAGCGGCTGCCTTTGAAATCGAAGGGCTGGAGGCGTTTCATGGCGGTTCAGCGGAAGCCTCCGGCATAGGTGAACGCGATCAGGCCGTGGACCGCACCCAGGATGAGCAGGCTGGCGGTGAGCGGGATATGGACAAAAAGCCAGTATTTCAGCAGGCCCTGGCCCGCCAGTTGGAAGTCGAGATTGTCCTTGGCCTCGACGCAGTCCACGAGTTCGGCGAGGATGGCGTGCTCCCGCTCGTTGGTGTAGCGCTTGAGCAGACGGAGGTCGGTGAGCACCCCCTTCAGCGGCGACTCCAGCCCGAGCACATGGCGCAGGCGGCTGCGCGGCCGGGCAAAATACGGCTGGAGCCGGGTGGCGTAGAAGTCGGCGATGGTGGTGGATTTGGTCTCCTCCACGCTTTTGACCACGATGGCCTCGGCCTCCCGCTGGAGCTGGGCGCGGAGAGCGGGGATGCGCTCGAACATCACGTTCTCGCCGTGGAGGGTGAGCCGGAAGGCCATCACCCGCGAGAAGACCAGACCAAACACGCCGCTGGCCGCCACCAGCCCGAAGACGACGGCCAGGGTGATGTTGAAGACCCCGGAAGGCGGCCGAAAGCCGACGTGCAGCAGGAAAAGCAGGATCGAGAACCAGCCCACATAGACATGGATCTGGGTCCAGGTGGCGGCCCGCAGCAGCGGGATGAAGGGGAGTTTCTTGCGGGCATTGAACAAGGCCAGTCCGAGACAAACCGCCAGGAGCGCCAGCCCGGTGAAAAGCGAGGTGGGCTGCAGGACGGTGTCGGCGCGGCGCACCCAGCCCCAGGCCGCGGCACCGGCGGCCACGAGCACGAGGGTGTTGAGGAGGCGGCGGCGGGCGAAGCGCATCAGCGTTGCAGCCATTGGGCCAGTTGGTCGGTCTCCTGCATGTTCAGCCGGGTGAGCGCGTCATGCGGACAGGCCCGCACGCAGGCGGGCCCGGTCACCTGCTCAAGGCAGAGATCGCATTTGGCCGCCTTGTTCACCGGTTTCTTCTCCTGGTCGAGGATGAGCTCGCCGCGGTCGTCGCGGATTTCCACCATCTGGATGTTATTGTAGGGGCAGCTGTTCGCGCAGGTGGAGCAGCCGATGCAGGTGGTGTCGTTGATGACCACCTGGCCGCCGGTGGCGTCGCGTGAGATCGCGCCCGTGGGGCAGCCGATCATGCAGACGGGGTCGAGGCAGTGCATGCAGGCGTTGGCCACCATGTAATGACCCAGCTGGGGGCCATGGCGGATGAAACGGGGATTGTTGTCGTGGGCGGCCGCGCAGGCCCGCACGCAGTCGTCGCAGCGCGTGCAGCGGTTCAGGTCGATCAGCATGGTGGCGCGGCCGTTGATGAAGCGGTTGTCCACCAGGAACTCGATGAAATCGGTCGGGATCTTGCCGTGCACCTGGTCGAGCGGCGAGACCAGCGTCGTGTTCCCCTGCAGGGGCGGGATCGGCGGGGGCATCTCGGCCGCCGGGATCTTCGGCATGATGTATTGTTCCACCACGGACGTGGGCACCACCAGCACGTCCACGTAGCCGAGGGCGCGCAGGGTGTAGCGGAGGGGGGTGCTCTCCTTCGTCCGCCAGTTGTGGGCGATCTCCCGGAGGCCGAACATCTGGCCGCGGGCAAGGTAGAGCGCGGTGCGCTCGCCGTTGTTGTATTTCTGGCTGAGGCGCGCGAAACCGGCGCGGATGAGGATCAGCCCGTTGGCATACTGGCCCTCCTCGGCGATGACCGGCTCGCCGCGCAGCCGGGCGACAGGGTCGGTGTCGCGGTTCTTCTTGTAATCGGTCTGCCAGTCGAACGCCCCATAGGTCTCGAAGCGTGTCTGGTCGGCGACGATCTTCAGCTCGGCCGGGGAGAGATCCTTGAAATAGGGGGTCTCGCGCAGATGGTTTTCGAGGGAGTATTTCCGGTAGTTTTCGTCGACGAACTGCTTGATCTCCGGCGCGCGGAGGCGCAGCTCGCGCAGGCCCTGCCAGCGGATTTCCAGCAGCTCGCTGCCCTCGGCGGCGATGATCGTGGCGGTGCGGGGCGTGCGGCCGAGCGCGGCGATCTCGCCGAAAAAGACGCCGGCCTGAAGGGTGGCGGTCCCGCCCTTGAGGACCGCCGGCACGTCGTGAAGGAACACCGCAGTGCCCGGGGTCTGAAAGGGGGACTGGGTCCGGCCAAAGGGGCCCCGGGATTCGACGCCGCCGCGCGCGGCCGTTTTGGCGGACTGATAACGGCTCACGTCGCGCATCTCGGGCTGGGCCGGGTTGCCCCAGAGCTGGCCGAGGGTCTCGAGCAGGCCTTTCTTGCGCGTCTCCCGCCGGCCCAGCAAAGCGGCGGGGATCGCGTTCTTGCCCAGCGTGACCGTGACCGAGCCCCGCAGGATGAAAAATGCCGAGTTGCCGTAGTCGCCCTCGCGCACGATCACCTCGCCCTTGCGGAAAACCCGCAGACTGGTGTCATTGAGCAAAATGTCCCGCAGCGGGGTGCTCTTGGGAAACTGGCTGGCGTCAATCCGGCTGAACGGTGGGATGGCGAGCAGGCGGTCCACCGCCGCCGCATCCATCTTGTCGTCAAACGGCACATCCCAGCGCTGCGGGCGCGAGATGGTCGCGGTGATTTCAGCCATGGTGGGAGGTCGGAGATTTCAAGGGGGGCCGGCCGGGCGGGCCCCCGGCGGCCGTTCAGGGGGCCGGAGTGTACGGGGTGCCTTGGTTGGCGGTTGGGATGAGGGGGTCGAGCGCCGCCAGATCCGCACCCTTGTAGGTGTCGCTCATCTTCTGCCCGAGCGCCGAGATGGTCTTCACCCCCGCGAGGATGTCGTCCTTGTTGGTGATCTTGAGGCCGGCGCCATCGGCGGCGGCGGCGGGCTTGGGGGCGGCGGCGATGACGGCGAGGACATCGGTCTTGGCGGCGCCGTCGGGCAGCGCGTCGGCGATCTTCTGCAGCTCGGCCTTGCCGGACACGATGCGGACGTTCATGCCTTTCACGAAATTGCCCTTTTCCACGGCATTGGCGATGCCCCGCAGGCTGTATTCCAGGTCAACCACGCGACCGATCAGATAAAGCAGGCGTTTGCGCTCGGGGGTGTCCTCCGTGTTGGTCTTGCCGCTCAGGAAATGGTGGCGCACCTCGCCCTGGGTCCAGGAGACCAGCTCCAGGGCGCTGCCGACCTGGTGTCCGCCGGTGTTCACAAGCTTCTCGTTCGGGACCGTGTGGCACTGAAAACAGTTGGAGGCCAGTTTGTAGATGTTGCCGGGCGAGATGAAGCCGAGTTTTTCGGCGTCGGCAATATGGTTGGGGTTGTTCTTGTCGTTGTGCACCTTCACCCAGTCCACGGACGCGCCATGACAGAGCTCGCACGAAACGCCGGCGATGGCCTTGGCTGCGCCGGCCGGCCCCATCGAGGTGTAGTGGCATTGCACGCAGGTGCTCTCGGTTTTGATGTTGGCGATGCCGAGCTTGCCGGCGATATCCTTGGCCTCCGGCCGCCGGTGCAACTCGTCAAAGGTCTTGAAATGGTGCATCTCCTGCCAGGCGGCGGCCTCCAGTTTGTGGCAGGCGGCGCACGCGTCGGGGCCGCTGATCTTTGACGGATCCGACTGCGCGGCCGCCGGATGCGCGCCGAGGGCGGCGAGGAGTAGGGGAAGGGCAAGACGGGTCGGGAAAAAGCGTGGCATGGGAGGGTGGGTTGTGGCCGGAATGAATGGTCGAATCAGCGTCGGAAAGGCAATAGCTATGTTTGGTTTTTTGACGGGAATTCGGACCGGAGAAAAATGGCCGGCGCGACCGGTGGTCCGGTCCGTCGGACGGTCGCATGCCGGGGCCGAGGCCGGCTCCAGGCTCATCCCGGGTGGTTTTCACTTGTGCTCCGCCCCAACTGTTCAATCAATTCCCCCATGCTCATCCTCGTCCTCGAACTCGTCGGTGCCGTCATCCTCGCCTTGGTTGCCGGCCAGCTGGCCGCCCTGGTCTGGGGCGAGCTGCGGTTGCTGCGGGCGCAGACCCTGGCCGAGGGCGTCAACCGCGACTTGTTGATGGTGCGCCTGCAGGACGCGCGCCGCACCCTGCGCAAGGTCGAGGAGAGCGGCAGCCCGTGGAATGGCATCCGCAAATTTTCCGTTTCCAGGAAAGTGCCCGAGACCAGCGACGCCACCTCGTTCTATCTCGTGCCGCACGACAAGAAGGCTCTGCCGGCGTTCAAGCCCGGCCAGTATCTCACCTTTGAGCTGGAGGTGCCGAACCAGAAAAAGAAGGTCATCCGCTGCTACAGCCTGAGCGACTGCGCCCGGCCGGATTTCTACCGGGTCACCATCAAGCGCTGTCCGCCCGCCAAGCCGGAACACCCGGCCGGGGTCGCCTCCAATTTTTTCCACGACACCATCCACGAGGGCGCCATCCTGGATGTGAAGGCGCCGGGCGGCCACTTTTACCTCGACACGTCCAAGCAGTCTCCGGTGGTCCTGATCTCCGGCGGGGTCGGCATCACCCCCTGCGTGAGCATGCTCAACGAGATCATCGAGAGCGGCGTGAAACGCGAGATCTGGTGGTTCTATGGGGTGCGTCATGGCGCCGAGCACATCATGAAGGATCACGTCGCCGCGCTGGCGGAAAAGCATGACAACATCCGGCTCCACGTCTGCTATTCCAACCCGGTCGCGGCCGATGCGTTGGGCAAGGACTACCAGCACCACGGTCGCGTGAGCGTGGAACTTTTCAAGGAGCTGCTGCCCTCAAACAACTTCGATTTCTACATGTGCGGCCCGGGTCCGATGATGGAGACCGTGACCAAGGGGCTCGCCGCCTGGGGCGTGCCCGACGAACGCGTGCATTACGAGGCGTTCGGACCCGCGAGCGTGAAGAAGGCCGCCCCGGCCGCCGTGGTGGCGGCCGACGCGGCCGACGCGGCCGCCAAACCCAAGATCACCTTTGGCAAGAGCGGCAAGACTGCGGTCTGGGACGGCACGGCCGGCAATCTGCTTGAGCTCGCCACGGCCAACGGCGTGGCGATCGCGTCAGGTTGCTGTGCCGGCCAGTGCGGCACCTGCCTCACCGCGATCCGCAGCGGCAACGTGACCTACGCGAACGAGCCCGGCAGCAAACCCGAGCCGGGATCCTGTCTCGCCTGCGTTGCGCTGCCGCAGGGCGACGTGGTGCTCGAGGCCTGAGCGCGTCGTGGGATCGGGCTTGCGGGCGGCCCTCACGGCAAAACTTCCGCAATTTCACTTTTTAAAATTTCGCAAATAAATTAAAATTAAAGCGTGCCACCGGAGAAAATTTCCCTGACAGTGTTGCATGGCCACCAAAAAACCCGCCAAGAAAACGGCGAAGAAACCTGCCTCCAAGGGCAAGAAATAACCTTCGGGTTATCTGTCAGCTTCAAGCGCCGACCGCAGGGTCGGCGCTTTTTTCTGCCCATTTTCAGAGGAGAAAGCGGCTGGGCGCATCTCCGTTTCTTGCCACCCGCGGTGGGCCGGGCGCTCTGCGCGCGGCGGGATCGAGGTGGGGCGCCACCGCCGGCGCGCGCCGTCCGTGAGCCTGCCAGCACCTGAGGTGCGTTCGTGAAATTCGTGCCGGGCTTTATGGCTGGCGCGAGATCATGCGCAGATAAAGCGTCTCAACCTTCTTCCGCGCCCACGGGGTCCGGCGGAGAAACTGCAGGCTCGATTTGACGCTGGGGTCGTGCGTGAAGCACCGGATCGAAACCTCGCGGCCCATCTCCTCCCAGCCCAGCTGCGCGACGAGCGCGGTCAGAATGGCCTCGAGGGTGAGCCCGTGCAGCGGATCGTTGGAAGGCATGAAGGAAAGGATGGGACTTGATTTGAACAGAAGGCAACGAAGGGAACGAAGAGATTCAACCTGTCCGGCGATCAAGGGTCTGGGCGAACGCATGGAACCGGGACGGTTGGAGCGGAGAGGTCGCTTCGTTTCCTTCGTTGGCTTCTGTTCCAAAGTTTGCTGGCTCGACACCGGCGGAGGGTTCGCGCAGGGTGGCCGCCCCATGCCCACGATCTACGAAACCCTCCGCGCCGACATCATCACCGCCGTGAAGGCCCGCGATACGGTTGCATCCACCAGCCTGCGCAGCGGCGACGCCGCGATTCAGCGCGCCTCAATGGATCAGGCCAAGCCGATCGACGACGCCCTCGCGCTCGCGACCCTCCGCAAGGTGGTCAAAAATCTGACGGACGCGAAGGCCGAGTTTGAAAAGGCCGGCCGCGCCGATCTCGCCGCCGCCAACGCCGCCGAGCTCAAGCTGCTGGAGAAATATCTCCCCGCCGGCCTCGACGCCGCGAAACTGGAGGTCATCGTGACCGAGGCCATCAAGACCACCGGCGCGACTTCAAAGAAAGAGATGGGCAAGGTGATTGGCGCGCTCAAGCAGCACCCCGACGCCGGGCTGATGGACTTCGGCGCCGTCAGCAAGCTGGTACAGTCAAAGCTGCCGTAAGCTCGCCGTTGCCTGAACACAGCCGGACTTCCCTTGAAGACAACCGATGTGCTTCCCACGAAAATTTAAGAAGCGGCTGGAGCTCAAGTCCACGGATGTCGTGTTGCCAAACGAAGTTTGGGTCACCTATTCTGTCTGCGGCTGTGACCCGGATGCTTGCGGCTGGGAGGGTTGGATTTTGGAATCCGCAGCCAAAAAGAGCGGCAAGAAGAAGCAGCAATTATATGTCCTTGGGGATAATTGCCCCCAATGCGGCAAGAACCTTTTCAGGACAGCAGCCACGCTCAGATTCACGGTGTCCAAAAACCAGGTTCCGGATTTGGTGCCAGGAGTTGATTACAGGGTTGCAAGAGCCAAGTATATCTGACGCGTGTCGGATGGCGTCAGCATCGCCCTCCTTTCAAGTTTCACCCATTGATTTGAACGCGGGGGGTAGATAGAATTATTTTCACCGGGCGATCAGCTTAAGAAACTCCGCGTTGGTCTTGGTCTTCGACAGACGGGCGATCATGGTCTCGGTGGCCTCCTCGATTTTCTGCTGCACCAGCGCGCGGCGGAAAAAGTGGATACCCTCGAGGGTCTTCGCGTCGATCAGCAGCTCCTCCTTGCGGGTGCCGGACGAGGCGATGTTGATCGCGGGCCACAGGCGCATCTCGGCGGCCTTGCGGTCGAGCACCAGCTCCATGTTGCCCGTGCCCTTGAACTCCTGGAAGATCACCTGGTCCATCAGGCTGCCCGTGTCCACCAGCACGCTGGCGACGATGGTGAGGCTGCCGCCCTCCTCCGTGTTGCGGGCGGCGGCGAAGAGCTGACGCGGGCGCTCGAGCGCGCGCACGTCGAGGCCGCCCGAGCCGGTGCGGCCGGAGTTTTTCTGCGCGTTGTGCGCGCGGGCGAGCCGGGTGAGCGAGTCGAGAAAGAGCACGACGTGCTGGCCGGCCTCGACCAGCCGCTTGGCATGTTCGATGCACACGTCGGCCACGCGGATGTGGTTGTCCACGTCCTCGTCGTTGGACGAGGCCCAGACCTCGGCGGCGGGGACGCTGCGCTTGAAGTCGGTGACCTCCTCGGGGCGCTCGTCCACGAGCAGGATCATGACATGGCACTCCGGGTGGTTTTGCAGGACGCCGAGAGCCATGTCGCGCAGGAGGGTGGTCTTGCCGGTGCGGGGCGGGGCGACGATCAGGCCGCGGGTGCCCTTGCCGATGGGACAGAAGAGATCGACGGCGCGCGTGGTGAGCCGGCCGTCCTTGAGCTCCATCTTCCACTGTTTGTCGGGCGACACGGCGGTGAACTTGATGAAGTCGGGCCGGGCCTTGCGCGCCTCGATGCTGAGGCCGTCCACGGACTCGATGAACTTCATCTTGGGGTTGGGAAACTTTCCCTCGGCGGGCCAGGCGGTGCCGCTGATGACGCTGCCCTGTTTCAGGTGGAAGCGGCGGATGAGCTCCTTGGGGACAAAGGTGTCGGTGACGCGGCGCTTGCCATACCGCGCCAGGTCGAGGAGCTCGCCGTCGCCGCGTTTCGAGTCAATGTCGAGGACGCCCGAGACCTTGACGGTGTTTTCCGGCGGGCGCTCGACCACGGCGGGGGTGGCCGCCGGCACGGGCAGGGCGGGAGTGGGGGCGGGGGCCTCCGCCACGGCCACCGCGGCGACCGGGGCCGGGCCACCCTCGCGGGCATCGGGCGCGGCGGGAGGAACGGCGGATTCGGATGACGGCGCGGAAGCGACCGGGGATTTAGCTGGATGATGGGCCATGAAGGAGGAAAAAGCTGAAACAGGGGGTGGAAGGTTCTTGCGCTTGACGCTGATTGTCCGGGCGGGGATAAGAAACCACACGCGCTAGCTCTGCGCGATTTCCATCCCCAAACAGACAACAACGTGACGAACCAGACGATTACCTCAGTATCCCGGGAACACCGGAAATTCAGGCCTTCGGCCGAGTTTCAACGCCAAGCGAACCTTGGGAGTTATGCCGCCTATAAAAGGCTTTATGCGGAATCTGTCAACACCCCAGAAAAATTTTGGGGCCGGCAGGCCAAAGCGCTCCTGACCTGGCAAAAACCCTTCAAGAAGGTGCTCAAGTGGAAACTGCCGCACGCGCAGTGGTTTCTCGGCGGTCGGCTCAACGTCGCCGCGAACTGCCTCGACCGCCACCTCGGCACCGCGCGCGAAAACAAGGCCGCGATCATTTTTGAGGGCGAGCCGGGCGAGGTCCGCACGATCACCTACAAGCAGCTCCACCGCGAGGTCTGCCAGCTGGCCAACGCCCTCACGGCGCTCGGCCTGGCCAAGGGCGACCGCGCCGCGATTTACCTGCCGATGGTGCCGGAGGCCGCCGTCGCCATGCTCGCGTGTGCGCGGCTGGGGGTGATCCACACGGTTATTTTTGGCGGTTTCTCCAGCGAGGCGATCAAGGACCGGGTCAACGACTGCCAGGCCAAGGTCGTCATCACCGCCGACGGCGGCTGGCGGCGGGGCAAGATCATCGAGCTGAAGGCCAACGTGGACCGCGCCCTCCCGGGCACGCCGACCGTGCAGCATGTGATCGTGCTCAAGCGCACCGGGCAGCCGGTGGCGTTTTCCGAGGGCCGCGACCGCTGGTGGCACGACCTGATGGCCGGCCAGTCCGCCGAGCACAAGGCTCCGGCCCATGACAGCGAGCATCCGCTTTTCATCCTCTACACCAGCGGTTCGACCGGGAAGCCCAAGGGGGTGCTCCACACCAGCGCCGGCTACCTGCTCGGCACGGCCATGACCACGAAATACGTCTTCGATCTCAAGGAGACCGATGTGTATTTCTGCACCGCCGACATCGGTTGGATCACGGGCCACAGCTATGTCGTCTATGGCCCCCTGGCCAATGGCGCGACGGTCCTCATGTATGAGGGCGCGCCCAACCATCCCGAGCCCGACCGCTTCTGGGACATGATTGACCGCCACGGGGTCACGATTTTCTACACCGCGCCCACCGCCATCCGCGCGTTCATGCGCTGGGGCGACGACTACGTGAAAAAGCACAGCCTCAAGTCGCTGCGCCTGCTCGGCTCCGTCGGCGAGCCCATCAACCCCGAGGCCTGGATGTGGTATCACACGCTGATCGGCAAGAAACGCTGCCCCATCGTGGACACGTGGTGGCAGACCGAGACGGGCATGATCATGGTCACGCCGTTGCCCGGGGTCACCGCCACCACGCCGGGCTCCTGCACGCTGCCGTTCTTCGGGGTCGTGCCCAAGGTGCTGGACGACCACGGTGCGGAGGTCCCGCGCGGCAGCGGTGGCCGGCTGTTCCTGAAAAATCCCTGGCCGGCGATGCTCCGCACGCTCTGGGGTGACGACGCGCGGTTCAAGCAGCAGTATTGGAGCGAGCTGCCCGGCTATTATTTTGCGGGTGACGGCGCGCGTTTCGACCAGGACGGCTACCTCTGGGTGGTGGGCCGCATCGACGACGTGCTCAACGTCTCCGGCCACCGCATTGGCACGGCCGAGGTCGAGAGCGCGCTCGTGTCGCACC